>JBBQSP010000033.1:0-51132 GCA_038213735.1 Vicinamibacterales bacterium | reverse complement strand
GCAAGCGCTAATGGCTGCCATGGATGGAGGCAATTTGACCCCGCTCGCGATGAAGGACCTGCTCGAAGCAGGCGTGCACTTCGGACACCAGACCAAGCGTTGGAATCCCAAGATGAAGCCGTTCATCTTCGGGGAACGCAGTGGCATCTACATTCTCGACCTCGGCAAGACCGTCAAGCACTACCGAGAGGCCGAGGACTTTGTGCGCCAGCTGGCGGCCGAAGGCAAGTCCATCCTCTTCGTGGGCACCAAGCGCCAGGCGCAGGATGTGGTCGCGGAAGAAGCCACCCGCTGCGGCATGTACTACGTCAACGAGCGCTGGCTCGGCGGCCTGCTGACCAACTTCACGACGATTCAGCGCAGCCTCAACCGCCTGCGCGATCTCGAGGCGATGTCGACCGACGGCCGCTACGAGACGATGCCCAAGAAGGAAATCGCGAAGGCCGAGAAGGAGAAGCGCAAGCTTCTCAAGAACCTCGAAGGTATTCGCCACATGGGCCGCCTCCCCGACGCGCTGTTCGTCGTCGATACGCGCAAGGAACAGATTGCCGTGGACGAGGCCCGCAAGCTGAAGATCCCGGTGATCGGCATCGTCGACACCAACTGCGATCCCGATCAGATCGACTACGTGATTCCGGGCAACGACGACGCGCTGCGTTCCGTCAAGTTGTTCGTGTCGCGCGTCGCCGATGCCGTGATCGACGGACGCGGCCAGCGTGAGTCGGCCATGGCCGAACAGGTCGCCAGCGAGGCCGAAGCCGCCGCCGCGCACGAAGCCAGCCGCACGGTGCGACCGGCCGACCTGCGCAAGCCCCAGCGTCCCGCAGAGACGCCCGCCCCCACGGCCTAAGGCCGATTCGACAAACCTGAACGGTTTGTCGCCACTTCCCGCGCCGGCTGCGATAACACGGGCCGGCGCGTTTTACGTACAGCGATCTTTCGTTTGAGGAGTTAGCGAAATGGCAGCGACAGCAGCACAGGTCAAGGAACTGCGCGACAAGACCGGCGCAGGCATGATGGATTGCAAGGCCGCGCTCGAGGAAGCGGGCGGCGACGTCGACAAGGCCGTCGACATTCTGCGGAAGAAGGGCCTGGCCCAGGCGGCCAAGCGCGCCGGCCGGCTCGCGAAGGACGGCGTGATCGGGCACTACATTCACATGGGCGGCAAGGTGGGCGTGCTCGTAGAAGTGAACTGCGAGACGGATTTCGTGGCGCGCACGCCAGAATTCCAGACGCTGGCCAAAGAAATCGCCATGCACATCGCCGCGGCCAGCCCGCTGGTGGTGCGGCGCGAAGAGCTCGGCCCCGACGTCCTGGAGAAAGAGCGCGAGATCTACCGCGCCCAGTTCGCCAGCTCGGGCAAGCCGGCCAATGTGATCGAGAAGATTATCGAGGGAAAGCTCGACAGCTACTACTCGCAGGTGTGCCTGCTGGATCAGCCGTCGGTCCGCGACCCCAACGTCACGATCAACCAGATGGTCGCGGCCGCCACGGCCAAGACCGGCGAGAACGTCACCATCACGCGCTTCGTCCGGTTCAAGCTCGGCGAATTGGCGGCGGAATAAAGTGCCTGAGGGGCCTAGGGTGCCTAAGGGGCCTGAAGTGCTAGTCGCACCTCAGGCACTTTAGGCACTTTAGGCACCGTAGGCACCTTGTATAATCCTTTCGTGCCTTCCGACCCGTCCTCGCCCCCTCCCCACTACAAACGGATTCTCTTGAAGCTCTCTGGCGAAGCCCTCATGGGCGACCAGAACTACGGCATCGACCCGGCCGTGGCCACGCGCATCGCCCAGGACATTGCCGAGATCCAGGCGCTTGGCGTCCAGACGGCGGTCGTCATCGGCGGCGGCAACATCTTCCGCGGCCTGGCCGCCAGCGCGCGCGGCATGGACCGGTCGACCGGCGACTACATGGGCATGCTGGCCACCGTCATCAACGCGCTCGCGTTGCAGGATGCCCTCGAACACAACGGGGTCGCGACGCGCGTGCTCACGGCCATCGAAATGCGGGCGGTGGCCGAGCCGTTCATCCGCCGCCGCGCCGTGCGGCACCTGGAGAAGGGCCGCGTCGTGGTGTTCGCGGCCGGCACCGGTAATCCGTACTTCACGACCGACACCGCCGCGGCGTTGCGGGCAATGGAGATGAAGGCCGAAGTCATCCTGAAGGGCACCAAGGTCGACGGCATCTACACCGCCGACCCGATCAAGGACCCGACGGCGACCCGCTACGACACGATTTCCTACCTGCAGGTGCTGCAGGCGCGCCTGCAGGTCATGGACGCGACCGCGATTTCCCTTTGCATGGACAACAAGCTGCCGATTCTCGTGTTCAACCTCAAGACGCCGGGCAACATCCGCCGGGTCGTGATGGGGGAAACCATCGGGACACTCGTGACGGCTTGACGCCACCGTTTAATCACAAGGCTGACTCACAAGGTTCCAGCACGCAGGTTCAGGACTATGGATGTAACTGACGTCAAAGGGTTGTTCGCCGAAGCAAAGAAGCGCATGGACGCGCACGTCGAGTTCGCTCGCAAAGAACTGGCCGGGGTCCGAACCGGCCGCGCCTCCACCGGCATGCTCGAGGGCGTGCAGGTCGAGGCGTATGGCTCGAAGATGCCGCTCAACCAGGTGGCGACGCTGTCGATTCCCGAGCCGGCGCTGATCGTGTGCCAGCCGTTCGACCCGTCGATCATGGCGGCGCTCGAACGCGCCATCCGGCTGTCGGACTTGGGCCTGAACCCCGCCTCTGACGGCAAAGTGCTGCGCATCCCCATTCCGTCACTGACTGAAGAACGGCGCAAGGAGCTCTCGCGTCACGTGCACAAGATGGCCGAGGAAGGCCGCAACCACGTGCGCGTCGTGCGCCGCGACGCTAACGACCGGCTCAAGAAGATGCTGAAGGACCACGACATCTCGGAAGATGACGAAAAGCGCGCGCTCGACGAAGTGCAGAAGCTGACTGACCAGCACGTCAAGGCCATCGACGAACTTCAGCAGAAGAAAGACCAGGAGCTGCTTGGCAAGTAGCTACCTGACGCACCTGGAGTGCAGCAGCGGGTGCGGCGCGGGTCCGTTCGATCCCCGGCAGATTCATTTCCTCTGCCCCGCCTGCAACCTGCCCATGCTCGCGCGCTACGACCTCAAGGCGGCGCGGGCCTGGAAGAAAGAATCGCTCGCCGACCGCGCGCCGAACATGTGGCGGTATCGCGAAATGATGCCGCTGCTGGCCGCCGACGCCCCGGTCACGCTCGGCGAAGGCTTCACGCCCCTGCTGCATGCCCAGCGCCTCGGCCGCACGCTCGGCCTCGAGCGCTTGCTGATCAAGGACGAGTCGCTCAACCCCACCAACTCTTTCAAGGCCCGAGGGCTGTCGGCCGCGATCTCGCGCGCCAAGGCGCTCAATGCCGAAACGGTGTTTCTCCCGACGGCGGGCAACGCCGGCAACGCGGCGGCGGCCTACGCCGCGGCGGCGGGCATGAAGTGCGAAGTCTTCATTCCGCGCGATGCGAAGCAGCCATTCGTCGACGAATGCCGCCTCTACGGCGCCAACGTGACGCTGGTCGATGGACTGATTACCGACGCGGGGAAGGTCGCCAACGAGACCGCCAAGCCGTTCGGCTGGTACGAAGTCGCGACGTTCCGTGAAGTGGGGCGGGCCGAAGGCAAGAAGACCATGGGGTACGAGCTGGCCGAGCAGCTGAACTGGACCCTGCCCGACTGGATTATCTACCCCACTGGCGGCGGCACCGGCCTGGTCGGAATGTGGAAAGCCTTTGCGGAGATGGAGGCGATCGGTTGGCTGGCCGCCGGGCAGCGCCCGAAGATGGTGTCGGTGCAAACCGAGGGCTGTGCCCCGATCATTCGCGCCTTTGACAGCGGCGCCGAGACCGCGGGCACCTGGGACAACGCGCACACCGTCGCCGATGGACTGCGCGTGCCGCGCGCCATCGCCGACTTCCTGATCCTGCGCACGCTGCGCGAAAGCGGGGGCGCGGCAGTGGCAGTGCCCGACGCGCAAATGGTCGCGGACATGAAGCTGCTTGGCAGCCTCGAAGGTGTGTCGGCCGCACCCGAAGGCGGCGCGGCCCTGAGCGCGATTCGCACGCTCGTCGCGAGCGGCCGGATCAAGCCGCACGAAACGGTGGTGTTGTTCAACACCGGCGGCGCGCTCAAGTATCTCGACGTCTTATCCGCCTAAAGGCGGATGCCACATCGCGAAATGTGGCGTTCGGCTTAGCCGGACCACTTAATCGCCCAGCGACACGCCCATGGCTCGGGCCGTCCTCAGCAGGTCGTAATCGAGCGGCACCGTCTTGGTGCGGCCGACGATATCGGCCAGCGGCACGGGCACGATGTCGGGCGGGTTGTTCGCCACCATCTTGCCGAACACGCCGCGTTGCAACAGCGCGACCGCCGCGCCGCCAAATCGCGTGGCCAGCACCCGGTCGAAGGCCGTGGGACCGCCACCACGCTGCAAGTGGCCGAGCACCACGCAACGCGCCTCCTTGCCGGTCTTCTCTTCCAGTTGCTCCGCGACGCTGATCCCGACACCACCCAGACGCTCGACGTAACCGGCGCGCGCGGCCTGCCTGACGGTGAAACTCCCACCTACCGGCTTGGCGCCTTCGGCGACGACCACGATGCTGAACTTGGCGCCGAACGACTCGCGCCTACGAATGGTCGCGGCGACCTTGTCGAGGTCGTAATGAATCTCCGGCATCAGGATGACGTCGGCGCCGCCCGCCACGCCGCTGTGCAGCGCGATCCATCCGGCATAGCGGCCCATCACTTCGACCACGATGATGCGCTTGTGCGCCTCCGCGGTCGTGTGCAGTCGATCGATCGCCCCGGCCGCGAAGTCCACCGCGGTGTCGAAGCCGAAGCAACTGGTCGTGCCGACGATATCGTTGTCGATGGTCTTCGGCACGCCGACGATGGGGATGCCCTTCAGGTAGAACTGGTGCGCGATGCTCAACGAGCCGTCGCCGCCTATCACCACCAGGGCGTGCAGCCCCATCTTGTGGAACGTCTCGACCACCTTATCGGAGTAGTCGACCTTGCCTTCAGCCGTATCGACCGGATACTCGAACGGGTTGCCGTGGTTGGTCGTCCCGAGAATGGTGCCGCCCAGGCGCAGAATCCCGGTGACGTCGCGCGGCGTAAGCACTCGCGTCCGCGACGGGTCGAGCAAGCCGTCGAAACTGTCTTCGAGCCCCACGACTTCAATGCCAGCATTGTGGGCCGCCTTGACGACCGCCCGGATGACGGCGTTCAGCCCCGGGGCGTCGCCGCCACCTGTGAGAACGCCGATTTTCTTGACCTGAGGCACTTGGTAACCCTTAAGAAACAGTGAAAAAGCAGAAAGCTTTGATATTATTGTTCGGTTGTCGATTTGAAGGGCGGCTAGCTCAGCTGGGAGAGCGCAGCGTTCGCAACGCTGAGGTCACGAGTTCGATCCTCGTGCCGTCCACCATTCGACTCACCGACGTTCCGGCTCCGAAGAGCCGGCGGTTCGCTCATGGCGCGCCACCGCAAGTCGACCTCCCCCAAAGCAACTTAACTACTCACGCACGAGTCCTAATAGTATGGGTACCGTGAGGTTTCTTCTCGCATCATCTTTGGCATTCGTTGCCAGCCTGACGGTAGCCGCCGGCCAGGCGCCCCAGGACCCCAACGCGCTGGCGACGAAGGTGCAACAACGCTACAACGCCATCAGGGACTTTTCGGGCGACTTCATCCAGACCTACGAGGGCGGTGTGCTGCGGACGAAAACCACCGAACGCGGCACTGTGGCCATCAAGCGTCCGGGCCGGATGCGATTCACGTACACCAAGCCAGAGCGCAAGGAGTTCGTCTCTGACGGCAGGCGGCTGTATACGCACCTGGTGGCCGACAAGCAGGTGATTATCAGTCCTGCGCCCGACCCCGCTGACGGCGACATCCCGGCGCTCTTCCTGGCCGGGCATTCGGACCTCGGTCGAGACTACGTGGCCACCTTCACGCCATTGCCCGGGGCGGCACCGGGACTGGTCACCTTGCAGTTGGTGCCGCGTAAAGCTCACCAGGACTACGAGTCCCTGGGGATCGGCATCGAGCCGAAAACCCTGCAAATCCAATTCTTGACGGCCCTCGACAAGCAGGGCGGCCGGTCGTCCTTTTCTTTCACCAACCTGAAGGAAAATCGGGGTTTGACCGATAAAGACTTTGAGTTTCGCGTTCCCCGCGGCGTGGAAGTATTGACCAATGGTGCACGCTCCCAATAGCCACTTCGCCCGCTCGCTTCGGACCGCCCTGCTGCTGGCAGCCGTGGTGACGCTCGCCGCCTGCGCCAGTTCCGGTGGTTCCCTCAAAGTGGCACGCGACGCCGAGACCGCCCAGAACTACGACCTGGCGGTGGCCGAGTACACCAAGCTCGTGCGCGCCAGGCCTGCTGACCTGACCGCCCGCACCGGCCTCGAGCGCGCCAAGCTCCGCGCCTCGCAGGACCATTTCGCGAAGGCTCGCCGCCTCGCCGCCACCGGCAACCTGGAAGAAGCCCTGGTCGAGTATCAACTCGCCTCGGAGTTGAATCCCGGCAACGGCGACATCAATACCGAGCTGCAGGCCACGCGTTCGCAGTTGCGCGCCAAGGTCGCCGTCCGTGAAGACGGTAAGACCCGTCTGCAATCGCTGATTGAACAAAGCCTGGAGACGCCGCTGCCCGGCGCCACCCTGCCGACCGGCGTCAAGCTGCCCGACAGCCTGGTGTTCCGCGATGCCGGCTCCAGGGATGTCTACGCGGCGATCGGCAAGTTCACCAACCTGAGCGTGCTGTTCGACCCGACGTTCCGCGACCAGCCGGTGTCGATCGACCTGCGCGGCGTGTCGCTCGAAGAGGCGCTGGCCGCGGTCTCGACCACGACGCGGAACTTCTGGCGCGCCACTTCGGCGAACACCATTACGATCGTCCCCGACAACGCGGCCAAGCGGCGCGAGTACGAAGAGGAGATCGTCCGCACCTTCTACCTGAGCAACGCCGACCTCAAGGAAACCATCGACATGCTCCGCATCGTCGTCGATGCGCGCCGTCTGTCGTCGATCACGGCCACCAACGCGATCACGATCAAGGACACGCCTGAGCGGATTACCGCCGCCGGGAAGATCATCACCGCGATCGACAAGGCGCGGCCGGAAGTAATCATCGACGTCGAGCTGCTCGAGGTGAACCGGACTCGCATGCATGAGTACGGCCTGCAACTGGCATCGCCGTCCTCGTCGCCCACCGGCATCAACGGCCAGGCCGAGATCAAGCGGGAGGGCGGCATCTCGCTGCGCAGCCTGACCAACCTGACCCAGGCCGACGTGCTGTTGACCAACCTGCCGTCGCTCTACTATCGCCTGCTGAAAAACGACGGGGCCACGCGGATCCTGGCGAACCCGCAGTTGCGCACGTCGGAAGGGATTCCGGCGCAGGCCCGCTTCGGCGAGCGCGTGCCGGTGCCGGTCACGACGTTCTCGCCGATCGCCGCCGGCGGCGTGCAGACCCAGCCGATCACGTCCTTCAACTACGAACCGATCGGCGTCAACATCGACATCACGCCGCGCACCCATCACGACGATGCCGTGACGCTGGCGTTGAAGGTGGAGTTGAGCAGCATTTCAGGCACTGGGTTCGGCGGCCTGCCCACTTTCGGCAGCCGCTCGATCAACACGGTGATTCGCCTGAAGGACGGCGAGACGAACATGCTCGCCGGCCTGATCCGCGACGAGGAGCGTTCGTCGCTCGCGAGCATCCCCGGCCTCGGCGACATCCCGGTGATTGGCCGGCTCTTTGGCTACAACAGAAAAGAGACGCAGGAGACCGACATCATCCTGACGCTGACGCCGCGGATTGTGCGGGTGCTGAACCTGACCGCCGAGGACCTGCAGCCGTTCCGCATGGGCCGCGACGGTGGCGCACCGGTCACCGACATTGTTCCGCTGCCCATTCCCCTGCCGATACCCCAGCGGCCACCGGGCGGTGACGAAGCCACTGGCGCAGCGCCCGCGTTCCCGAACGCCCCGGCAGGTCCGGCGGCGCCCGTCCGCGTCCCAGCGCCTCCGATTAAGCCGCCAAAGGGCCGCTAGACCTTCGCGACCGACGCGCCCAGCTTCTGCAAGCGTTCCACCAGCCGGCTGTAGCCGCGTTCCACCGTTTCGAGGGGTTCGACCCGGCTCTGCCCCTCTGCCGCCAGTGCCGCGGCAATCAGTGCCATGCCGGACCTGATGTCGCGGCTGTCGAGGCTCTTGCCGCGCAGCTTGCACGGCCCGGTCACGATAATGCGATGGGGATCGCACAGGAACAGGTCAGCCCCCATGCCGCTCATCTGCTCCAAGGCAAACAACCGCAGTTCGTAAAGCCAGTCGTGCACGAGCGTGGCGCCGTCGGCCTGCGTGGCGAGCACGGTGACCAGGCTGACCAGGTCGCTCGGGAAGCTGGGCCACAACCCGGTGGTAATGCGCCCGGCGCCGCGGAGGCGCGAGGCCTCGACTCGAAACACATCGTTGTCCTGCACGCACTGGACGCGCATCTTGGCGAGGACCGACGCGACCACTTCCATATCGACGGGTCGGGTGCCGCCGATCTCGACATGGCCGCCGGTAATGGCGCCGGTCACGGCCCAACTGCCGGCCTCGATGTAGTCGCCGTAGAGAGTCTTCTCGGCGCCCGACCGTTTGTCGACGCCCTCGATGCGAATCGTGTGCGATCCCTCGCCGCTCACGCCCACGCCCATCGCCCGCAAGAACTCGCCAAGTTCGACCACGTGCGGCTCACACGCCGCATGGCGGATCTCGGTCACGCCGATCGCGGCCGCGGCCGCGAGCATCGCGGTCTCGGTTCCGGTGACCGACGCTTCATCCAGGTAAATCGACGCGGCCTTCAAGCCGCTCGGCGCCTCCAGGCGATGCCCGGAGCCGGCCACGCCGCGTGCGCCCATAGCGGTCAGGGCTTCCAGATGCGTCTTGATCGTGCGGCGAGCCGGAAAATCTCCCCCGGGAGGCGCCACAAACGCCCGGCCGCGCCGCGCCAGGAGCGGGCCCAGCAACAACACCGAGCCACGCAACCGCCCCACGAGCGCGCTATCGGGCTCGTCCTTGGTTACCTCGGTGCAGCGGATGCGCAAGGTCGTACTGCCAATCCCTTCGACCTCGGCGCCAAGGTCCAGCAGCAGCCGCGCCATCACTTCGACGTCGGCAATGCGAGGCATGTTGCGAAGCGTGCACCACTCGGGCGTCAACAGGCACGCGGCCATGAGCGGCAGTGCCGCGTTCTTGTTGCCTTCAACGTCGATCCGGCCTTCGATGCGATGGCCGCCTTCAATCACAAGTGTAGACATGGGTCAGAACTCGCCTAGGCAGATGATCTCATCTCGCAGGGTGACGCCGAAGCGTTCTTTCACGGCCGACCGACACTCGTCGACGAGTGCCTTGATGTCGGCCGCGGTGGCCGTACCGTCGTTGATTACGAAGTTGGCGTGGGTCGGCGAAACGCGAGCGCCGGCGCGAGCGGCCCCTTTGAGGCCGGCGCGATCGACGAGCGCCCCGGCCGAGGGCGGAATGCCCTCGGGAATGCGATCGCGTGACGGATCGGGATTCATGAAGATGCAGCCCGCGCTCGGCGACGCCAACGGCTGCGTGCGCTTCCGGAACGCCAGCGATTCACGCGCCACCAGACGCAGCGCGGCCGGGTCGGCGCCCGGCGCGACCCGGAACGCCGCCCACAGCGCGATCTCGCCGGTCCGCTTCAGGCGGCTATAGTCGTAGTCGAACTCCATGCGATCCGCCGGCGCCTGCAGCAAGGTGCCGTCGGGCCTGACGAGGCGCACGCTCTCGACGAGGTCGCCGATGTTGGTCTGCTGCCAATGCGCGTTGCCGTAAATGGCGCCACCGACGGTACCCGGCGTGCCGGCCCAGGCCTCGAGGCCGGCGTAGCCGTGGGTGATCGTCCACCGGACCAATCCATTGATGGTCACGGCCGCGTCGGCCCGCACCAGCCGATCGCCCACCGCGTTGACCGCCCCGCCCCGTGGGCGAATCACGAGGCCGCGCACGCCGCGGTCAGAGACCAGCACGTTCGACCCGCCTCCCAGCATGGTGACCGGCTGCCCCGCCGCTCGCGCAATCGCCAGTGCCTTCAGCAGTTCGTCGGAGTTCACCGGTTCGAACAACACGTCGGCCGGTCCACCGACCTTGAACGTCGTCAGCGGCGCCAGCGGCGCATCGACCGTAATCCGTTCGGCCCCGAAGGCCGCCGCCAGGTTGTCGGATAGCGCGCTCACGACGCGTCCTTCAGGTCGGCGTAGCGCAACAGCTGGCGCTCGCGGGCAATCAAGGCCGCCACCGCCTCCTGTCGCGAGCAGAGGATCAGCTCGATGAAGTCGCCGGGCGCCAGCTGCGCCGCCAGCGGCAGGTCCGCCGCAATCACATGACCGACCTTGGGATATCCGCCAGCGGTCTGTCGATCCGCCATCAGCAGGATCGGCTCGCCTGCCGAGGGTACCTGGATTGCGCCCATCCCGACCGGCTCGGAAATCAACTCTGCCTCGCGCGTGCGCACGAGCGGTGGCCCCTCGAGGCGATATCCCATGCGGTTCGATCGCGGCGAGATCCGGAAGCTCACGCCGGCCAGGGCCTTCAGCGAATCAGGATGAAACCAGGTGTCTTGCGGTCCGGCGATCATGCGCAGGCGCGCCCGGCCGCCGGTCGGCAAGGTCAGCCCAATGGCCTTACGTGCCGGCCGGGGCCCGGGCCGATCCATGACCGCCAACCGGTCGCCCGTTTGCAGCGCTCGGCCCTCGACGCCGCCCATTCGGCTCACCAGGTGCGTGGCCCGGCTGCCAAGCACGACCCCGGTCAGCAACCCGCCGGCAACTGCCAGGTACGCGCGAGCGCCCTGCACGATCCGGCCGAACTTCAGCCGCTGGCCGCGTTGCACGCCAAACGACGCTCCCATCGGCACCGGCCGCCCGTCGCACGTCACCTCGAACAGCGCGCCCACGATGGCCATCGTGGTCTCGGCTTCGATGAGCAGCTCGGGACCGATCAGGGTGATCTCCAGCACCGCCGCGTCCGGATCGTTCCCTAGCAAATGGTTGGCGAGGCGATGCGAAAACGTATCCATGGGGCCCGCGACCGGCACGCCGACGGACTGATGACCATAGCGGCCGAGGTCCTGCACCGACGTCAGCAGCCCTGGCTTCATGACCTCCAGCGCCCCCTGGTTCATGAACGGCGCCCCGGGATGGGGACGAACCTGACCAGGTCGCCCGCCGAAAGCAAGCTGGGCGGAGTGCGGTCCGGATCGAACATCACGCGCTCCGCGCGGCCGATCAGCTGCCACCCACCCGGACTGGCCACAGGGTAGACACCGGTTTGCAGGCCGGCGATGCCCACCGAGCCGGCCGCCACGCGCTCGCGCGGCACGCGGTGCCGCGGCGCGGCAATCCTCGGCTCGACCCGCCCCATGTACGCGAACCCCGGCACGAATCCGAGCATGTAGACACGATAGACACGGCCGGCATGGCGTTCGATCACCTCGTCCTCGGTGCAGCCCGCGTACGCCGCCACTGCGGCGAGGTCCGGGCCGTCCGGGCCGCCGTAGTGCACACCGATCTCGATCGGCGTGGGCGTGGCCAGCGACTCGATCTCGGCCACCGCGCCGCCATCATCGGCAATCGCGTGTTCGAGGGCGGCGAGGTCGGTCTGCAAGGGGTCGAAGTGGACGCCGACCGTGCAATATCCCGGGGCTACATCGCGCACCCCGCGCATGTTCCGGCCGCGCAACCGTGCGGCCAGCGCGATGGCCCGCTCGTTCACGACCGGATCGATCACCGGCTCGAACTCGACCAGCAGCATCGAATCCCCGCACTCGCGAACCCTCATCGCAAGGCGTCCAGCAGCCTGCCGTGAATGCCCCCAAACCCGCCATTCGACATCACCACGATGACATCGCCGTCACTCGCCTCTTTCGAAACCGCGTCGACAATCGCATCAACCGTGGGCAAGTGCCGGGCTGCCACGCCGGCGGCGCCGAGGTCAGCGACGAGTTTGACCTCCGACAGCCGTTCCTCCGGTGGCAGGCTCGATCGGAAGATGGACGCCAGCACGACCTGGTCAGCGCCGGCAAAGGCGCGGGCGAAGTCACCCTGAAAGACGCTGCGGCACGAAGAGGCCGAGCGCGGTTCGAAGATCGCCCACATGCGACGCGTGCCGATCGAGCGCCGGAGCGCCTTCAGGGTTTCCTCAACCGCGGTCGGGTGGTGCGCGAAGTCGTCGTAGACGGTCACGCCACGCGCCTCGCCGACGACTTCTAGGCGACGCTTGATGCCCGCGAAGCTGGCCAGCCCTTCCCTTAGGGCGTCGAGGTCGAGACCGAGAGCCACGCCAACGGCAATCGCCGCCAGGGCGTTGCGCACATTGTGCTCGCCCAACATCACCATGCGGAAGCGACCCAGGTCTCGCCCCTCGTGGACGACCGTGAACGCCGTGTCCGTGCCGGAGGTGATGTCAAGGGCACGCCAATCGGCGCCCTCGCCGAGGCCGAACGTCTGCACGCGGCTGCGGGCCACGGGCGCCAACGCCGCGGCATCGGGGCTATCCGCGCCGAGCAGCGTCAGGCCACTCTGCGGCACCAGGTTCACCAGCCGCTTGAACGCGAGGCGCACCTCGTCCAAATTCGCGTAGATGTCGGCGTGATCGAACTCGATGTTGTTCACGACCGCAATGTCGGGCAGGTACTTCAGGAACTTGGCCGTCTTGTCGAAGTAGGCGCTGTCGTACTCGTCGCCTTCGATGACAAACGCGCGCCCATTGCCGAGGCGGTAGCTGGCGCCGGCGGCGCCGAAGTTACGGGCGATGCCGCCCACCAGCACGGTCGGGTCGGCACCAGCTGCCGTCAACAACCACCCGGTCAGCGACGTGGTCGTGGTCTTGCCGTGCGTGCCGGCAATGACAATCGACTGCGCGTCCCACAACCAGTGATCGCGAATTGCCTCAGGCAGCGAGGTGTAGCGCAGGTTGCCATCGAGCACGGCTTCGAGCTCGGCGTTACCGCGGGAAATCGCGTTGCCGACGACGACCAGATCGAGCGCGCCGGCGACGTGCTCGGGCCGATACCCCTCGAGCACCGTGATGCCCTCGGCGGCCAGGAAGTCGCTCATCGGGGGATAGACATGCTCGTCGGACCCGCTCACGTCATTCCCGGCATGCTTCAACAACGCGGCCAGCGTTGCCATGGCCGTCCCGCACACACCAATCAAATGAATTCGCGCCACTATGAAACCGCCGCCTCGGTAATGATGACTACGGGGGAAGACTCACCGACGATGTCGGCGCGCACGCCGAACGGCAGCGTCCACGTCGCGCCGGCCGTATGGCCGGAGGGAAATCCAAACAAGACCGGACCGGCGAAGCCGGCGGTGAAGTCGCGCAGTACGTCGCGAATGGCCGGGTCCCCACCTGGCTCGTCGCAGCCGGGGAACTCGCCAAACACGACCGCGCTGGCGCGATTGAAGACGCCCGCCTGGGCGAGTTGCGTGAGCATGCGGTGGATGCGGTACGGCCGCTCGCCGATGTCCTCGAGGAACAGGGCACATCCCGCCGGCGCGTCGAACGCCCACGGCGTGCCCAGCGACGCCACCAGTTGCGTGATGGTTCCGCCAGTCAGTTGCCCGGTCGCGCGTCCTGTCCGCAACACCTCGAGCGCCGGGGGGCGCATCTCCCCCGCCGGCTCCGGTGTCATCATCACCCGGCGAAACGAATCCTCGTCGTAGGCCGACGGCCCCTGCGACAAGCGCCGGTCGATCATCGGCCCATGAATCGCATTCAGGCCGTGGCGTTGGTAGAACGACAGCAGCGCGGTGATGTCGCTGTAGCCGATCAGCGCCTTGGGCGCGCCGCGCAACAGGGTCGCGTCCAGCAACGGCAGCACGTGCGCGCTGCCGTAGCCACCGCGCATGGCAATCAACGCGGCGATCGATGGGTCGGCCCAGGCCTGGTGAATGGCGCGGGCACGCACCTCAGCCGAACCGGCCACGAAACGTTGCCTGGCGAAGAGGGACTCGTCGTACACGGCCTCGAAGCCCAGCCGCGCGAGTTCGGCGACACCGGCGGCGACCTCTTCGGCGGGGAACGAACTGGCCGGGGCAACCAGGGCGACGCGGTCGCCCGATTGCAGCCGACGGAGCGCAATCACAAGAACGCCGCCATTTCGGCCGCCACCAGCTGGTGCTCCTGGCATCCGAGGACCTGGCGCAAGTCGCGGATCCGGCGCGCCGCATTGGGCCGGTCGCCCATCAGGAAACGTTCCTTCGCTCGCCGAAGGCGCGCGAACGCATCGTCACAACGGGCCGCGGTGATCACCCCCGACTCCACGGCCCGGACCAGCGCCTCGAGGGTCCGTGCCTGCAGATCGAGGTCGCCACTGCACACCAGGATGCCGTCGCAGCCGGCACGGATCGCCTCGACCGCCGACTCGGGCACCGGGTAGCGGGCGCTGACGGCCTTCATCTCGAGGTCGTCGCTCAGAATGACGCCCTCGAAGCCCAGCTCGTCGCGCAGGAGCTGCTGCACCACCTTCGGCGACAAGGTCGAGGGCCGCTGGTCGTCCAGTGACGGCACCAGGACATGGGCGGTCATGATGAAGGCGACGTTTTCGGCGATGGCGGCGCGGAACGGCTCGAACTCGATGGCGTGCAGCCGATCGGGCGGATGCTCCACCAGCGGCAACTCGAAGTGCGAGTCGGTGCTGGTATCGCCGTGGCCGGGAAAATGCTTGCCGCACGCCGACACGCCGGCGGCCTGCAGGGTCTTGATGATCACGCGTCCCAGCCGGGCGACGTCGTCAGCCCGCTCCGCCAGCGCGCGATCACCGATCACCGGGTTCTTGGGGTTGGTGTGAATATCGAGGACCGGCGCGTAGTCCAGCGTGATGCCGACGGCGCGCAGCTCGCCGGCCAGCGCGTTGGCAAACCGCTCGGCGAGCGCCGCGCCTTCCTCGCGCCCGGCGCGGCCCAGCGTAGCCATGGGCGGCCACTTGGTAAACGGCTCCTTCAACCTCGCGACGCGGCCACCTTCCTGGTCAACGCTCACCCAGGCCGGGCTTGTGCGGCCAAGCGCTTCGCACTCGGCGGCCAGTTCCGCCACCTGCTCTGGCGCTTCGATGTTGCGGCTGAACAGGATGACACCGCCCAGGTCGAACTCCCGCGCCAGCGACCGCATCTCGACCGGCATGGTGCGCTCGGGAATGCTGCCGATCAGGAACTGGCCGAGGTCGCGTCGCGTGGCTAAAGGCATACCGGTATGGGAATTATAATTGCGTCGTGCGTATCTCAGCGTCCGCTCCGACACGAATCGATCTGGCCGGTGGCACCATCGACATCTGGCCGTTGTACCTGTTCCACCCGGGCGCGCAGACGCTGCACATCGCCATCAGCCTGCGGGCGCACGCCTGGATCGAGCCCCGGCCCGACGAACGGATCGAATTGATCTCCGAAGACACCGATCGCATGGTGAACCTCCCGGCCGATCAGCTCAGGGATGACGCGACCCTGCCCTTGCTGGGCCGCCTGGCGCACCGCTTTGGCGCGCACGGACTGCGGCTGACCACTCGCGGGGAGTCGCCGGCCGGCGCCGGTATCGCCGGCTCCTCCGCCCTGAACATCGCCATCTGTGGGGCCCTGGCGCGTTTCACCCATCACGACCTCGACCCCGAGACCCTCATGGAGGTGGCAAAGGATGTCGAGGCCCAGGTCATCAACGTGCCGACGGGCCTGCAGGACTACCGGCCGGCGATGTACGGCGGTATCGCGGCCCTGGAACTCGAAGCCGGCCGGCCGGTTCGGGTCGCACTTGACGTCGACCCTGGCGAGTTGCAGCGGCGCCTGGTGCTCTGCTACACCGGGGAGCCGCGCAACTCGGGCACCAATAACTGGGAGATCACGAAGCGGCACATTGATGGCGACCGGCACATCTTCGATTGCTTCGAGCGCATTCGCGACACGGCGGCCGCCATGCGTGCGGCCCTGACCCAAGGCGACTGGGACACGACGGCGCAGTGCCTCGCCACCGAGTGGGACAATCGCAAGCGCCTGGCGCCCGGGGTCACCACGAACGCCATTGACGGGCTGATCGCGCGCGCCCTGGCCGCCGGTGCCCAGGGCGCCAAGGTCTGCGGGGCGGGCGGCGGCGGGTGCCTGGTTTGCATCGCGCCCCCGGAACAGGTGCCGGCGGTCCGCGAGGCGCTCGCCGACGGCGGCGCGCGCATCCTGGACTTCCAGATCGAAACTACCGGCCTGAGCGTGATCGAGGAATGAGCCCGCCCCGGCCTGCGCCCCTGGACAATCGCGCCATCGCGCGCGTGTTGCTGGAGATTGCCGACCTGCTCGAGCTGAAGGGCGAGAACCCCTTCAAGATTCGCGCGTACCGCAATGGCGCCGACGTAGTGTCGCATGCCGCCGAAGCCGCAGCGGGCCTGGACGAAGCCGGCCTGCGGGCCTGGCCGGGCATTGGCAAGGACCTCGCCACGCGCATTCGCGACATCGCGGCCACCGGCACCTGCGAGGTGCGCCAGGCGTTGCTGCAGGAGTTTCCCGAAACGCTGCTCGAGGTCTTGCGGCTGCAGGGCGTCGGTCCGAAGACCGTCGCGATGCTCTACAAGGAACTGCACATCAAGAGCCTCGACGACCTGGGCCAGGCCGCGAGGACGGGCCGCATCCGCGGACTCAAGGGCATGGGCGCCAAGAAAGAGGAGCTCATCCTGAAGGCGCTCGACGAGCGGCAGCGCCATGCCGGCCGCCACCTGCTGCACAGGTCAACCGAGGTCGCCGATGCCCTGATCGCCGACCTGACCACGCACGCGCCGGCGGCCACCATCGTGACCGTGGGCAGCGTGCGCCGCGGCGCCGAGACGAGCGGTGACCTCGACCTGCTGGCCACCGGCGCCGATCACACGCTGGCGGATGCATTCGTGGCCTATTCCACCGTCGAGCGGATCCTCGGCCACGGGCCAACCAAGGCCAGCGTCTTACTGCGGGGCGGCTACCAGGCCGACCTGCGCATCGTGCAGCCCGATCAGCGGGGCGCTGCGCTCCAGTACTTCACGGGATCGAAAGCGCACAACATCGCCCTGCGCGACCGCGCACTCGAACGCGGCTGGAAGCTCAACGAGTACGGTTTGTTCGACGCCAAGGACCAAGCCATCGCCGGCCCGACCGAGGAGGGCATTTACGAAGCCCTGGGCCTCGCCTGGATCCCGCCTGAACTCCGCGAGAACCGCGGCGAGCTCGAAGCAGCGGGCCAACAGGCCCTGCCCGCCCTCATCAAGCACGAGGACCTGCGCGGCGACGTGCACATGCACACCACCGAATCCGATGGCCGCGAGAGCCTGGAAACGATGGTGGCGGCCGCCGTGGCCCGCGGCCTCGAGTACATTGCGATCACCGATCACACCCAGTCGCTGGCGATGACCAACGGCCTGGACGAGGCCCGCACCTACGCCGTGGCGGAGCGCATTCGCGCGTATTCCGCGACGCTCAAGGGCTTCACGGTACTGGCCGGGATCGAGTGCGACATTCTCGCCGACGGCCGTCTCGATCTGGCCGACGACTGCCTCGCCGGCCTGGATCTGGTGGTCGCCTCGGTCCACTCGGCCATGCAGCAGGACGAAGCCGAGATGACGGCCCGGATCATCACGGCGATCGAGCACCCGTCGGTGGACATCATCGGCCACCTGACGGGCCGCATGCTGCTGCGCCGTGATCCGTCGCGCGTCAACATCGAAAAGGTGATCGACGCGGCGGCCGCCAACGGCGTGGCGCTGGAGATCAACTCGCAACCCTACCGGCTCGACCTCTCCGACAGCCACGCCCGGCTGGCGCGGGATCGCGGCGTGAAGATCGCCATCAACTCCGACGCGCACGAAATCGACGCGCTCGGCTACACCCGCTGGGGTGTGCTGACCGCCCGCCGCGCCTGGCTGACCAAGGACGACGTGCTCAACACCTTGCCGCTGGGGAAGTTTCGTAGGGTCTTGCGGCGCAATCGCGCGTAGGGGTCTGACCCCGTATAATCCCTGCCATGGACGCGGTCGCGGAAATCAAGAAGCTCTACTACGGTGCCACCAAGGCCACCATCCAGCGTGATGTCGAGCGGGCGATCGACTTGCTGAAGACGCTGCCGACCGAGGAGGAACGTGACCGGGCCGCGGTCTACATGGACGGGTTGTCGCAGATGCGGTCGGAATGGGCGCAGGCCCACCGCGGTGGCGTCGCTACGCCCGGTTCGCCGCCGCGCGCTTCTTCGCGGCCAACCGCAGCGCCTCGGGGACGTTCCGGTCCGCCGCCACCTTCTTCACGTCGCTCTCGGTAAGGCGCTGCATCAGGTTCATCGACATCGCCACCGGGGTCTTCGAATTCTTCACGAGGCTGAGCACCACCGCGTAGTTCTTCGTCCACGCGCGCGTGTTGGCGATCGTGCGCAGGATGTCTTCCGAGACGTTGCCCATCTTGGCAAAGGCCTCGACCTCGGCCTCGTTGACCTTGGGACAGCTGAGCACGGCCGAGGCCACCAGGCGGTTGGGATCGCGAATCAGCACCGACCGCATTTCCCGAGTGCCCTTCATCGCGCACTTCAACTTTTCGGGCACGCCCATGTTCGCGAGGCGCTGGCCGAAGGTGAGCGCCGACTCCTCTTCTTGCTGCGCGAACTCGAGCCCCGACTCGTCGGTGTCGAGCAGCGGCTCGTCGAAGTCGGGAGCCGGGGTGGCCGAGGGCGTGATGCCGCGGGCGATGAAGAACTCGCGCACCTCCAGGGGCACGTCCGAGCGCGCGATGAAGCTCGCCAGCAGTTCCGGGGGCAGCAAGCCCAGCGTGGTATTGGCGATGTCGCGGACCTCGGAATCGGCGTCCGAGGTGAGGATCATCAGGATGCCGAGTTGCTCGAGCGGCCGCGGCGCGACCGCGCCCTGGGCCGCCAGCAGGCGCACGTCGCGAGCCACTTCCCCACGCTTGAAGAAATCCAGCAGCGGGCTGCCGAGGCCGGCGGCCATCAGTGCCGGACCAGGAAGTCTTCGTAGTCGTCGCGGCCGATGCGCACCGATAACACCTCACCGGGCACGCCGAGCGCTCGGCCCGCCTGCCCGTTGATGCTGAACTGCACGGCCGACGCGTTGTCACCCAACAACCACAGCTCGTCGCCGAGCTCGATGGGCATGGTCTCGCCTTGCTCGACCATGCGGGCCAGGATCTCGCGGCCGTCGGCCACGATCCGCAGTTGGCATCGGGACGACATGGTGAGCGTCACGAGCACCGGCCGCGGCAACGCCAGCGAGGCTTCAGTGAAGCCGCCGGCCGGCAGCACTTCGGCACGGCGCGCCGGGGCCGGCACCGACTCGACTTGGGCCGGGTCCTCGCCGGCGCGCGCCGGCCAACCAAAGTAGGCCACCCCGGCGAGCAACGGCAGGATGGCGCCGGCAATTGCAAGGATCCGCTGCAGCGGGCGCGACGGTTCCGGGAAGAGCACTACCGTGGCCGACACCGGCAAGGGTAAGTCGTCGGGATGCGCCGCCATGAACTCGCGCAACAGTTCGTCGGGATTGAGGCCGACCTCGCTGGCGACCGACTTCACGATCGAGCGGCGATAGATGCCGTCTGGCAATTCCGAAATGCGGTTGCCTTCGAGCGATTCAATCGTACGCAACGACAGCTTCGTGATCTCGGCGAGCTGCCGGCACGACAAGCCCTTGGCTTCGCGGGCCAACTTGAGACGGTTCGCCGGAGCGAGCGGACGTTGCATCGCTAATGCTGCAGTGGACGAGCTTGGGTTAATTGCCAGAACTGTCTATCTTTCCGAGGGGCAGAATGACATATTAGAAAACCGAATGCTCCGAGTCAAACCCCAAACGCATGTCGATGACTCGTGCTTGCACAAACTCCGACAAGGGTTCTCGGCTGAAAGGAATGAAGGCGCCGATGGCAGCAACGCCGGCTGCGCCACGAGCCGCCACGAGAGGAATCGATGGCAGATCGATCCCGCCAATCGCTAGCACCGGCTGCCCCGCTGCCGCCGTCACCACTGTCGCCAACCCTTCCCAACCCAGGCACCCCCTCGACGGCTTCGAAACCGTCGGCTGCACCGTGCCGGCTATCAGGTAATCGGCATTGCACGCAGAAACCGCAGAAGCCGCGCTGTGAACTGACCGGCCGATCCAGAATCCGGGAGCGGTCACCTGGCGGACGGAATCGACCGGAAACGACTGCTCCTTCAGGTGAACGCCCGCAGCGCCTGCGGCCCAGGCGACGTCGAGTCGGTCATTCACCAGTACCCGAGTCGCGGTTCCCCTGAGGTCGCCGACGATGGCGGTAACCAGGTCCGCCAGGGCCGCGGCTTCGAGATCGGGTTCACGAACCTGCACCAGGTCCACGCCCGCCTGGGCGGCCGCCCGGACCTGCGTCCGCAGCGCCTCGTGCCACGCGCCCGCCTCGATCCCGAGCGCCGCGCCAAGGCGCCGCCGGTCGGTGACGAGGCACAAGATCATGGCTGGTCGACAGCCGAGGGCCGGGAGGCACGGGAGGCGAGCGTGTCGACCAGTTCGACCAGCGCTGCGGCGATATTGACCAACCCGAGGCCGCTGATGGCGCCCCGAAGGTAGTTACTGGTCAGCATCGCCTCGATCGCCGGCGACCATTCCACAAAGTAGTTGCGTTCCCAGAAGGTCGACCACGGGATCAACACCAACAGGAGGCCGGTTTCGAGCAGGAGGGCGACGAAGAGAAGGCGCCTGAACAGAAATCAGCCCCGGGCTTGGACTTTGGAGAGCCGGTCGATGTGCCCCGATACGTCGCGATACCCGCCGGACTCGGATTCGAGCTCGACGAACACCGCCAGCGCGCGCGAACTCTCGCCCACCAGTTCGAGCGTCTGGGCGAGATCGTACAAGAGCGAGCGGCCGGCGTCGGCGGTCGGCGCCGGCGCTTCCGCGGCCCGCTCCAGCCACTCGATCGCGTGCACCATGTCCTTGCGTTCGAGGTACAACCGCCCCAGCATCGAGGCCGCGTCGAACCGCTGCCGCGGCGACCGGGTCGCCCCCTCGAGCGCCTTCATCGCGTCCTCGGTCATGCCCATCTCGCGATACGTCAGCGCCAGCCGGTATTGTTCGGCCGCCGCCTCTTCGGCCGACTGGCGATTCGACTCGTCGCGCAAGCCACGGAACACCTGGTCGAGCGATCGCGGCGCGGGAGACGCCATCGCCGCGGGCGCCGGGGGATCGGCCAGGGCATCGGTGAGATCGATCTCCATGGCCTCCATGGCGCCGGAATCCGCGGACGTCTCCACCGGCGCGGCCTTGGACGCGGCCTTGGACGCGGCCTTGGGCGTGGCCTTCGCGGCCGGCGCGGGCGGCGGTTCGGGAACCGGCGGCGGCGTATCGAACGACACGCCTTCGTTCAGGTCCATCTTCTCGCTGGCCAGGAACGGACTGTCGCCACTCAGGCGATCGGCAATGATCGCGTCGGGATCGGCTTCGCCCAGCATCACGAGGGCGCGGCGGAACCGATCGAGGTTGGCGCGGTTCCACGGCTCGCGCGCGACGAGATCCTCGCTGATGATGCGCGCTTCGAGACCGCGGCCGACGTTCAAGTAGGCGTCGGCCAGCTGCGCTTGTGCCTCGTACATGGTGACTTCGAGGTCGCCGTCCACGCAGATCTCGACCAGCCGCATGAGGGCCACCAGGTGGGTCGGGACGCGGATGCTGAACTCGTGCAGCGACACCGCGGCCGCAGCGTAATCGCCGTCCTCGAGCGCCGCATCGGCCACCGCCTCAATGCATTCGTACCCCGCCTCCGCGTTCGACTCGGCCAGGCGGCAGCCGACCACGACGGCCGCCTGCGCCTGGTTGCGATCGAGCGTCAGCGCCTGCTTGATCGCGGCGCGGCCTTCGCTGGTGCGGCCGGCCGTGAGCTCCATCTCACCCAGCGTGATCCACAGGGCGGGGTCCGTCCCCGCGGTCTCGGCCGAAAGATAGGTGCGCGCCTGGTCGAGGTCGCCGCGCGCGACGTACGCCATGGCCAGCCCGGCGCGAACCTTGAGGTCCGAGGGATCGGCCGCCGCCACCTCCCCGAGCACCTCGAGCGACAGGTCGCCCTGCCCGGCTTGGGCAAAGGCCGCGGCGACCTGTTTCAGTTCAGCGGCGCCACGGGCCACCTTGCGCGCCAGGTCGGGCGTCTGGCCCGCCAGGTAGGCGACAAACAGCCGCGTCCGCGTCTCGTCGTCTGAGTGATCGAGGTCAAAGGCCGCCTGCAGAGCCGTCAGCGCGTCGGCGCCGCGGTCCTGCTTCTCGTAGCGCGCGGCGACGTCGCGGAACTCCCGGAGCGCGGTCGCGGCATCGCCGGTTTCGGCCGCCAGGTGGGCCGCGCGCAGGCGGGCCTCGAGGTCGTCGGGATCCAGCGTCCCCAGGCGAATGGCGATTTCCGCCGCGCCCTGCTTGTCGCCGCGGGCATTGCGGCGGTCGGCGACGGTCTGGAAGTACTGTTTCGCGTCCGCCAGGGTGCCCTGACGGGCGGCCAGGTCGCCCGATTGCAACAGGGCGTACTCATCGTCGGGCTTGAGCTTGAGGATCTTCTTGAAAAGGGCCGCCGCCTTTGAATAGAACCCTTCCTCGGCGAGGTGGTCGGCAATGCGCGTGAACTGCTGGAGGCCCTTATCGAGCTGGTTGGCCCGCACGTAGAGGTCGCCCAGGGCATTGGCGCTGTTCCAGTCGCGCGGCTGAGCTTCGACTACCTTGACGTACTCCACGATAGCCGCATCAATGCGGCCCTGTCGGAGTGCTTTTTCCGCACTCTTCAGCGCGGCTTCACGAGCAAACGGCGGCACTATTTACGACCCTCAGGCAATGGTATCAAACAGCGTCGCCGGCCGGAACGATCGCCGGTGCTGCGGCGAGTAGCCAAACCGGGCAACGGCGGCCAGGTGCTCGGTTGTCGCATATCCCTTATGTCGGTCGAAACCGTATCGCGGGTCAGCGCGGTGAAGCTCTTGCATCATTCGATCCCGGGTCACCTTGGCGACGATCGACGCCGCGGCAATGGCAGACGAGCGGCGATCGCCGCCGACCACCCCGCGCTGGGCCATCGGCAATGACGGAATTCGAAAGGCATCTACCAAAACTGCATCTGGTAGGGGGGCCAGCGCCAGCACGGCCCGGCGCATGGCCTGGAGCGTGGCCTGATGGATGTTGATGCGGTCGATCTCGTCCGGGGTCACCGACACCACCGCCCAGGCGATGGCTTTGGTGACAATTTCGTCGTGCAATCGGTCGCGCTGTGCGGCGGTCAGGGCCTTGGAGTCGGCCAGGCCGTCAATGCGCCGCTGCGGGTCGAGCACGACGGCCCCGGCCATGACCGGCCCGGCCAGGCATCCCCGTCCGACTTCATCCACTCCGGCGACACAGACAAAGCCGTATCGCCGGAGCGCATTCTCGAACGTGCGGCGCGCGCTTACTCTCGCCACACCAGCACCCCAGGCACGTTAGGCACCTCAGGCACCCTGACTACGACGTCTTCTTGACTTCCTTCATGCGGGCTGCCTTGCCCTTGAGGTCGCGCAGGAAGTACAGCTTCGCGCGGCGGACCTTGGCGGAGCGCAGCACTTCGACCTTGGAGATCGTCGGCGAGTGCATCGGGAAAATACGTTCGACGCCCTGGCTGAACGACACCTTGCGCACGGTGAAGGTGGCCCGGTTGCCGCCCCTGCGCAGGCCGATCACGACGCCCTCGAACACCTGGATGCGTTCCTTGTCGCCTTCCTTGACGCGCACGTGCACGCGCACCGTGTCGCCGGCCTTCATGCGGGGCCGCTCGACCAGTTGCGCCTTCTCTACCATCTCCATCGTCGTCATCACTTGCTCCTTTTGCTCAACCACTCGTGTTCATCGGCGTCGAGCGCCGCGTCCGCCAGGAGGTCGGGCCGCCGTTGGGCCGTCCGTTCCAACGCCGCGTTGCGCCGCCACCGGCGAATCTCGCCATGATGCCCCGACACCAACACCGGCGGCACCGTCCGTCCCTCGAATTCCGCGGGCCTCGTATAGTGCGGGTAATCGAGCAACCCGCGCGTAAACGAATCCCCCTCAACCGACTGCTCGTCGCCGACGACACCCGGCACCAGCCGCGCCACTGCGTCGACGACCGCCAGCGCCGCAATCTCGCCGCCCGACAGCACGTAGTCGCCAATCGACAGCTCTTCGGTCGCCAGCGCCTCGCGGACCCGTTCGTCGATGCCCTCGTAGCGCCCGCACAGCAGCACCAGGTGGCCCAGCCCGACCAGCCGCCGCGCCCCCGCCTGGGTAAACGGCACCCCGGCCGGCGTCAGCATCACGACCGCATCCGGCGTCCCGCGCGTCTCGCGAATAGCGGCGAGCGCGGCGAAAAACGGCTCAGGCTTCATCACCATGCCCGGGCCGCCGCCAAACGGCACATCGTCCACGACGTGATGTTTATCCGTCGTGTAGTCACGGAGGTTGTGGACGACGATGTCGATCAGTCCACTGGTCCGGGCCCGCCCCACCACGCCTTCCGCGAGGCCGGCTTCCACCATGCGCGGAAAGATCGTGATGATGTCGACCTTCACCGCCAGTCTCCGTTCAGTTCCAGCAGGCCGTCGGGCGGGCGCACCGTGATGCGTTTCGCCGCGACGTCCACGGTGCAGATCTGGTCCGCGAGGGGAATCAGCAGTTCGCTGCGCTTCCCCGCCACCACCAACCGCGCCTGCGCGCTGTCGTCCAGCACGTCGGTCACGCGCCCCACGAACTCGCCGGCCTCGGTCACCACCTCGCACCCAATCAGGTCGCGGTGAAAGAACTCGCCCTCATCGAGCAGCTCGGTCTCGACTTCGTCGGTGCGCAGCTGCTGGCCGGCCAGCAGCTCCGCGTCGTTCATCGAGCCGATGCCCGAGAACAGGATCACCGGGCGGCCCTGATGCATCCGCATCGTGACCACGTCCAGCGTGGACGGCTCGCCGCCCCGGCGGCGCGTCCACAACCGGGCGCCCTTGCGAAACCGCTCCTCCGGGAAGTCGGTCTCGGGATTCACGATCACCTCGCCGCGATTGCCATGCGTCCGGGCGATCACGCCCACGAGGATGCCCGCCTCCCACTCCACGGGACTTAGCTGCGTCCGGTTTGATCGCGGATGTCGAGGCTGACGCGCAGATCGTCGTCCTCGGCGGCGCTCGACAGCAGCGTGCGCAGCGCGGCGGCGGTACGACCCTGCCGGCCGATCACGCGGCCGAGGTCGCCCGAGGCCACCTGCAATTCGTACACGGTCGCACCGCGGCGCTCCGATTCCCGCACGCTGACGGCGTCCGGCTGGTCGGCCAGCGCGCGCGCCACGGCTTCGATGAGTCCCTTGAGGTCGGCCACGGGATGTCCTAGGCGGTCGGGGCCGCGGGCTGGGCCGTGGTCTGCTGCGGCACGGGCTCAACCACGACGCCGCGGTCGCGGGTCAGGTGCTTCGCCATCAACGTGCGCACCGAATCCGACGGCCGCGCGCCGACCTTTACCCAGTGGGCGACCTTGTCCTTGTCGATCTCGAACACGGCGGGCTTGGTGCGGGGATTGTAGAAGCCCAGGATGTCGATGAACTGACCTTCCTTCTTCGAGCGGGCCTCGGAGACCACGATCCGGAAAAACGGGCGCTTCTTCGAACCGGTACGACGCATGCGAATCGACAACATCTTGAACTCTCTACCTGCGGCACAACGTGGCCGCGCTTCTTGGTTACCGAGGGCGCACTCAGGTGCGCCCCTCCGACTTACGACTAACGCATCAAGCTGAACGGGCTCTTCTTCTTTTTCTTCTTCGGTGCCGCGGCAATGGGCTCGCCCGTCATCTGGCCCACCATCTTCAGCATCCGCTGCATTTCCACGAACTGCTTCAGCAGACGGTTCACGTCCTCAACCGTCGTGCCGCTGCCTTTCGCGACGCGCTTGCGGCGGCTCCCATCGAGGATGTCCGCCTGCTTCCGCTCCGCGGGCGTCATCGAGTTGATGATCGCTTCGATCCGCGAGAGCTGCTTCTCGTCCGGCTTCTGGCCGGCCAACTCCTTCATGCCGCCCATCCCGGGCAGCATGCCCATGATCTTTTCGAGCGGGCCCATCCGCTTCAGCATGCGCAGCTGATCGCGGAAGTCTTCGAGCGTGAACCCGCCCTTGCGGATCTTCGCTTCCAGCTTCTCGGCGTCGCCCTGGTCGATGACCTCTTCGGCCTTCTCGATCAGCGACAGCACGTCGCCCATGCCGAGCATGCGCGACACGAACCGATCCGCGTGGAACGGTTCGAGGTCTTCCAGCTTCTCGCCGCTGCCGACAAACGCAATCGGCACGCCGACGACCGAAACCACCGACAGGGCCGCGCCGCCGCGCGCGTCGCCGTCGATCTTCGTCAGCACGACGCCGGTGACGCCCATCTGCGCGTTGAACTCGCCCGCGCTCTTGATGGCGTCCTGCCCCGTCATCGCATCGGCGACATAGAGCAGGTCGGTCGGCTCCGCAACATCCCGAATCGCGACCAGCTCTTTCATGAGCTGGTCGTCGATGTGCAGCCGGCCCGCCGTATCGACGATGACCACGTCGTTGCCGACCGCCTTGGCCTCGGCGAGCGCGCTCTTCGTGCGCGCTACCGGGTCCAGGTTGCCCACCGGATCGTGCACGCGCACCCCGGCCTGCTGCGCGACGATTGCCAACTGCTGAATGGCCGCCGGACGCCGCACGTCGGTCGACACCACGATCGGGTGCCGGCCCTGCTTCGTCAGCCACTTCGCCAGCTTCCCGGTCGTCGTCGTCTTGCCCGAGCCTTGGAGCCCGAGCATCAAGATCACGCGCGGCCGGGCCGCGGTCTCCTTCAGTCCGCCCTTCGCATCGCCGAACAGCGCGAGCAGTTCATCCCGGACAATCTTGATGACCTGCTGGCTCGGCGTCAGGCTCTTGAGGACCGCCTGGTCCATCGCCCGATCGCGCACGCGGTCGACGAAGGCCTTGACGACCTTGAAGTTGACGTCGGCCTCGAGCAACGCCAGCCGGATTTCCCGGAGGACGTTCTCAACCGTCGCTTCTGTGAGACGTGTTTCTCCCTTGATTGACTGGAAGACGTCCTGCAGGCGATTACTTAACGCGTCGAACATTTTAGTAGAGGCGGGTCTTCAGACTCGCCTGTTGGTCACCACAGCGGAGGCCAACCTCCACCGCGCAAACCCTTATCCTACATGAACTTCAAGCGATCGGTCAAACCGACTTGAGGCGGTGCCCGAGCTTGTCCTTCTTTACTTTCAAATATTTACGAGTGGTGTCGGAAGCGGCGATCTCGAGCGGGAGGGTCGAGGACACCGAAAGGCCGTACCCCTGCAGGCCCACGAACTTACGGGGATTGTTGGTTAGCAGCCGCATGGTCTGGACCCCCAGGTCACGCAGGATCTGGGCGCCGATGCCGTAGTCGCGCTGGTCGGGCTTGAAGCCCAGCTTCTCGTTAGCCTCGACCGTGTCGAAGCCCTGGTCCTGCAGCGCATAGGCCCGAATCTTGTTGGCGAGGCCTATCCCCCGCCCTTCCTGGTTGAGATACAGGAGCACACCCCGGCCTTCGGCGGCGATGCGCCGCATGGCGGCATCAAGCTGGTCGCCGCAATCGCAGCGGGCCGACTGGAACACGTCGCCGGTCAGGCACTTCGAGTGCACGCGCACCAGGATGTCCTTGCCCGAACTGATGTCCCCGGCCACCAGGGCGACGTGCGTCATGTTGTCGAGGAGGCTGTTGTAGGCGTGGATGCGGAACGGACCGAGATCGGTCGGCAGGTCCGCTTCCGCCGCTTTCTGGACGAGGCCTTCATGCTGCATCCGGTGGCGGATGAGATCGGCCACCGTGATCATCAGCAGCTTGTGCTTGCGCGCGAACTTCACCAGTTCGGGCACGCGCGCCATGGTGCCGTCTTTCTTGGCAATCTCGCAGATCACGCCGGCCGGCTCCAGCCCCGCCATCCGCGACAGGTCGACGGCCGCCTCGGTCTGGCCGGCGCGCACCAGCACGCCGCCCTCGCGCGCGCGCAGCGGGAACACGTGTCCGGGCCGCGCCAGGTCGGCCGGCCTGGTCTTCGGATCGATCGCCGTCAAGACCGTGCGCGCCCGGTCGTGGGCCGAAATGCCGGTGGACGTGCCGCGCTTGGCTTCGACGCCAACGCAGAAGGCGGTCTCGAACTGCGTCGAGTTCATCTGCTGCGGCACCTGCAGGGGGATGTTCAGTTCATCGAGCCGGGCCGCGGTCATGGGCATGCAGATCAATCCGCGCCCGTACGTCATCATGAAGTTGATGGCTTCCGGCGTCACGTGCTCGGCGGCAATGGTGAGGTCCCCTTCATTTTCGCGATCCTCATCGTCGACGACGATCAGCATCTCGCCGCGGCGATAGGCGGCCACCGCCACGTCGATGGTCGCAAACGGCGACGCCGGTCGCGCGCCCTTGGCGATGGTGATCCTGCCCGCCTTGGGGCTTGGGGTTTGAGGCTTGGGCATCTTGATCCGCTTCATCTGTATCGTCTGCGGCCCTGGTCGTGGCTCAGCGGCATGGGCTTCACTTCTGAGTTCTGATTTCCATGGCACGGACAGCATACTTCCCGAACAGGTCGCATTCGAGGTTGACCTTGTCACCTGCGCGCAGCAGCTTGAGCGTCGTCGACTGCCAGGTGAACGGGATCACCTGAACGTCGAAATGCCGCTCGCCAAGGCCGGCCACGGTGAGGCTGACGCCGTCGACGGCCACCGAGCCCTTGCGAATGAAATGCGCGGCAAGCCCCGGGGGAAACGCAATTGTCACCCAATGCGACTCGGCTTCGGGGCGGACGTCCTCGACGCTGCCGACGCCGTCTACATGGCCCAGCACGAAGTGGCCATCCACGCGGCCGTCGAACCGGAGCGACCGCTCGAGATTCACCGATTGTCCGCGCTGCAACGCGCCGAAGGTGGTGACCCGCGCGGTTTCGGGGCCCACGTCGGCCAGCACATGTTCGCCGTCAATCAGGATCACGGTCAGACACACGCCGTTCACGGCGAGGCTGTCGCCCAGCTTCAACTCGTTGGCGAGCGGCGTGTGGATACGCACGCGGTATGCGCCGTCGGTGCCCGTGACGTCGGCCAGCGCGCCGACCGCCTCAACGATCCCCGTGAACATCTGCTTCCATCCAGGCATCCGGCCCGAGCGTCTCAACCCGCACTGGAATGAGTTGCGACATTGGCACCGGCAATCCGTCGAACACCTTGGCGCCCTGCTCACCCAGTACGGTGGGCGCCACGATCATAATCACGCGGTCGACGATGCGAGCCCGCCAGGCCGCGGCGTGCATGGCGCCGCCGCCCTCGAGCAGGAGCGACGAGATATCCCACGCCAACAGCGCCCGGACGTCGGTGGCCAGGTCTCCGGTGCCTGCCACCAGGGTGGCGCCCGCTGCCCGCAAGGCGTCGGCCTGGCCCGGTTGCTGCGCCACCATCTCGGCCGTGCTGATGATTATGACCGGGCCCGCGGCCAGCGTCGAGAAGAGGCGCGCCGTGGACGGCGTGCGCAGCCGGCGGTCGAATACCACCCGTGCCAGCGGGCGCAGCCGGTAAGCGTCGCGCGCCGTCAGCACGGGATCATCGGCCAGGACCGTGCCCGCCCCCACGGCCACGGCATCCACGGCCCCGCGCAAGCGCTGAGTCCGGCGATTGGCCGCCGCCGAGGTGATCGCGGTGCGCACCCCGGGGGCCGCCGCGATCTTGCCGTCACGACTGGTGGCGGCCTTCACAATCACCATGGGCCGCCCCGCGGTCTGCACGGTCGTGAACCCGCGGTTGAGACGCGCGGCATCATCGCCCAGCATCCCCACTTCCACCTGGACGCCACTCGCGCGCAACTGCGCGAACCCCCGGCCGCTGACCAGCGGATTGGGATCGGTCATGGCGGCCACCACCCGCGCGATGCCGGCGCCGATAATGCGCTCCGTACAGGGACCGGTCCGACCGACGTGGCAACACGGCTCGAGGTTCACGTACATCGTCGCGCCACGCGCGCGCTCACCCGCGGCCTGCAGCGCGAACACCTCGGCGTGCGGTTCGCCCACGCGTGGGTGACGGCCTTCGCCGACGACGATGCCGTCGGGGCTGACCACCACCGCGCCGACCATGGGGTTGGGCGTCGTGACGCCCTCGGCTCGCCGGGCGTGAAACAACGCGCGCCGCATGTGATCGGCGTCGTTCACCATTTCTCTTGGAAGATGGCGTCGACGTACTCGCGCGGCGAGAACGGCAGCAAGTCGTCCACGCCCTCGCCGACGCCGATATACCGAATCGGCAGCTTCAAGTCGTGCGCAATGGCGACCGCGATACCGCCCTTCGCCGTGCCATCGAGCTTGGTCAACACGATCCCGGTGACCCCGGCCACCGTGGTGAACTCGCGGGCCTGCGCCAGGCCGTTCTGCCCGACGGTGGCATCGAGCACCAACAGCACTTCGTGCGGCGCACCGGCCACCTCGCGGCTGGCCACCCGCCGGATCTTGTCGAGCTCGTTCATCAGGTTGGTGCGCGTATGGAGCCGGCCGGCGGTATCGACCAGCACGACGTCGCGCTGCCGGGCCTTGCCGGCCGTGATCGCGTCGAACACCACGGCCGCGGGATCCGACCCCTCGCGCGCGCGGACCATCTCGACGCCGGCGCGATCCGCCCAAATCTGCAGCTGGTCGACGGCCGCGGCGCGAAAGGTGTCGGCCGCGCAAATCAGCGGCGTGCGGCCCTCGCGCTTCAGCTGGTTGGCCAGCTTGCCGATCGTGGTGGTCTTGCCGACGCCGTTGACGCCAACGATCAGCATGATGTGCGGCTTCACCGTGGGCGGTGCCATCGGCGTCGTGGCTTCGAGCACGCGCAACATCTCCTGCTTCACCAGCTCGCGCAGGCTCTCGCCGCGGCGTTGCCGCCGCGTGACCGCGCCGACGATCTCGACCGACGCCGCGACGCCGACGTCCGCCATCAGCAGCACTTCCTCGAGCGCCTCGGCCGTCTCGGCATCGATGTCGCGAGTACGCGCCTCCGTGGTGTCGGCGAGCCGCACGATGTCTTCGAACTTGTCGACCAGCTGCTGCGTCGTGCGCTGCAGCCCTTGCTTCAATTTGTCAAAAAGGCCCATTTCGTTGGTCAGATCCCTCTACCCGTGTTCCAGCTTTTGCTTGCGGCCCATCAGGATCCTGATCGCGGCCTGCGGGTCACTACGGCCTGCCAGCACGTCGGACATTCCCTGGGCGATCGGAAGCTCGATCCCGTGGCGGAGGCCAAGCGCCAGCGCCGCCTCGGTCGTGCGCACCCCTTCGGCCACGGTCTTCGTCCGGGCCAGGATCTGCGCCAGCGATTCACCGCGCGCGAGCGCGATCCCCAACTGCCGGTTCCGGCTCAGGTCGCCGGTGCACGTCAGGACGAGATCGCCCAGGCCCGCGAGACCGGCCATGGTTTCACGCTGGGCGCCCAGGCCCACCGCGAGCCGGGACAATTCCGCCAGGCCGCGCGTGATCAGGGCGGCCAGCGCGTTGTGGCCGAGGCCGAGGCCTTCGACGACACCGGCGGCAATCGCAATGATGTTCTTGAGGGCGCCGCCGATTTCCACCCCAACCACGTCGTTGCTGCCATAGAGGCGCAGCGTGTTCGACCGGAAGTGGGCCTGGATCTCTTCCACGGTGGCAGACGACGCCCCAGCGGCCACCATGGCGGTTGGCAGTTCGCGTGCCAGCTCGATGGCGAAACTCGGGCCCGACAGGACCACGACCTCGACGCCGTCCGCACACTCGGCGCGAATCACTTCCGACATGCGCAGCATCGAGCCTTGCTCAAGCCCCTTGGTCGCACTGACCAGATTGCATCCCGCAGCCAGGAACGGGTTCGCCGCCCGCATCACGTCGCGCACGCCGTGCGACGGCACCGCGACGACGACGAACTCGGCGCCGGCGAGCGCGTCTTCGAGCGCATGGGTCGGTTCCAGTGCCGGCGGCAGTTCGATGCCCGGCAAATACGTGGCGTTGGCCCGCGTCGTCGCCATCTGCGTGGCCAGCGTCGCGTCGCGCGCCCACAGCCGGACGTCGTGCCCGGTTCGGGCGAGGTGCACGGCCAGCGCCGTGCCCCAGCTACCCGATCCCAACACTCCGATGGTGTGCGTCATCTGCCCAATGCGCGTTCGGTTCGCGACCGTAGGCGGGCGGCATTGCCGCGGTGACGGAACAGAATCAAAGCCGCCACGATAGTGGCGCCGATGTCTACCGCGCGCAGGCCCGGCATCGACCACTGGATGACGGGCAGCAGCACGGCAGCGACGATGGAGCCGAGCGAGACAAAGCGGGTACGGGCGACCGTTAATCCGAACGCCGCCGCGGCAATTGCCGTCGGCCACGGCGCCAGCACTCCGAACACGCCGCTAGCGGTCGCCACACCCTTGCCGCCCTTGAAGCCCAGCCAGACCGGATAAATGTGGCCCACCACCGCCGCCACTCCGGCCGCCACTGCCGCCAGCCCCGTGCCAACCAGCAGCACCGCGCCCGCGCCCTTGGCGACATCGGCCAGCATCACGGCCACTCCCATGCGCCAACCGCCCGTGCGATAGACGTTCGCGGCGCCGACGTTACCGCTGCCGACCTGGCGCAGGTCCACGCCGCGCGCCATCTGCGCGACGAGGTAGCCGATCGGCAACGAGCCGACGGCGTAGCCGATCAGGATGGCGGGAAGGAGGTCCATACGAGTGGCGCACTGACCAGTCCAGTATAGTGCGGCCCTCGCCCCTCGACTGCGCTCGGGGCGACCCTGAGCCCGTCGAAGGGTCGTGACAGATGGCTGCGATACAGGGTGACGCGGTCTACCATCGAGCGCGCGCCGCGCACCTCGACCGACTGCAGCACCTTGGGCCAATCGACGCCGGCACCGGTCATCTTGATGCGCCCGAGCGTGAGATGCGGCAGCAGGGGCCGCGCCTCGGGATCAATCGTGCCCGCGATCCGCCGGCTTACCTCGGCCTCGAGCGCGCCAAGCGGCGAACCGCCCGCGACCACCCCGAGCCACAGCGCCCGTGGATAACGCGGTGACGGGAACGCGCCGATGCCGCGCCACTCGACCTCGAACGGCGCCATCTCGAAAGGCGGCGCCAGTTGCTGGCAGAGCGCGGGCAGCGCGGCCTCGTCAACCTCGCCGATGAATCGCAGCGTCACATGCAACGCCGTGGGCTTGACCCAGGTGATCTTCGGCGGCGTCTTCACGGCGTCGAGCCTGTTGGTGATCACCTGGATGACCCGGGCGGCCTCGGCGCGAACCGCATCGCCGACATCAATGGCGACGAAGACCCTCGCAGACATCAGCCTTCCAGCAACGCGCGTCTTACCAGGTCGATGGCCCAGTTGGCCGACATCGCCTTGACCATGTCGCGCCCGCCAGGGAAACGAAACGTCCGCACGTGTGTTGCGACCCCGGCGACGGCGATGCACACCGTGCCGACCGGCTTCTCGACGGTGCCGCCGCCGGGCCCCGCGATGCCGGTAATGCCGACGCCGACCTGCACGCCCGCGCGGTCGCGAATGCCCTCGGCCATGGCCGCGGCCACCGGCTCGCTGACAGCACCATGTTGCTCGATCAACGACGCCGGCACGCCGAGCAGGTCAACCTTGGCCTCGTTGCTGTACGCCACGATGCTGCGCTCGACGTAGGCGGAACTCCCCGGCACATCGGTCAACCGCGAGGTGGCGAGACCGCCGGTGCAGGATTCGGCGAGCGCCACGCGCCAGCCGCGCGCGCGCAACAACTCGCCAACCGCAGCTTCGAGCGTTGCGCCGTTGGTGCTGACGACGTCCCGGCCAAGCGCGTCCGCTAACTCATCGACCGCCACGTCCAGCGCCGCCGCCGCCAACGCCGCGTCGCCGGATTGGAGCACCAGGTGCAGCTCCACCTGGCCGAGCCCGGCGAGAATGGTCGTGTCGATCGGCGGGTGGTGCGACAGCCAGCGCGAGTAAATGGGCTGGGCGATTTCCTCAACCGCCGATTCGCCCTTGCCGGACACGCGTACCAGGCGGCGAAATAGCCGCGTCTCGCCGACGAGGGCGGCCAGTCGCGCCCGCAACTCCCCTGCCATCATCGGCTTCATCTCGCGGGGCGGCCCCGGCAACAAGGCGATCACCGCCCCTTCGTGCTCGAGCCAGAGGCCGGGCGCGGTGCCGTTGGGATTGTCGAGGACGACCGCGCCGCGGGGGACCAGGGCCTGTCGCCGGTTCACGGCCGGCATCTTCCAACCTCGCGAGGCAAACCGCCGCTCGATGAACTCGACAATGGCGGCGTCTTCGCGCATCGGCAGGCCCAGGTGGCCCGCCACGACCTCGCGGGTGAGGTCGTCGTCGGTGGGACCAAGGCCACCGGTCATGACGACCACGCGGTGCCGCTGCAAGGCGTGCGCGAGATGGGACGTGAGCTCAGCGCGATGGTCGCCGACAATCGACTTGAAGGCGACGGCGATGCCGAGGTCGTTCAGCACCTGCGTGATGAAGAGCGAATTGGTGTCGGTCTTCTCGGGCGTGAGCAGTTCGCTGCCGACGGCGACGATCGCCGCGTCGAAGGGACGGGAGTCTAGGCGATCAGCCACGACGGCATCCACCACATGCACAACCGCAGCACGAAGTGCGAATAGACACCGGCCATCGCATCGTCGAGCATGATTCCGTAGCCGCCGGGCAGGTGCTCCAGGCGGCCGGCCGGGTACGGCTTCACGACATCGAACAGCCGGAACAGCAGGAACCCAACCAGGACGCCGACCAGTGACACCGGCAGCAGCGCCAGCGTGATCAACATCCCGAGGACTTCATCGATCACGACCGGTCCGGGATCCTTGCGGCCGAGGGCGCGCTCGGCGCCGTTGGCGGACCAGATGCCGGCCACGAGCACCAGGACGAGGGTGCCCAACTCGAAGGCCGGCATACCCACCCAGCGGACAAAGGCAAACAGTGCCAGCGCGGCCAGCGAACCGGCGGTGCCGGGCGCGATCGGAAAGAACCCGACATAGCCAAAGGAGGCCACAAACAACGCGAGCTGGTTCATTCGCTGACCACGCGGGTGCCAGCCAGGCGATCGTGCAAGGCGCGATGATCGCTGCTGAAGAACGCCGGCGCGTACGACAGGCCCAGCGTCGCCGGCACCAGCATGCAGCCGACCGCCCGCAACACGCCACCGGCCGCATCGATCGGCCGGCCGTCATCGGCAATGACACGCAGCCTGAGCAGCATCTTGCCGATGGTTTGTCCGCCGGCCACGGTGAACGACGCCAGGTAACCGAAGGCCAGCAGCCCAAGGAACGCGGCGAACGGCACTACCGGAATGACCCGCAGATCTGCCATTGTCGTCTGCAGCCCGGAAATGCGAAGCGTGAGAAACAACACCGCGGCGTCGACGGCCACGAGCAGGGCGAGGTCGATCAAGCCGGCGCCGACCCGCGCCGCCAGCGTCGGCGACTGCATCAACGACGCCACGGTTTTGGCAGCCTGCGCGCTGGCCTCGGCGCTCTTGAGCGGAACCGGCGCCGGCTCGAACGCCAGCGGCGTCTCCAGGCGGACGGGACGCGTGGTCCGTGGGCGGTTGCGCGGGATCTCGGGGGGGGCGCGGCGTACCGCCAGCGGCGTGCGCGCCGCCCGTGGCAGCAGCGGCGCATCGTCGAACGGCAGCGCGTTCGGATCCGCCCCGACACTTGGTGACTCGTGCTCCGGCTCGGACATCGGAGTGGGCTCCATCGCCTCCGGTGACGCGGCGAGCGACATCGCCGATCGGGCCGACGGTTCGACCGCGACGGGCGGGGACTCTGAAGCGACTGCCGCCGGGGGCGTTGCGACGCGCGCGGATCCGAGTGGCAGCTCCGGCCAGGCGGGGCCGGACTCGGCATCACCAAACAGGCGATCGAGATCCAGCGCTCCGGCCGCGAGGTTATCGGGTGGCCGCTTGATTGCCGGCAACTCGAAGTCACCGGACGACTCCGAGGCGGGGTCCTGTCGCAGGGTCAGATCGGGCTCAGTGAATGGCGACAGCGAGAAGTCGTACTGGCAGTTTCGGCACCGGTCGGTGGTCTCGAACCCAAGGTAACCGCACTTCGGGCACTTCATTCGCGGGGCGGCTCTGTGGACGCGATGGCGGGCGCGGGCGCCGAGGCCTCGGCAGTCGCAATCGCCAATAACTCGGTTTGGATCGCGCCGCGCAAGCGGTCCGCGTCCGGGCGCAGCGAATCGCCCGGCGGCACGCGGTCGAGCACGCGCAGCGCGTCGCGCAACTTGCCGCTGCCAAACAGTGCGCGCCCCTGGACCAGGTAGGTCTCAGTGGGCGCCGGCACGGGCAGCGGCGCCGGCGTGACCGACGCGGTCACCGGCGCACCCGTGGTGGCCTGGACGGGGAACCAGTCGGCCAGGCCGTTCGGCGTGACCACGACAAACGAAATGGCGGCCACGATCACAATCGCCGCCGCCGTCAGGAGCCACCGCACCAGGCTGCGCGAGCGGGGATCATCAGCGGGCTGACCGGCGGCGGCCGGCCTGACGCGGGCGCGTTCGCGGCCGGCCGGCGTCACGTGCGACGAGATGCGCTGGCCCACGTCGAGGCGATCGATGCGGCCAATCACGCCGAGCGCCACGTCGTGCGAGGCGCCCTGGTCCAGGGCATCACTGAGCAGCGCGCGGGCGCGCACCACTTCGCCACGATCGAACGCCTCGAGGCCCTGGTGCACGAGCGCTTCGGAAATGCGTTGTTGCTCGGCCTGCGCGCTGCGCGCCCGATCGATATAGGCACGCGCGCGATCGTGGTTGCGATCGAGAAACAGCACCCGGGTCCAGAGGTTGACCGCGGCGTCGAACTCGCCGGCAAAATAGTGATCGAGACCCGTCACGAGCAGATGCTCGATGCGCCCTTCGTCTTCAGCGGGCAGCGCCTCAGACCGGCGAGGGCCTGACGAGTGCGGGTCGGCCATGGGTAAGTGATGGTGATTATAGCACTTACCTCTCAGCCGGCACCCCATAAAGGGGCGCCCTACCGGCGATGCCGGGCGGTGCCCTACAATCGAGCTTCATGCCGACCATCGAATGCGTCCCCAACATCAGTGAAGGGCGTCGCCCGGACGTCATCACCGCCCTGACCGATACGCTTCGCAGCGTCGCCGGCATGCGGGTCCTCGACGTCCAGTCCGACGCCACCCACAACCGTTCCGTCTTCACCCTCGCCGGCACCGCCGAGGGACTGGCCGCGGGCATCCCCAAGCTGTTCGAAGGGGCCATCGCCGCCATCGACCTGCGCACGCACAAGGGCGAGCACCCGCGCCTGGGCGCCGTGGATGTCGTGCCCTTCATTCCCATTGACGGCGTGACCATGGCCGAGTGCGTCGCGCTGGCGAAGGCCATTGCGGCTGACGTGGCGACGCGGTTCCAACTGCCGGTTTACCTGTACGAAGACGCGTCGACCAACGCCGCGCGCAAGAACCTCGAGGACATTCGCCGGGGCGAGTTCGAGGGACTGGCGGCCAAGATGACGCAGCCGGCGTGGGTGCCGGACTATGGCCCGGCCGCGCCCCACGCGACCGCCGGCGCATCGGTGATTGGCGCGCGCATGCCCCTCATCGCCTACAACATCAACCTGGCCACCAACCGGCTCGAGGTCGCCAAGAAGATCGCGTCGGCGATTCGCATGAGCAGCGGCGGCTTGCGCTTCGTCAAGGCCATGGGCATTCCGCTCCCAGACCGCGGCATCGTCCAGGTGTCGATGAACCTCACCAACTACGAGAAGACCCCGATGTATCGCGTCTTCGACCTCGTGAAGCGCGAGGCGGAGCGGTACGGCGTGCAAGTGCTCGAAAGCGAAATCGTCGGGCTCGTCCCGTCGGCAGCGCTGACGCAAACGGCCGAATATTTCCTGCGGCTGGAAGGGTTCTCGGCCAACCAAATCCTCGAGACGCAACTGGCTGAGTAGTCGAACTCCGACTAACCATCTTCGCCAAGGCTACGGCGGGTTAAGAAGCCTGAGGGCTACTTCTCGGTGCGCGGCGTCACGCCGAACGCCCGCAGTTTCTTGTAGAGATTCGAGCGCTCGACCCCGAGCACTTCGGCCGTGCGCGACATGTTGCCCTGCTGCGCGGCCAGGGTCTTCAGGATGTAGTCTTTTTCGAACTCGTCGCGCGCTTCCGAGAGTGGCCGGAGGGGGCCCGGCCCCGCCGCCGGTTCGGGCACCCCGTCGGCGCCGTCGCGTCCGAGGAAGCCCAAATCCTGCGCGGTGATGGTGTCGCCCGACACCATGATGATCAACCGCTCGATCACGTTGCGCAGTTCGCGGACGTTGCCCGGCCACGCGTAGTGCCGCAGGCGGGCCGCCGCCTCGGGCGCCATCCGCTTCGGCCGCCGGCCGTACTCGTTGGCCAGCACCGACATGAAATGATCCGCCAGCGCGGGGATGTCGTCCTGGCGATCGCGCAGCGACGGTACGAAGATCGGCACCACGTTGAGGCGAAAGTACAAGTCGTCGCGGAATCGCCCGGCGCGAATCTCCTCGACCAGATCCTTGTTGGTCGCGGCCACGACCCGCACGTCCACCTTGATGCGCTGCGTGCCGCCGACCCGCTCCATGACCTGCTCCTGCAGCACCCGCAAGACCTTGGCCTGGGTCTTCAGGCTCATGTCAGCGATCTCGTCGAGGAAGATGGTGCCCGTATTGGCCTGCTCGAACCGCCCGGGCTTGTCGGCCACCGCGCCGGTAAACGCACCGCGCGCGTGCCCGAACAGTTCCGACTCGATCAATTCCTCGGGAATCGCGGCGCAGTTCACTTCGATAAACGGGCTGCTCTTGCGCCGGCTCTGCTGGTGGAGCGTGCGCGCGACCAGTTCCTTGCCGGTGCCGTTCTCCCCGAGGATCAGGACGCGGCCGTTGGTCGGCGCCGCCAGCGCGACCTGCTCACGGAGGCGCAGCATCGGCGCGCTCTCACCGATCATGGTGTACTGTTGCTGGCGATCGACCTTGGCCCGCAGCACGCGGTTCTCGGCCTCGAGGTCGCGCTGGCGCAGGGCGTTGCGCACGACCAGCACCGTCTTCTCCAGCGACAACGGCTTCTCGATGAAGTCAAACGCCCCCATCTTGATGGCCCGCACCGCCGACTCGATGTTGCCGTGGCCCGAGATGATCACGACTTGTGAATCGATCTGGCGCTCGCGCAGCCGCTGCAATGTGGTCAGGCCGTCGAGGCCGGGCAGCCAGATGTCGAGGACGATCACGTCGAAGGCGTCGCTGTTCGCCCGCTCCAGGCATTCCTCGCCCGTGCCGACACTCTCGACCTCGAAGCCCTCGTCTTTCAGGACGCCGCTGATCGACGAGCGCACGCCGGGTTCATCGTCAACCACAAGAATGGACGGCATCAGGCTGGTAGCTCGATGATAAACCGGGTCCCGGTCGGCACGTTGTCGAACACGTCGATGCTGCCCCCGTGCTCGGCGACAATGCGCCGGACGATGGCCAGGCCGAGGCCGCTGCCGCGGCCCTTGGTCGAGTAGTACGGCAGGAACAGCTTGTCGCGCTCCGCCGCCGGAATCCCGGGCCCGGTGTCGGCCACCACCACCCGGATCAGGCTGTTCGGCACGTCGCGGGCGGTCTCGACCACGATCGCGCCGCTGCGCCCCATCGCCTCAATGGCGTTGTCAACCAGGTTGATGATGACCCGCTTCATCTGCTCGGGATCGACCCGCACCTGGCCGACGCCCGGGTCGTAACGTTTCTCGAAGTTGACCGAGGCGAACAGCCCGTCGTACAGCGCGAGCGTGGTGTTCAGCAGGTCGTGCAGTTCGGTCGGCACCGCGCGTGGCGCCGGCATGCGCGCAAACTGCGAGAACTCGTCGACCAGGCCCTTGAGCGACTCGACTTCGCCGATGATGGTCGCGGTGCATTCCTGCACCAGGTCCTGCAGCGGCGGCGCCACGTCGCTCAACTTGCGGCGCAGGCGCTCGGCCGACAGCTGGATGGGGGTCAGCGGGTTCTTGATCTCGTGCGCCAGCCGGCGCGCCACCTCGCGCCACGCCGCCACCTTTTGCGCGCGAATCAGCGGCGTCACATCATCGACCACCAGCACCGTGCCGTCGAAGCCGCCGTCGGAGCCGGGCACCCGCGTGGCCGCCGCCACCACGTGCCGCTCGCGGCCGTCACGCACCAGCGCCACTTCCTGGGCGAACGAATCCATCCGCGCCTTGGCCGCCTGATCGAGCACGTCATTGATCACCGCCAGGTCGGGGCGCGCAAACACGTCCACCGCGGGGCTGCCGACGACGCCGGTATCGACCTCGAGCAGGCGCACGGCCGACGGGTTGATGGTGCCAATGCGGCCGGAGCGATCGATCGAGACCACGCCGGTGGCAATGCGCTCGAGAATCGCCTCGATATAGCGGCGGCGGCCTTCGCCCTCGTCGTGCTTGCGCTCGAGGTCGATGCCGGCGCGTTCCAGCCGGCGGCGGGTCGACGCGACTTCCGCAGCCATGGCATTAAACGCTTCAACCATGGAGCCAAACTCGTCGGAGCCCTCGTGCGTAATCCGGTGATCGTAGTGGCCGGCGCCAATCTCCCTGGCGGCTTCCGACAGCATCTGCACCGGACGCGTGATGCGCTTGGCCAGGTACAAGCCCATCCAGGTCGAACCGACCAGGATCAGCAGCGTGACCATGACAAAGAACGACACGTAGACGCCGGCAAGTGGTTGCTTCAGGACGCGCAGCTGGGTGTAGTCCTCGTAGGCCTTCGTCATGCGGCGCGCCCGTTCCGCGCGTTCTCCCGAGAGGTATTCACTCACCACCACCGCACCGGTCACTTGCCCGGCCCCGTTCCGGACGGCCTCGCCGACGTGCAGCAGGTCTCCCCCGCCGGCCAATTGCTCGAGGACACTCGGCGCGTTCTCCGTCCCGCTCGCGGCCCGGCCGGCCAGGCGATCGGCCGACCCGCGCGCCCACCCTTGCGGCATGGCCGGCGCCGCGACATCGACCAGCGACACCACGCTTGGCGGCTGGCCCGTCACGTGGTCGGCGCGGTAGACCTGCACGACGGCCACGCGCGGACCTGTAACTTCAGGCGCCACGATGTTCTGCACCCGCGTCATGTCGGCGGTGGTCAGATCGATGGCTCCCAATTCGCGGGCCAGGCGGCCGGCCTGTTCGGTGACCAGTCGTTCGCGCTCCTGGTAGTAGTCGGCCGCAATACTGTTCGCGCCCGACAGGATCTCTTCCATCGGCGTGTTGAACCAGCGATCGACCGCGGTCAGCACCACGCGGCTGCCGACGATCAGGACCAGGACCGCGGGAATGACGGTGAGGCCGAGGAACGCGAGCACGAGCTTGGCGCGAAAGCGCCCCAGCGGCAGGCCGCTGCGGCCGTCGAACACCGACTTGATCACGTTCCGCGCCAGCACGAAGCCGAGCGCGACGAGCATGGTGATGTTGGTGGCGTACAGCGCGTAGAGCACGACTTCGGTCAGGAAGTCGGGCGACAGCGTCGCGGTGCGATCGGCCAGCCAGACGATGCCGCCGAGCGCGACGAGCAGCATGACAATGCCGGCCAGGATCAGTGGCGGATTGTCGCGGAACGGTCGGCGCGCCCGCACCGGCACGCTAGGCTTGGCGGACGCCACTGTCTATTCCTTGCTGCCTCGCAGGGCGCGCGCTTCCTGCACGAAGTCGTCGACGTCGCGGAAGTCGCGGTAGACCGAGGCGAACCGGACGTACGCGACCTGGTCGAGCCGCTTCAGTTCCTGCATGACCAGCGCGCCCAGGTCCTTGCCGGGAATCTCGCGCTCCGGCTTCTCGATCAGGAGCTGTTCGGCCATGTCGGCAATCTCTTCGATGTCGGCAACCTTGACCGGCCGCTTCTCGCAGGCCTTGAGCAGTCCGCCAATCAGCTTCTGGCGCTCGAACCGCTCGCGCGTGCCGTCCTTCTTCACGACCATGTACGGAATCTCGTCGATGCGCTCGTAGCTCGTGAAGCGCTTCCGGCACGTGTCGTTCAGGCACTGGCGGCGACGGCGAATCACATCGCCCTCGCGGCTCTCCCGCGAATCGACCACCTTGTCGCCCAGTTCACCGCAGAACGGACATTTCACCCGAGCTCTCCTCTCGCCAGGCCGCCAATCTTCAGGCCCTCCTGGATCGTGAAAATCATGCCCGCGACCACGACCGGCACGACGCCGATGGCGTGCAGGACAATCGCCGCGCCGACGGCCGTGTCGTTATCGGCCCCGAAGAATGAGGTCGCGCCCAGCCGGAACGCTTCGTGAAAGCCGCCGACGCCGCCCGGCGTCGGGACCGCCACGCCGACCACCAGCGGCGCGAGCATCAGCAAGCTGCCGGTCATGGGCATGTCGATGCGGAACGCCGCCGCCACGGCCCATAGCCCACCGGCGATCACCACCCACAGGGCGATCGACCAGCCGAGAGCGGCGACCACTCGCCACGGACTGCGCAGCACCGCAAATCCTTCCGCAAAGGTTCGCGCCAGCCGGGCGATCCACGTCGCCACCCGCGCCGGCAACACCCGTTCGGCCTTGAGCAGCCACTCGTGCAACCGCTCGGGGTGGCCGGCCATCACGAACATCACCAGCAGCATCCCCAGCGCGACCGGCGCCATGACGAAGCCGCCGTAGCGAATGGCGCTGAACACAGCTGAATCGCGCGACTCCAGCCCCGGATCGAACCACAGCAGGAACGCCGCCAGTAGCAGCAACACCGCCACCAGGTCGAGGATGCGCTCGACGATGATCGTGGCGAAGGCGGCCGTGGCGCTCAGCCCTTCCTTGCGGGCAAGCAAGTACGGGCGAATCACTTCGCCGGCGCGGGCGGGCAAGACCGCCGACGCGGCAAAACCAATGACCGTGGTTCGCAACACCACCATGAATCGGGTCGGTCCCAGCGGGGCCAGGAGATATTGCCAGCGCTCGGCGCGGATCACGAACGTCACGCACGTCATCAGGACCGAGGCCACCAGGAGATCGACACGCGCGGCCCTGACCGACGTCAGCACCTTGCCCAAGTCCGCATTCCGCAGGAAGAGGAACAGAAGCCCAACCGCCAGACCAAGGATGACCAGTGTCCGAAGGACGATGCGCAAGCCACCGACCATACTACATGAGGTATCGGCGGCTCGCGGCACCCCAGCGCATTGGCGTCTTGCGCATGGTTCGCCGGGCCGCTACCATGTGGTCTTCCTTTCACACGAGCGCCCGTGCCTTCACAACCTCTCTTAGATACCCAGCTTAATGGCCTGTCCCTCGTCCGCCGCGGGAAGGTGCGTGATGTCTACGCGATAGACGACGCCCTGATCCTGGTGGCGACCGACCGCATATCAGCGTTCGACTACGTGCTGGGGTCGGGCATTCCGGAGAAGGGCCGCGTCCTGAACCAGTTGTCGGCGTTCTGGTTCGCGCGCACGGGCCACATTGTGCCCAACCACATGCTCTCGATTGACGTGTCGGCCTACCCCGCCGCCGCGCGGAAGTACGCGGCTCAGCTCGAAGGCCGGTCGATGCTGTCACGGCGCACCATGCCGCTTCCCGTCGAATGCGTGGCTCGCGGCTACCTCTCGGGCTCTGGCTGGAAGGACTACCTGGCGACGGGCGAGGTCTGCGGCATCAAGCTGCCGGCGGGGATGCGCGAGTCGGACCGATTGCCCGAACCATTGTTCACGCCGGCGACCAAGGCCGACTCGGGCCATGACGAAAACATCAGCGAAGCCGCTGCGGCGGAGGTGGTCGGCGCGCAGCTGCTGGCGCGTTTGAAGAAACTGACACTCGAACTTTACGCCCACGGCGTGGCACACGCCGAGTCCAAGGGCATCATCCTGGCCGACACCAAGTTCGAATTTGGCATCACCGACAGCGGCGAGCTGCTCCTGATCGACGAGATGATGACGCCCGACTCGTCGCGCTACTGGCCCAAGGACCGGTACGCGCCCGGCGGTCCGCAACCGAGCTTCGACAAGCAGTACGTCCGCGACTATCTCGAGTCGATTAAGTGGAACAAGCAGCCGCCGGTCCCTTCGCTGCCGGCAGACGTGGTCACACGCACCCGCGACAAGTACATGGACGCCTATCGCCGGCTCACCGGGAACGAACTGGTGACCAGTGAATAAGCTGCTGGACCAACTGGTCACCGAGATGGTGAGCCGCGGCGTGCATTACACCGACGCCCAGCGTGAGTTCGAGAAGCGCTTCATCAGCTGCGTGATCGAAAAGAGCGACGGCAACCTGTGCAAGGCGGCCGACACGCTGGGGGTGCACCGCAACACCCTCACGCGCAAGGTGAAAGAGCTGAAGGTCAAGGCGAGGCCTTCGGCCTCGTAGGGCTCGAGCCCTTCGGGCTCCTCGTCGGGCTCGGCGGTTCGCGCCTCGTGCGGCCCTACGAGCGGAGTGAGCCCTACGAAGGCCCGGAGGGCCAAGCCCCCACGGCAGCCCGAGCGTAAACGAGGGTTGACGCCCTGCCAACGGCTCCGCTATCATTAGCAGTCGTTCGCGTTGACTGCTAGCTAACTGAGCGGTCGACTGCCAACTAATCGCGATCTAAGCAAGCTAACAATGCGGCACGTAAGTGCCGCGCCGGCCGGATGGCCGGCCAACAATAAACAGACGGAGAGCAACACCTATGGCTTTAAGACCGCTCCACGACCGCATCCTCGTGCAGCGCACTGAGGAAGAAGAACAGAAGGTTGGCGGCATCATCATCCCGGACTCGGCCAAGGAAAAGCCGCAGCAGGGCAAGGTGACGGCTGTCGGCGCTGGTAAGGCTGACAAGGACGGCAAGCGCATTGCGCTCGACGTCAAGGAAGGCGACACCATCCTGTTCGGGAAGTACTCAGGGCAGGAAGTGCGTGTCGACGGCGAGGATTACCTCATCATGCGCGAGGACGAAGTCCTGGCGGTGATCGAGGGCGGGAAAAAGAAGTAACGACGGAGATTCATTCACATGGCTAAGCAGATTATTTACGGCGAACAGTCCCGCCAGGCGATCCTCCGCGGCGTGAACCAGCTGGCCGACGCGGTCAAGGTGACCCTCGGCCCCAAGGGCCGCAACGTCGTCCTCGACAAGAAGTTCGGCTCCCCCACCATCACCAAGGACGGCGTGACGGTGGCGAAGGAAATCGAGCTGCGCGATCCGCTCGAGAACATGGGCGCCCAGATGGTGCGCGAAGTGGCGAGCAAGACGTCCGACACGGCCGGCGACGGCACGACGACGGCGACGGTGCTGGCCCAGGCGATCTACCGTGAAGGCGCCAAGAACGTGGTGGCCGGCGCCAACCCGATGGAACTGAAGCGCGGCATCGAGAAGGCGGTCGAAGCGATGACCGCCGAGATCAAGAAGATGTCGAAGCCGGTCAAGGGCAACATGATTGCCCAGGTCGGCATGATCTCCGCCAACGGCGATGAGACCATCGGCAAGATCATCGCGGAAGCGATGGAAAAGGTCGGCAAGGACGGCGTCATCACCGTTGAAGAGGCCAAGACTCTCGAGACGACGCTCGACGTGGTCGAGGGCATGCAGTTCGACCGCGGCTACCTGTCGCCCTACTTCGTGACCGACCCCGAGCGCATGGAAGTGGTGCTCGAGAATCCCGTCATCCTGATCCACGAAAAGAAGATCAGCTCGATGAAGGACCTGCTCCCCGTGCTCGAGCAGGTGGCCCGCCTCGGCCGTCCGCTGCTGATCATCGCCGAAGACATCGAAGGCGAAGCGCTGGCGACCCTGGTCGTCAACAAGCTGCGTGGCACGCTGCAGGCCGCGGCCGTCAAGGCCCCGGGCTTCGGTGACCGCCGCAAGGCGATGCTCGAAGACATTGCGATCCTGACCGGCGGCAAGGCCCTGACCGAGGACCTCGGCGTCAAGCTCGAGAACATCAAGCTCGAGGACCTCGGCAAGGCCAAGAAGGTCACCATCGACAAGGACAACACGACCATCGTGGAAGGCGCCGGCGAAGGCAAGGCCATCGAAGGCCGCGTCAAGCAGCTGCGCGTCCAGGTCGAAGAGACCTCGTCCGACTACGACCGCGAGAAGCTCCAGGAACGCCTGGCGAAGCTCGTCGGCGGCGTCGCCGTCATCAAGGTCGGTGCGGCCACCGAAACCGAGATGAAGGAAAAGAAGGCCCGCGTCGAAGACGCGATGCACGCCACCAAGGCGGCCGTTGAAGAGGGCATCGTCCCCGGCGGCGGCGTCGCGCTGCTGCGTGCCAGCAAGGCGCTCGACGGCCTCAAGCTCGAGGGTGATCAGAAGATCGGCGTGCAGATTATTCGCCGCGCGATCGAAGAGCCCTGCCGCTGGATCGCCACCAACGCCGGCCTCGAGGGCTCGATCATCGTGGCCCAGGTCAAGGACGGCAAGGGCGACGACGGCTTCAACGCCGCCACCGAAGTGTTCGAAGACCTGGTCAAGGCCGGCGTCATCGACCCCGCGAAGGTCGTCCGCAACGCGCTGCAGAACGCTTCGTCCATTGCGTCACTGCTCCTCACCACGGAAGCGCTCATCTGCGATATTCCGGAAGAGAAGAAGGAAGCCCCGGGCGGCGGAATGCCCGGCGGCGGTATGGGCGGGATGTACTAAGCACCTCTTGCGGGTGCCTGAGGTGCCTACGGTGCCTTGAGTGCCTAAAGAAAAAGTCAAAAGGCCCGGGAGCGAATGCTTCCGGGCCTTTTTCTTTTAGGGCATGACGGTGAGCAACTGAACGCCGGGATTGTTGCGTTCGCAGTACTCCAGCGCCCACTCCGACTCGAACAGGATCATCGGCCGGCCGTCGCGGTCGGTCGCGCTGCGGGTCCCGGCCGTTGACGCCGACATCGCGGCCACCTTGTCTGCCGGTCCCACTACCCAACGCGCAGCCTTGTACGGCAGCGAGTCCACGTCGCACTGGACGTTGTATTCGTTCTCGAGGCGCGCCTTCAACACTTCAAGCTGCAGCGGACCAACGGTGCCGAGGATCGGCTCGCGCCGCCCCACGGTGGGATAGAGGACCTGCATCAGGCCCTCCTCCTCCAACTGCCGAATGCCATCGTCAAACTGCTTGAACCGCACGTCGCGCAGGCGCGCGATGCCAAAGTGCTCGGCCGGAAAGCGCGGGATGGCCGGGTACTTCAGCGCGAAGCCGTGGTACAGCGTGTCGCCGATGCCGAACTGGCCGGGATTCACCAGGCCGACGACGTCTCCGGGATAGGCCCGCTCGATGGTTTCGCGATTGCCGCCGAAGAAGCGATAGGGCCGCGACGCGCGGATCTCGGCGCCCTGGCGCGCGTTGGTGATCACCATGTCCTTCTCGAAGACCCCGGAGCACACGCGCAGAAACGCCACGCGATCGCGATGGCGGCGGTTCATGTTTGCCTGGATCTTGAAGACGAACCCGCTGAAGTTCGGCGACTCGGGCGCGATCATCCCCTGGTCGCTCAGGCGGGGCCGCGGCGGCGGCGCCAGCTCGGTCAGGGCCTTCAGGAACGGCTCGAGGCCGAAGTTCGACAGGGCGCTGCCGAAGAACACCGGCGTGTGCTTGAAGTCGAGATAGGCCTGGTGATCGAACGACGTGCCGGCGCCCGTTACCAGAGAGGTTTCATCGATCAGGTGCTGCCACGGCTCCTGCCCCAACAGCGCCGCGAGCCGCGGGTCGTGCGCATTCGACACCTGCACCGGCGCCTCCTGCGCCCGGCCCTTGCGCTCGTAGAAGTGCACAATCGAATTCTGGAGGTCGAACACGCCGCGGAACCGATCGCCGCTGCCAATCGGCCAGTTCATGGGCACGGCGTGAATGCCGAGCACGGTTTCAATCTCGTCGAGCAGGTCGAACGGATCGCGGCTCGGCTGATCCAGCTTGTTGATGAAGGTCAGCACCGGCAGCTTGCGCAGCTTGCACACCTCGAACAGCTTGCGCGTCTGCGCTTCGATGCCCTTCGCGGCGTCGATCACCATCACGACGCCGTCCACCGCGAACAGCGTCCGGTAGGTGTCTTCGCTGAAGTCCTTGTGGCCCGGGGTGTCGAGCAGCGTCAGGTGATGCTCGCCGATGTCGAACTCGACGGCCGCCGACGTCACCGAGATGCCACGCTCGCGCTCAATGTCCATCCAGTCGGAGACGACGGCGCGTTCAGACTTGCGGCCGCGCACCGCGCCGGCCAGCTCGATCGCGCCGGCGTACAGCAACAGCTTTTCGGTCAGCGTGGTCTTGCCGGCGTCCGGGTGCGAGATGATGGCGAAGGTGCGGCGCCGCGCGATCTCGGCGACCAGGGTGGGATTTGTGGGAACGGTGAGCACTGGAATGTTGTGGCGTCCGGCTTCACCCGGACCAACACGGATTGTACCAGTTCGCTCAGCGCAGCGTGAACGTCAGTTCGATCGTGATGATGACCGGCACCGGATCGCCCTGGCGCATGCCGGGGCGGAAGCGCCACATCTTGGCCGCCTTGATGGCCTCCTGGTCGAGGCCGAAAATCGGGTCGAGCGACCGGGTGACCCTGACCTCGCCGACCGAGCCGTCGGGCATCACGATGCACTCGAGCCAGACCGAGCCCTGCACCTTGGCGCGCATTGCGTCGGCGGTGTAGGCGGGCTTCACTTCGCGCAGGACGACCGGCAAGGTGATTCCCGCCCCTGGACGATAGGCGCCGCCGCCGGTGCCGCCGCCAAAGCCGGCGCCGAGGCCCGAACCCTGACCAGAGCCAATCCCCTGACCTGTACCGGTTCCCGCGCCGCCGCCGGAGCCCGCACCTTGTGATTCCGAGACGACCGGCACACTGGGCTGAATCACGCCGGGCAACGTCTGCGCGGCCGACGCCATGGTCTGGGCCGGAATCAACAGCTCGGCCGGCGGGGGCTCAACCTTGGGCGGCTCCGGGGTTGGCGTGGGCGCTTTCTCAACCGGCACCGTGATCTTGTCCTTGCCCGGCAGCTCGGCCTTGCGCGGCGGCTCCGGCGCCTTGTTACCGCCACCACCGCCACCGCCACCGGGACCAGGCGTCGCCAACCAGACAATGTCGTTAATGGGCGCGTCGGGGATGAACTCCGCCATGCTGGCCTGCGGTCCAAACCGCGCCATCAGCACCAGGATCAGGCCAACCGCCATGTGCGCAGCCACCGAGGCGCCAACGCCGAAGCCCGACTTGCGCTCGGCGATCGTAAAACGCAGTTCCACCGGTCGGTCGGTGACGTACAACAGTTCCGAACGGTGAGCGGCGTCAGGTCGCTTCGATGTGGAATCGGCCATGAGCTAAGTGATTGGACCTACGGTCATTCTGACCGAGGGGTTCAGGGCTGACAAGTGCAAAGCCAGCGCCACTACCTATTTGACGCTATTTGGAGACAAACGGCCTCACCATCTCTCGCGTCCGCCTGCAGGTGCTACAATCGGCCTTGCGGTCGCAGTTCTCCGCGGCCCCAAGGAGCTTTCATGCTTGGTTTGTTTGGCCCCATCGGAATGCCGGAAATGCTCATCATTCTGGCGATCGTGATCCTCATTTTTGGCGCCAACCGGCTGCCGGAGCTCGGCAAGGGCATCGGCCAGGGCATCAAGAACTTCAAGAGCGGAATGAAGCAAGAGAGCACCGACGAGAAGTAATCGCTAGAGGACGAGGCGGGCGTCCCCCGTTCGCCTTGTCACGCGTTCCCGGTCGAGATATTCCAGCAACGGGATCGCGAACTTCCTCGACACCCCGTACTTCTCCTTGAAGGCGGTAACATCGACCGTGACCTCGCCGCCGGCACTCCCCGTCTTCATCGCCTTGATTTCTGTCTTGAGCACCTGCAGTGCGGTGGCGTGGAAGGTCAGAGTGTCGAGGCGCACCAGTACCTTTTCGCGGACGAGTACCGCCGTGATTTTCTCGACCATCGCCGCCGGTGCGCCCGCGGCAGCCTGCACCGTCGCGGCATCAGGCGGCTTCAAGCCCGCCGCCGCGTAAGCCGCGGCAATCGCCCCCTTGATGCGCGCGTCCTCACCGGACGCAGCCACGGTGTGTGACGCGAGGGCCAGACGGTCGGACCCAACCAGGGTCCTGGCCTTCTTCAGATCATCCACCAGGCGTTCGAAGATCGCCGTCTCGGCCTTCACAGCGACCTTCTCGCGAGCCTCTTCACGCGGAAGGCCATCGCTGAGCGGCTGGGCGCGGTGGAATGCCGTCACCAGCTTCAGCAGCGACTCCTTTGCCTGCGCTAGGTGACTGGCCGCCACGAGGCGATCGCCGGCGGCTTCGATACCACGCGCCGCGAGCGCGGCGATCATCCCGGCTACAGCGGCCCGCGGCACGCCGGCCCGCGCCGTCAGCGCGTCGCGGGCCAGGCCCGGCAGGCCCGCGGCGGAGATCATCGCCGCCACCGCGTCGGCCGGATGGCGCGCCGGGTCAAGGTCGACCGCCGCCAGGCTCTCGGCACCCTCGATCGACCGCACGCCGGGCCGGGTTGGCGCTGGGTCGATCACCGTACCGCCGCCAATCGTGATGGGCGGCGAGTAGGCGCGAATGATGAAGCGGTCGCCGCGCGCCAGCGCCGCCGCGGTCTCGAGTCGGATCCGCGCGAATGCGCGGGCGCCGGGGGCGAGCTCGAACGCCGTGCCGGCAATCGACACCCGGCCCAGCACTTCGGCGGTGCCGTGGTGCAGACGCACGCGGGCGCCATGCTTCAACGGTTTCGCCGAGGCAAGCAGGTCGATCGAGGTGTCGATGCGGCGGGTGACGCTCAGCGAACCGGCCTGGGCCAGCGTCTCGCCGCGCGCGACTTGTCCCACCTCGACACCACCCAGGTTGACCGCGGTGCGCTGCCCGGCCGACGCCTCGGCGGCCGTGGCGCCGTGCACCTGGATGCCGCGCACCTTCGCCCGGCGCGCCGATGGCAGCAGCACCACGTCGTCATCGACGCCCAGCCGTCCCGACACCAGCGTGCCGGTGATCACGGTGCCAAAGCCCTTCATGGTGAAGGCGCGATCGATTGGCAGGCGCGTGGCGCCCGTGGCGGGGCGCTGGCTCACCTCGGCCGCCTGCGCGGCTATCGCCGCGCGCAGCGCGTCCAACCCGTCGCCAGTGCTGGCCGACACCTCGATGACCGCG
>JBBQSP010000032.1:0-53554 GCA_038213735.1 Vicinamibacterales bacterium | reverse complement strand
CCGTCACCATCGAGAACGCCTTCTACACGGCGTCGGTGGCCGTGGTGTTGCTGGCCGGCACATGGTTCTTCTTCCAGCGCGCCGGGCTGCCACCGGCGTTGGCGCAGATCGCCGAGATCATTGTCGGCACCATCGCCGTCGCCGCCATGGTCGGTCTCTGGCTGGCGCGCTCGCAGCCGGCCGTGCTGTCCAGGTTCGCGCCGCTGATGACGAGGCTGGCGGGACGCACGGCGGTGCCGGCCGAGGCGATTCGCGAAGTCGAGGCGCGCATTTACGGCGTGCTGGGCTGGCCATCGCGGCGGTTGGCGCACGTCGGCTTGTGGGAGGTGGCGTTTCACGTGGCCGCGGTCGCCGAGGTGTGGCTGGTGCTGCGGCTGCTGCTGGGCGCCGGCGCCGTGACACTGATCGACGCCTTTCTGCTGGAAAGCGCCGGGCGCTTCGTCACCATTGCCTTCAAGTTCATCCCATATCGATTGGGGATCGATGAAGCCGGCTCGGGCGCGGTGGCACAGGCTATCGGCATTGGTCCCGCCGCCGGCGTCACGCTGGCGCTGGTGCGGCGGCTGCGCATCCTGTGCCTCAACGCGTGCGGCCTGATCGTGCTGGCGCGCAAGTAGGTACAATAAGCGCCTGTTTTCCTCGACGCTGAAACACCTGGAGTTCCGACCATGAAACCGTTTCGTACCCCGCTGATCCTTGGATTGCTCGCCGCGGCTGGCCTCGCCGGAGCGCTGTCCGTGACGCCGTCGCTGAACGCACAGTCGGCCAGCGTGCCCGACCCGTCGCTCTACAGCGGCATGCAGTGGCGCAGCATCGGCCCCGCGCGCGGCGGGCGCTCGATCGCCACCGCCGGCAGCGATGCGCGCCCGCTCGAGTACTGGTTTGGCGCCACCGGCGGCGGTGCCTGGAAGACCACCGACGGCGGTACCAACTGGGCGCCCATGACCGACGGCAAGATCAATACCTCGTCCATTGGGTCGCTGGCGGTGTGCCAGTCGAATCCCGACGTGGTCTACATTGGGGGCGGTGAAACCCAGTTCCGCGGCAACATCATCCAGGGCGACGGCGTCTACAAGACATCGGACGGCGGCGTGAAGTGGGACCACCTCACCGACCTGCGCGACTCGCAGGCCATTGCGCGGCTACGCGTGCACCCGACCAACTGCGACATCGTCTACGCCGCGGTCCTGGGGCAGGTCTACAACGAGCATCCGCAGCGCGGCATCTTCAAGTCGGCCGACGGCGGCAAGACCTGGCGGCGTACGCTGTTCCGCGACGAGAAGACCGGCGGCGTCGACCTGTCGATTGACCCGAAGAACCCGAACGTGATCTTTGCCGGCATGTGGGAAGCCAATCGCACGCCCTGGAGCATGTCCAGCGGCGGCCCGGGCAGCGGGCTGTTCAAGTCCACCGACGCCGGCGACACCTGGACCGAGATCACCAAGAACCCCGGCCTGCCGGCGGGCCTGTGGGGCAAGGTCGGCGTCTCGGTTTCGGGCGCCGACGGCAACCGTGTCTACACCATCATCGAGAACGAAGCGGCCGGCGGCCTCTACGTGTCGGACGATGCCGGCGCGTCGTGGAAGATGATCAACGACAACCGCAACATCCGCCAGCGGGCGTTCTACTACACTCGGGTGAATGCCGATCCGGTCGACAAAGACACCGTCTATATGCTGAACGTGCAGTTCTACAAGTCCACCGACGGCGGCAAGACGCTGTCAACGATCCGCGTGCCGCACGGCGACAACCACGACCTGTGGATCTCATCCACCGATAACAAGCGGATGGTCCAGTCCAACGACGGCGCGGCCAACGTCACGTTCAACGGCGGACAGACGTGGACCGGGCAGGACATTCCTACCGGGCAGTTCTACAACGTCTTCACCACCAAGCACGTGCCCTATCACGTGTGCGGCGCGCAACAGGACAACAGCACCGCGTGCGTCGGGAGCCAGGCCAGCCCGGGAGCGGGTGAGGGCAGCCTGCCGCCAATCTTCTACGCGGTGGGCGGCGGCGAAAGCGGTTACATCGCGCCCGACCCGACCGACCTGTCGGTGTTCTATGCCGGCAGCTACGGCGGCTACCTGAGCCGGCTCGATCGCGAACTGGGCCAGCAGCGCGCCATCCACATCTATCCTGATAACCCCATGGGGTGGTCGTCGATCGACATCAAGGAACGGTTCCAGTGGACGTTCCCGATCGTCTTCTCGCCGGTCGATCCGAAGGTGCTCTATGCCTCGTCGCAGCACCTGTACCGCACCACCACGGGCGGCCAGAACTGGGAGAAGATCAGCCCGAACCTCGCGCGTTCCGACCCCAAGACCATGCAGGCGTCGGGCGGCCCGATCACCAAGGACCAGACCGGCGTCGAAACCTATGCCGTGATCTTCACGGTGGCGCCGTCGCGCCAGGACGCCAACACCATCTGGACCGGGTCGGATGACGGCTGGGTGCACGTGACCCAGGACGGGGGCAAGAACTGGAACCGCATCACGCCGCCCGACCTCCCGGACTTCACGCGCATCAGCCTGATCGACGCGTCGCCGCACCAGAACGGCGTGGCCTACCTCGCCGGCAATCGCTACCAGATGGGCGACCGCAAGCCGTACGTCTACAAGACCGCCGACTTCGGCAAGAGCTGGCAGAAGATCACGACCGGCATTCCCGACACCGACTTCGCACGCGTCATCCGCGAGGATCCGAAGCGCAAGGGCCTGTTGTACCTGGGCACGGAACACGGTATCTACATCTCGTTCAACGACGGCGCGTCGTGGCAGTCGCTGAAGCTCAACCTCCCGACCACGCCCATCCACGGCATCATCGTCGAAGAGCGCGACCTGGTGATTGGCACGCACGGCCGCGGGTTCTACATTCTCGACAACATCGGGGTGCTGCGGCAGGCCACGCCTGAATTGACCAGCAGCGCCCTGCACCTGTTCGAACCGATCAACCCCATGCGCGGCCGCGATCGCAATGTCTCGTTCGACTACTTCCTCAACCAGGAGGCGGCGGAAGTAAAGATCGAGTTCCTCGACGCCCAGGGCACGGTGTTGCGCAGCTTCTCGGGCTCGCCGAAGGCGGCCGAGGCGCCGGCCTCCGACAACCCGTTCGGCGGCGCTCCGCCGCGCGTGGCCACCGCCAAGGGGATCAACCGCTTCTCGTGGGACATGCGCTACGAAGGCTCGACGGTGTTTCCCGGCATGATTATGTGGGCGGCGCAGCCGCAGCGCGGTCCGGCGGCGCCGACCGGACGCTACACCGTGCGCATTACTGCTAACGGCGAGACCAAGACTCGCGACTTCAACATCACGCTGGATCCGCGGCTGGTCGCGGCCGGCATCAGCGAAGCCGACCTCGCCGAGCAGTTCACCCTGTCGCGGCGCGTCCGCGACAAGGTCAGTGAAGCCAACCAGGCGGTAATCGACATCCGCAACATCCGCGACCAGGTGAATCAACGCCTGCAGAAGGTGACCGGCCGCCGCAAGGTGGAGATCCAGAAGCTCGCCGATGGCCTGTTGCAGCCGCTCGCGCAGGTGGAGGAGGAGGCGTACCAGGTGCGCAACCGCAGCGGCCAGGATCCGCTGAACTACCCGATCCGGCTGAACAACAAGATCGCGGCGCTGGCCGGCGTGATCGAGAGTGCCGACAACAAGCCGACCGACCAGAGCGTGGAAGTGTTCAACGAGCTGTCGGCGCAGTTGGACGCGCAGCTGAAGAAGATGCAGCAGGCGCTGACCACTGAGCTGCCGCGGCTGAATGCCGCGCTGCGGCGCGAGAAGGTCGAGGTCGTGGACCCGAAGGCCGCGCCGGCGCCGCCGGCGAAGCCGCAATAGTTTCGGACTTGGGGCTTGGGGCCCTGGGGGACGTCTGGTTCCCTCAGGTCCCGCGTCGCTACTGGTTGAGTTTGTTCAGGCTCTCGTTGCTACCGAGTAGCGCCAGCACGTCGCCGGGCTGGATCACCTCATCGGCGGACGGCGCGATATTCGTGGTCTCGGCGCCTGTCGCGGAGCGCCGCTTGATGGCGATCAGGGTGATGCCCAGGCGGGGCCGCAGTTCGAGCTGCTTGAGGGTGCGGCCGATGAAGGCCGCCGACGCCGGCAGTTCGATGATGCTGTAATCGCGCGACAGCTCGATGTAATCGATCGTGTTCGGCTTGACCAGGCTGTGCGCGACGCGGATTGCCATTTCTCGCTCCGGGAAGATCACCCGCGACACCCCGAGCTTCTCGAGTATCCGGCCGTGCAGGGGCGTTACCGCCTTGGCCACGATGTGCGTGATCCCCAGTTCGTGCAGTTGCATCACGACCAGCAAGCTCGACTCGATATTCTCGCCAATCGACACCACCGCGACGTCGACATCCTGGATGCCGGCGGCGCGCAGCGCCTTGGCATCGGTGGCGTCGAGCTGCGTGGCCTGGGTAATGACGTCGGCCAGCGCCTGGACGCGGTCTTCGTCGCCGTCCACGCCAATCACGTCGTGACCGAGTTCCGCGAGCGTGGTCGCCATCGCGGATCCGAATCGTCCCAGGCCAATCACACCGAACTGCTTCCGTTTCACGATCTGCCTCCCATCATCCAACCAGGAACTGGCCTTCGGGATACCGAATGCGCGCCGGGCGCGCGCCGCGCGCAATGGCCACCGCCATCGTCAGCGGCCCGACGCGGCCCATGAACATCATGCCCACCAACAGCAACTTGCCGCCGGCGGAGAAGTGGCCCGCGAGGCTGATCGGCGCGCCCGCCTCGCCGGTCGAGAGCCCGACGGTGCCGAAGGCGCTGGTGGCCTCGAACAGCGACGGCACCAACTGGCGGCCCTCGAGGATCATGAGCAGCCCGGCCACGACGTTGAGGGCCAGGAACCCGAGCAGGCAGATCGAGAACGCGCGGGCCACCAGCACCGGCGCCAGGCGCCGGCGCAGCAACGTCGGCTCCGCGTGGCCCCGCACCATGGCCCAGATCACCGCCACGGTGATGCTGAAGGTGGTGATCTTCACTCCGCCGCCGGTGCCGCCCGGGGCGGCGCCAATGAACATCAGGATCAGGATCACGAACAGGCTCGCCGGCATCATCGCGCCGATGTCGAGGGTGTTAAAGCCCGCCGTCCTCGGCGTGACCGCCTGGAAGAACGCGGCGAGCAGGGCCTCGGCGAAGCCGAGCGGCCCGAGCGTCGCGGGGTTGTGCCGCTCGATCAGCAGGATCACGATGGTGGCCGAGACCGTGAACCCGGCGGTCAGTATCAACACCAACCGCGTGTGCAGCGTCAGTTGGCGATAGCTGCGGGCCCGCTTCAGTTCGGTCAGCACCACGAACCCCAGCCCGCCGGCGATCACGAGGCCCGTGATCACGGCGTTGACAATCCAGTCGCCACGAAAGCGCATCAGGCTGTCCGGAAATAGCGCGAATCCCGCATTGTTGAACGCCGACACGGCGTGGAACACCCCGTAGTACGCCGCCCGCACCAGGCCGTACTCGCCCATCCAGTGGAGCGTCAGAATCGCCGCGCCGGCAACCTCGAACACGAGCGTCAGCTTCAGCACGGTGCCGACGAACCGTCTCAGGCCATCCATGGTCTGGACGTTCATTGCCTCCTGGAGGGTGAGCCGCTCGTGCACCGTCAGCGCGCGGCCCAGTGCGAGACCCACGACGGTGGTGATGGCCATGTAGCCGAGGCCACCCAGTTGGATCAGCAGCAGCAAGACGAGCTGGCCGAACAGCGAGAGATCATTTGGGGTGTCGACGACGTTGAGCCCGGTCACCGCCACCGCCGAGGTGGCCATGAACAGGGCATCGATGGCGGACAGCGGCGCACGACCCGCGGCGACCGGCAGGCTGAGCAGCACGGTGCCGGCGGCAATCAGCGCCACGAAGGTGACAACAAGGATTTGCGCGGGAGAGAATGATCGGCCAGTAGCCAACCGCGACACGGGTCCAGACACAGCGTCCTCCACATGCTTACGAGGTTAGCTGCCGGGCTCAGGGGTGTAGGTCCCTGTCGCTTGCGCGATTCGCCCCCTTAATTGGGTCCCCCGTTCCGCCGATGTCGGCGAACTCAGCAACTCTGATGATGCGCCTCTGGCGGCTGGCCGTCAAGGGAAGCCCGGCCGTGGGTTACAATGGCCAGATGCGCGTCGCCCGGAAGTTCCTGGTGAGTGGACACGTCCAGGGCGTCGGGTTCCGGTACTTCGCCCAGGATGCGGCCCGCCGCGAAGGGCTGAGCGGCCACGTCACCAATCACCCCGACGGCACCGTGGAAGCGGTGGCGGAAGGGGAGGCCGAGGCACTGGATCGATTCGAGCGGGCGTTACGCCGCGGCCCGAGCCGATCACGCGTCGAGCGCGTGCTGGTGGATGGCGTCGAGCCCACGGGGCTCCACGCCGGATTTGAGATTCGATAGGCGACAAGGACTCATGGATCATCTGAAGGCGAAGATTCGACACGTGGCCGACTTTCCGAAGCCGGGCATCCTGTTCTACGACATCACCACGCTGCTGTGCGACCCGCAGGGATTTCGCGACGCCATCGACGCGCTCGCCGCGCCGTACATGGGAGAGGACATCGACCAGGTGATCGGCATCGAAAGCCGCGGCTTTATTCTCGGCGCCGCCGTTGCGGCCACGCTCGGCTGCGGCTTCGTGCCCATTCGCAAGCCCGGGAAGCTGCCGGCCGCGACCCACAAGGAAAGCTACAGCCTGGAATACGGCACCGACACCCTCGAGATCCACCAGGATGCCTGCGGCGCCAACCAGCGCGTCCTGGTCGTCGACGATGTGCTCGCGACCGGCGGGACGGCGCGCGCCGCCATCGACCTGGCCAAGAAGGCAGGCGGCAAGATCATCGGCGCAGCCTTTTTGATCGAGCTGGACTTTTTGAAGGGTCGAGACAAATTGGCGGGTGAGCCGGTTTATTCTGTTCTGCAGTACTAGTCCGGCCGAAGCCGGACTCTACAGGCGCCCGTAGCTCAGTTGGATAGAGCGCCGGTTTCCTAAACTGGAGGTCCCAGGTTCGATCCCTGGTGGGCGCACCATTCGTCACGGGATAATCTCGTGGTCTGGCGATCTTGAGATTTGATGAGTTAACTACATGAAGACTACTGAACGGCATCACCTGAAAGACAACGAACTGGCGCTGGCGCTCGGCAGCGCGCAAGCGTGGGCCGAGAAGAACCAGCAGACCATCCTCGGCACCGTGGGCCTGCTCATCGTCATCGGCGTCGGGATCGCCGGCTACGCGGCGTGGAGCCGCAGCACCGACACCAAGGCCCGCACGCTGCTGGCCGAAGCCATGGTCATCGAAGAGGCGCGCGTGATGCCGCCGGGGCCGCCGGCCGGCACGAGCACCGATCCGACGCTGATGCCCGGTCAGGCGCCCGGCACCTATCCGACGCAGCAGGCCAAGCTCGAAGCCGCGCTGCCCAAGTTCCTGGCCGCCGCCGACGCCTACCCGTCGACCGATTCGGGCCTGACGGCGCGGTATCACGCAGCCTCCAACCTCGTGGCGCTCGGCCGCTTTGACGAAGCCATCACGCAGTACGACCAGGTGATTTCCGGGGGCGGCGGCCTGGTTCAGCGCATGTCGCGCCTCGGCAAGGCCGAAGCGCAGCTGCGCGCCGGGCAGTTCGACCCCGCGATCGCCACGCTGAAAGAAACCTCGGAGCAGGCCAACACCAACCTGCCGGTCGATGCTGTGCTGATGGAACTGGCCCGCGCGTACCAGATGGCAGGGAAGACCGAAGACGCGCGTAAGACCTTGACGCAGGTGGTCGAGAAGCACGCGGAGTCGCCGCTCGCGGCCGACGCCAAGACCGAACTCGAGAAGTTGAAGAGCTAACTGTGGAGGCAACCCTTCAGGGTTGCCTGTCAGCGCTTCGTAACATCTCTCAAGAACGTGAATTCCGCCGAGGGCGTCAACTTGACGCCCTCGATTCCTGTGCGGGACACGGCGACGTTGGTCTTGTTCCAGAGGCTGATGTACGGCGCGTCTTCGGCCACCAGACGCTGCGCCGCCCCAAACAACCGCCGCCGCTCATCGTCTGTCGCCGCCGCCGAGGCTTCGTCGATCAGGCGATCCACTTCAGGGTTCTCGTAGTACCCGCGATTGAACCCCGAGGGCGGCATCTGCTTCGAGTGGAACACGCGCCGCAACATGTCGGGATCGGAGACGCCGACCCACTGCAACGTGAACAACTGGAAGTTGCCCTTGAGCACGTCGGCATAGAGCGTCGCGAACTCGTACGACCGTACGTCGAGGTCAATGCCGGCCTGTTTCAGATCCTGCTGGATCACGGCGGCCTGCAGCCGGATGAACTCGTTGGTTGACACCTTGAGCGTCAGCCGCAGGCGCGGCGCAGGGCCGTCTCCGTCGGGATCGGGATAGCCGGCCTCGTCCAGCAGCGCCTTCGCCTTTGCGACATCGTGCGTGAACTGGAACACGTTCGGCTCGAAGGCCCACGACACCGGCGGCAGGATGCCAATGGCCGGGGTCGCCAATCCACGGCGCAAGTGATCGACGATGGCCTGGCGATTGATGGCGTAGCCAATGGCGTGGCGCACCCGACGGTCGCTCAAGACGGGGTCGCGCATGTTGAAGCCGACGTAGGCGTAGTCGGTGCCGGGAGACTCGGTAACCGAGATGCCCGGATCGGTCGCCAGCTGGTGGACCACGTCCGGCGACAGGTCGTTCACGACCAGGTCAACCGTGCCCTTGCGCAGTTCCAGCGCCCGCATGATCTCATCGGGCACGACCTTCAGCACCACGCCGTCGTTGGCCGGGGCGCCGCGGAAGTATTGGGGGAAGGCCTCGAGCTTCAGGTTGTCGTCAACCGCAAAGCTGACGAACTTGTACGGCCCAGTGCCCACCGGGCGGTCGCGCAGTCCAGGGCCCGCGTCCTTCGGCACGACCGGCATCACCAGTTGGATGGGGAACGACCCAAACGGCTCCTTCAACGAGAAGCGGGCCGTGTAGCGATCGAGCGCCGTGACCTTGTCGAGCACCCGATAGGCGCCCTTGCGAGGAGAGATGAACGACGGATCGATGAATGAGTTGAACGTGTAGACGACGTCATCGGCCGTCAATTCGTGCCCGTCGTGAAACAGCACGCCCTGGCGCAGGACCACGTCGTAGGTGAGGGGATCGACCTGCTGCCAGCTCGACGCCAGGCCGCCCGTGACCTTGAGCTGCCCGTCGAGCGACAGCAGATTGTCGTACAGCAGCTGGTGGGCGCGCTGCGAGGTTTCGTCGGAGCCGACCCGCGGGTCGAGGCTGTTCGGCGAGCTGAGCACGGCGAGCGTGACGATGCGGTTCTTCGGCGAAGCGCCGCTGCAGGCGCTCAGGCCGAGAAGCAAAGCCACGACGGCGAGCCATTTATTCGTCAAGTGAACGCTTCAGGTCCTGCAGTATTTGGAGCGCATCGATCGGTGTGGTGCGATTGATGTCAACCTCGCGGATCCGCTCGCGCAGCTTCTCGTCGGCCGGCGAGGCGGCCTGGAATAGCCCAAGCTGCTGCTGGGGCACGACCGGCACGCCGCTCAGCGACGGCTTGCCGCCGCGCGCCAGCTCGTCGTGTTCGAGCGAGGCCAGGATGTCGCGGGCCCGGGCAATCACCGTGGCCGGCAGGCCGGCCAGCCGCGCGACCTGGATGCCGTAGCTGCGATCCGAGCGCCCCGGCAGGATCTTGTGAAGGAAGATGATGTCGTCTTTCCACTCGCGCGCCGTGACGTGCGCGTTCACCACCCCGGGAATGGCGTCGGCCAGGTCGGTGAGCTCGTGGTAGTGGGTCGCAAACAGGGTCTTGGGCCGCGCGCGCTCGTTGGTGGCCATGAACTCGGCCACCGCCCACGCGATGCTGAGGCCATCGAAGGTCGCCGTGCCGCGGCCAATTTCATCGAGCACCACGAGGCTCTTCGACGTGGCGCCGCTCAGGATGTGCGAGGTCTCCTGCATCTCCACCATGAACGTGGACTGCCCGCGGGCAATGTTGTCGGAGGCGCCGACCCGGGCGTAGAGACGGTCGATCAACGCCAGCTTGGCCTCGCGCGCCGGAACGAACGAACCGGTTTGCGCCATCAAACAGAGCAGGGCGACCTGCCGCAGGTAGGTGGACTTGCCGCCCATGTTCGGGCCGGTCAGGATCACCAGCTGGTGCGTCGTGCCGTTCAGCGTGATGTCGTTCGGCACAAAGGCGCCGGCGGCCAGGCGTTCCACCACCGGATGCCGGACGTCCACGGCCACCATCTCGTCGCCATCGTGGACGTGGGGCTTCGTGTAGTTGCAGACGGTGGCCGTTTCGGCCAGCGCCGACAGCACATCGAGGCCAGCCACGGCGCGGGCGGTGTCGAGCACCCGCGGCGCTTCGGCGGCCACGCGCTGCCGCAGCGTCTCGAAGATCTCGAGCTCGCGCGTGACGATCCGCTCGTCGGCGCCGAGGACCTTCTCTTCGTACTCTTTCAAGGCCGGCGTGATGTATCGCTCGCCGCCGGCAATGGTCTGCTTGCGGATGTAGTCGGGCGGCACCGACGGCAGGTTCGACTTCGTAATCTCGATGTAGTACCCGAACACGCGGTTGAAACGAACCTTGAGCGAGCTGATGCCGGTGCGGGTGCGCTCGCCCTCTTCCATTTCGGCGATCACCTGCTTGCCCGAACGGCTGACCGTGCGCAACTCGTCCACGACCGGATCGAACCCGTCGCGCACGAACCCGCCCTCGCGAGCCAGCGCCGGCGGTTCGTCCATGATCGCGGCCTCGACCCACTGGCGCACGTCGCTCAGGTCGTCGAGCTCGCCAACCAGGCTCCGCACGAGCGGCGCGCGGCATTCGGTAAGCATCAACGCGAGGCGGGGAACGGCTGCGAGCGAACGGCCGAGCGCCACCAGGTCGCGCGGGCTCGCCGTCGAGAGCGCAATGCGCGAGATCAGCCGCTCCATATCGAAAATGGATTTCAGTGTCTCGCGCAGCTTGCCGCGCTCGGTGGTCTTGACGGCCAGTTCCTCGACCGCGTCGAGCCGATCGCGGATCGGTTCGAGCGCGGTGAGTGGCCGCAGCAGCCAGCCCCGCAACAGCCGGCCGCCCATGGGCGTGACCGTGCGATCGATCTCGTCCAGGAGCGAGCCGGCGCGGCCGCCTTCCATGGATTCGACGACCTCCAAATGCTTCAACGTGGTCGGGTCGATCAGCAGGCCATCAACCGCCTGGCGCAGCCGCACGGAGCGAACGTGGGCGAGGTCGGCCTTCTGGGTGTCGCGCAGGTAGCGCACGAGCGCACCGCCGGCACAGACCGCCGCTTGCCGCCGTTCGAGACCAAAGCCCTCGAGACCACCGACGCGCAGTTGCTCGATCAGCGTCTGGCGCGCCGATTCCAGCTCGAAGTGCCAGCCGTCGATCTCGGTGACCGGCACCGCCTGTTGATCGATCTCGGGCAGCAGCGCCCGCGCATCAGCCCCCGAGGCCACGACAATTTCGCGAGGCCGCAGCACCGCGACTTCGGCGCGTAACGAGGCCAGGCCATCTGGACCGGAATACTCCGCGACGTCGAATTCACCGGTGGACAGATCAACCAGGGCCACGCCGTACTCGGCGAACTGGTCGGCGCCCTTCTTGTCCGCCGTAGCCTTGGCGAAGGTGGACGTGGCGACAATCGACATCAGGAAGGCGGGCTCGCGCGCCTCGAGGTAGGCCGAATCGGTCAACGTGCCTGGCGAGACCACGCGCACGACGTCGCGCTTGACCACGCCCTTGGCCTTCTTCGGGTCCTCGATCTGCTCGCAGATCGCGACGCTGTAGCCCTTCTTCACCAGCCGCGCGATGTAGCCGTCGGCGGCATGGTACGGCAGACCGCACATGGGCACGGGCGTCCCGGCCGAGTCTTTCGACCGCGAGGTCAGCGTCAGGTCGAGCGCCCGCGAGGCGACCAGGGCGTCCTCGTAGAACATTTCGTAGAAGTCGCCCATGCGGAAGAACACCAACGCATGCCGATACTGGCGCTTGGCATCGAAGTACTGCCGCATGGCCGGCGTCAGCTGCGCACCGGTGGGCGGCACCGCGGATACGGAAGATAGTGGTTGGGACACGGTCAACGCGGTTCGGAAAGGGGTGTAGTCGAGTATACGATGGCGAGAGTCCAACCCCGTGTTCATTCTCGCCCTTGATACCAGCACTCGCGGCGGCAGCGTGGCCGTGACGCGCGACGCGCAACTCCTGGCGCTCGTGCGCGGTGATGCCGCCCGCTCCCACAGCGAACGCCTGCCCGGCGAGATCGAGGCCGCGTTGGCCGAGGCCGGCCTGCTACGCAGCGACATCGGCTTGCTGGCGGTCGCCACCGGCCCCGGCGCCTTTACCGGCCTGCGGATTGGCCTCGCCGCGATGCAGGGCCTCGCCATGACGCTCAATCGGCCCGTGATTGGCATTTCAGCCCTGGACGCCCTCGCCGCCGAGGTGGAAGGCGCGGACCTGGTCGCGCCGTGGATGGACGCGCAGCGGGGAGAGGTCTTCGCGATGCTCCTCGACGCTACCGCAGGGCGCACGCTCGAGTCACCGCTCGCAGGTGCTCCCGCGGCGGTGCTCCTGGCATGGCGCGCACACCTCGAGGGCCGCGCCGCGGTCTTCATTGGCGATGCCACCTCGCGCGACGCCACGCTGATCGCCGTCTCGGGAGCGGGGCAGTGGACCACCCGCACGCCGCCGCCCCTGGCGCCGGCGCTGGCGCGTTTGGCCGGCATTCGCGCCGCGCGCGGCGAGGCGGGACTGCCGCACCAGCTCACCCCCATCTACGTGCGCCGCCCGGACGTCGAACTCGAGCGCGAGCGGCGGGAGCAACCGTGATCGTCGAGCGGCTGGCGACCACCACAGACCTCGACGGAGTGCTGGCCATCGAGGACGCCTCGTTCAACAACCCGACCACGCGCGTGTGGTACGAGGAGGAGCTGAAGCGCCCCGAGGTGTGCCACATCTACGTGTTGCGCACGGAGGCATGTCCGGTCTCGGCGTTCTGCGCCTTCTGGCGCGTAGCCGATCAAATACACATCAACAACCTGGCGGTCAGACCCGAACACCGCGGCCAGGGCCTGGCCACGCGGCTACTGACAGCGGTCATGGCTGAGGCAGCCGGCATGGGCGTCGCAAGCGCCACCCTCGAGGTCCGCCGGTCGAACCTCGCGGCGTTGCGGCTCTATGCGAAGGCCGGGTTTGTCGAGGCCGGGGTGAGACGTAACTACTACACCCGGCCGGTCGAGGATGCCCTGGTTTTGGTTCGCAACTCGACCGTGTGACCTTGCCCCTTTCTTTCACAAATCCAAGGTGGTAGAGTCCGGCTCATAGGGGCGGCAGCGTTCCCGCACCGACCCCGGAACGGAGGCGGAAGATGGCAGAGGACTTGAAACATCGGCTCCTCGAGACCAACCCGGAATACCGCGAGTTGGCCTTCACGCACCACACGCTCGACGATCGCCTGCAAGAACTCGAATCCAAGACCTACCTGTCGGACCACGAGCAAGTCGAAGAAATCAGCATCAAGAAACGCAAACTCCACATTAAAGACCGCATGGAAGCCATCCTGCGGCAACACGGCACGACCGCGCACCCCCTGCCGGCCTGAGCCCGCGGCGCCGGGCGGCGCTCCGATAGTTTCGGGAAAACCCGCCCGGCGTCTTATTATCAAGAGGATGTTTATCGATCGGGCCGGCCTGCCCTTTATTGGCGCGGCCTTGCTGGTGGCGGTTCTCGCGGGACTTTGGTTCGGACGTTCGTGGTCGGTGCCCTTTCTCATCCTTGCCGCCTTTTTCCTCTTTTTCTTCCGCGACCCCAACCGCACCATCCCGACGGCCGATAACCTGGTGGTCTCACCGGCCGACGCCCGGATCATGGCGGCAGGCGAGCGCGTGTGGCCCGGGGCGCCCCAGGGCGAGTGGCAGGTCGTCAGCATGTTCCTGTCGCCGCTCGATGTGCACGTGAACCGGACCCCGGTGGCCGGGACCGTCACGCGCGTGGAGTACCATCCCGGCCAGTTCCTGCCGGCCTTTCGCAAGGAGGCCGGGCAGCTGAACGAGTGGACCGAGGTCTGGTTCGATCGTCCAGGCGGTCCGATTGTCGCCCGGCAAATTGTCGGGGTGCTCGCGCGGCGCATTGTCTGCCGCCTGCAGGTCGGCGACCGCGTCACGGCGGGACAACGCTACGGCGTCATGAAATTCGGTTCGCGCATGGATTTGTTTCTGCCGCTTTCGGCGACGATTCGCGTGAAAGTGGGCGAGAAGGTCGTCGCCGGTGAGACAACGATCGCAACGCTGGAGTCGTAAAGTGGAATCGCGGCACGGATCCCCCCTGAGGCTGCACGCCTTCAACCGCGGCGGCCAAGATCGCCGCGCGCTGCGGCGCGGCGTGTCGTTGCTGCCCAGCCTGTTTACCCTCGCCAACCTGTTCTGCGGCTGGGCCTGCGTCGTGCACGCCATGCGCGGCGAGTTTGCCACCGCCGCGCCGTTCATCGGCGCGGCCGTGGTCCTCGACATGCTCGACGGCCGCATTGCCCGCATGACCGGCACGACCAGCGACTTCGGCGTGCAGCTCGATTCGCTCGCTGACTTGATCTCGTTCGGGATGGCGCCCGCGGTGCTGGCGTTTCAGTGGGGCCTGGTCCCGCTCGGCCGCCTGGGCTGGGCGGTTGGCTTCGTCTACCTGACGGCGGCCGCGCTGCGGCTGGCGCGGTTCAACATCCAGACCAACACCGACAAGCGCTACTTCATCGGCCTGCCGAGTCCGGCGGCGGCGGGCCTGGTAGCCGCCACGATTTTTTATTTCCCCGAGGGCCTGGCCGCCAAGCCGTGGGCCTGGCTCGGCATGGTGATGCTGACCGTGCCGGCGCTGCTGATGATCAGCACGATCAAGTTCCAGAGCTTCAAGACCTTCGACCTGGGGATGCCCGGCGGCTATCGCCTGCTGCTGGTGTTTGCGGCGTTCATCGGCCTGCTGGTGACCTACCCGCACGAAGTGCTGATCGGGATCGCGTATTCGTACTTCGCCTCGGGCTTCGTGGGTACGCTGATGACCAAGCTCAAGGGCCGCAACGCCGAGCCGGCGCAGCCGGAAGTGCCGCAGAAACAGAGCACAGCCGCAGATAGCACAGATAACACCGATCGATTGCCGGGTCGCACCGGTTAAGCCGCGCGCCCCGCGTCACAGCTGAGGCCTGGTCCGCCCGCTTCGAACCTTCGGCAGAACACCACATATCCGAATCTTCTGCGTCAGACGTTCTACAGTCATGGCACACACGCTCTTGGCCGCCGGGACGGTGGAACCCCCTGCCAGGTCTGAGGACGCGATTCCTCTGCTGGCTCGTATCACGGTGGGCGACTACACGCTGGCCACCGATCTTCGTGGCGACCCTGGTTTGCCGCCGGTCATTTTGCTGCACGGAATCCCCGGGTGGCGCGGGACCTGGCGGCCCGTAGCCCAGCTGCTGGCGTCCCGCGCTTACGTGGTCGCGCCAGACCTGGCGGGATTCGGGGAATCGAGCACGGCGCCCCCAGGGTTTCACGCCGCTGACCACGCCCGCCTCGTTGTGACCTTAATTCGGACACTGGGATTGCGACGGGTGCACCTGGTCGGGTTCGACTTTGGTGGCCCGACAGCGGTCATGGTCTGCACCATGGCGCCCGAACTCGTCGCCACGCTGACGCTGGCCGCCACTAACGTGCTGACCGATACGGGCATCCCGCTTCCGCTTCAGCTCATTCGCCCGCCAGTGCTCGGAGACCTGTTCGCCAGACTGTTGTTCGGGCGCGCCGGCCTCACCATGATGTGGCGCGCTGCGGTCGTGCAACGCGATCGGTTCCCTCTGGCCGACTATCGCGCGATGCTGCGGTTTCCGCAGGGCGTCACATCGACGCGGCGCCTCTTCCAGGCGAGCCTTCGCGACCTGCCGGGCCTCTACGGACCAGTCCACGCCGCCCTCAGTGGGATCCAGATCCCGTGTGCCGTCGTATGGGGCGACCGAGATCCGTTCTTCCCGACTGCCGTAGGCGAGCGAACGGCCGCAAGCATTCCCGGCGCCCGCTTTGTGCAGTTGAACGGGTGTGGCCACTTCTTGCCCGCAGAGGATCCAGGTGGCTTCGCCCGGGTGATCGAGGCGCTTGTGTCAGGGGGCTCGGTCGCGCCGATCTCGGCCGAAGTCCGGTAAGGCGCACCCGATCGTGTCACGATAGCGGAAAGCGAGGTGGAATTGCTGCAGGCCGACACTCGCGCCGACATCTACGAGCGGCATCGTCGCGAGCTCGTGAACTACGCGACCAGGCTGGTCGTACGGGAGAGCGTCGCTGAGGAGCTGACACAGGAGGCCGCATTGCGCCTCCTACAAGACAAGCATCTGCCCGAAGACGAGGGCCAGATCCGCGCCTGGTTGTTCCGCGTCGTCAGCAATCTCGCAATCGACCACCTTCGTCGGCACAGTACGTGGAAAGAACTGGTCCTCGTTGACGCGCAAGGGCGGGCCGTCGCGGACCCCGGCTTCGTGGCTGAATCGCGGCAGATGCGCGGCTCACCCGAGCTGGCGGCCATCGCGCGAGAGCACCTGGCCGTCTGTTTCGCGTGCACATTGCGCAACCTGCCGCCGCCGCAGGCGGCGGCCCTGCTGTTGCGCGAAGTCCACGGCTTCTCGACAGCGGAGGCCGCCGACACCCTCGAGGCCACCGTCGTCCAGGTGAAGAACTGGATCCAGCAGGCGCGCCGCATCATGGAAGAGCGGTACGCCCACACTTGTGCCCTCGTGACGAAGCAGGGGGTGTGCCATCAGTGCGTGGAACTCGATGGGTTTTTTAATGGACGCAGTCGCGATCCCCTCGACGGCACCGCGCGCAACCTCGCGGCGCGACTCGCCATTTTGAGGGAGACCCGCGAGGCTGCGCTGGGCCCCTGGCACCAGCGCATGCTGCGGCTCGTCGACGAGGTGCTGGCGGGGCCGGACGGGCGCCCGCCCGGCGTCGCGCCATCCCAGACGGAGTAGCTCATGCCAGCGGGAGCGTCAGCGTGACGCTAGTACCCCGCCCGCGTTCTGAGTCCACGCTGATCGTCCCGCCGTTCGCCTCGGTGTTGCGCTTCGCAATCGTCAGGCCAAGCCCCGTCCCGATCGCCTTCGTCGAAAAATATGGTTCGAAGATTCGCGCCAGTGCGTCGGCGTCCATGCCGATGCCGGTGTCGGTGATGCGCAACTGCGCCATCCGGTCAGGCGCGAGCGCGGCGGCAATCGTCAGCTCACCGCCGCCGGGCATGGCATGCAGCGCGTTCTCGATCACGTTGGTCAGGGCGCGGCCTACCAGCATACGGTCCACGCGTAGTGGCGGCAGTTCCGCCGGCACGTGCGTCTCGATCGTCACGCGTCCCGCCAGGCCCGAACGATACGGATCGATGATCTCGGCCACCAACTCGGACAGGCTGGTCGCCACGGGATTCGGCTCGGGCGCCGACGCAAAGCTGGAAAACTCGGACGACAGCTGGCGCAGCAGCCGGACCTGGCCCAGGATGTTACTGACGCAGTCGTCGATCACGCTGCCGAGTGGCTTGCCTTGATCCATGTGCACTCGCCGCAGGTGCTCGGCGTTCAACTGGATCGGCGTCAGCGGGTTCTTGATGTCGTGCGCCACCTGCCGCGCCATGTCGGCCCACGCGGCCAGGCGGTTGGTCCGTGCCAGTTCCTGCCGCTGTTGCTGCAGATCGGCGGCCATCTGGTTGAACGCTTCGACCAGCCGTCGCAGTTCGTCGGCCGAGCTCGCCAGCACTCGCGCGTCGAGGTCGCCGCGGGCAATGCGTCGTGTCGCGCGCATCAGCCGGTTGACCGGGTCGGCGATGCGCTCGGCCATGTAATAGCCGATGCCCGCGCCCACCATGATGAACAGCACCGCCGCGAGCAACACTCGGCGATCGAGTTCCTCGATCTGCGCCTGCGTTTCCTGCTGGCGAGAGGTGAGGGGCACCGTCAGGACAGCCTGCCGCCCGCCCGGGATCCGGACCGGGGTGGCGGCGGTCAGGTACTCGAGGCCGCCGGCCATCTCGCGACCCACGAAGGACGGCCGCCCATCCAGCAGGATCGCGCGAAACACCTCGTCCGGCGTGCGCGTGGGCAGCAGGCCCGAGGCAAACAAGTCGCGCTCGCTCGACGCCAGCAGTTCCGCGCCCTCGAAGATGTTGACGTCCTGCGCGATCACGCGGCTCAGCCACACGATGATGTTGTCGTCGACGGCCGACTGGCCGATCTGCACGCCGATGTCTTCGACGACGCGGCTGGCGACGTTGGCCAGCCGCGTCGCCTCGCTCTCAATGTCGGCGAACATCAGCGACGCCATGTAGGCGCGCGAGACCAACGCCAGGGCCAGCACTGGAATGACGGCCGACAACACGAACGCCAGGAACAGCTTCTGGTAGAAGCTGGCGCGCACCTCGGCCAGCAGCGCCCGGCCGGTCGACGGCGCCCGCGACAGCAGGAAGTTCGCCAGGGCCGCACCGAGCAGCACCAGCACGAACACGGCGAACGCCAGCGCGACCAGTTCGGCAATGGTGACGACGTGGCCAAACGCGGTGGGGTCGGCGGTGCCGAGCACGTAGATGGCCGCGCGATCGCTCATTACGTAGACGTCGAGCGGCGCCGAGCCGCGCGTGATGGTCGTCCAAAACGGCTCCCGTGACTCGTATGCCCGGCGGAACACGTCCTCGGTCAGCGGCGGCGGCGCCTCGACCGAGCTGTACATCACGCGCCGGCTCCAGCCGTAGACGTACAGCTCGACCTCGGCCCGCGGCCGCGGTGCCGGGGACGGTTGGCCCGAGCGCATCAACGCCGCGTAGGGGTTCTGCGCGGTGATGAACGACAGGTTCGCGTAGTCCAGCATCGAGTGGACCACCACCGAACCCGCGACCACGCGACGGCCCGTGCTGTCGGCGGCGCAGATCGCCTTGCCGGCATGCAGCAGCCGGCGCTCTTCGGAGAAGAACGGCGAAACCTCCTCAAGCATCTCCCATTCGCATGAGGTCTCGGTCCAGGTCTGGCCCTGGGCGCTGTCGGGCAGGTTCAGCGCGAACCGGCTCACCATGGCGCCGCCGGCGTTGTGGAGTTCCACGCTCGATGTCAGCCGTTGGCTGGCAAGGCTGGTCTCCGACCACACCAGGAACGCGGCATCGGTGGGCGGCGGTCCCACTGCCGGCACGTCGCTCTCCTGCACCAGCCCATCGAGCGCCTCGATGCGATCGATCTCGACCAGCGCCAGCGAGACTTTGAGCCGCAAATCCGAGCGTTGGTTCAGCACTTCCGGCGCGTACCGCTCGGACACGAGCTGGCGGCGGGCGCGCTCGGCCGCGTCGACCAGCGACGGATACAGAACTACGGAGGGCAACACCAGCGCCAGCAGCGCCACCAGCAGGCGGCGAGCACGCGACCCTCGTGGCAGCGCCGGGGACAACTGGTGAAGGGTCAGTGCCGCTGCGGCGGTAAACAGGATCGCCAGCAGCGTCGGCGCGAGCGGAGCATACGAGTTAACCAGCCTGGGCCACGCCAGGATCGCCGCCGGCACCAGCCACGCCACGGCCCCGCGCCACCGCCACGCGCGGGGCGAGGTCGCGAATACCCAGGGCGACGAGGCGGCTCGCAGGATCAGCACGGCCGAACCAATCACCGCGGCGTTCAAGGCGAGCAGGCCGACGACCACCAGCAGGCGCGGCCAGTCGTCGGGCTCGATGGCGAAACGCAGGATGTCGACCGCCACCTGCGAGACGTGCGTCCGCAGGAACGCGGCATACGACACCACCAGCGCGGTCACCGCCGCGCCCGCCATCACCTGGACCGCGAGAAAGAACCACGCGAGCGCCGGCCGGTCGACGACGACCACGCCAATGCCGGGCCGATGGGCCACGCGCCACAAGGCGAAGGTTGAGGTCGCCAGCACCATCAACCCCAACGCCGCCAGGCCCGTGAGCAGGAAGTCCACCGGCGACGCCAGCAGCACGGCGGAGGCCGTCGACCACAGCGACGCCGGCACCAGCGCCGGCTCGGCCAGCCCGACGCGCCGCGTGGCGATCCACAGCAGCGCGCGGCCAGCGATGACGAGCAAGGCCGTGGCGAGCGTCAGGCCCGCCGCCAGCGGCAGCGATCGCGTCGTTCGCCGCCAGTCGAGCAGGGCGCCGGTGAACAGCAACAACAGCACAGCCGCCAGCGCGATCTCGGCCGCCGTCCGGCGATCGCGAATGCCTTGCCTTGCGGCCGCCAGGTCCGCGTCTGACAGCTGCACCGCTGCGAGTGGTTCGCCCGCCGGCGTGCGGATGATGAACGCATCGGGTCCCGCATCGGCCGCCCCCTCGAACTGGAGGCGCAGCGACACCGGCACAATGCTCGTCTCGAGCGAAAAGTCCTGGCCGGTCATGGGCGCGCGGCCATCGGGCGACAGCGGCGCGCCGGCGACGATGGCGCCGAGGTGTCGCGCCGGGTCGGCGGGATCCACGACCGGCTGGACGTGGACCAGCTGCAGGCCTTGTGCGCTCTGCGCGAGAAACTGCGAGGCGGAGCCGGCGAGTCGGGCGTCGGGGATGTCTTCAGACCGGCCGACCCACGCCACCGGCTGGTTGCGCGCGCCATAGATCGTGATGGCGACCCCATCTCCCGCGGCCGCGGCGCCGGCGGCGGCCTGGTCGAACAGGCGGCGGGTCGCCGCAGCGTCGCCTTGCTCGGCGAGCCCCACCGTTTCGGCCTCAAGCGTGACCGCGGTCACCGCGGCGCCGAGCCGGCTGCCGAGCACCGCGAACTGGCCCGAGACCTCGGCCTGCAGGTGCGCCCGCGAGGCGGCCAGGTCGGGTCCCAGTTGGGTGCGCTCCACCACCTCGGCCGCCACCCAGATCGCCAACGCGGCCACGGCCCCACCCAGGGCCAGCTTTTGGGCGCTCCGGGCAATGAAGGAAGGAAAGGCCATCCGCACGGCCATTGTAGAATGTGGATCTGTCCAGTCCAGCCGGTTCGTTGAAGTTCGCCCTGAAGCGCGGTGCCCTCGTGACCGCCGCCAACTGGCAAGTCGTCCTCGTCCAGTTCCTGGCCGACACGTTGTTCAAGACCCTGCTCGCCGTGCCCATTGTCGGCGGCCTCGTCCTGGTGGCGCTGGTCGTCGGCGGAAACCCGTTCGAGTTGCTGCGGCTCGAACCGAGCCAGATCATTTCGACCATGGTCGGCGTGTTGCTGGCGCAGCCGTTTGCGCTGGCGGCGTTCCTGGCGGCGCTTGGCGTGGTGTTGTGCGGCGGTTCGGTGCTGATGTTCGCGGTCAAGGCCGGCAGCGTGACCGTGCTGCTGGCCGGGGACCGTGTCGCCGGCCCGATCGAACAACCGCCGTTGCGCCTGTCGTCGTTGCAGCAGGCCAATCAATCCAACATTGAAAGCTTCACCACCGGCGTCCGTTCGCTGTTTTCGCGCTACCTGCGGCTGGGGATCGGGCTGACGGTTACCTATGCGCTGCTGGCCGGGAGCTACATGGCCCTGGTGTTTGGCCCGCCGGCCACCGCGACGCTCGCCGGCCCGCTGGCCGTGACGCTGGCCTCGCTCGGACTCATCCTCGCGGTCACCCTGGTGAACTTCGTCTACCTGCTCCTCCAAATCGTGATCGCGGCAGAGGATTGCGGCGTCCTGGAGGCCGTGCCGCACGTGGCGCGCCTTCTGCGCCGGCGCCTGAAGGCGATGGGCCAGGTCCTGGCCGCGATCCTCGCGCTGATGCTGATGGCGACCGGCGTCTCCATTCTGGCCACCGCGGCGCTCGGCCTGATCGCCTTCGTCCCGTTCGTCGGCCTGGCGGCGCTGCCGCTGCAAGTCTTCGCGTGGCTGGTGCGCGGGGTGGTCTTCCAGTTCGTGGGCCTGACCGGCGTGGCCACCTACGTGCGCCTGCATCGCACGCTGCAGGCGTCGCGGGTCCCGGTCCGGTCCGACTCCCTTCAACAGGTAACGCGCGCATGACTACGATGACCGGTGGTGACAATCCTTTAGGCTTGTCGAAGGCCGCCCAGCAGTTCCAGGAATCGGCCATTCGGCGCACCGGCATTCTGGGCGCCGCCGTGCCGGGGTTGATTTCACTGGCCGCCGGGTATCCCTCGCCCGACGTGTTTCCCTGGGACGACCTTCAATCGATCGCCGCCAACCTGCTGGCCAAGCGTGACGGCAACACGCTGCAATACGGCGCGACCCGCGGCTATCGGCCACTGATCGAACAGTTGCTGGCCAAGACACTGCACGAGCGCGGCATCGGCGGCACGTTCGAAGAGGTCGTGATCACCACCGGATCGCAGCAGGGCCTGGATTTGGTGGGCCGCGTGCTGATCGATCCGGGCGATGTCATCCTGGTCGAGCTGCCGACCTACAGCGGCGCAATCGCGGCCTTCCACAATCTGCAGGGCCAGTTCGCCGGCGTGCCGCAGGATGCGGAAGGCATGAGCCTCGCTGCGCTCGACGCCGCCATGGCCGCGCTCATGGCGAAAGGGCAGCGCGCAAAGTTCATCTACGTGACGCCCAACTTCCAGAACCCGGCCGGCCTGCTGATGAGCCGCGCCCGCCGCCTGGCGTTGCTCGAGTCCGCACGGCGGCACGACCTGGTGATTCTCGAGGACGACCCGTACGGGTCGATCTACTTCGAGGACATGACAACCGCCGCCGATACCCGGCCGATCAAGGCCGACGATACCGACGGCCGCGTCGTCTACCTGGGGAGCTTCTCCAAGGTCCTCGTGCCAGGGCTGCGCGTGGCGTGGCTGGTGGCACCGCGCGAGATCGCGGAAAAGGTGGAACTCGCCAAGCAGGCTGCCGATATCTGCAGCAGCGTATTCGACCAGCGCCTCGTGCACGGCGCCATGGACCGCGGCGTCGTCGATCGCATCGCGCCCGGACTGCGCGCGCACTACCAGGCAAAGCGCACGGTGATGGAGCAGGCGTTGCAAGCGACACTCGCGGGCCGCGTGAAGTGGACCTCGCCGCGGGGCGGCTTCTTTCTGTGGATTGAATTGCCGGCCGGCGTCGACGACCGCGAACTGTTCGAACGCGCCTTGAAGCACAAGGTGAGCTTTGTGCTCGGCAGCTCGTTTTTCGTGGACAGCCAGGGCCACGGATTTGCGAGGCTGGCGTTCTCGGGCATCAGCCACGAGCAGATCAACGAGGGTATCGGCCGGCTGGCCGCCGCCATCGGCGCTGATTGAACACAGGCGTGGCTATGCACGCCGCGAGTGCGCATCTCAGGGCGAATGACCTTCTCGTCCATCGCGCCGCGGCGGGATTAATCCGACGGGTGACGCGCGTGCGGTTTGTGCGTCAGGTCCGCGGCAAGCTGGCGTCGGTCTCGAGTTAGAGTCGTCGGAAATCCTTACAGTAACTTGCGCGAGTCTCGTTCGGGATCAAGCCATGGCCTGTAACACGTGTATTTTGAATGACTTAAGTCGCGCATCGAAAACCGAACTACTGGCACGTGCCATGCAATGGATGGGGTTGAACGGAACTGACTGTTAGAACGACAAGACGACTGGCATACATCCGGGTGAAACGACGCGTTGCTGAAGTTCCTGACAGGTATCCGCATTGCGACATGCGTTCGCCGGTCTTGAAAAGCGAGTCCGCAGCTGCGCTTCACATACGATTTCCCGTCGCAGAGCTGGTAACCGCATGCCGAACCCCGCGATTTGTCTCGTGACACCACCGTCCGCATTCCTGCTCGACGAGCGTGTCTTCATGACGCTTGGCATTCTCCGGGGCGCCTCGGCACTCGAAAGCGCGGGCCACGTGGTCGAGATGGTGGACCTGTCCGGCGTCGAGAACTTTGTCGACGCAGCGCAGGCGCATGCGGCGCAATCCGGGGCGCAGGTCTTTGGGCTCACAGCGACGACGCCGCAGCTTCCCGCGGCCGCCAAGATCGCCAGTGCCATCCGCGCGGTTCGCCCCACCGCGCGCCTGGTGCTTGGCGGACCTCACGTCACGCTGGTGCACGCCGCCGCTGCGCGTGAGCGCCGCGAGAACCGTCATGGGCGGGGGCAGCGCGCGCTGCTCGATCTCCATGCCTTGTTCGACGTGCTCGTGGCAGGCGACGGCGAAGATGCGGTCTTGCTCGCCATACAGCCCGAGGCGCCGCCGCTGATCAACGCGGACGATCCGAAGTCCGCCCTGTTCTTGAGCGGCGGCCGCCTCGAGCAGTTGCCGCGGCCGGCGCGCCACTTGGTTGATGTCGAGAGCTATCACTACACCATCGACGGCGTCCGCGCGCTAAGCTTGATCGCGCAACTGGGCTGCCCGTTCGGGTGCGGCTTCTGCGGTGGGCGCGAGTCGTCGTCTTTCCGCCGTGTCCGCATCCGCCCCACCCACGACATCATCGATGAGCTCAGGGAGATGCACAGTGCATACGGCACGCGCGGCTTCATGTTCTACGACGATGAGTTGAACGTGAACAGGAAGATGGTCGAGTTGATGCGGTCGGTGTCTGATTTGCAGTCCAAGCTCGGGGTCGACTTCCGGCTGCGCGGGTTCGTGAAAGCCGAGCTCTTTACCGACGAACAGGCCCGGACCATTTACGATGCCGGCTTCCGGTGGCTGTTGACCGGATTCGAATCGGGTTCGCCCCGCATTCTCGACAACATCAACAAGCGTGCCACGCGTGACGACAACACCCGCTGCGTCGAGATCGCCCGTCGCCACGGGCTCAAGGTCAAGGCGCTGATGTCGGTGGGCCATCCGGGCGAGAGTGACGAGACCATCCGCGAAACGCAGGATTGGCTCCTCGAGGTGCAGCCCGACGATTTCGACGTCACGATTATTACCACCTATCCAGGATCGCCGTATTACGACGAAGCGCTGCCGCACCCAACTGCGGCGGGCGTCTGGACCTACGCATCCAAGAACGGCGACCGGTTGCACGGCATCGAGCTCGATTACACGACCACGGCCGACTACTACAAGGGCGATCCCAACGGCGGCTACAGCGCGTTCGTCTATAGCGATGCGCTCTCGACGATCGACCTGGTCAGCCGTCGTGACGAGGTGGAACGAACGGTGCGCTCGGCGCTGAACATCCCGTTCAACCAATCCGCCGCCGCCATCCGCTACGAACACTCGATGGGCCAGGGATTGCCGGCCAACCTGCTTCGTGTGAGTGCTGAGGCCGAAGGCCGCCACCGTCGCCTCGCCGCCGAGCCGGGGCCGGCATCGGCGCAACAGGGGCCGCTATGACGATGGCTTCACCCGGCGCCATCAGGCTCACCAGGAACCTCACCGCCTTCGCCCTTCCGACTGGCGATGCACGTGCCCGCACGGCCACGCGCACCCTCGTCGTCGGCACCGGGCAACGAGCGGTGAAGCTCATCGGTGCAATGACGGAAGAGCCCGAACGGGTGGTCGTGGGCGTGATGGATATCGAGCGGCGGCCCGACGTAGACTCGCTGCCGTCGGTGCCGTGGCTGGGCCACCTCGACGATATCGGTACCGTCGCGCTCGAGCACGCGGTTGACGAGATTTGCGTGGCGTTGCCGCTCCGGAGCTGCTTCGACTCCTGGCGCCAGGTAATCGCGGTCGGCCGCGAGGTCGGCATTCCCGTCTCATTCGACTTCGACATCATCGGCGACGCCACCCGCGCGGAGTTTTCCGCGAAGGGCGGGTCGGTGCTACGCTGCAACCTTCATCCGACGACGCGTCGATTCGCGCCCATCGTCAAGCGTGTGTTCGACATCGTCGGGGCGTGTGCGGCACTGGTCGTGTTGTCGCCGGCACTCTTGCTGGGCTCCGCCTTGGTCAAGCTCTCATCGCCGGGCCCGATTCTGTTCCGCCAACCGCGAGTCGGACGGCGCCGGCGCGTCTTTGGCATGCTGAAGTTCCGCACCATGGTTCCCGAGGCCGAGGCGTTGCGCGCCAACCTGAAAAACCGTAACGACGCCAACGGCATCATGTTCAAGATCCAGGACGATCCGCGCCTGACGTGGGCCGGACCCTTTCTGCGTCGCACTAGCCTTGATGAACTGCCGCAGCTGTTTAATGTGTTGCGCGGCGAGATGAGCCTAGTCGGCCCACGTCCGATTCCAACCTGGGTCTACGAACAGATCGACGAGCCGAGTTTCCACCGCCGTTTTTCGGTGCTTCCGGGGATGACAGGGTTGTGGCAGGTCCACGGGCGCACACAGCATTACCAGGTCATGGCCCGCCACGATCTCGCCTACGTGGACGGGTGGTCGTTTTTCCTCGACTTGAAGATCCTCGTGAAGACGATTCCTGCCGTGATACGCAGGAACGGAGCGCATTGATGCCTCGCACAGCGGCAACCACGTGGGTCCTCGCTATATCGCTGCTGCTGCCGGTGCCGGCTCGGGCCAATCAGCAGCTTCCCCCGGGAGCGGCCGGGTTCCAGCCGCCATCTGCAAACCTTGATCCACGGGCGCTCGAGACGGAGTACCGTATCAGTCCCGGCGACGTGCTGACCATCAAGTTCTTCTACAACCCGGAGCTGAACGAAACGCTGCCCGTCCGGCCCGACGGCCGCATCTCGCTGGAGCTGGTGGATGAACCGCTCGCGGCGGGCCGAACACCGGCGGAGTTGAAGGCCGAGCTCGTGAAGCTGTATGCGCCGACGCTCAGGCAACCGGAAATCGCCGTGATCGTTAAGGACATGTCGCCGCGGCGCATCTACGTGGGTGGCGAGGTTGGCACCCCCGGACTGATGGTGGTGGAAGGCCGGTTGACCCTGGTGCAGGCGTTGTTTCAAGCAGGTGGATTGCGGCGCTCGGGACATACCAGCAGCATCGTCATCCTCCGCTATCAGGGCACCGACCGTCCGGCGTTCATGAACGTCGACATCCGTCCCGCACTGAGCAACGGCGACCCCAACGCCGACGTGCTCCTCCACCCTCTGGATATCGTCTGGGTGCCGAAGACCAAGATTGCGCGCGTAAACGACTTCGTGGATCAGTACATCCGGCAGGTCATCCCCATCCCCATCTCGCTCGGCGTCACCTACTGGTTGGGAGGGCTGGTGCAATGACCGGTGCGACGCTCGGCGCCGGGCCGGTGCTGACGCGCGCCGCGGCGAGACTTCGCGAGGTGGCGGCGCTCCAACCGCGGTTGCGGCGGCCGAAAGCGTACCTCAATTGGCTGCGCGCCAACTACGAGCTGCTGACGCGCGCCAGCGAGGTCAAGGCCAGGCCGCTGAAGCTGACCTTCGACCCGACCAATTATTGCCAACTGCGTTGCCCGCTCTGTCCGACCGGCGCGCGCATACAAGACCGCTCGCGCGGCCGCGCGCAGTTTCACATCTTCGAGCATCTGCTCGACGAAGTCGGCGACTACGTGTTCCTGATCGATTTCTTCAACTGGGGTGAGCCCCTCTTGAATGAACGCACCGAGGAACTTGTTGCCCTGGCGAGCCGGCGCAACATCGTCACGTTTCTCAGCTCGAACCTGAGCATCCCGCTGAGCGACGAGCGCATCAACCGCATCGTCGAAAGCGGCTTGAGCCAGTTGATCGTGTCGCTCGACGGCGCAACGCCGGAGACCTACGGCACCTACCGCCGCCTCGGTCGTTTCGATCTCGTGGTCCGGAACATGAAGCGGATCCTGGCTTGGCGCCGGGCGTTGGGCGTCACCCATCCGGCAATCAACTGGCAGTTCCTGGTCTTCAAGTTCAACGAACACGAGATCGACTTGGTCAAGGAGATGGCCACGGAGATCGGTGTCGACAACGTCACGTTTCGCGCTCCGTTCCTGGACGAAGGCCGCGTCCCGCTATCGGCCCGCGACAGTGCGATGGTTGCGAACTGGGCCCCGACACGGCCGGAGTTCAATCGTTATGATCCGGCAAACATCACCGAGTCGGTGGTTCCCAAGCATCCGCGCTGCGGATGGCACTACATGTCCGCCGCCATCAACTGGGATGCGTCAGTGGCGCCATGCTGCACGCTGTTCGAAAGCCGGGATGATTTCGGCACCCTGGCCGGCGCCGGCTACATGTCGATCGTGAACAATGACAAGTTCCGCGCCGTTCGCGACAGTTTTTCGGGAAGGGGCCCGAAGAGCGAGCTGGTATGCGACCGCTGCCCGACGCCGGTGTTGATGGACTATCACAAGCATCTCAACCGGCAAGTCATGCTCTACACCGCCACGAGCTTGCTCGACGCGTTGCGCCATCCTGTTCGCCGCTTTCGCGCGCGCGGGCGCGTGCCACCCGTGCTGTCGCCCGGTGTGCCAATCGACGACGAGACGGACGCACCGCGAGAGTTGCCGTTGGTGATGCCATGATGCGGTGGAGCTTGGCGCTTGCGAAGCAATGCGCACCGGCAGTGTTGCTGGCGCTGCAAGGCGTCGCTTTGCTTGACGCCGGTGGTGCCGGCCGAACCGACGACGTGCTCGCTCACCTGCGGACCCGAACCTGCGCGTCGGTCGAGCAGATCGCGGGCCACGCAGCAGCTAACCGCGTGGCCGCGTTCAAGATCGCTCCCGGGTGCGAGGACCGCCGGCCGGCCTCGCGGGAGGGAGCGATTGCTCGCATTCGAGCGGGCGGCGAGGAGAATGGCACGTTGGTCGGCCGGGCGCGCATCGCCGAGAGCACGACCGTCGCACTAGATGTGATCTCATATTTCTCCGATGGGCTGAACGTCGGCGGACTGCTGTGCTACCCGAACGACGGCCAACCGCATTCCACGGTCATCCATGTGCCAGGCGGCGTCGGCGGGGTGTTCGCTGCGGCCGCGGGCAACCTGGTGCAGGCGTGCATCGACTGGGCTGCGCTGCACGGTCGGACGGCGTTCGCGCCGTCGCTGCGCGGACAGGATGGAGGGCAGGGCCAGACGGAACTCTGTCTCGGTGAAGCCAACGACGTCGTCGCGGCCGCAACCATGCTGCGCGCGATCGAGGCCGTCGACCCGGGGCGGATGGCCCTCGTGGGCGGGTCGATTGGTGGGTGCGTTGCGTTGCGCGCCGCGCCGCACATTCCGGACCTGGCCGCCGTGGTCGCATTCGTGCCGCCTCTCTCGTGGAAGGATCTCGTGCGCTATCACCGCACGTCGTGGACGCCGTCGAGCGAAGTCACCTGCGACGGGTCGGTGGAACCGCGTGACCTTGGCGGGCCCGCCTTCGCCGATGCCTTTGACGCGGTGATTTGCGGACACGCGGGCTGCACCGATGCGCAGTATGAGTCGCGCTCGCCGCTGCCGTACATCCAGGTACAGCGGGCGCCGACGCTGATCGTCGCCGCCGAGCACGACAACATCGTCCCCTTCGAACAGCAGTTGTTGTGGTCGCTGTTCCGGCAGGGAACGGGCCATCCGGTATCGCTGGTGTCGGTCGACAAGTGCGCCGCTCCCGGCACACCGGCGGCAGCGATGGACGGCCTGGTCGTGGCACGCAGTGCCTACCACCTGCTGCCAGGCGGGCCGGTCAGTTCGGGAATGTTGTTCCTGATGCAGGCGCTCGACGCCGTCCAGCCGGCGAGCGCGGCGCCACGCCTCAACGGGACGAACCAGGATCTATGGCTGCGATCCGGAGGGTAGCGCCGGCGGCCGCGCTGGCGGCATGCGCGCTTGGTGCGGCAGCGGTATCGATGGGTGATGGGCGATCCGGCGTGATCGTCCTCGTCGGCGGCTTGCTTGCACTCGGCGTCGCCATGCTCGTGTTGGTGGCGTTCCCAGGGCGGCTGCCCGATGTGTTGCTCCTTGGCGCGATCAGCTCGATGACCATTCCCATCGACAAATACTTCATGGCCGTCGATCACGTCGGGGGCTGGCCGGGCCTTCGTGTGTCGATCTCGGACATCGCCCTGTACGCGGCAGTGCCCCTGGGGCTACTGGGTGCATGGGTGGGTCGTACCAAGAACGTGGTACCCGGGCCAGTCCTGTTCATTTACACGCTGATCCTTCTGCAGTACCTGTTGTCGCTGTTTGGCGCGGCGCGCCGCGACCTCGCCGTGTTTGAAATGCTGTCGGCGGTGCACGCGCTCTTCACGGCGTTCATCGTCGGCGCACTCTTCCGTCGTGAGCTGCTGAAGCCGGTGCTGGCGCTGCTGGCGTTGCAGGTGCTGGTGCACACCGGATTTGCCGTTGCGCAAGTCGCCACCGGACGCCCGATCGGCGCGGCGTGGTTCCAGGGCGCGCGACTGGTGTCGGAGGCGTTCGAGACCGGGCAGGTCGCCCTGCGCCCGTCAGGGTTGTTCGATCACCCCATCGTCTACGCCGACATGTTGTTGCTGACATTGCCGATGCTGCTCGCGGGATACTTCCTGCCTGGCGGACGTTATTGGCGCGCGGCGCTGGTGGTGACAATGGTCGTCGGCGTTGTCGGGCTCGCGCTCACGCTCGCGCGGGGCGCCTGGATCTCAACAGCATTCGGCGGCGTGGTGTTGATCGCCATCGCGCTCCGCCATCAGCTCATGACGCGCCAGCAGTTCCGCCGGCTGGTCGCCACTGCCGGAGTGGCCGCCATCGTCATCGCCCCGCCGCTTGCCCAGCGCGTCTACGATCGCGTGGTCGCCAGCAACGCGTCGAACCTGACCGTGAGGTTCGAGGTCAACCGGATCGCGCTTTCGATGATCGAGGACCGTCCGTTGACCGGCGTCGGCCTCAGCAATTTCGTCCCGGTGATGGCGCAGTACGACCCCACCAATGTGATGCGACGGTTCCCGGCCACGGTGCACAACCTGTATCTGCTCGAGGGCGCTGAAGCCGGCCTCCCTGGCCTGGTGCTGGTGGTGGCGCTCTTCGCCGTCGTCATCTCGATTGGCTACCGGCGGCTAAGCTGGATGCACGATGCCGGCGCGGCGTGGGTTGCCGCGGCCATTGTGGCCGGCTTGAGCGGCTTTCTCGTGTCACAACTGGCAGATTTCAGCCACCGCCTGGAGCCGTTGCGGTCGGTGATCTGGATGAATCTCGGCTTACTGTTCGCGCTGCAGCATCCTGCGGTTCGGCGCCCCGCCACTGCCTCACCGTCACTCCGGAGCGCGCAGTGACGCCAATGGACGCGGTTCACGCTGCTCCCTGGTGTGCGCAGCATGTGTGGCAAGCCGTCGGTGCGGGCGAACTGGCTCGATGCGCGGTGTGCGAGCTGGTGGCCACGGCACATGTGCCGGCCTTCGCCTACGAGGACAACTACTTTCACGACGAATCGCAAGGCGGATACGACTTCGATTCGGCATTTTCCCGGGACTTCGACGCGGCCCGGTTCGATCCCGAGCTCGATCGCCTCGAGCGACAGGGTTTGAAGGGCGCGCTGCTCGACATCGGCTGCGCGACGGGCCGCTACCTGACGCTTGCCCGCGATCGGGGGTGGCAGGTCACCGGCGTCGAAGTCGCCGAGTTCGGCCGGGCCGAGTCCGGCCGTCGTTCGGGTGCAGTCGTGGTGGCGTCATGCGACGACCTGCCTCCCGGCGCCAGGTTCGACGTCGTCACGCTGCATCACGTGCTCGAGCACATCACCGACCCGCACTTTCTTCGGGACGTGGTGGCGCCTCGTGTGGGCCGGCGCCTGCTGATCGAGGTGCCGAACTTCGGGTCGCTCGCAGCGCGCGTGCACGGGCGCAGCTGGCGCGATCTGCGGCTCGAGCAGCATGTCTGCCACTACACCGGCGAAACTTTGTCGCGGCTCGTCAACGCCGCCGGGCTGCGCGTGGTCAATGTGTATTCCCTCTGGCAGCCGCTGTGGAGCCTGCGGGCGGCGCGAGAACTTGCATCGTTGTGCGCAGCCGGCGTGCGTGGCGTCGACAAGCGATGGGACGAGGCAGGTCAGGCCGCGGTGCGAGGTGAGCCGGACAATCGCGCGTCGTACCAGCGGCCTTCGGGTGTCCGCAAGGTGCTGTCGGAAGTCATCCGAGTCGCGTCGCGGCCACTGATCGGTGGTCTCGAGCGCGCCAGCCTCGGTGAACGGCTGGTCGTCGAAGCGGAGCCGAAAGGGCGGCTGCCGTGACGGCGTCGGTGTCGCTACGGGCGAATGCGCTCGCAATGCTGGCGGCAAAACTATTGCCGCCGGTGTTCGCGTTTGCGGTGCATCTTGGCATCGCGCGTCTTGCCGGCCCGGAATCGCTCGGCGCCTACGTGACCCTGCTGGCCGTGCTGATGGTCTTTCAAGCGGTCGCGGGCGCAGGAATGCAGTTTCTCGTCGCCCGCGAGATAGCGGCGTTCCCGGAACGTGCCGTGTCGCATGCGCAGGAGGCGCGCGCTTTCGGTCTGGTGTCGGGACTGGCGGCGACCGTGGCCTACGGCATCTACGCCTTCACCATGCTCCCGCCGGAGCGGTGGGCGCCGGCCCTTGCCCTCATGGCCACCATCTTGCCGTCGGCGTGGATTGCTCTCCACGACGCGGTGTTCATTGCCACGCGCAACCACTACTGTATTGCGGTGGTCGCCGTCGCCGAGAACTCGATCAAGCTGGGTGTCGCCGTCGTGGCGCTCGCCATGGGGCAAGGGCTGGTCGCCGTGTGCATAGGCATCGCGGTCGCGCGCCTCGTTGGACTCGGCGTCGGCGGGTGGCTCGTTCACCACATCGGCGTCAGAAAGACGTGGCAGTTTCAGCTGGGCGCGGTTGCACCGTTTGCTCGCGCCGTGGCGCCGTTTTCTGGGCTGTTCGTCATGTCGATGGCCTATTTCCGCATCGACGTGCCGATCGTGCAGATGATTGCGGGCGAGCGGGCCACCGGGTTCTACGGCGCCGCGGCCGCGCTCTACGGTGCGATGCTGCTGCTGCCGGAGAGTGCACTCACCGTGGCCTATCCGCGGCTGGCGTGGAGTTTCCGATCGTCGAAGGATGGTTATGTTCGCGCCACGTGGCTGGTCGTGAAAGTCGTGGCAATCAGCATGGTGCCGCTGGCAATCGTCCTGATTGCCGCCGCGCCAATGATCGTGCAGGTCGCCTACGGTGCGACCTACGCCCCGGCGATCACGGTGCTGCGACTGCTCGCGCTGTCGTTGCCGATCCACGCTCTTAACGGCGCACTGGGCCAGGCGCTGCAGGCCGGTGGCGAACAACGCGCCATGGTGCGTGTCGTCGCTACTGGCTTGATTGCGCACGCGTTCTTGAACGTGGCCTTGGTGTCGTGGTTCGGCATCGAGGGCGCGGCAATGGCCATGCTGCTGTCGTCGTCCTGGGTGGCGGCCGGCGCGCTGCGCGCCATGCACGTGCGTGTAGCGCGGATCCACTTGGCGGCGGCGCTCACGCCGGCGGCAATCGTGGTGGTGGCGCCGCTCGTGCTCGTCAGTGTCGCTCCTCGTGGCTACTTGGCTGCCGCCGCCCTCACATCCGGTGTCTGCCTGGTGGTTGGTGCCTTGTGGTCGGGCATGTTCCGCGCCGGCGACATCGAGGGTCTGCGGGCTGCGCTCGCCGGGCGGGGCGGGGAGGCTGCCGCATGAGAATCGCGGTCGTGCATCCGTACTCCGTTTCGTCGGTCGCGGTCGGCGGCGTCACGCGAGTCTATGAACTGGTGCGCTACCTGGCAGGCCGCGGACACACGGTCACCGTGTTGACGCATGCACCCGCCAAGGGCGGCGCGGCACCCGACCAGACGTTGACAGCCCTCGGTGTCGAGCAGCAGGCGTTTGCGTTGCCTCGAGCGACGCCCGCGCAGAAGCTCGCATGGTGGTTCGACGCCGAGCCGTATTTCGTGCATCGCAATGTCAATCCGGCCCTGACCGGGGCGTTGGCCGTCCTGGATCGCGCCGCGCCATTCGATGCGGTACATCTGGAGCTCGCATACATGGCGCCATGCCTTTCCGGCGTCGGTCGGCAGGCCGTTCGCGTCCTCGCCGAGCAAGAGGTGATGTCGGAAGTCATGGCGAGACTGCAACGGTTGCCGTGGCGCGACCGCACCGTGTACGAGCGGCTGGCTCCCTTTACGGCCGCCAAGGTGCACCGCTTTGAGCGGCACGCGCTGTGCTCGTTCGATCTGCTGTACGGCATCACCCCGGCCGATCGTGACGCGCTGCAAGCGGCGTGCGGCAGGCCCGCGGCGGTATTTCCGCACATTGTTGCCGCCGGTCGCTTCGCTCCACGCGTGCGGCATGAGGGAGTCGCCGGCCATGTGGTGTTTGTCGGCAACTTCGATCACCGGCCGAACCTGCATGGCGCAACGTGGTTCGTCGACGCCGTGTGGCCGGCGCTGCGAGCCCTGCACCCGTTGGCGGGGTTTACGGTTGTCGGTCCGGCCATGCCGAACGAGGTCCGCCGCCGCTTCGAATCGCGGGGCGTCGAGGTGGCCGGTTATGCACCCGATATTGCCGCAGTCTATCGCTCCGCGACTGTGGTGGTGGCGCCGCTGCTCTCGGGCGGCGGCATGCGCGGCAAGGTGCTCGAGGCATTCGCCGCCGGATGTGCGGTGGTTGGCACGTCGATGAGCTTTGAGGGCATTGCCTGCGCGTCGAATGTGCATTGCACCTTCGCCGATGATCCTGCCGCGTTCGCGGCCGCCATTGCGCGATACGCGACCACGCCCACGCTGCGCGCTGCACACGGCGCCGCAGCGCACCAGCTGGTAAACGAGCGCTACGACGGCGCTGCCGTGTTCGGGCGCTATGAAGCCGACCTCGAACGCGCGGTGGCAGAGCGCCAGTCGCCGAGCCACCGCCGGACAATCGCATGATGGAGCACCCGCAAATCTCGGTGCAGATCGTGACCTGGAACAGCGCTCGCGTCATCGGCGCGTGCCTCGAGGCACTCGCGCGGCAGACGAGCCGCGCCTTCGAAGTCGTGGTGGTCGACAACGCGTCGGCCGACACCTCCGTGGCGATCGTTGAATCGCACCGCGCGGCACTGCCGTCGCTGCACCTGGTGCGTGAAACGCACAATCGCGGGTTTTGCGGCGGCCAGAATCGTGCCTCGGCGCGCTCACAAGCGGATTGGGTGTTGTTCCTCAATCCCGATACGGTGCTACCGCCGTCGTTCATCGGCGACGCGATTGCCGTTGCGGCAAGCGCCGGACAGCGAGTGGGCGCAATCGCCCCGTGCATTCTGCTGCCCGACGGAACCATCGATTCAACGGGCCTGGCCATGGACCGATTTCGCCGCGCCTACGATCGCGACCGCCGCCAGGATGCCAGCCGCCGGCACGCCGCGGATCGAGACGTGTTTGGTTGCACCGGCGCAGTGGCGCTGCTCCGGCGCGAGATGCTCGACGACGTGGCGGTCGATGGCGAGGTGTTGGACGAGGCCATCTTTGCCTACTACGACGACCTCGACTTGTCGTGGCGTGCCACGTTGCGGGGCTGGCGGTGCCGGTACGAGCCGGCGCTCGCCGCGGTGCACCACCGCGCGGCGCGAAACGCAATCCGGGCGGTGCCCGGCCGCCGCACCCAGCCGCGCGATCAACAACTCTCGGTGCGCAATCGCTTGCTTGTAATGGCGCGCTGCGATCGCGCGCTCGACCTGGTGCTGGCGTCGCCGTGGCTCATCGCGTTCGAGATCGCGCGCATTGGCTACCTGGCGGTTCGTGCCCCCGCGGTGCTGAAGGCCTACGGAGAGGCGGCCGCACACCTGGGCGGCGCGCTCAGGGCGCGGCGGGCGATCCACGGCGGACGGCGCGCGGTGGCGCTGCCGCCGCTGCCGTGGAGGGTGCGCTGATGCGCGTGCTTCACGTTATCGACACCTCGGCAGTAGGCGGCGGCCAAACGGCGGTTCGCCACCTGCTCGAAGGCTTCAGGCACACCGGCATCGAGACACAGCTGGCGTGCCGTGGCGGCGGCCCGCTGATGGCGGCGGCGCAAGAGCTGGGCGTTCGCACGCACGCGATTGATTTCGACAAGCGCTACCTGCCCGGTCAGGCGGCGGCTCTTGCGCAGGTTGTCCGCGATGCCGACATCAACCTGATTCACTCGCACGGCTTGCTCGCAACGTATTACAGCCAGTTGGCGCGGTCGGCGTTCGGCGCGCGTGTGCCGCTGGTCTACCATCAGCACGGTTTTCATCACCACAACCATGGCCGCCTCACGCGGCGCGCCCGGATCGCGGCAGAGCGGTGGCTGGCCCGACGCGCAGACCGCACGCTCGCCGTTTCCAGGGCCGACCAGCAGCAGCTGCTCGAGGAGGCCTATGCACCAGAGTCGCGGGTGCGGCTCGTGCACTATGGCCTGCCCGACCGGGCCGCGGCATCGGCCGCGGTGGCCGAGGCGCGTAGAGCCATCGGCGCCGGCGACAGACCCGTGATTGGCATTGTCGGCCGGCTGCATCCGCAGAAAGGCGTGGACACGTTCCTGCGCGCCGCCGCGTTGATCCGCGAGCGTTGTCAATCCGCTGTCTTTGCGGTGGTCGGTGTCGGTGAGCTCGAAGGAGACCTGCGGGCCATCGGCGCCTCGCTCGGCTTCAACGGCAGCCTGCGCTGGGTGCCGCCGAACGTGGCTGGTGCGGCGGCCATGCCCAACTTTGATGTCGCCGTCCTCGCGTCGCGCTGGGAAGGGCTGCCGCTGGTGCTGCTGGAATACATGGCGGCGCGCCGCCCAATCGTGACCACCAACGTTGACGGGTGCCTGGATGCGATTGGGCCGGCGGAAGCGGAGATCGTACCGCCGGATCAACCGCAGAGCATGGCCGACGCGGTGTTGCGCCTGCTGGGCGAGCCGCGACTGGCTGAAGAACGCGCGGCCGCCGCCCGCGCCCGCTTTGAAGCAGCGTTCACGATCGACGTGATGGTCGGCCGGGTGCGCTCGGTCTACGATGAGGTGCTGCAATGAAGACGTGGTGGGTCATCGCCGGCGTGCTCCTAACGGCCGGCTGTCAGAGCCTTCCGGCGCAGGGAACGACGCCGCCGCCGACAGCGTCGCTGGTGAACCCCTCGTTTGACGCGTCGGGCAGCCAGCCCGAGGGCTGGGCACAACGCGGCGATCAGTTCGGACGTGCGCGAATCGTCGGCGATACGGTAGCCTCACCACCCCACGCCCTGGAGATGGAGGCCCGCGGCAAGGGCTCGAGCGGCAACGACTCGTTCATGGTGTTCCAGGTGCTGGCGCCCGCCGAGTTCCGCGGCCGGGAGGTCGAGTTTGGCGCCCGGGTGCGAACCGATGGCGGCGCCTCGAACATCACGTTGTTCACGCCCGACAAGTTCGCCAACGATTTTTTCACCGACCTCAATAGCGGCAAGTACGTCGAGCGGCGGGCCACGCTCGCGGTGCCGGCGAACGCCGCCTTCCTGTCTTTCGGCATACAGGTCTTTGGAAAATCCCGCGCGCGCATCTATGTTGACGACGCGTTCGTCAGGGTGGTTGGTGGAGGCCGGGCGCCGTCGGCACCTGCCGGGTCGCCAGACTCATCATCCCGCCCTGGTGTGACGAGCATCGTAATTGACGCGTCTTCGCCACGCGGGTCAGCCAACGCGAACGTCTTCGGCATGCATCTGGAATGGAGCGATGCCGGCAACGGAATTGTGGATCGCTCGTCTGGTGCGTTGCGGCAACCCGTTGTCGGTGCTCTGGCGGCGTTAGGGCCGACGGTGTTGCGCTATCCCGGTGGGATCCACGCCGACTACTACAACTGGGAGGCCGCGGCCGGGCCGCGCCGCCAGCGCGGCAGGATGAACAACGTCTTCACGAAGAAAGACGAAGAACCGTTGTTCGGGTCGCCCGAGTTCGTGGCCTTGCTCAAGGAGCTTGGCGCGCAGCCGTTGATCACCGCCAACTACGGGCAGGGCACGCCCGAGCAAGCCGCGGCATGGGCGACGTATTTCAAGAACGCAGGTGTGACGGTGCCCTATTGGGAGATCGGCAACGAGATCTACCTCGCCGATCCAGACAAGGAGCAGCCCAACGGCAGGCGCATCGCCAGGCAGGGCAACCAGTACGCCAACGACTTCGCGCGCTACCGCGATGCGATCCGAAGCGTCATGCCCGACGCGCAGATCGGCGCGATTGGCCATGTTGACAATGGCGCGTTCCCGCTGACACCAGGGGCCCGCCGCGATTGGACCTCTCGCATGCTGTCGGCCTTGCGGGTATCGCCCGATTTCGTGTCGGTGCACAACGCCTATGCCCCGGTCGTGATCGACGACAGCGCGCGGTTCGACAGTGCCGACGCGCGCGCGCACGTCTACCGCGCCCTGTATGCCGCGACGATCCAGACCGTCGAGGATCTCGACGCCATGCAGCGGCTGCTCGACAACCACGAACACACCCGGAACAAGCGCATGGCGATCACCGAGTGGGGGCCGTTGTTCGGCTACAGCTCGCGTCCCGAGGTGCATGCCAATTACGTTGATCAGTCGCGCACCATGGCGGCCGCGGTGTATGTGGCTTCGTTGCTCGACGCCATCGTGGCCCATCCCAGAGTGCTGCTTGCGACCTACACCAACCCGATCCATCGCTGGTATGGCAGCCTGTTGACCGACACCGACCGGGGACTGATCAAGACGCCGAGCTATCACGTCTATGCGATGTATCGGTCGAGGTTCGAGTCGCGAATGGTGCCGCTGTCAATCACGGGAGGCACCTTTGACGCGCCGTCAATCGGCCTGATCAAGGCGCATCGCAATGTGCCCGAGGTGGTTGGCAAGGCCAGTGTCAGTGACGACGGCCGGCGACTGACGGCGATGTTGGTCAACCGCCGTCTCGAAGGCCCAGCGAATGCGCGCGTGACGCTGAACGGATTCAGCGGACGACGGGTGGATTGCCAGGTGTTGAGCGCTCCCACGCCCAACGCGATCAATGGACCTGGCCTCACCAAGACAACCCTCAGCGGCGGCAACATCGCGCCGCAACCGCTGAAGTGCGACTTGTCAAATGGCGTCTTGCTGGCGCTGCCGCCGTCGAGTGTTGTCAGCATGGTGGTTGAACGATGAGGCCCGCGCTCGTGCTCGCGCTTGGCCGGCAGGTTGCGGTGGCCACGCTCTTCGTGGCGTACATGGCCGCAGCCACAACGGTCTCGGCACAGGAGATGCGTTGGGAGGAGATCGGGCCGTCCGACCTCGGCGGGCGGGTGTCGGCGATCGCGATTGATCCATCAGATCCGGCGCACTGGATTGCCGGCACCGTCGGCGGCGGTCTCTGGCAGACGCACGACAGCGGCGTAAACTGGACACCGCTGACGTTGTGGCTCGCGACGGTTCCGATTAGCGCAATCGCGATCGATCCGGCTGATCCGGATCGCATTCTTGCCGGCACGGGTACAATCGACGACGCCGGCGCCTTGAGCGGCGGCATCGGTGTGCTGGGCACCCGGGATGGCGGCCTGACGTGGACAGTTGAGCACCCAGCCAGTTCCGGGTCCTTCGTGTCGGCGATTCTGATTTGGCCCGGCATGTCGCAGCGCATTCTGGTCGCGACGGACCTGGGCATCCGGCTCTCGACCGACGGCGGCGCCTCATTCGCGCCGGTGCTCGACGGTGACGCGGTATCGACGTTCGCCCGCGATCCACATCACGCTGGCGTGGTGTTGGCGTCCGCACGTTCCGGCCTGTGGCGCAGCGCTGACAGCGGCGCGCACTGGACACTGATCTCGACGTGGCCATTGTCGTCGGCCGATTCGTTCGGCGTCGGAACGACGGCGGTCGCCATCGCATCGAACACGCCGGATCTTCTGTATGCGACGGCGCAGGTGTTGGGGACGTTCAACCACACCTCTCGCGCGCTCTTGCTGCGATCGGCCGACGGCGGCGTCACATTCGAGGCGCGTACGACGCCAGCAGGCTTCTGTCCGCAGCCGCAAAGCTGCGGCTTTGCCCACGCACTCGCGCTCGATACCGATGATCGCCTGCTCGTGGGCGGGGAAGCCTTGTCACGCAGCACCGACGGGGGAGTGACGTGGAGCGAGGTTGGCGGCGTGTCGGGCGTGCATCAGCTGGCACCGTCTTCATCGGGGATGGTGGCCGCCGGACGCGTCGGCGTCGCCGTCCTCGACGACGAGTGGATCACCGCCACCCGTCGCAATGCCGGCCTGGCCGTTACCGGCATTACCCGGCTGGACGTCGCATCCGATGGGACGTCGCGCATCCTCGCCGCGACGGCTGATTCGGGCACCGCCATGTTTGATGCCCCGGCGTCGGCCTGGCGGGTAGTCTTCGGCGCGGATCGCCCTGCCGGTCCCGCCCGCTTTGATCCGTTCAACTCGTCGCGCATCCTCGCGTCGCTCCGGTTCGGCGAAATCTACGCGTCGGATGACGGCGGCGCGTCGTTTGCGCCGGCGCAGTCGGGGCTCGACCTGTTGCAGCCCGCGGCAGCCGAGGCGCCGCTCGCGCCCAGCCCGCTCGAACCAGGTGTCTGGTATACGGGTCGGCTGCAGATGTTCAGGTCGAGCAACAGCGGTGCCTCATGGCAGGCATTCCAGCCACTCGGGTTTCCCGAGGTGGGCCTGATCGCGCCCTCGCCCGTCGTGCCCGGGCGGCTCTATTTCGCACCTGCGATCGGCGGATCGCTCTACAAGACCGACCTCTCGACGACCGATGTCGAGCAGCTGGTCGTTGCCGACGAGCCACAACTGCGCCTCAGATCGCTGTTTCTCGATCCCGGTGCGCAGAACGTCATGTACGCGGCCGGCTTCAATGGCACCGATCAAGGCGGCCGCGTGTTCAAGTCGTCGAACTTCGGAACCGACTGGACCAACATCACGCCTGCCAACCTGGCGCCGGCATCCAGCATCGTCAAGGATCGGTATGGCGCACTTTATGTCGGCGCCCGCGACGGCGTGTGGCGCTCGGCGAACGACGGCTACAGCTGGACCAGGTACTCCAACGGGCTGTTCGCCGGCGCAGTGACGGCGCTACAGATCGGTAACGGCTGGCTCCATGCCGGCACCAGCGGACGCGGGGTGTTTCGCATTCGCGAGATGCCGTTGGTCTCGATCGAGAGCACCCCTCCTGGCGTTCGCTTTCTTGTCGATGGCGTGGAACAACAAGGCCCGTTCGTGGCGTACTGGGAGCCGGGCAGCCTCCACAGTGTGAGCATTCTTCCCCAGAACACCGCCGATGTTCGCGAGGAATTTCTCGGATGGGCCGACGGTGGCAATGCCGCACGGCAGGTCACCGCGACCGGTTCCGGCAGCTGGCTGATGGCGGGCTTCAAACGGTCGTTCCGGCTGAGTGGCGCCGGCCTGCCTGCTGCAGGGGGCTCGGTCGAATTCGCGCCGCCCTCAGCCGACGGGTTTTACGCTGAACGCAGTTTCGTGAGGGTGATCCCAGTTCCGGCACCGGACTACCGCGTGGCGGGATTCGGTGGCGACGTAAGTGGAAACGACGGTCTGATCGCGTATGCGCTCATGGACCGCGCGCGAACGATCGAGGCACGGTTCGAGCCGCTGCGGATGACCATTAAGAGCGAGCCCTCGGCGGTCAGCCTACTGATCGATGGCATCCCCGTGACGACACCGGCAACCTACCAATGGGCCGACAGGTCCACGCACGTGGTATCGGCGCCGGAGATTATCGGTTCGAGCTTGTTCGAGCCGCTGCTGGCGTTTGATGGCTGGACCGATCTCCGTGCCCGCGAACACTCCGTGGAGGTGTCGCGCGATACCTTCATGACCGACCTCACGGCGAAGTACGTCACGACGGTGCGCGGCGTCAGTGTCCCACCTAGAGGCGCGCGAACGCTGACCACCCCTGGCGAAGCAGACGCTCCGAAGCTGGCCGCCCTCCGCCTGGTTCCGCACAGCGGCAGTATTCCAGCCCTTCTGCAGTTCGTGCGAGGGTCGGTACGCGGCACCACCACCCAGGAGCTGGTGCTCGGGCCAAGTGCAGCGCGCGTATGGACGAGCGTGTACGTCTCGCAAGACCGCACTGGCAGCGCCGGACGGGTTCGGCTGGTGCTGTTCAATCCCACGGCGTCGCCGGCAAGTGTCGGCGTGCTGCTGCGGGATGGGAACGGAAACGTCCAGGCTGCCAGGGCCGACGCGATCACGGTGCCCGAGGGGGCGCAGGTCACCGCCTGGCTCGACGAGCTCATGCTGTTGCCCACCGCCTTCAAGAGCCTGGTGACGCTGATCGCTTCCGACGCCATCGTGGCGAGCGTGCATTCCGTACGCGGCAACTGGCGTGCGGATTATGTGCTCGACCCGATTCTGCTGGTGCCGTTCGTGGCTGGTGACTACGGCGTCTCCGCCGACGCGCGAGTGCAGGTCGTGGTCGGTGCGGCGAACACGACGCATGACATCGCAGTGATCAATCCCGGTTTCAGCGCGCTCACCGGGACGCTGACATTCCACGATGCCGCGGGAGTGCCACGCGCCCTCCAGTTGGCCACCGGCGCTGCGAACTCCGTGATGTACTCGTTGCCACCGGGCGGATTCCTGAATCTGGCATTCACGTTGGATGCGAGTGGCAGCGCCGAATCGATTCACGTGCGGGCCACACCCGCCGCGGGACAACCCGCGCCGACGCTCCAGCTGACCAACGAGCACGTGGTCGGTTCGGTTGCCGGCGAACCAACCGTGTTGCCAAGCACCATTCCTCCCTCGACGCCGAGCCGATCGTTCCGTATTCCGGTCGACCGGTCGCGGCGAGAAACGGCCATCATCCTGACGAACACCTCTCCGTTCCAGGTCACCGCCGCGGTGTCGATCCGTGACCGCGACGGCGTGACCGTGTCGTCGGCCGGGCTGTCGGTGCCGGCGCAGGCGCAGGTGGTCGTCGACGCGCTGTCACTGGCGCCGGCAGATTTCGTCGGGCAGCTGGTCGTCGACACCGACATCCCGGTGCATGGGGTTGGGCATCTCAGGTTGACCAACCAACGCGGTCAGCCCATTGCGGCGGGGTTTCCGGCAATCACCGAGGAGCCCGCGCAAGAGTTCGGTGCGCTGTCGATCGACGGCGATTCGTGGCAATCGGAATGGTGGTTCATCAACCGTGCGGCGTCGGCGGCGGCGGCGTTGCTGGAGTTTCGTGGCCACAAGGCGCCCAGCGTGTATTTCCAGGTGCAGTGATGCAGACACTGAAATTCGTTTCGTTGATGGTCATCGTGCTGGTGGCCATCGGGGTGGTGCCGGCGGCTCCACTCGCGCAATCATCGTCAACCAGCTCCGTCAGTGTGGACTTCGGTGACGTGCAGCGCCTGATCCCGCCGTTTCTGTTTGGGCAGAACCTCCAGACCGTGGAACGTGGCGATCAGATCCTGCGCAGCGATGGTCAGTTCGACCAGGAGCTGCTCGAGATGCTGTCGGAGATTCGCATCAGCACCCTGCGCTTCCCTGGCGGCACGGCGGCCGACTACTTCCATTGGTGGCAGGCACTCGGTCCTCATTCAGGCAGGCCGAAGCAGCCCTCGGGCAATCCAAACGAGTTCTACGTTCCGATTGTGGGTCCCGAGGAGTTCATCAAGCTTTCCACGGCCCTGCGGGCGGTGCCGTTCGTGACCGCCAACGTGGGCACGGGTAGCTCGGAAGAGGCCGCCGCCTTTGCCAAGTATTTCCAGCTGCGCGGATTCCCGGTCACCTACTGGGAAGTGGGCAACGAGATCTATTTCGAGGGCATTCTCGATACCGGGTTCGTCGGTCCGCCGCCGGACGTCTATGCGCGGAAGGTGATCGAGTATGCGTCGGCGATCAAGAAGGAGGCGCCGTTCGCCAAGGTCTACGCTGCAGCGGTGATTGGACCCGAGCAGGCCGACAGCTTCTGGAACAGCGTTGTGCTGTCGCTGGCCGGCCCTTACGTGGACGGTGTGAGCTTGCACAATGCCTACTTTCCGCTGTGGGGATACAAGCCGGATCGAACCGTTCCGTCCGACCACTACCTGTTTACCGCCATGCTCGGCGCCACCAAGGCGGTGGAACGCACCTTGACCGTGATGGAGGAGCAGCTCACACGGCTCGGACGGCTGATTCCGATCTTCGTCACCGAGTACGACGGCATCTTTTACGCCGATGCGTCGGTCGAGGACCCGGTCCGAACCCACCAGCGCAACCCGACACTGGGCGCGGCGTTGTTCAACGCCAGCGTGCTTCAGATCTTCGCCCGGCATGAGCGCGTGCACGGCGCTCACCACATGGCCCTGGCCGGGCCGCATCACGGCAGCCTGATCGGCATCGACCAAGGCGTGCGCGTGCGAAATCCACAGTTCTACGTGCTGCGCGAGTACAGCCGCGAAGCCGGCCACCTGCTGGTGAACGCAACGCTGACGCCTGGGAACGCCACCTTCAATAGCGAGGCGGTGAAAGGGCTTTCAGGCCAGACCAATGTGCCGATGCTGGACGTCATGGCTACGCGCGACCCGGGCGCCTCGAAGTACGCGCTCTACGTCGTCAACCGGAGCCTGACGAACACAGTGACGACCAGCGTGGCACTGCAGCTGCCCGCCGGCGTCACCGGGTCGGTGTCGGTGCTCAACGGGCCTGATTTCGCCTCGCGAAACACCGCTGACAACCCCAATCGTGTCGCGATCACCACCAGCCCATTCGATCAACACGCTGACTTCACCTACGAGTTCCCCGCGCATTCGCTCACGATCTTCAGGTGGTCGAGATGAGCGGCCAACGGCTGCGCATTTGTTTGTACTACCCGTGGCTCTACCTGACGAGCGGCGGGGAGCGCACGATTATCGAGCTGGCGAAGCGCAGCCGGCATCAGATCACCATCGTCACCAACGAGTATCAGCCCGAGGCGACGTTTCCGGAGCTGCGCGACCTTGATGTGCGGGTGATGAACCGTGTGCCGGTAAAGCGAACGCTCGGCGCCGTGGCGATCGCGGCGTCGCGCATTGCCCGCCAGAAGGTGGATGCCAGGGAGTTTGATGCGCTACTGGTGGTGTGTGAGGGACTCGGCGACCTGGTGGCGCTGCGCAATCCTCGCATGCCGGCCTTCTGTTTGTGCCTCACCCCGCTGCGGATCGCCTTTGATCCTGTGTATCGCGAGTCGTATCTCGCCGGTTGCTCAGCCCCCAAGCGGATGGCCATTCGCGCCGGGGCCCGGGTGTTTGCCGCCGTCGATCGGCTGGCATGGCGCCGCTACCTCCGGGTGTTTCCAATCAGCCGAGAAATCGCCGGGCGGATTGAACGCGGCCGGCTCGCGACCGCCGACAAAATGCAGCTGCTTCACCCCGGTGTTGACCTGGATGTGTATGCGCCGTCGCCGACCCGCGAGAAGGTGTTTTTTGTGCCAGGTCGAATCATGTGGACCAAAAACATCGAGTTGGCGATCGATGGCTTCCTCGAGTTTCAGCGTCGCGTCGGCGACAGCGAATGGCGCCTGTGCATTGCCGGGATTGTCGATCGCAAGAGCGAGCCTTACTTCAGCCATTTACGCGCGCGCGCCGGCGCGGCACGCGGTATAGAATTCGTGATCAAGCCCAGTGATGCGGAACTGCGGCGGATGTACCAGGATTGCTTCGCCACGTTGTTTACGGCGCTCAACGAAGACTGGGGACTCGTCGTCATTGAAGCCATGGCGAGCGGCAAGCCGGTGGTTGCCGTTGACCGTGGCGGTCCGCGCGAGATCCTGCGTCACGAAGTCGACGGGCTGCTGAGCAACGCCACCCCGCACGAGTTTGCCAACGCCATGCTTCGGCTCGTGCAAGAGCCCGGCACATACGCGAAATACGCCGCCAACGGGCCCCAACGCGCCGCCACCTTTGGCTGGCCGTCTTTCGTCACCGCGCTCGACGACGCGATTGAATCGACGCTGCGGCAGCGTGCCCCACACGCGCCGCATGACCTTGCAGCAGCAAAGGGATAACGCCATGGACACACCACATCAGTCGCAGAGTCTCGCCGACGAACTGCGCGCCGGTGTCGACCGCCTGGCCGCGATGACCAGGCGTCGCGGTCGCACCTTCGTGGGGCTGTTCGCGCTCGCCGTGACGTGCATCCACGTGGTCGCGTTTTTGTGGCCGGGCACCTACGAGGCCACGGCCGCGGTGCTGCTGCAGAGAACCCGGTTCGCATCGAGTGTCGATGCCGACCCCAAGCAGCCGATGGTGATGACGGCAAGTGTGAGCGAGGAGGAAGTCAACTCCGAGATTGCGGTGTTGACCAGCCGCCAGACCCTCGAGGCCACGATGAAGTCCACCGGGCTCGACACCATACCGCCGCCCTGGTACCTCCGCCTGATCTTCGCACCGCTACGCGGCTACGAGATGGGGTATGCCTGGTTGCACGAAACGCCGTACCCAACCCTGGCGCAGCGCGCCCTCGAAGGCATGGGCCGTGCGATCAGTGTCGAGCGGCTCAAGGAGTCGAACATTCTCGTCGTCTCCTACCGGGCCGGCGATCCGCGGTTTGCCGAGATTGTGCTCGACGAGTTGCTGAAACAGTATCTCGACTGGCACGTCGCGGTACATAGCGGCGTCGCCGTCGAGCCCTTCTTCTTGTCACAGGCTGAGCTGCTGAACCAGGAAGTCACTCAGCTGCAGGCGCAGTTACACGCGCTGAAAACGCCGCTTGAGGTGACGGACTTTTCCACCGAACGGGAGATCGCCATGCGGCAGCATGCCTCGTTACGCGAAGAACAGCTGCTGCTGCACCGCCAAGTGAGCGAACTCGATGCCAAACTTCAGTCGGTGCGCGACACGAACGGCTCACGCCAGGACTGGACTCGTGTCTCGACCACAACCAGGCCGCCGAGCGAAGCGACCGAGAACCTGCGGGCGCAGATCCTTCAGCTCGAACTCGAGCAAATCCGTCTCGACACGCGTTACAACGCCGGATCCCCGCTGGTCAAGGAGAACACTGCCAAGCTGGTCGCCGCACGCAACGCGCTCGAGGTCGCACTGACGGATGTCGGCGAGGAATCTACCGCCGGCTTGAATCCGCTGTTCACCCAGATCCAGCAGGACGGCGCTCGGTATGCGGCGGATCGGGCCGGTACCGCGTCGAGGCTGCAAGCGATCATCACCCAAGTCGCCGAATCGCAGGCACGGATGGCGGACCTCGACAGCGCGGCGACCGAAAGCGAACGCCTCGAGCTGAAGTTGAGGTCGGCGAAGGAGCGTTACCTGATGTATTTGGAGCGGACCGAAAAGGCCCGCGTCGACGCGGCGCTCGACCGCAGCCGTGTCGCCAACGTGTCGATTGTGCAGGCGGCGTCGGCATCGCCGAAGCCGGTCAGTCCGAAGCGCCTGACGACCTTGATCGTGTCCGTGTTTGGCGGGCTGATCGTCGCCCTGCTGGTCTGCGCATGGCTCGAGTTGGTGTCGGCTGGTGTGGCCGGAGTGCTCGCGGCCGCATCCCCACGTGAGGAACTCGCCCGGTGACCACTGACGCATTCACGGAGCAGCACGCCCCTCCGACATCGACCATCGGCCACGCCAACCGCGTGGTGCCGCGGCTCGGCCTCGTCGAGCGGGGACGGTACCTGTTGCGTCACCTGTTGCTGTTCGGGTTCAACCGGGTCGTCGGCCAGCTCCCGGGTCACGCCATGCGGAACGGATACTTGCGGCGCCTCCTCGGCTGGCAGATTGGTCACCGCAGCACGGTGCACCACGGCTTGACCATTTTCGGCGGCCGCGGCCGTGTCATCATCGGCCGCCGCAGCACAATCCAGATCGATTGCCTCATCGTCGGCGCCGGCATGGACCAGTTGACGATTGGCGACGATGTGGCGATCGCGTATCGCGCCTGCCTTGCGTTGGGGTCGCACGACATGCTGTCTCCGGATTTTGCCGGTGTGACGGGGCCGATCACGATCGAGGATCACTGCTTCGTCGGCACCGGCGCAATCATCCTGCACGGCGTCACGCTCGGGGAAGGGACCGTGGTGACCGCGGGATCGGTCGTGACCAAGAGCACGCCGCCCTATGCGATCGTGCGCGGCAATCCCGCGCAGGTCGTCGGCCGCCGGCCGCGGGGCCTGTCCTACTCGGCAGAGCATTTCTGGCCTTTTCATTAACGCATTGCTGGATTTCGGATGAACTTCGACTACACCCCCGAGCAAGTGGAATTGCGGAAGGCCGTGGCCGATTTCGGCCGCGCCGAGCTCAACGCCAACCTCGCCGCCGACGATCATGCCGGCCGCTTCAGTAAGGAGAAGTGGCAAAAGGCCGCAACCTTCGGCCTGCACGGCTTGCCGATGCCGGAAGCGTATGGCGGATCGGCGCGCGACCTGATGAGCACCGTCGTCGCCATGGAAGGCCTCGGGTATGGGTGCCGCGACAACGGCCTCATCTTTTCGATCAACGCTCACATCTGGAGCGCCGAGATACCGCTGCTGCGCTTCGGTACAGAGGAGCAGAAGCAGCGGTATCTGCCGCGCTTGATTAACGGCGATTGGATCGCGGTTCACGCCATGACGGAAGAAGGGTCCGGCTCGGACGCCTTCAACGTCGCGACGGTGGCCCAACGCGATGGTGATCACTACGTGCTGAATGGTTCGAAGGTGTTCATTACCAACGGCCCGGTCGCCGACCTCGTGATCGTGTTTGCCACCGTGGACCGCGCCGCCGGGCCCGCGGGCATCAGCGCCTTTTTAGTCGAGAAGGGGACGCCGGGCTTTGATGCCGATCACGCTTTTCAGAAGATGGGCTTGCGCACGGCGCCGCTCGGCCAGATCTTTCTGGACGATTGCGTGATCCCTGCGACCCAGCGTCTCGGCGCCGAAGGGGCCGGCATGGCGCTGTTCAATGTCTCGCTCGATCACGAACGGGCCTGCATTCTGGCGGCCAACATCGGCACGCTGCAGCATCAGCTTGAGGCCTGCATTGAACGCGCGCGATCGTGGGAACGGTTTGGCCAGCCGATCGGCAAGTTTCAATCGGTCTCGAACCGCATCGCCGACATGACCATCCGCCTCGAGACGGCGCGGCTGCTGCTCTATAAGGCAGCCTGGCTGACCGCGAGCGGCCGGCGTGCCTCGATCGAATCGGCAATGGCAAAGCTGTACGTCAGTGAGTGCATGGTCGCCTCGAGCCTGGACGCGATCCAGATCTTCGGCGGCTACGGCTACACGACTGAGCTGGGCATCGAACGCGACCTGCGTGACGCTGTCGGCGGCACCATCTACTCGGGCACCAACGACATCCAGCGCCTGATCATCGCGCGCTACAAGGGATTGTAACGATGGCCGTCTCCCTGCTTCACCTGCTGCAGCGTTCAGCGGCACGCCTGCCCGATCGGCGCGCCGTGGCTGATGGCACCGGCGCCTCGCTGACCTACGCGGAGCTTGATCGCGCCAGCGAACAGGTGGCCTGCCAGTTGCGCACGCGGCGGGGCGATCGGGTCGGCGTGTTGGTGCCCAAGTCGGTCGAGGCGGTTGTCGCGGTGTGGGCCGTGATGCGTGCGGGTGGTGTGTATGTGCCGCTCGATCCCACGGCGCCGCCCGCCCGCGCCGCGCTGATTGCACGAGATTGCGGCATGGCCGCGCTAATCACGTCAACTGAGTTGACCGCAGCAACCGCCGCCATTCAGGAGGCGGTGCCCGGCATCCAGATCATGCGGATCAATGGTGACGCGATTCACGATGCGGCGCCTGTGCGGTCGCGCGCGCCGCTCACACCATCGCCGGCCAATGTTCGCGACCTGGCCTACATCCTCTATACCTCTGGCTCCACCGGCGTGCCGAAGGGCGTGATGGTGTCGCACGGCGCCGCGCTCGGGTTCGTGGACTGGGGGATGGAGACCTTCAACATCACGGCCGACGACGTGCTCTCGAATCACGCGCCGTTCCATTTTGACTTGTCAACGTTCGATCTGTATTGCACCGCCGCGGCCGGTGCGAGCGTGGTGGTGCTCGACGAAGAAACCGTGCGCTTTCCGATCAAGAGCGCTGATGTCGTGGAACGTCAGCGGGTCTCGATATGGTATTCGGTGCCAGGCGCGCTGCGCCAGATGCTGCGGCTCGGGCGCCTTGGCGAGCGAGACTTGTCATCATTGCGCGTGGTCTTGTTTGCCGGGGAGGTGTATCCCGCGGCAGAACTGCGCCAGCTGCAGGAGGCGCTGCCGGCCAAGGTCCGGCTGTGTAACCTCTACGGCCCAACCGAGACCAACGTCTGCACGTGGTGGGAGGTGCCACCGGCCGGTCGATGGAGCTACGAACAGCCGCCGATTGGCGTGGATTGTTCCAATTGCGAGGGCGTGGTGGTTGACGACAATTTGCAGCCGGTGGCGGACGGCGTCTCCGGTGAGTTGTTGGTGCGCGGCGCTACGCTGATGAGCGGTTACTGGGGCGATCCAGAGCGCACCAGTCGCGGCTTCGTAAACAATTTCGTTCAACCCCATCTGGGCGATCGCCTTTGGCGCACTGGCGATATGGTCAGCCGCGACGCCGAGGGCATTTATCGCTTCCACGGCAGGCGCGACCACATGGTTAAGGTGCGCGGCTACCGCATCGAGCTTGGCGAGGTCGAAGCGGCGTTGCAGCAGCTGCCGCAGGTCAGGGACGCTGCCGTCGTGCCCGTTGAGCGCACGGAAGGCGGCCAGGGCGGGGAGCTCGAACTGATGGCGTTTGTGGTCGGGCGCCCCGGCGGAGACGACAGCACCGAGCTTTGTCACGCGCTTGCCGCAACCCTGCCCAAGTACATGGTGCCGTCGCGAGTGATGTGGGTTGAAGCGTTGCCGCGCACTTCCAACGGTAAAGTCGATCGCCAGAAGCTCACTCAACTGGCGTCGGGCGCCTCTCAACCGTAGAAACGAGGAGATCAAGCGTGGGGCAAATAGCAGACGACGTACGAACCTTCATGACGCGAGAGCTGCGCATTCGTGATGCGGAGACGCTGGCCCTGGACTATCCGTTGATTAAGCGGGGCATTCTGGACTCGATCGAGGTGATGCAGATGGTCCAGTTCCTGGAAACGTCCTACGCGATTGCGGTACTCGATACCGACATTCTTCCCGAAAACCTCGGGTCGTTCGAGAACATCGAAGCGTTCGTCAGCCGCAAGCAGACGTCCACGCGTTAGCGGACTTGCAGGGCCGTGGGGGCCGCCCACGTCTGGTCGGGCAAACGACGCACCTGCACCAGCAGAATGTCTTCCAGGTCTGCCCGCACCGTGGCCAGCACCATCGTCGTGCCATCGTCGGTCAGCGAGACCTCTGCGCCGGCCACGAGCTGCGAGCCAAAGTGCACCGGGCGTGGTTTCCCCCACGTCAAGCCGGTCCGTTCCGCGATGAGAATGTGGGGGCCGGGTTCCCGATTGAAATAGATCGTCTGCTGATCCGCGCTCACCCAGATCTGATCTTCGCTTTCGGCGGTGTTGATGGTCGGCCCGAGGTTTTGCGGCTGTCCCCACGTATTGTTCGCCGTGCGCACGGACATATAGAGGTCGTGGCGACCGAATCCCCCCGGACGGTCCGAAGTAAAGAACAGCAACTGGCCGTCAGAAGTGACGTGCGGGTTGCTTTCCGAGCTCGACGGATCGTTCACGGCAGGCCCCGCCGATTCGCGCAGCCAGCGGCCGTTTGCGCGGCGGACGAAGTGGATGTCGGTGAGCGCGGCGTTCGCCCACTGTGTGCGTTGGTAGACGAAGCGATCGGGAGCCCAGGTCATTACGCAACAATCCGCTTGCGCATCGTTGAACCCAACGTTCGACGGCGTGGAGAACGTGCCGTCGCTGTGCCGCGTGCTCACGTAAATGTCCGAGTCTTCCCAAGGGTTCCGATCGGGATTGACGTGGTGCCCGCGCCGCTCTGGCCCTGCCAAATACGGCGGTCGACCGAAGAATACCGGCCATGTCTGCCAAGGGGTGTACATGAAGTAGAGGCGTGTGCCGTCGGCGGAAAGGAACGGGGAGTCCTCCCAGCCGCGCGTGTTGACGGAGGCAGCGGTGTTGTTGATGGGCTCTCCGGTAACGCCACCGTAGGACACCGCGTCGGCAAGCAAGATGGCCGCCAGCACGGCAGCGCTCGCCGCTCCCATTCGTAACCGCTCTTTTGTCATCACTGCGGTGACCAGGAGCAATTGCCATACCGCTCCGTGTTACGGTCAGCATCAGAATTCGTGTGGGTTTGACGAATATTGGTGCTGTGCGCGGGTGACCAGCGCACAGTTCTTGTCATCGACTAACGCAAATGTAAGTCGCGGCTGTAAGGATTTATCGGTGGCTACGGCACGGCCGGCAGCCCCGGCAACTCCATCAGTGGCCCCGGTGGCGGCTCGAACCGCTGCGCGAATCCCTGCAGCTGGCCGTCGCGGCTCACCGTCACCAGCCGCACGGCGGTAATACGCGCGTCACGCCGGAAGAACGGCTGCAGGCCAATCTCGCCGGCGGCCTCCACGGTCACCGTCGGTTTACCGGTCTCCAGGTCAAAGCCGGCAATGGCTTTTGAGACCAACGGCATCAACACTTGGTTTGGCAGCGGCAACGGGCTGCCTGACGGCCGGGAGGGCAATGACGCGCTCCAGCGCAGGTTGCCGTTTCGCCGGTCAACGGCGCGCAACAGGTTGTCGCGCGCGGCGAAGTAGATGCGCTGCTCATCGGCGGCCGGCAGCCCCGAGACATCGCCGCCCACGCGCCACGTCCAGCGCTCGCGGCCGCTGCTGAGGTTTACGCTGACGACATCCTTCGCGGTCGTGCCGAATACCAGCTGGTCTTCGAGGGCCAAGAGGCCGGTGATGCGAGCGTCGAGCTTGCGGGACCAGGTGGTTTCGCCGGTGGCGAGCATCACCGAGACCAGCCGGTTGTCGGCCAACGGCAGGAAGAGGCGATCGAGCGCGGGGGCCGGCGCCGTCGCCAGGGCCGCGCCGAGCGCCTGCCGCCACACCAGCTGGCCATCGGCGGCCCTGAAGGCAGCAAGGTCACCGTCCGGCGTGGAAGCGAGCAACCACCCGGTATCCCAGTACAGCGGGACCGCCGCGCCGCCCGGCAGTGGCGCCCGCCAGCGCGTGGCGCCCGTCAGCGCATCGCGCGCCTCGATCGTGGCCTCGGTGATGGTGAACACCAGGCCGTTGCCGGTGGCCGGCGTGAACGGCGTGGCGACATCCAGCCGCCAGCGGATGGCGCCGCTGTCGAGATCGACGGCGACGAGCTGTCCGCCCTTGAGCGGCACGAACGCGGTCGAGGCATTGAATCCGGCCGCCGCGGCGGGCGGGGAATCGAACGGGATCGACCATCGCGGGTCAAGCGGGGCGACGGTGGTGGCCGGCTCCTGAAGAATCGCGAACAGCGCCGCCAACAAAAGAGCCATCAGCCTTATAATAGCGACTTACCCTCTCATTCGAGATTTCGTGGCCCACCAAACCATCATCGTCCTGGATTTCGGCTCGCAGTTTACCCAACTGATCGCTCGCCGCTTGCGCGAACTCTCGGTGTACTGCGAGATACTTCCGTTCAACACCTCGCTCGACGCCATTAAGGCGAAGGCGCCGATTGGCGTCATCCTGTCGGGCGGGCCAAGTAGCGTCGACGAAGAGGGGGCGCCGCACTGCGACCGCGCGGTGCTAGACCTGGGGGTGCCGACGCTGGGCATCTGTTACGGCATGCAGCTGATGACCGACATGCTCGGCGGCCAACTGGGCCGGTCCGCGCATCGCGAATTCGGGCATGCGATCGTTCGCCGGCAGCCGGCCACAACGTCCCGCCTACTCAAGGGTATTCCGGATGAGCTGAAGGTGTGGGCCAGCCACGGCGACTTCGTCGCGAAGGCGCCGCCCGGTTTCACCGTGGCTGCGACCAGCGACAACGCGCCGGTAGCCGTCATGGAAGCGGCCGATCGCGGCTACTACGCGATGCTGTTCCACCCCGAGGTCGCGCACACCGATCGCGGCACCGACCTGCTGAGGAATTTTGCATTCGACGTCTG
>JBBQSP010000031.1:0-54246 GCA_038213735.1 Vicinamibacterales bacterium | reverse complement strand
TGGCGGCCGCCGTCGTCGCCCTCGTCGCTGTCCCGCGCAACACGCCTGCTTTGGGCGCCCGTGATGTCGAGGTCCTCAGTGACATCACCAACACGACCGGTGACGGTGATTTTGAAGCGGCGTTGAAGCAGGCGCTCGCGGTCAAGCTCGAAGAATCGCCGTTCCTCAGCATTTATGGTGACGGCCGCGTGCGGGAAGGACTGCGGCTGATGGGACGCGATTCGGAAGAGCGGCTCACGGCGTCACTCGCGCGCGACCTCTGCCAGCGACAGGGGCTGAAGGCCACGATCAACGGTTCGATCGCGCCGCTCGGCAGCCGCTATGCCGTCTCGCTCGTTGCCGTTGCCTGCGAGAGCGGCGACCCGATCGCCCGCACGCAGGCGGAGGCGTCGTCGAAGGAAGAAGTCCTGCGGTCGATTGGCGAGGCCGCTGTGAGCCTGCGCCAGCGCCTGGGCGAATCGCTGGCATCAATCAGGGCGCACGACGCGCCCATTGAACAAGCCACGACGACGTCACTGGAAGCGTTGCGGGCGTTGAGCCTTGGCCAGGCGGCACGCGATCGCAGAGACAATCGCGCCGCCGTGCCGCTGCTGAAACGCGCCATCGAGATTGACCCGAACTTCGCGATGGCCCACGCGCGTCTCGGTGCTGTCTATTTCAACCAGCGGAGGATGAACGAGGCGCGCGCCTCGTTTGCGCGCGCCTACGAGCTGCGCGGCCGGGTCAGCGAAATCGAGCGGTTCTACATCGATGCGTGGCGCGCTCAGGTGGTGCTCAGCGACGACCTGAAGGCGGTCGAGGCTTACCAGGCTTGGCAGCAAAGCTACCCCAGCGACTATACGACCTATAACAATCTGGCCGTTTTGTTCCTGAACCTGAGCCGCGACGACGAGGCCCTGGTACAGGCACAGGAGGCGATGCGGCTGAATCCGGACGGAGCATTCCCGTATGGAAATCTGTCTGAGGTATTCATTCGTCTGCAGCGCTACGACGAGGCTCGTCAAGTCGTCGAAGCCGGGTTGGCGCGCGGTTTCAAATACCCCATGGACTTGATACGAATCGGACGCGCGCAAGGGGACCGTTCGCTGGTCGAAAAAGGCATGAGCCTGATGCCTGATCGAGAGCGCCCGGTCGAGCTCGCCTACTTGAGGTTTGAAGAGTTGCTCGCGGCGGGCAGGTTTCGCGAGGCCTTTGTGGCCAGAGAAGAAGCCGTGGCCGCGCAACGCGCCGCTGACAGCGAGACCGGCGCCAATGCCGGCGCGATGGGTGGTGTGATCGAGGCCGCGATTGCCGGAACTCCCGACGCCCGGGCGAGGATCGCGGAGGTGCTCAATCGCCCAGCGATGCCGGCGGGCCAGTTGGCCGGCGCGTCCATGGCGCTCGCCATCCTGGGGGACGTTCCCGAGAGCAAACGTCGGCTCGACGCCGCGCTCGCTGCTGGAGCGGGTGCTCCTGAAGCGGAGCGCGTCTGGCGGCCCCGCACTGAATCACTGCTCGCCAGCGCCGCCGGCGACTACCCGAAAGCGCTGGCCGCGCAGCGCCCCATGCAGAGCGTCAAACGATCACGTCCCCCGCTGTTGTACATCTCGGGTACCGCAAACCTCGGCGCCGGACGAGGCGCCGATGCCCTTGCCGACTGGCAACGGTTGAAGCAGATCACGGGCTTTGGCTTCTGGCACGCGATGGGCACTCTCGGGGTGGCGCGCAGCACGGCCATGCTGGGCGATGCCGCGGCGGCCCGTCGCGCATACCAGGATTTCTTTGCGGCGTGGAAAGACGCGGATGCCGACTTGGCACTGATGACCCAGGCCAAGGCGGAATACGCCAAATTGGGCTCGCCATAGAGAACGCCGGCGCAAGCCGGCCATAACGCGCTCGCCAGGACCCGGCCAGCAGCCCGCAGGGTTACACTGGCTGCTGATCCGTGAACGAAGACAAGGCCACTCGCTATCACCGCTTGCGCCGGCGCGCCGACCTCCTGGGGACGGCCGCGGCCGGCGTTGTGCTGCTCGGGCTCACGGTCTTGGGCGGCGGCCACCGCCTGCGCGAACTCGCCGCCGCCATCTCCCAGTGGGTCCCCGAGAACCTGAACGATGCGGTGATGGTGATCCTGCTCACCGTCCTGGTGATGCTGATCCTGCAGGTGGTCGAGTTGCCGTTTGCCTTCTATCAGGGCTACCGGCTCGAGCACGAGTACGGCTTGTCCACGCAGTCCACCGGTCACTGGCTGTCGGACCAGGGCAAGGGCGTGCTGCTTGGCACCGGCGTGGCCGTGCTTGGCTCCTCGGTCGTGTTCGGCACCCTGCGCAACTGGCCGGATCACTGGTGGTGGATGTCGGCGGCCGTGTTCGCGGCCGGAGTCGTGGTGCTGGCGCGGCTCGCGCCGGTCGTGTTGCTGCCGATGTTTTACAAGTTCAAGCCGCTCGAGCGGCCGGCGCTCGCGGCGCGGCTGCTGGCCCTGGCCGAGAGGGCTCGCACGGATGTCGTCGGCGTGTTCGAGTGGGTGCTGAGCGGCCACACGAAGAAGGCCAACGCGGCACTGGCCGGCATGGGGCAGACGCGCCGGATCCTCGTCTCCGACACGCTGCTGGCGGACTATTCCGAGGACGAGATCGAGGTCATTCTCGCTCACGAGCTGGCGCACCATGTGCATCGTGACCTGTGGCGGGGCATCGCCGTCCAGGCGTTGTTGCTGTTCGGCGGCTTCTTCGTGGCCGACCTGGTGTTACGGCGCGTCGCCGACCCGGCGGGGTTTCGCGGCCTCTCGGATCCGGCGGCGCTGCCGCTGCTGATGCTCGTGGCCGGCGCCTGGTCGTTCCTGATGCTGCCGCTCGTCAACGCCCTGTCGCGGGCCCAGGAGCGGGCGGCCGACCGTTACGCCCTCGCCACGACACGCAATGTTGACGCATTCGTCACGGCGATGAAGCGGCTGTCGCAGCAAAATCTGGCAGAGGAGTATCCGTCCGCGCTGGTGCGGTGGATCTTCTATTCCCACCCGCCCATCCGCGAGCGCATCGAGGCGGCGCGGGCGTTTGCTCGAGGAGATCAGAATGCTGTCTAGGTTGTTTGCGCCTGTGGGGTCCGGCGTTAGCCGGATAATTGCCCTCGGAGTCATCACCCTGCTCATGACCGCGACGGGCTCGGCGCAGTATTCGAAGAAGACCCTCGTCGCGCACCGCGGCGCGTCGGCGTACGCCCCCGAGCACACGCTGGCCGCCTATCGCCTGGCCATTGAGCAGGGTGCTGACTACGTCGAGCAGGACCTGGCCGTCACCAAAGACGGAGTGCTGATCTGCCTGCACGACGCCAGCCTCGAGCGCACGACCAACGTCGAACAGTTGTTCCCCGATCGCGTCAGCACCTCCACCATTGAAGGCAAGACCCGGAAGGCGTGGCTGGCCAACGACTTTACCCTGGCCGAGATCAAGACCCTCGACGCCGGTTCGTGGTTCGACAAGAAGTTTGCCGGCGAGAAGATCCCGACCTTTGACGAAGCCATTGCCGCGATTCGCGGCAAGGCCGGGATCTTTCCCGAGTTGAAGACCCCCGAGATCTACGCCGGTCGTAACGTGAAGTTCGAGGAACTGGTCGCCGCCGCGCTCGACAAGAATGGCCTGCGCGGACCGAAGGCGGATCCGAAGACGCCGGTGATCCTGCAGACGTTCGGCCAATCGAGCGCTCGTCGCCTTGCGGAGATCAAGATCGGCGTGCCGGTGGCCTTGCTGATCGGCAATGCCGAGGGATTCCAGACTGCGGCGCAGATCACGGCCTGGAAGGGCATCGTGCAGGGCTTTGGGCCCGCGAAACAGATCGTGCTGAAGAACCCTGACTTCGTGAAGTGGGCGCACGCCGAGGGCATGACGGTCACGCCCTACACCTTCCGCTCGTCCGACACCGGTTCGTTCCCGGACGTGACGGCCGAGATGTCGTATTACCTCTACACACTCGGTGTCGATGCGCTCTTCACCGACAACCCCGACAAGTTCCCGCGAAAGCCGTAGCTACTTCGCTTTCACGACCAGCGTGCCCTTCATGTCGGCGCAGCCAGGATCCTTGGTCAGGTTGCAGTAGAACGTGAAGGTGCCCGCCTGGCCGGCGCGAAACTCGAACGTCGTGGACAGGCCGCCGCCGGCGCGCTTGACGATGCGGTAGGCGTCGATGGCGAAGCTGACGGGGCGGTCCTCGCTCTTCAGCGTGATCTTGACCAGGTCGTCCTGCGAGACTTCCAGTTTATTGGGCGTGAAGGTGTGGTCCTTCGCGACGATGGTGAACTCGCGCCGGTTGGGCGCCTGTTCCTGAGCGGCCGCGAAGATCGGCACCAGAACGGCGAGAGCGACGAGCAGCACACGCATGCGTTGATTGTACGACGTCGCCCTTACTTCATGAGCAACGACGGCCAGTTCAGGATCACGTTGATTGTCGGCGTTTCGTCGTCCTTGTCGCCACCGACGAGTTGGGGCATCAGGAAACGTTGACCATCTGGCGAAACCGCATAGGGGAAGAAGTTGCCCCGATGTCCGCCACCCACAGCTCCATACGTGCCAGGTTGGAAGAGTTCGCTCGGCCGACCCGAGACAAAGCTGGCTCCCGTCCCATTCACTTCGACGGACATGACCATACCGCGAGTGATTGCCGTCAGGTAGAAGAGTTCCTTGCCATCACCGCGCCACCTGGGAAAGCTTCCATATCCGCCCGTTGAGACTTGCCATTTCCCGTCGCCCCTGGGGAAAGACCTCACGTAGATCTGAGGCACGCCACTTTCGTTGGACATGTAGGCCAGCCACTTGCCGTCTGGAGAAATCTGGGGGAAGTTTTCGCCGAACGTGGAATTCACCAGCGGGCTGGACTTGCGATCGGCGGCCAATGGGAGCAGCCACAGATCGCCCTGCGTCTTGGCGTCGATGACGACGTAGGCAATCGACTGGCCGTCCCCGGACCAGGACATCGGAAACTGCAGTGACTCGGATTCGATCAGCAAGCGCTCCACGCCCGTCCCATCGGCGTTCTTTTCACGAAGCTCCCATTTGTCGTTTCGCAGGGACTGAAACACGATCCGCTTGCCGTCCGGTGACCACACCGGCATGCCGTTGTCCTGGGATGGCTCGAAGGTCAGGCGCATCGGCGTGCGCAGCGACGCGTCATAGAGCCAGATGTCGCCGCCGGCTCCATCATGCCGGTGAGCCGCGACCCGCGTTCCGTCGGGAGACACGTTGAGGCCGGCAAAATCGCCAGGGTCTCCGGTCGTTTCGAGCGTCTTACCGCTGCGGTCGAACCAGGTCAGATGTTGCGCGGTAAGCGCAGACGTGCCTGGGACATAGACGAGCGTTCCGTTGTCCGAGAGGCTGACCTGCGAGATGCCGGTGTTGGAACCGCCTGGCGAGCCGGCCACCCGCTCGACGACGCGAACCGGCTCACCGGTGACCGCCAACTTCTGCGCGGAAAACGGGACCGCGAGAATGGTGTTCGACTGTGCGTAGATCAGGTGACCGCTCGGTGTGTAGCGAGCATCGCGGCCGCGTTCGATCAGCACCTGGCGTTCGCCGGATTCCAGCGACTGAGCCACGATCGTCGCGTCGTTCCATAGGTTGATACCGAGTGACCCGACTCGCTGTGTTGCCAGCGTGAACACGACCGTGAGGCCGCCTGGCAGCATCCGGGGACCGAAGGCCAGTTCGCCGTCTGCCACGGTGACGATTGTTTCCGGCGTGCCGCCACGGGCTGAGACCCGAACAATGCCCTTGGCTCCCTGGCCAATAAGGATCTCGTCAGCAGGCCCCCAACTGATCCCGGACGGGGCATCGATCGGGGCGATCGTGACGGCGACGCCGCCGCTGACTCCAATCCGCTTCAGCGACCGCTCCGCAGGCGAGTAGTAGGCAATCGATCGGCCGTCCGGAGAAAACACCGGGTTCATGACCCCTCCCGTGGCCTCCGTGCCCTGAATGACGATCGACGATGTGTCGCTCATCGGCCTGAGATACAGCCGGTTGTTGGCGACGTAGACGAACTGGCTGCCGTCCGGGGCGATCGCCACCAGCTGCCGCCCGGCACTCGTGAATTGCTGCCCTTCAGGAAGCGTGAAGGGGAAGCGGGTGACGCCCGTCGACAGTGTTGCCGACGGCTTGAGCGTCCAGGCCGCCACGGCTGCGACCGCTGCCAGCGCCAGGCTGAACACGACCAGTGCGGCACGTCTCCACAGCGGCGCCGGCGCCATCGTCGGCGTCGAGGCCGCGCTGATGCCAGACAGCTCCGGCGCGCCCGACTCGATCTTCGCAATCTCGACGCGTGCCTCGCCGATGTCGCGCAGGCGTTGCCGGTGATCGCGATCGAGACAGCGCTCGAGCAGCCGTCGCAACCGCGGCGGTGTCGTGGCGGGTAGCGCCGCCCAGTCGATGTCCTGCCTCAGCACGGCCGCCAGCACGTCGGAGATCTCTTCGCCTTCGAAGGACCGCCGCCCCGTGATCATCTCGTAGAGCACGACGCCAAAGGCCCAGATGTCGGCTCGGCGATCCACGGTCTTGCCACGCGCCTGTTCCGGGCTCATATAGGCGGCAGTGCCGATGATCATCCCCATCTGCGTGGCTCGCGCCGTCATGGTGGGACTGTTCATCGCCGTGCCGCTCGCATTGGCCGCAGGATCGAACGCCTTGGCGAGCCCGAAGTCGAGGACCTTCACCGTGCCGTCGGCCTTGACCTTGATGTTCTGCGGCTTGAGATCGCGATGGACGATGCCCTGGTCGTGCGCCGCTTCGAGCGCCTCGGCGATCTGCCGCGCGAGGGGGAGGGCATCGGCGACCGAAATGGCGCCACGGCTGATGAGCGTTGAGAGGTCTTCGCCTTCGACGAACTCCATCGCGAGCACGGGCGTGCCGGACGCGTCTTCGAAGCCGTAGATGCCGGCGATGTTCGGGTGGCTGAGCGACGCCAGGACCTGCGCCTCGCGCGTGAAGCGGGCGCGGCGATCAGGATCGGCGGTAAAGCTGTCCGGCAGAATCTTCAGCGCCGCATCGCGATTGAGCTTCGTGTCGGTGGCCCGGTAGACCTCGCCCATGCCCCCTTCGCCGACCTTCGCGACAACTTCATAGGGGCCGAGGCGGGCGCCGGGGAGCAAGCTCATGGGGACGCCGGATTATAGGTGGGATTGGCGTTGGCGACGGGCGAAGGTCGCGCGGGGCGGGGTGCCAGCTGGTTTGACAGATGATGCCTGATGCGTGATGCTTGATGCATGAGGACAACCTTGGATCTCGAACTGGACGTATTGCAGGCAGCCAAGGAGATTGGTGCGGCGCGTGGGATGTCGGCCGGCCAGGTGGTGTCGGAGTTGGTCCGCAAGGCGCTCGCCTCGACCACGACCGCGAAGGTGCGGAACGGTGTGCCGTTGCTCGGGCGCAAAGCCGGGTCGCCGCCGCTGACGATGGCGGCCGTCAATCGGCTGCGCGACGAATAGGACCAGATGGCCACCGCACGCGTCTCACTGCTCGACGTGAACGTGCTGGTGGCGCTCTTCTTTCCCGACCATATCCACCACGACATGGCTCACGACTGGTTTGCGGATCATCGGCATGAGGGGTGGGCGACCTGCCCGCTGACCGAGAATGGGCTCATTCGCGTCGCCGCCCAGCAACTATCAGACGAGTCAGTGGTCCGGCCGGCCGACGTGATCGCGAATCTCGCGCGATTCTGCCGGGACAAGCTGCACCGTTCCTGGACGGATTCGGTGTCGCTGACCGACGCCACGCTCTTCGCGCCGCAGTTCATTGGCGGTCATCGGCAGGTGACCGATGTCTACCTGCTTGGCCTGGCCAGGAAGAATGGCGGCAGGCTGGCGACCTTCGATCGGACCATTCCGGTGAAAGCTGTCCGCGGTGGCACGGCGGAACTGCTGCACGTCATCGAACCGTAGCCGTACAAAGAAAGAGCCGGAGCAGACGCCCCGGCTCAAAATGCAACCACGAAGGCCACGAGGGCCACGAAGAAGAGTTCTTCGTGTGCTCCGCGTCCTTCGTGGTTCCGGACTCTAGTTGCGCGGGCCGCGATCCCGACGGGGACCACGGTCGCGGGGCGGATGGTCGCCCTCGGGCGCTGCGGGTGCGCCACCCTCGGCGCCGCCACCGTTGCCGGCGGGCGGAGCGCCGCCTTCTTCCGGCGTAATCAACGCCTTGCGCGACAGGCGGATCTTGCCGGTCGGGTCGATGTTGATCACCTTGACGAGGACCTGCTGGCCCTCCTTCAGCTCGTCGCGCACGTCCTTGACGCGGTAGTGCGCGATTTCCGAGACGTGCAGGAGGCCGTCGGTGCCCGGCATGATCTCGATGAACGCGCCGAAGTCGGTGATGCGCTGCACTTTGCCGAGGTAGGTCTTGTCGAGTTCGGCGGTCTGGGTCAGCTCCTGGATCATGCCGATGGCCTTGGCGGCCGCGGCTTCATCCGCCGATGCCACGTTGACCTGGCCGTTGTCCTCGACGTCGATCTTGACGCCGGTCTTCTCGATGATGCTGCGGATCATCTTGCCGCCGGGGCCGATGACGTCGCGGATCTTGTCGACCGGGATCTTGATGGTGATGATGCGCGGCGCGTAGGCCGACATCTTCTCGCGCGTCGCCGACAACGCCTCGTTCATCTTGCCGAGGATGTGCATGCGGCCGGCCTTCGCCTGGGTCAGCGCGGCGCGCATCACTTCGGCGGAGATCCCCGCGACCTTGATGTCCATCTGCAGCGCAGTGATGCCCGCGGCCGTGCCCGCGACCTTGAAGTCCATATCGCCGTAGTGGTCCTCGGCGCCGGCAATGTCGCTCAGCACGGCGTACTTGCCGGTGGCCTCGTCCATGATCAGGCCCATGGCCACGCCGGCCACCGCGGCCTTGATCGGCACGCCGGCGTCCATCATTGCCATCGAGCCGCCGCACACCGACGCCATCGACGAGCTGCCGTTCGATTCGAGAATGTCGGAGACGACGCGAACGGTGTAGGCGAAGTCGGCTTCAGCCGGCATCATCGGCGCGAGCGCGCGCTCCGCGAGGGCGCCGTGACCGATCTCCCGGCGGCCGGGGCCGCGCATCGGCTTCACTTCACCGACCGAGAAGGGCGGGAAGTTGTAGTGCAGCATGAAGCGCTTCCAGGTCTCGCCGTCGACCATCTCGACCTTCTGCTGGTCGTCGGCGGTGCCGAGCGTCACGGTGACGAGCGCCTGCGTCTCGCCGCGGGTGAACACGCACGAGCCGTGCACGCGCGGCAGCACGGTGTTCTCGATGGTGATCTGGCGGATCTCGTCGAACTTGCGGCCATCCAGGCGGATGCCCTTGTTCATGATCGAGTCGCGCAGCGTCTTTTCCTGCAGGTCGTGGAAGAGCGCCTTGGCCAGCGGCTTGCGGTCGGCAAACTCCTCCGGCAGGCTGGCCATCAGGTCCTTGCCGACCTTCGCCACCGTGCCGTAGTTCTCGATCTTGCCCTTGATCCGCATCGCCTCGCCCAGCGGCGCGTAGGCCTGGGCCTCGACGTAGGCGGCGAGCTTCTCGTCGGTCGTCACCTCGGGCTTCGGCAGCTTCTTGCGGCCGGCGTCCTTGGCGAGCGCGTCGATCATGTCGCAGATCTGGTTGATGGCGGCCTGCGCGGTTTCGAGCGCCTGCACCACTTCGTCTTCCGACACCTCGGTGGCGCCGGCTTCGACCATCACGATGCCGTCCTTGCTGCCCGCGACGACGATGTCCAGGCGGCTTTCCTTGCGCTGCGACCAGGTCGGGTTGACGACGTACTCGCCGTTCACCAGGCCGATGCGCACGCCGGCAATCGTCTTCTCGAAGGGCATTTCCGACAGCGCCAGGGCGGCCGACGCGCCGGTCAGCGCGAGGACGTCACCGTCGTTGTCGGTGTCGGCCGAAATGACCGACGCGATGATTTGCGTCTCGTACGCCCAGCCAGCGGGGAACAGCGGCCGGATCGGGCGATCGATCACGCGGCAGGTCAGGGTTTCCTTTTCAGTGGCCTTGCCTTCGCGCTTGAAGAAGCCGCCGGGAATGCGGCCCGAGGCGTAGGTGTTCTCACGATAGTCAACCGTGAGCGGGAGAAAGTCGATGCCTTCTCTGGGGCTTGAGGAGTGGCATGCCGAGACGAGCACCATGGTGTCGCCCAGCCGGACGATCACCGCGCCGTCGGCCTGCTTGGCCAGGCGACCGGTCTCGATGGAAAGGGTCTGCGAGCCGAGAGATAGATCACGCTTGTGCATAACTAAACCGCCTAAATTGATGGGAACCAGTCCCGGTTACTTGCGGATGCCGAGGCGCTTGATGACCTCTGCGTAGCGCGACGTATCCTTGCTCTTCAGGTAATCGAGCAGGCGGCGGCGCTGGCCAACGAGCTTGAGCAATCCGCGGCGGGAATGGTGGTCCTTCCCGTGGGTCTTGAAGTGTTCGGTCAGGTAGGTGATGCGATCGCTCAGGATCGCTACTTGCACTTCAGGCGAGCCGGTGTCGGTGTCGTGCGTTTTGTATTCGCCAATAATGGCGGTCTTCTTGTCTTTCGTCATTCCCACGGTCTAACCTCCACGCACAGCCGAGTAGCCCCGCCTTCGCCTGGCTTCGGCGAGGCAAGCTGGGAACTACCAAGCCGCCGTATGTGGCGATATCAGCATCGCCTGTAACCTCGATATGTTACCTCAGAACCAGGGCCTGGGGTCTTAAGGACCTAAGGTCTTGAAGACACGCTAAGACCCTAGGTCCCTAGGCCCCTAGGACCTCAGAACACGATCGAAGCGTGCAGAAACCCTGGGGTTTTACCGGGTTTCGCGAGGGCAACCAGGGTCCCGTCGGCGCCGATTACGCGAACCAGCTCCGGAAGCGCGCTGAGGGGCGCCACGAGGTCGGCCGGGGCGATTTCCACCCCGTTCTTGACCCGCTCCAGGTGCTCGGGCCCGCGCAGTGCCACGGCGGGCAATTCCGGCAACAGGGCATTGAAGGGCAGGAGCCGGGCGGCCAGGGCCTCCCGGTCGGCCTTCAGCACCTCGGCCAGCGGCACGGCGGCGTCGAGGCCGAACTCGCCTGACCGCGTTCGCCGCAGGCCGACCAGCACGCCGCCCATGCCGAGCGCGGCCCCGAGGTCGTGGGCCAGCGACCGGACGTAGAAGCCGGCGGTGACCCGCAGATGCAGGACGGCCGTCTCACCATCGAACGACACCAGGTTGAGTTCGCGAACGGTCACGATGACCGCTTTCGGCAGCACGACCACGCCGTCCTTGGCCTTGCGTGCGATGTCGTACGACCGCTCGCCGTCGATGTTCTTCGCAGAAAACGCGGGTGGCGTCTGCTCGAGTGTGCCGCGGAACGACCCCAGCGCGCGTTCGATCTGCGACCGGCTCGGCCGCTCGGCCGCCGTCGTCACGACCGTGCCCATGGCGTCGTAGGTGTTGGTTGCTCGTCCGAACGCGACCGTCGCTTCGTAGTCCTTGTCAGTGGCGGTCAGGAACTGCGCCAGCCGAGTGGCGCGGCCGATCACGAGCGGCAGCACCCCGGTGGCCATGGGATCGAGCGTGCCGGTGTGGCCAATGCGCGACACGCCAAGGGCGCGGCGCGCCAGCGTGACCACGTCGTGCGAGGTGGGGCCTTGCGGCTTGTCGACGACGAGGACGCCGTCGGGAAACGGGATACCGGACTTCACTTCGCGAAGATCGCCTTGTATGAGGCGAGTTCGGCAATCGACTCTTCGATATCGGCGAGCGCGCGATGCGTCTCGGTCTTGACCGGGGCGTAGACCCGGTCCGGACACCAGTGCGCGACAAGCTGCTTGACCGAACTCACGTCGACGATGCGGTAGTGCAGGAAGTCCTGGAAGGCGGGCATGTACTTCGTGAGGAAACGCTTGTCCTGCCACACGGAGTTGCCGCAGAGCGGCGCCGTTCCTGCATAACAGTGCTTGCGGACGAAGCGCAGCGTCTGCGCCTCGGCCTCGGCCAGTGTCACGCCTTCACTCGCGATGCGATCCAGCAGGCCGCTGGCCTTGTGCGTCTTGCGCGGCCACGGGTCCATGGCCCGCAGCTGCGACGCGCTCGCGCGAATGGCTAGCTCGGGGCCACGGGCGACCAGGTTGAGATCGAAGTCGGTGATGATGGTGGCGATCTCGACGATCACGTGGCGCGACGGATCGAGTCCCGTCATTTCACAGTCCACCCAGACCATGTAGTCACGGCTGCGCCGCACGGTCGCGCGTTTCGCCATGGCCTGGTTTACTTGGACTCGTCGTCGCCGGGCGCGTCCGCGGGGACGTCGGCCGGGGCCGGCGCGTCCACGGCGCGGGCGGCGTCTTCGGCGTGAATTTCCTGGATGATCTCCTCGATGCGCGACTGGGCCGCGACCGATTCGTCGTAGATGAACTTCACTTCCGGGACGCGCCGCAGCGACAGCCGTTCGGCCAGCAGGTGGCGGACGAACCCGGTGGCGCGCTCAAGCGCCTTGATGGTCTTCGTGCGCTCGGCGGCGTCGCCGATGATGGTCCAGTAGATGCGGGCCAGCGACAGGTCGCCGGTCACCTTGGCGCGGGTGACCGTCACCAGGCCGACGCCCGGATCCCGCACTTCAGTGGCCAGCATCTGGCTCACTTCCTCGCGGACCTGCTCTTGAATGCGCTCGACGCGGTGAGTCAGCGCCAAGTTACACCGCCTGCGCCACGCGCTCCATGTGGAACACTTCGATGACGTCGCCGACCTTGAGGTCGTTGTAGCCCTGCAGGCCGATACCGCACTCGAAGCCGGTCTTCACTTCGCCGACATCGTCCTTGAAGCGCTTGAGCGAGGCGATCTTGCCGGTCCACAGCTCGACGTTGTCGCGGAGCAGGCGCGCCTGCGCGTCGCCCGAGCGCTTGATTACGCCCTCGTTGACCATGCAGCCGGCGATGGTGCCGATCTTCGGCACCTTGAAGGTTTCGCGCACAGTCGCGGCGCCGATGCGCGCTTCCTTGAACGTCGGGTCGAGCAGGCCGGCCATGGCCAGCTTGATCTCGTCGGTGACGTGGTAGATCACCGTGTGGTAGCGAATGTCCACCTTCTCGCGGTCCGCGACGTCGGCGGCGTTGCGATCGGGCTTCACGTTGAAGCCGATGACGATCGCGCTCGAGGCCGAGGCCAGCAGCACGTCCGACTCGTTGATGGCGCCGACGCCCGAGTGGATGATCTTGATCTTGGTCTTCTCGTCGGTCAGCTTGACCAGCGTGTCGGCCAGTACTTCGGCCGAACCCTGCACGTCGGCCTTGATGATCAGCGCCAGTTCCTTCGCGCCGCCCTCGGCCAGTGAGGCCTGCAGCGACTCGAGGGTCATGCGCGAGCCCTTGGCGCCGAGGGACTTTTCCTTGGCCTGGCCCTGGCGGAACGTGGCAATCTGCCGCGCCTTGGCCGGGTCGGCGACCATCTGGAACGAGTCACCCGGGGAGGGCAGCGATTCGAGGCCGAGCAGTTCGACCGGCGTCGACGGACCGGCCACCTTGATGCTGCGGCCACGGTCGTCGATCAGGGCGCGGACCTTGCCGACCACCGGGCCGGCGATCACGTTGTCGCCGACGCGCAGCGTGCCGTCCTGCACCAGCACGGTGGCCACGGGGCCGCGGCCGCGATCGAGCTTGGTTTCGAGCACGGTGCCGATCGCGCTGCGCTTGGGGTTGGCCTTGAGGTCGTCGATTTCGGTGACCAGCAGGATCATTTCCAGCAGGCCTTCGAGGTTCTGTTTCTTTTTGGCCGAGACCTCGACGAAGACGGTGCTGCCGCCCCAGTCTTCGGGCATCAGTCCGAGCTCGGTGAGCTGGCGCTTGACCGTTTCCGGGTTCGACCCCGGCTTGTCGATCTTGTTGACCGCGACGATGATCTTCACGTTCGCGGCCTTGGCGTGGTCGATCGCTTCCCGGGTCTGCGGCATGACGCCATCGTCGGCCGCCACCACCAGCACGACCACGTCGGTCACCTTGGCGCCGCGGGCGCGCATCATGGTGAAGGCCGAGTGGCCGGGCGTGTCGAGGAACACGATCTGTTTGTTGGTCTTCTCGCCGGCGCTGACGAGATAGGCGCCGATGTGCTGGGTAATGCCGCCGGCTTCGCGCTCGGCGACGCGGGTGGTGCGAATCGCGTCGAGCAGCGTGGTCTTGCCGTGGTCGACGTGACCCATGATCGTGACCACCGGCCAGCGGGTGACCAGGTCTTCAGGGTTGGCGGTCTTGTCGCTCTCTTCGATGATTTCCTGCTCGAAGCTGCGGGTCTGGATCTCGGCGCCGAAGCTGGCCGCGAGCATCTTGGCGGTGTCGAGGTCGATGGCCGAGTTGATGGTCATCATCAGGCGGCGATCGAGCAGCGCCTTGAGCGCGTCCTTGACGCGGATCTCGAGACGGTCGGCGAGGTCCTTCACCGTCATGCCTTCAGAGAAGGTGATGGTGCGCGTGATGGGCGGAGGCGGCACCACCGGCGCCGGCGCCTGTGGACGCGCGGATTCGCGGCGCTGCGACGAACTGCGCCCGGTCGGACGCTGCTGATACTGCGGACGGAAGCCGGGACGCATGCCCGGCATGCCGGGACGCGGCGGCAGGCCCGTGCTTGGGCGCACCGGCTGCGAGGGCAGCGGGCGGGGGCCGCCAAGCATGGCGGCGGTGTTGCTGACCGGACGCTGCGGGCCGTACGCCGGACGCTGGCCGGCGGGGCGGGCGAGATTGCCGGTGGCCGCGGGCAGCGGGGGTTTCGGCACACCTGGCGCCACGCGGGGCGCCTGAGGCACGAGCTGACGTTTCGGCTGCAAGGGCGGCGCACTGGGCGGCGCCTTGCCGGGTTCTTCGACACGCAGCCTGATGCTGGGCGGCACGAACCGCGCTTCCTTGCGGGCCGACTCGGGCGCCTCGGCCGGAGCGGCGGCCATCGCGGGCTCGGCAGCCGGCGCCGGTTCCGGGTCCGGTTCGGCGACCAACGCGGGCGCTTCCATCACCGGCTCGGGCGCGTCGGCGGCCATCACGGGCTCGGGTTCGGCGACGGGCGCTGCCGCGGGCGGCGGCATCTCGACCGCCGGGGCCTCGACGTGCTGCTCTTCGACGGGCGCTTCGGCGGGCTTGGCCTTCTTGATCAGGCGCGGCGGAGCCAGCGTCGGCGCGGCCGGCTTGGCCGGCTCGGGCGCCGCGGCGCCTTTCTTGCCCCCGGTCGCCTTCGACTTGGCGGCGGTCTTCACAGCCTGCGTCGCCTGCTCCGAGAAGATGTCCCCTTTCGGCAGTGTGATGTTGCGCTGCTTGGCGAGACGATCCACGAACTGCCGCGCGACGATCTCCTCGAGCGTGCTCGACGCGCTCTTGAGCTCGATGCCGTGGGCCTTTTTGAGCAGCGCCAACACCTCGACCGAGGTGGTGTTCAGCAGCTCTGCGACCTTGTAAATCCTGACAGTGGACAAGCGCGTTTTCCTCTGGTCTCGACTACTTTGTTTCTTCGGCAGCCGGCTCGTCGGCGGCCACGTCGGCGGTGGCGGGCTCGCCCTCAACCGCTGCGGCCTCCCCCTCGACGGGGGCGTCGGCTTCGGCGCTGGCGGCTTCAATCGCGCCGAACTCCGCTTCGACTTCCTTGCGCTTCTCTTCTTCGCTCTTGATGTCGATGCGCCAGCCGGTCAGCTTCGCGGCCAGCCGCACGTTCTGGCCCTTCTTGCCGATGGCGAGCGACAGCTGGCTGTCTTCGACCACCACTTCCATCACCTTGTCGACGTCGCTGACGATGGTGACGCGCTGCACCTTGGCCGGGCTGAGCGCGTTCATCACGAACTGCACCGGGTCGTCCGAGAAGTCGACGATGTCGATCTTCTCGCCACGCAGCTCGCGGATGATCGCCTGCACGCGCGTGCCCTTCATGCCGACGCAGGCGCCCACCGGGTCGACGTCGCGCTCGCGCGAGTAGACCGCGACCTTGGCGCGATCGCCGGCCTCGCGGACGGCGCCGCGGATCATCACGGTGCCGTCGTAAATCTCGGGCACTTCCTGCTCGAACAACTTAATCAGCAGGGCCGGGTCGGTGCGCGACAGCACGATCTGCGGGCCCTTGGCGCTCTTGCTGACGCCGCGGATGACGGCGCGGACGCGGTCGCCCTGGGCGTAGCTTTCGGCGCGCGACTGTTCCTTGCGCGGCAGCACCGCCTCGACGCGGCCAACTTCGACGATGATGTCGCCCTGCTCGAAGCGCTTGACCAGGCCGTTCATGACGTCGCCGACGCGCTCGTTGTACTCGTCGTAGACCTTCTCGCGCTCCGCCTCGCGAACCTTCTGGAAGATCACCTGCTTGGCGGTCTGCGCGGCAATCCGGCCGAGCACGTCGGTGCGCTTCTGGAACTCGAGCTGGTCGCCCACCTCGACGCCGGCGTCGTCGCCGTAGATGCCCTTGGCCTCGGCCATGGAAATCTCCACGTCAGGGTTGGTCACCTCGTCGACGATCGTCTTGAGGGCGAAGAGTTCGATCTGGCCGTTGTCGGGGTTGAACTTCGCCTTGAGTTCCTCGCCGCCCTTGTAGAACTTGCGCGACGCGGTCACCACGGCTTCTTCCATCGCCTGGATGACGACATCCGGCTCGATGTTCTTTTCCTTGGCCAGCGCCTCGATCGTCTGCATTAACGGGTTGGTAGTCATGGTTTCGGTCTTCAGCTATGCATGCCGGGGCGCAACAGCGGCGCGCCCCGCAGGAACATTAAAACTCAAGGTCGAGATGGGCGCGCTTGATGAGCCGCAGTGGCAGCTTCATCGGCTTCTTGCCCTCCGACTCGAACAACACGTCGTCTCCCTCGACGCCTTTCAATCGGCCGACGAACGCCGTCTGGCGCTCGACCGGCTGCGAGGTCACGACCTTGGCCCAGCGCCCGGCGAACCGCCGGTAGTCGTCGGCGTGACGCAGGGGCCGGTCCAGTCCCGGCGACGACACCTCGAAGGTGTAGCCGCTCGGAATCACGTCTTCGACGTCGAGCATCGTGCTCAATTCGTCGGCGACGCGCGCGCAATCCTCGATGCTGACGCTTTCTTCCGGCTTAGACGCAGGCCCCGGCCGATCGACGATGACCCGCAGCACCTGCTGGCCACCTTCTCGCTTCAACTCGACGTCGAAAATGTCGAGGCCGTAGGTCCCGGCCACCCGGGTCGCCATCTCTCGGACGCGTTCGAGCGGGCTCAAAAAAGCCCCCTATAAAACACAAAGAGTGGGCTAAAAGGCCCACTCTGGTTAACCCAGACTAAGAACCGACCTCGTAGTGTAACACGGGGGCGCGGGGCTTCCGCCCCGCGTGGGGCTCACGGCTCCGCCGCTCGTCGGGCTTGGGCTTCGCCCTTCGTAAGGCTCGCTCCGCTCGTAGGGCCCCAGGAGGCCGAAGGCGACCCCTACAAGGGGCGAAGCCCCGAGCCCCAGGAGGCGGCGAAGCCGCCGACCCTAAAGAGGCCGGGCCACCAAGTCGTACCCCTCAGCGCCGACGATCTCGACATCCAGGAATGCGCCCGGCCTGAACTCGGAGGGGTCGCAGTCGGTCAGGTAGACCACCGGGTCGATTTCGGGGGCCTGGCCGGGCAACCGGCCCTGGAGGACCAGCTCATGCTCAGGTGACGGGCCGTCCACCACCAGCCGGGTCTGCTCGCCGAGCCGGCGCTTCTGGCGGGCGGCCACGATCTTCTTCTGCCGGGCCATCAGGGCGTTCTGGCGTTTCTTCTTGGTGGCCGCGGGCACGTCATCGGCGAGTTCGTGGGCCGAGGTGCCTTCCTCGTGCGAATACGTGAAGACGCCGACGTGGTCGAAGCCGATCTCGGAAATGAATCCCTCGAGTTCGGCAAAGTCCTCCGCCGTCTCGCCTGGGAAGCCAACGATGAAGGTGGTGCGCAGGGCGACGTTCGGGATCCGCGTGCGGATGTTGTCGAGCAGCCGCACGTACGACTGACGCGTGCCGGGCCGCTTCATGCGTTTCAGGACCGCGTCGGACGCGTGCTGCAGCGGCAGGTCGATGTACTTGACCACCTTGTCGAGGCTGGCGATGGCGTCGATCACCTCCCCGGTGATGGTGGTGGGGTAGAGATACAGGAGACGGATCCACTCGATACCGTCGACGCCGTTCAGCGCCCGAAGCAGCTTCGGCAGCGCGCCGCGCTCCCCGCGGTCGATGCCGTAGAAGGTCGAGTCCTGCGAGATCAGCAGCAGTTCCTTCACGCCCTGCGCCGCCAGCTGGTGCGCTTCCTGGACGATCGACTCGATCGGCCGGCTGCGGTAGTGGCCGCGCATTTTCGGGATGATGCAGAAGGCGCACTTGTAGTCGCAGCCCTCGGCGATCTTCACGTAGGCATAGTGCCCAGGCGTGACGCGCTTGCGCGGGGTGTTGGCGTCGTAAATATAGGTGGGCAGGTCCACGCCGAAGACCGGCTTCTTGTGGAAGGTCATCGGGATGGCGCCACCCGCAGGGTGCGCCTGCCCGGACATGAAACCCGCGAGGCCCTCGACTTCGCCCGTCCCGTAGATCGCGTCGATCTCCGGAATCTCCTTCTTCAGCTCATCGCGATAGCGCTCGGCCATGCAGCCCGTGACCACGAGCTTGCGACCCGCGACCTGCTTCTTGAGCTCGGCCATTTCGAGAATGGTGTCGATCGATTCCTGCTTGGCGCGGTCGATGAAGGCGCAGGTGTTCACCACCAGCACGTCGGCCTGCGACGCGTCGGCGGTAATTTCGTGCCCATCCTGCTCGGCCATGCCGAGCATGACCTCGGAGTCGACCAGATTCTTGGGGCACCCCAAGGAGACGAACCCTATCTTCATTTTCGAACTTCCCAGTCTAACAGGAGATCAAGAGATCAGGACCAGCACTCCTAAACTCCTGTTTATGGGTAAATCCGGTAGAGCATCCGCGGGTAAGGAATGGTCTCGCGAACGTGTTCGAGGCCGCAGATCCAGCTGACGCAGCGTTCGATGCCCATGCCGAAGCCGCCGTGCGGCACCGAACCGTAGCGGCGCAGGTCGAGGTACCACTCGAACGCCTCCTGCGGCAGCTCGTGCTCCTTGATGCGCTGCAGCAGCAGATCCAGGTCGTCAAGTCGCTGGCCGCCGCCGATGATCTCGCCGTAGCCCTCGGGCGCGAGCACATCGACGCACAGCGCCTTGTCCATCTCGTTCGGATCCGGCTTCATGTAGAACGCCTTGATCGCGGCGGGGTAGTGCGTCACGCACACCGGGCGATCGAACTGCTCCGACAGCACGGTCTCGTCGGTGCCGCCGAGGTCGCCGCCCTTGACGAAGGGCAGGCCCTTGTCGAGCAGGATCTTGGCGGCCTCGTCGTAGTGCAGCCGCGGGAACGGCGCTTTCACCGCTTCGAGCTTGCTGGTGTTGCGCTCGAGCGTCTTCAGCTCTTTCTGCCGGCGATCCAGGACGCGCGCGACCACGGACGTGATTAGCCCTTCGGCGAGCGTGATGACGTCGTTCAAGTCGGCGTAGGCCATCTCGGGCTCGACCATCCAGAACTCGGTGAGGTGGCGGCGCGTCTTGCTCTTCTCGGCTCGGAACGTCGGGCCGAAGGCGTAGACCTTGCCGAGCGCCATGGCGTTGGCCTCGTTGTAGAGCTGTCCGCTCTGCGTCAGGTAGGCTTTCTCGTGCTCGAAATACTCCACCGGGAACAGCGTCGTCGTCCCCTCACACGCGGCCGGCGTGAAGATCGGCGTGTCGGCGAGGATGAAGCCCTGGTCGTTGAAGAAGTCGCGGACCGCGTTGATGATCTCGTGACGCACGCGCAGGATCGCCGTCTGGCGCTCGGCGCGGATCCACAGGTGCCGGCGATCCATCAGGTAGTCCACGCCGTGTTCCTTCGGCGTGATCGGATAGTCGTGCGCCTCGTTCACGACCTCGAGGGCGCTGGCGATTAGCTCGTAGCCGCCCGCCGCGCGCTCGTCGGCGCGGACCGTGCCGGTGACGATGATGGCGCTCTCCTGGCTGAGGTGATCGGCTGTGGCAAACGTCGCCTCGTCCACGTCCTTCTTGCCCATGACGACCTGCAAGAAGCCCGTGCCGTCGCGGAGGACCAGGAAGTGAATCTTGCCGCTCGACCGCCGGTTGTGCAGCCAGCCCTTGATGGTCACCGGCGCCCCGACGTGTTCGCCAATCTTGTTGATGTAGGTTTGATTCATCGCTACCTGACTCTGCCGAGAAAAGAGATCTGTGTCTAATCCGTGTCTAATCGGTGGCTGTCTTAATCGGCGGCTGGACTAATCGGTGGCTCGTCGCCGATGCTCAGCAACGATTCAAACCGCTGGCGTGCCTTCGCGGCGCGTTCGAGCACCGGCCGGCGCTCGGCGGCGACCGCCAGCTCGAACATCCAGGCGCCGTCGTAGCCCACCTTCTGGAAGGCCAGCAGCGCCGCCTCCCAATCCACCACGCCCTGGCCCGGCACCAGGTGATCGTCGGTCCGCCCGCGGTTGTCGTGCAGGTGCGTCGTCAGCAAGTGGCCCGAACAGGTTTCAATGGCCTCGACCACATCGCCCATCAGCCGCGCGTGACCGACGTCCATGCAAATGCCCAGGCCGCTCGCCTCGATCTCGCTTTCCAGCAGGTCGACGAGTGACGACGCGGTGGACAGGGCGTTGGGAATCACTTCCACCGCCAGCCTGACGCCGGCGCCGGCGGCGACCGGCGACAACTCCTCGAGACTGCGGATCATCGACGGCACGTGGTTGTCGGCCGCCGAGCCATGCGGCGCGGGCACGCCGCAGTGAACCACCAGCACCTGGTACGGCACGAGGGTGGCGAGATTCAGCGCTGCGGTGGTTTCTGCGACGGCGAGCTTGCGCCGTGGCTCGTCCGCGGCAGCCAGTGAATAGCCCTCGCGCCACGTGCCGTTCTGGTAGGCGGCGGCGATCGGCGCATGCATCGAGTGGAGGGTCAACCGGGTATCGTCAAGCCACTCGGCGAGCGCCAGTGCCGCGCGACGGTCGTGGTAGTCGAAGTGATCGCGCGCGGCAAACACTTCGACTGCCTCGAATCCATGCGCGGCGATTTCAACCAGGTGATCGCGGTCGAGGCGGTCACCGAGATAGAGATGCGTGGAGACCCCGAACACTGTGTCCCCTAGTTTATAGCCACTCGCGGAGCAGGTCCTGCAGGCGCGAGAAGCGCGGGTATTTGGCGAGGTTGGCCTTGACGTGGCTCAGCGTGCGCGGAATGTACTGAATGTAGACCGTATTGTTGCGGCCGGTGGTCATGTAGCCGAACGTGCCGAGCGCCTTGAGGTTGCGCTGCAGCGCCATCAGGTCGAACCGGCGGCGGAACTCGGCCTGATCCTCGGCGCGGCGCAGGCCCTTCAGGGCCAGGAAGAACGCAATCAGCTCATCCACCTGCGGCGCCGTCAGGTCCACATACGCGTCGCGGAGCAGCGACGCCAGGTCGTAGGTGTCGGGCCCCATGCGGGCGTCCTGGAAGTCGATGATGAAGAGCGAGCCGCCGTGCAGCATCAGGTTGCGGCTGTGGTAGTCGCGGTGGCACAGCACCCGCGGCTCGCCCGCGAGCTCCTCGACAATCGCCGACCACTCGCCGCGCAGTGCCTCGCGCAGCGCCTCGCTCGGGGCCGCACCCTTGAAGGCGAGCAGGTAATGCTTGACGAAGAACTCCAGTTCCCAGGTGAGCTTCTCGACGTCGAAGGCGATCTGGTACGGCGGATACTCCGGCGACCGCAATTCGTCGCCGCGCTGCTGCATGTGTGCGATGAACGACACGGCCTGGCGATACAACGCGGCATGCTCCTCAGGCGTCGTCGCGCCAAGGTGCGCCTGCAGCGTGACATCGCCCAGGTCCTCGAGGCCGAGCACGCCCAACTCGTTGGAGTGATGCAAGATGGCCGGCACCGGCACCGGTATTTGCCGCAGCAGGCGCGCAATCGCCACAAACGGCATCTTCTCGAACTCGATCGGCCCTTGATGCAGGGCGAGGACGATGGGCTGCTCGCCCTTCATCAGCACGCGAAAGTAGCGGCGATCGGACGCGTCACCGGTAAGCGGCATCACCGTCGTGACGCGCGAGGTCAGGCCGTGCAGGGCGAGGTACTGTTCGAGTCGGGGATCCACGGGTTCAGAGGTTCACCGGTTCACGGGTTCACGGGTTCACGGGTTCAGGGGTTCAGGGGGTCAGGGGTTCAGGGCGCGAATGGTTCGGCGACCAGCTTATTGTCGCGCAGAACCAGTGAGCATTCGACGTGGTGTGCCCCGGCTGGAACCTGGACACTGTCAGCCGCGATGCAGCGGGTGAGTGATGCGCCGGCGCCGATCCTCACGTTGTTCCAGAGTATGGTGTCGGTCAGCTCCGCGTCTGATGCGATGGTGCAGCCATGGCCCCGGTCCGGGGCGCGGCCTTCGCGGGCGGCCAGCTTCAGCGAGGTTTCCAGGTAGTCGCGCGGGGTGCCGATGTCGAAGAACTCCGCCGCCGTGCGCATGACGCGGAGACTGCCGGGTCGAGACGCAACTAGGCCGGGGTAGATTCCGCGCACGGTCTCGCAACGGGTCTCAGGGCTGACACCGGCGAAGGCCGCGGCGTTCACGGCCTGTACACCAATGAAATGAAAGGTGCCTGCGGTGCCTGGGGTGCTCTTCCTGAAGCCCTTCACGATGCCGCTTTCATCGGCCAGGATCGCGTTGTAGCGAGGGTCGGCGTCCACCACCGCCATGGTGACCAGGGCGTTGGTGTCCACGTGCTGCGTGGCCAGCGAGGCGAGATCGACATCGGCGAGCGTATCGCCGTTGACGATCAGAAAACGGTCTGCCTCGAGCAGCGGCAAGGCCCGCGCCGGGCCGCCAGCCGACCCCAGCACCTCGGTCTCCCACGAGTAGCGGACCGACAAGTCCAGTGACGACCCGTCGCCGACCTCACGCGTGATGGTGTCGGCGCGGTGATGCAGGTTGAGGACGACCGTGGTGAGACCCGCGGCGCGCAGCGAACGCAGAATCCGCACCACCAGCGCCTCGCCCGCGACCGGCAACGCCGCCTTGGCCCGCACCTGCGATAACGGTTGGAGACGAGTGGCCAGGCCGGCGGTCAGCACCAGGGCCGGCCACTGAGACAGGTTGATCATTCGGTAGCGGCGAAGACCATGTCGGGCCCGGCGAGCCCGTTCGCATCGCGGTGCTGCAGGAACAGGAAGCGATATGAGTCGGTGATGTAGTCGGCCGGCGCGAAGCCGAGCGCCGCCGCCGTGGTGTGAATGGCCGCCTCGCCGCCCTCGAGCTCCACGAACACGCCGACCGGTGTCTCGTCCACTGCCATCACCACATCGTCTGCCTCGAACTCCTCGCGATATTTCTCGTAGCGAAACCAGATGTGCAGGCCGAGGCCTTCGAGAATGGCCAGTAGCGCCGTGCCGTCGGCGACGACCGTCTCGTGTTCTTCGCGGATCTTGACGAGGCCGGGCAGGATGGGTCCCTTGAACGTGAGCAGGCTCTTGCCGCCTTCGGATCGGACGCGCAGCGTCGAGCGTTGCCGGCGCAGCGTCTCGTCTTCGGTGTCGAGCAGCGCGTCTTCCTGGAGGCGGCGGCCGTGCAGGGGCGTCGCGCCGAGCGCGAGGATCTTCGTTCGTGCGTCGTCGGCACTATTGAAACGAAGCTTGATCTCGCGCTCGAGCGCCATCAATTACTCCTTGCGGACGGTGAAGAACTGCTCCTGGCCCTGGCGCATGACCAGCAGGAACGCCGTGCCGCCCGACGGCACCTGGGCCAGCGCGCGGCCCGCCTCTTGCGGCGTCCGCACCGGGCGGCGGTTGACCTGGGTGATGATGTCGCCGCGCGCCAGGCCCTGGCGGAACGCGGTGCTGCCCTGCTCGACGTCGGACACGAGCACACCTTCTGTGTCGGCCGACAGCCGCAGGCGCCGCAGCACGTCGGGCGTCAGCGCGGTCAGGGTCAGGCCAAAGCCCTGCGAGGCCTGCTGATCCGGCTCCACAGAGGTCTCGCGGGTCGCGGCCGCGCGGTTGCCTTCGTCTTCCAGGTTCAGTTCGCCGACGGTGATTGTCAGCGTTCGCTCCTCGCGATCGCGCATGACCTTCAGCGGCACGGTGGTGCCGGGCTTGGTGGCGACGACGGTGGCGACCAGTTCGTCGCGGTTCTTGACCGGCTTGCCGTTGAACTCGATGATCACGTCGCCCGGCTCGACGCCGGCCTTGGCGGCCGGCTGGCCGCGCGTGACGGCACCGACCAGCGCGCCCTTGCGTTCCTTCAGGCCGAACTCGGCGAGTGCATCGGTCGGCACCGGCGTGACCTGCACGCCGATGACGCCGCGCGTCACCTTGCCGGTGCGCAGCTGCGGAATCAGCTCGCGCACGTTGTTGATCGGGATGGCGAAGCCAATGCCGATGTTGCCGGCGTTGCGCGAGTCGGTGTAGATGGCGGTGTTGATGCCGATCACTTCGCCGCGCGCGTTCAAGAGCGGGCCGCCCGAGTTGCCGGGGTTGATGGCGGCGTCGGTCTGCAGCACGTCGGCAGAACGCTGTTCGGCGATCGGGAACGAGCGCGCGGTGGCGCTGATTACGCCGACGCTGACGGTGTGCGACAGGCCGAATGGGTTACCAATGGCCATGACCCAGTCGCCCGGCTCCATTTTGGACGAGTCTCCGAACTTGACCTCGACCAGGTCCTTCTTGGGTTCGACCAGTTGAATCAGCGCGCTGTCGGTCAGCGGGTCGCGGCCAATGACCTTGGCCTCGTGGAAGATATCGTTTTCTTCACCGAGGAAATTGACCTCGATCTTGCTGGCGCCCTCGACCACGTGGTTGTTGGTGAGGATGAAGCCGTCCTTGCTGATCACGAAACCGGTGCCGGCGGACTGGGTCTCCTGGTCGCGCCGCGGCCGTTGCTGCGGTGGACGGCCGCCCTGACCCTGGCCGCCGCCGCCGAAGAAACGCTCCAGCAGCTCGTCGTTGCCGCCGCCAAAGAACTCCGTCATTTCGGCCGCGCGCTGCGTCGAGGTGCTGCGGATGTTGACCACGGCCGGGCTCATGGTCTTGGCGATGTTGCGGAAGGTCGCGGCATCGACCGGGCCGCTGAGCGGGGCGCTGTTCATGGGCGGCGCCGCCATGGTCTGGGCGGACGAAGCCGGTGCCAGGTCAAGGCGGGAGGCAATGACCATCCCCACCGCGAGCGATGCCACCATGATCAGAAGCGAATAGAACAGCGTCGTTTTCCGGCTCGACATGTCTTCCTCCAACAAACCCGCGAATGGACTCTTCCTAGACTAGCGTGACAATGGCCGACTGGCGAGGCCCCGTGACTTCGGGGCCGGCGCTGGTCCAGACCATGTTGATCTCGGTGCGAACCCCAAAATCCTTGAAATAGAGGCCCGGCTCAATCGTAAACCCGCTGCCGGGCAACAAGCGCCTCTCGTCGTGGGTTTCGTAGTCGTCGAGGTGGGCACCATTACCATGGACGTTCTCGCCCAGGCTATGGCCGGTCCGGTGCAGGATAGCGTCGCCAAATCCCGCATCCTGCAACACCTTGCGCGCGGCCCGGTCGGCCTCGAAACCGCGGACGTCGCGCCCGGCGCTGGCGGCCGCCTGGACCACCTCGACCGCGGCATCGCGCGCGCCGCAAATGGCCGCAAACGCCTTCGTCATGCGAGCGGGCACGTCGGTCCCGACAAAACCAATCCACGTGATGTCGGCGTAGACCGCGGCCGGCTCAGCCAGCTTGCCCCACAGGTCGAGCAGCACCAACTCGTCTTTGCGAATGACCCGGTGCTCGGTGGCCGACGCCAGGTAATGGGGGTTGCCGGCGTTTTCCTGCGCCGAGACGCACGGGGCCGAATCCGCGACCAGGCCTTCATCGCCGAACCAGCCGACCATTTGCTGCTGGATGTCGAACTCCGTGGTCGCGACGCCGTCGCGCAGGCGGCGGGCGACCGATTCGAAGGCGCGGTCCTTGATGCGATAGAGCGCCTCGGACGCCTGCCGGTGCGTGGTGATCGCCGCCGCGTTCCAGTAGGCCTCGAACTGCTGGATGAGGTCGCCTGATGACACGACGTCGACGCCGAAGCCGCGCACCAGTTCGATTGTGCCCGCATCCACGCGCGACACGTACGGGATGGCGCAGCGCGGCGAGTACTCCATGGCGACGCGCGCGAGGCCCTTCAGAATGCCGCCGAGGCCAGCCTCCAGCTGCTCGCGGCCGGCGTACACGGTCTTGGAGCCCGGCAAGTGGTCGAGGTTGTAGCGCTCGATGGCATGCACCAGCGCCCGCGGTTCGCCGTTGGCCGGAATCAGGTAGAACCAGCGCCGTGTGGCGAGGTGCCCGGCGCCGCCCATCCCGGCCATGCGGTAGGCCACGGGATTGGAGCCCTGGAAGTCGTAAAGCAGCCAGGCGTCGAGGCCGTGGTCGCGAAGGGCCTCTTGGACGGCGGCCACGTTCATGGGCATATTCACCCGATTATAGCGGACAGCGCAGAACCGGCCGTCCGGGCCAAGCGTCCTATAATTAGCGAACGCCACCTCGCGGCCGGCCAGCGCGCCGCCTTGGTGGGCCATCAGGGATTTAACAGCGATATGAAGACACCAGCACTTCTTTGCGGGCTGATTCTGGCGGTGGTTGCCGCCGGTGGCCCGGTTCAGGGACAGGCCGGCCAACCCGCAGTGCCCGCCCAGCCGGCGGCGCCGCAGCAACCGCCCATCACGTTCCGTGCCGAGATTAACTACGTCGAGGTGGACGCGCGCGTGCTCGACTCGCAAGGCAAGTTCATCCCCGGCCTCACCCCATCTGATTTCCAGGTGCTCGAAGACGGTAAGCCGCAACAGGTGACCGCGTTCTCGCTCGTCAACCTGCCGGTCGAGCGGATGGAGCGGCCGCTCTTTGCCTCGAAGCCGATCGAGCCGGACGTGCGCAACAACCTGCAGGCGGCCGACGGCCGCATCTACCTGATCGTGCTCGACGACCTCCACACCAATCCGTTGCGATCGAACCGCACCAAGGCCGCCGCGCGCCAGTTCATCGAGCGCTACATCGGCAGCAACGACATGGCGGCCGTGGTGTTCACCGGCGGCCGATCCGACGCCGCCCAGGACTTCACCACCAACCAGCGGCTGTTGCTGCAGGCGGTCGACAAGTTCATGGGGCGAAAGCTGCGGTCCTCAACCATGAACAAGATCGACGAGTACAATCGCAACGCCGGTTCGCCGATGGCCGGTGAGAAGCCGACCGATATGGACGACCGCGAGCGCGGCTACCAGGCCCGCAACGCCCTCGACACCGTCCGCAACCTGTCGCAGTACCTCGGCAACATCCGCGGCCGCCGCAAGGCGCTCGTGCTGTTCAGCGAGGGCGTGGACTACGACATCAACGACGTGTTCAACAACACCGAGGCGACCGTGGTCATGGACGCCACCCGCGACCTGATCGCGGCAGCGACGCGCGCCAACGTGGCGGTCTACGGCGTCGATCCGCGCGGGCTGGCCACCGCCGGTGACGACATGATTTCGATCCAGTCGTTTCCCGATGACACGTCGCTCGGCCTCGGCGCCGGCGCCATCTTCAACGAGGTGCGCCTCGGCCAGGACAGCCTGCGCGTGCTGTCGGAAGAGACCGGTGGCTTCGCCGTGGTCAACCGCAACGACTTTGCCACCGCCTTCCAGCGCATTGTCGACGACAACAGCGCCTACTACGTGATGGGCTACTACTCGACCAACGATCGGCGCGACGGGCGGTTCCGCAAGATCGAGGTCAAGCTAAACAACAAGCCTGGCCTCGTGGTCCGCGCGCGCAAGGGCTACGTGGCGCCGCGCGGGCGCGCGCCGGAAACCAAGCCGGCCACCGCCAACTCGGCCTCGCCCGAATTGCGCGACGCCGTCGAAAGCCCGCTGCCGCTACCCGGCCTTCCGCTCAGCCTGACCGCGGCCGTGTTCAAGGGGCCGGCCCCCAAGGGCTCGGTGGTCATTTCGACCCTGGTCAACGGCAGCACCCTGCCGTTCGCCGAAGCCGACGGAATGTTCAAGAACGATCTCGAAGTGATGGCGATGGCCACTGACGAGAAGGGCAAGACGACCTACAGCGATCGCAACACCGTGAACCTGAACATGAAGGCCGACTCGGCCAATCGCGTGAAGGCCAGCGGCTTCCGCGTGATCCAGTCGATGGACCTCGCCCCGGGCCGCTACCAATTGCGCGTGGCGGTGCGGGAAAGCCAGACCCTCAAAGCCGGTTCGGTGACGTTCGATCTCGAGGTGCCCGACTTTGCCAAGCGCCCACTGTCGATGAGCAACATCGCCCTGACCTCGGCCATGAGCGGGATCGCGCCGACCGTCCGGCCCAAGGATCCGCTCGAGAAACTGCTGCCCGGACCGCTCTCGAGCTATCGCGAGTTCCCGACGCAGGATGAGATCGCCCTGTTCGCCGAGGTCTACGACACGATCAAGGCGCCCCACAAGGTGGCGATCACCGCGACCGTGAAAGCGGAAGGCGGCCAAACCGTGTTCCAGACGCGCGAGGAGCGCGATAGCGCCGAGCGCGGCGGCGGCGCCGGCGGCTACGGCTTCCAGGTGCGCGTGCCGCTCAAGGACCTGGCGCCCGCCCTGTACGTGCTGCGGGTCGAGGCCACGGCGTCGATCGGTGATCGCGAGACGACCGCCCAGGAAGTAGTGTTCCGCGTGGTCGCCCAGCCGGCCGCGAGGCAGAACTAGTGGCCTGGATCGCCGTGCTGCTGGCGGCGTTTCTACAGGCAGCGCCGGCCGCGCTCGAGACGGTGGCGCGCGAGTCGTCCAGCGGTGTGGACGAGGCGCGGCAGGCGGTCGTCAACACGGCGGCCGAGTGGACGGCGCTGTGGCGCGAGCATGCCGGCAACCGGCCGCCACCGGGCGTTGATTTCAAGACTCGCACCGTGCTCGCTGTCTTCGTCGGTTCGCGGCCGTCGGCCGGCTACGCTGTGGAGATCGTCGGCACCCGCTCTGACGCGGCCGGCCTGGTGGTGGAGTGGCGCGAGCGCGCCCCCGAGCGCGGCATGGTGGCGGCGCAGGTCATGACCGCGCCCGGGCACATCGTTTCGGTGCCGAAGGTGACCGGCCCGGTCAGGTTCGAGAAAGCCGTGAAGTGACCGAGTCGACCAGCACCGGAGTCGACGCGCGGTTGGCCGCGGTGCTGTGTTACGCCGGGTGGTGGGTGACCGGACTGGTGTTCCTGTTCGTCGAACGCCGGCACCGCGGCGTGCGTTTCCACGCGGCACAGTCATTAGTGGTCTTTGGGACGCTGTCGCTCGTCATGCTGGCGTCGGGCGGTGCCAGCGCCGTCGCCTTCTTCGTGGACGGCCCCTTGTTCCAGATGCTGCAGGCGGCCGGCAACGGGGTCTGGCTGGGGGCGGTGGCTCTCTGGCTGGTCCTGCTGCTGAAGACGTGGCGGGGCGACACCGTGCGGTTGCCGATCCTGGCCGACCTGGCCGACAAAATCGCTGGATAAAAGCAAAGGCGGAACCGCCCCGTTTGGAGCGGTCCCGCCTGCCGTGTTTGAGGCCTTCGCGACTTAGGTCGCCCCAAGTGGGCGACTTAGGTCGTCGGCACGATCTTCGGCACGCTCTTCGGCTTCACCACGCCGTTGGCGTGGGAGAAGTTGTAGCTGTTGCTCGCCATGCGCGCGTTCCTCGGCGTGGACAGCGTGACGTTGATCACCTCGCCGGGCATGAACGGCTTCGGGTGGCGATAGGTGTCGCCGCCCGACAGCGTGCCGGTCTTGTCGATCCAGCTCTCCTCGAGCTTGAAGCCGGCGATCGGCCCGGCCGATGTGTTCTTGATCGTAATCGTCGTGACGACATTGGCGCCGACCACCTTAGTGACGGGCTTGGTGTACTCGACCGTCGCATCACCACGCACGGGTGAAATCAACTTTCGAGGTGCGGCCGGAGCCGCTTGCGTTGCCGGCGCGGGCGCCTGGCCCGCGAACGCCGCCGGAGCGAGTAGCAATCCCAGAGACGCAGCTACTGCCAACCGCTGTTGCAATTTCATTAAATGAACCCTCCGAGGCCGAATTATATATCTACATCTCGCCATTCCAGTCTTCCGGCTCAGCCGCCGTAGACCGGAAGACTTCCAGGTGCCACTTGCCGCCGCCCCACGGCTCAATCACTTCCGTCGCCACCACATCGACCAGCAGTTCCGCGAACGTCCGGCCCTCGGGGTCACCCTCGAGGTGGTACGCCGGGTCGTCCCACGCAAAGTTGGGGTAGATGGTCATCGTCAGGAACAGGTCGTACCCGTCGTCGACGACGATGATCTGGCCGATGGGGCGCTTTTGGGTGGAGTGATAGGCGAGGTATTTCTCGGCGCTGTGCGCGCGGATGTAGCGCTTGAGCGCGAACTCGCGCGCGACGATCTCCTCGACGGCGATCTTCTTGTCCCAGCAGTCGCGGCAGTAGCGTTCCTCGCCGCGGGGCTCCGAGACTTCCTTGGCGCTGCACAGCGCGCAGCCTTTTTTATTGCCAATTGACTTACGCGACATAACTAACAAATTGTACTTCAGTGAGAAACAAACTGCGTACCGTGCAGAAGTGCGTATGGATCCTGCTTTTGGCGAGCGTGGCCGGCGCGCAGAGCCCCTTGCATCTGCCTCCGCTGGATCGAGCACTGCCGCCGGCCGCCGAGTCAATTTACCAGGCGCTCGCGCCGCGTGTGGATGCCGAGGCGGCCATGGCGACGGTCCGCTTTATGGCGCCGCTGTGGCGCCTGGCCGGGAATCCCGCATACGAGCAGTCGCAGCAATTCATTTTCGACCGCCTGGCCGCGGCCGGACTGTCGCCTCGTTACGAAACCTTCACCGACTCGAGCACCGGGTGGGAGCAACGGGCAGGGACGTTGCGCCTGAGCGGTGCCACGGGCGAGGTGGTGCTGTCGCGTGAAGCCGATCGCGTGGCGCTGGCGATCAACTCGTTCGGCACGCCCGCCGGCGGCGCATCATTCCGGCTGGTTGACGCCGGCGCCGGCAACAATCCTGCCGCGTATGACGGCAAGGACGTGAAGGGCGCGGTCGTGCTCGTGAGCGGGCCGCTCGGCAGCGCGTGGCAGCAGGCGGTGCGCGCGCGTGGCGCGGCCGGCGTGATCTCGACCGACCTGGCCCCGTACACCAGGCCCGAGCAGACGCCCGACGTGCTGCAATGGGGCAGCATCCCGTTCGACGAGGCGCGCCGGTCGTTCGGCTTCAAGTCGACACCGCGCGCGGCGCGCCGGCTGCGCGAGGCGCTGGCCCAGGGTGCCGTGACCGTGCACGCCGAGATTGACACCGTGTTCCATCGCCGGCCGAATCGCACGCTGGCCGTCGAGATCCCGGGCCGTTCGAAGGCGGCGGAGCGGGTGTTGCTGGTGGCGCACGTGCAGGAGCCGGGCGCCAACGACAATGCCAGCGGTTGCGGCACGCTCCTGGCTGCGGCCCTCGCCATTCACGACGCCGTGCGCCGCGGCGCGGCGCCGGCCCCCGAGCGCACCATCACGTTTCTGTGGGTGGACGAGATCCGCGGCAGCCAGCAGTGGATCAAGGATCACCCCGAAGACGCCAAGCGCGTGCTGGCCATGCTGTCGCTGGACATGACCGGCCAGGACACGGCTAAAACCGGTGGCACATTCCTGATCGAGAAGGGGCCGGATCCGTCGGCGATCTGGGATCGGCCGTCGGATCCGCATTCGGAGTGGGGGAAAGGCAAGGTCGATCCGGCGACCGTGCGCGGCAGTTTCCTGAACGACCTGCACCTGGCGGTGAGCCTGCGTCGCGCCCGCGACACCGGGTGGGTGGTGCGCACCAACCCGTACGAGGGCGGCAGCGATCACACGGTGTTCACCGACGCCGGCGTGCCGGCGCTGCTCAACTGGCACTTTACCGACCGCTACTATCACACCAATCTCGACACCGTGGACAAGACCAGCCCGGCCGAGATGCAGCACGTCGGCATTGCCGTGGCGACGACCGCACTCTACCTGGCGGCGGCGGACCAGAACGAGGTTGGCGCGATGACGCGATTGATGGAAGCGGCGCGCGACGCGCGCATGGCCACCGAGAAAACCAACAGCGCCAGCCCCGAGATCCTCGAGGCGTGGCGCAAGTGGTACGCCGAGGCGATCGACAGCGTCAACCGCCTCCGTTAAAGAACAGGAGGTTAAGAGTTCACGAGTCCAAGCTTTATTGTCTCGCGAGCTCCTGATCTCCTTTATTTATTGGCCGCAGGGGCGTACATCTCGGTGATGTACTGCTTCACCATGCGACGCGTGGAGAAGCGCGGGACGTTCGACCGCATCGACTCGCGCACCACCTGGATCCACCGCCGTGGCAGCCCGTCGGCGTCGCGGTCGTAGAACGCCGGCACGATCTCGGTCTCGAGCAATGAGTACAGCGACTCGGCATCGGCGGCATCGGTGGCCGCCTGATCGTCGGGATTGGTATGGCTTTCAATCAGCCAGCCGTTGCTCCCGTTGAAGCCCTCCGCCCACCAGCCGTCGCCGATGCTGAGGTGGGGCACGCCGTTCAACGCCGCCTTCATGCCGCTCGTGCCGCTCGCCTCGAGCGGCTTGCGCGGGTTGTTCAACCACACGTCGCAGCCGTGAACCAGGTAGTGCGCCAGGTGCATGTCGTAGTCGTCGATGAAGGCCAGGCGGCCGCTGAACTTTGGATCGAGGGCGTGACGGAACACCCGCTGCAAGTGGTGCTTCGCCGGTTCGTCGGCCGGGTGCGCCTTTCCGGCAAACACGATCTGCACCGGCCGATCGAGCGCGGTCAGGATGCGCGCCAGCCGATCCGGGTCGTGGAAGATGAGCTCGGGCCGCTTGTACGCCGTGAACCGGCGCGCGTAGCCAATGGTCAGCGCACCCGGATCGAGCATGCTGCCGGCGGCGACAATGCGCGACGGGCTGACGTGTTCGTCGGACCAGCGCGAGCGCAGACGCTCGCGGATGAAGGTAAACAGGTCGGTCCGCATCGCCTGGCGCATGGCCCACATCTCGGCGTCGGGAATGTCGAGCAGCCGCTCCCACAGGGCCGGGTCGTCCACCTGGTCGAGCCAGCCCGGGCCGAAGTGCCGGTTCAGCAGCTCGAACACCGAGCCCGCCATCCAGGTCGGCACGTGCACGCCGTTGGTGATGCTGCGCACGGGAATCTGGTCGGCCGGCAGGTCGGGCCACATCGGCCGCCACATGGCGCGGGTCACCTCGCCGTGCAGCGCGCTGACGCCGTTGACGTGGCCGGCGGTCCTGAGCGCCAGGGCCGTCATGTTGAACTGGGAGCCGTTGCCGCTGCCGTTGTCGTACTCGCCAAGGGCCAGGAAGCGCGGCCGGTGTTCGCCAATCTCGCCCCACGAGCCCGCGAGGTGCTTTTCGACCAGGTGGAACGGGAACGCGTCGTGGCCGGCCGGGACCGGCGTGTGGGTGGTGAACACCGTCGAGCGGCGCACGGTGTCGAGGGCCTCGTCGAACGAGTGACCTTTCTCGATGCCCTCGCGAATGCGCTGCAGCGCCACGAAGGCGGCGTGGCCTTCGTTCAGGTGCCACACGGTCGGCGTGATGCCCAGCGCCCGCAGCGCCCGCACGCCGCCAATGCCGAGGATGATCTCCTGCTGGATGCGCGTTTCATGGTTGCCGCCGTAGAGCCGCGCCGACAGCTCGCGATCCCACGGCGCGTTCTCGGCCAGGTCGGTGTCGAGCAGGAACAGCCGGACCTTGCCCAGCCGCACGCGCCACACCGCGGCCAGTACGGTGCGGTCGCCCAACGGCACCGCGGTGATGCAGGGCTTGCCTTCGGGCGTGAGGGCCGCTTCGATCGGCGCCTCGGTCCAGCTAATTCGCTGGTAGCGCTCTTCCTGCCAGCCCTCGTTGCTCATGCGCTGGAGGAAGTAGCCCTGCGGGTACATGAAGCCCACGCCGACCAGCGGCACGCCGAGGTCGGCGGCTTCCTTGCAATGATCGCCCGCCAGGACGCCGAGGCCGCCGGCGTAGATCGGCAGCGACTGGTGCAACGCGAACTCGGCTGAAAAATAGGCGATGCTGCCGCCGTTGATCAGCGACTCGCGTTCCTTCCACCACGGGTGGGCCTGGGTCCGCGCGTTATCCAGCCCGAAGAGGGCCTGGTCGTACGCTCTCAGGAACGCCTCGTCACCGGCGGCCCGGGCCAATTGCTCGGCGGTGATGCTTTGCAGCATGCGCACCGGGTTGTGCGCGGTGGCGCGCCACAGAGCGTAGTCGAGGCGGCGGAAGACTTCGCGCGCGCGCTTGTCCCAGCTCCACCACAAGTCGAGGGCGAGTTCGTGGAGGCGGTGAATGCGTGCCGGCAAGACCGCCGCAGCGGCAAAACGTTCTTCTGACATGTACAAGCAGTCCTATTCGGTAGCGCCAACCAGCGTGGCGAATTTTGCGAGGTCGATATTGCCGCCAGAGACGACCGCGACGACTTTGCCGGCGCCGGCGCGGCCGCTCATGGCCGCGGCAATCGCGCAGCCACCGGCGCCCTCGGCCACCACGTGCACGCGGTCGGCCGCGTAGCGCATCGCGGCCGCGATGTCGGTGAGCTCCATCACGATGGAGCCATCGACCAGTTCCTTCAGGAGCGGCCACATCGTGGTCAGCACCGACTTGCCGCCGGCGCCGTCGACGAACGACGCGGTCCACGCGTCGAAGTAGCTTGCCTCGCCCCTGGCCAGCGAGGTCGCGAGCGGCGCAGCGGTCGCCGGCTCGGCGGCATAGATCTTCACCGACGGCTTGCGCGCCCGCATTACCGAGCCAATGCCCGCCAGCAGCCCGCCGCCGCCGAGCGACGCGACCACCGCATCGACCTCGGGCAGGTCTTCGAGAATCTCGAGACCGGCCGTCGCGTTGCCGGCGATGAAGTCGTCGTCATCGAACGGATGGACGAAATGCCCGCGCATGCGCGGCGAGGCGTGGGCGATGACCGTTTGCCAGCACTCGTCGTAGCTGGCCTTGACGATGGTGGCGCCGAGGCGCTCGATCGAGCGCAGCTTGGTCTCGGGGGCGGTGTCCATGACCATCACCGAGCACGGTACGCCGGCCCGGCGCGCGGCAAACGCCACGCCCTGCGCGGCGTTACCGGCGCTGACCGTCCACACGCCGTCGCGCAGTTGCGCGCCGCTCAACTTGCGCACGGCATTCCACGCGCCGCGGATCTTGAACGAGCCGATCGGCTGCAGCGACTCGAGCTTCAGGTAGATGTCGGGACGCGGCGGGCCGTCGCCGTCGAACGGCAGGTCGAGCTTGACGAGCGGCGTGCGAACCGCCGCCTCGTAGACGTGCCGCGCGGCTTCGTCGATGGCTTCGATGGGGATCCGCCGCATGCAACCGGGAAAATCGTATCATGCGGCCATGCGACAACTGGCACTCGGTCTCGCGTTGCTGGCCTCATCAATCGTGTTTGCCCAGACGGAACGGCCACGGGCGCGGGACCTCGGGTTGGCGCCCGGTGTGTTCGCGACCGGACCACTCAATGCGATCACCGACGTCGCCGGCGTCAGCGTGGGACACTCGACGCTGGTCGTCGGCGACCACGTCCGCACCGGGGTGACCGTGGTCGTGCCCCACGCCGGCAACGTGTTCCAGGACAAGGTGCCGGGCGCCGTCTTCATCGGCAACGCGTTTGGCAAGCTGGCCGGTTCCACGCAGGTCGACGAACTTGGCACGATCGAGACGCCAATCGCGCTCACGAACACCCTCGGCGTCGGTGCCGCCATGGACGGACTCGTGCGCTGGACGCTCGATCAGCCGGGCAACCAGAACGTGCGCTCGGTCAATGCCCTGGTCGGGGAGACCAACGACAGCGGCCTCAACGACATTCGCGGGCAGCACGTTCGGCCGCAACACGTGCTCGAGGCGCTCAAGGCCGCGACGACCGGCGCAGTGCCGGAAGGCAGCGTCGGTGCGGGCACCGGCACGCAGGCGTTTGGCTGGAAGGGCGGCATGGGCACGGCATCGCGAAAGTTGCCGGCGGCGCAGGGCGGCTACACGCTCGGCGTGATCGTGCAATCCAACTACGGCGGCGTGCTGACGATGGGCGGCGCGCCGGTGGGGCAGCTGCTCGGGCGGTATGCCTATCAACCGAAAGCCGCAGCGCCCGAGTTCGGTGACGGTTCCTGCATGATCATCGTCGCGACCGACGCGCCAATCGACGCCCGCGACCTGAAGCGCGTGGCCGCCAGGGCCATTTACGGGCTGGCGCGCACCGGGTCGTCGTACAGCAACGGCAGCGGCGACTTCGCCATCGCCTTTTCGACGGCGCCCGACTTGCGCACCCGCTTTGGGTCGGCAGCGCCCCAGGCCAGGACCTTGTTGCCGACCGACGGGGTCTCGGCCCTGTTCCAGGCCGCCCTCGAAGCCACTGAAGAGGCGGTTTACAACTCGCTGCTCAAGGCGACGACCATGACCAGCCGGAGCGGCACCGTCGAGGCCCTGCCAATCGACCGGGTGCGCGAGATCCTGAAGCGGTACCCCAGGCCATAAGGGACTTGACCTATATGGCCCTTGCTCGATAAGCTTTGCTTACTATGAAAGCCGTCGCGCTCGCCGCTCGCCGTCCCTTCCTGGGCTTGCCCAGCCGGGAAGCCGTGCGCGCACGCGTGGCGTTGGGTTACGCGTTTGTCGTCCTCACGGGTGTCGGCCTGGGGCTCTGGCTACTGATTGGCCTTATTACCCTTCGACCCGACCAGCGGATGATGTAACCCACACAGATAGAGCAGAGTTCAAAAGGGCCATCACCCGCTGGGGTGGTGGCCTTTTTCATTTGGTGGTCTGGTGATTTAGGGAATTGGTGATTTGGGTCTCGGATTTATTGATTTGGCGATCGAGCCGATAAGGGGAAGTGATCATGGAAGGCAGTAGTAATCCCAAGGTGTGGGTGAACGGACGGATGCAGGAGCCCGACCGCAATGATGCGGCCCTCGCCTCACTGTGCCAGGCGGTCGAGCGCGCGGTGCGCACGCATCAGGCCGCCGGCGTGCGTGCCGTCATCCTGATGGTCGATTCACCCGCGCCGCGCCAGACCGCCGAGCCGGTCGTGTCGCCGATGCCGGTGTATGTCGACGTATTCGACTCGGGCTTCGGCCACGATTCCGGCTACGGCCACGGTATCTAGAGCCCAAGAGAAACAGGAATCCAGGAGTTCAGGGGTAACTCTTGGAAACCCAAGGTCCTGAACTCTTGATCTCCTGTTTAGTCTTCAGGCCTTCAGCGCCGGCTCCGGTTCCGGCGCGGCTACGGGCTCCAGGAACGGCATGCGCGCGCGAAGTTTGGCGCCCACTTGTTCGATCTGGTGTTCGCGGTGCTTCTCGCGTGCGGCGGCAAACGATCCGCTCTTGGTCTCGCGCGCCAGCTTCTCGGCATATGCACCCGAGCGAATCTCCGCGAGCATCTTCCGCATCTCCTGCTTGGTCTCTTCCGTGACCAGGCGCGGCCCGCCGGTGTAGTCGCCGTGTTCAGCGGTATCGCTGACCGAGTAGCGCATGAAGCCGAGGCCGCCGCGATACATCAGATCGACGATCAGCTTCAGCTCGTGCAGGCACTCGAAGTAGGCAATCTCGGGCTGGTAGCCCGCTTCGACCAGCGTCTCAAAGCCAGCCGTGACGAGCGCGCTCACGCCGCCGCATAGCACCGCCTGCTCGCCGAACAAGTCAGTTTCGCACTCTTCCGAGAACGTCGTCTCGATCACGCCGGCGCGCGTGCAGCCAATGGCCTTGGCATAAGCGAGCGTTGCCGCGCGGGCGTTGCCGGTCGCGTCGTTGTGAATCGCCATCAGGCCGGGCACGCCCGCGCCTTCCTTGAACACTTCTCGGACACGATGGCCGGGCGCCTTGGGCGCGACCATCGAAACGTCCACGCCCTCGGGCGGGGTGATCCAGTTGAAGCGGATCGCGAAGCCGTGCGCGAACATCAGCATCTTGCCGGGCGTCAGGTGCGGCTCGATGTCCTTCTTGAACAGCCCCGGCTGCACCAGGTCGGGCACCAGCATCATGATCACGTCGGCCCACGCGGCCGCCGCTGCCGGCCCCATGGGCGTGAAGCCCGCGGCTTCGGCCGCGCGCCAGCCCCGGCTGCCCGGCCGCACCGCGACCCGCACGTCGCCGCCGCTGTCGCGCAGGTTCATCGCGTGCGCGTGACCCTGCGAGCCAAAGCCCATCACGGCCACCTTGCGCTTCAGGATTGCCGCCACATCCACATCCGCGTCGTGAATCATCGTCGCCATAATCGAATCCCTTACTCCTCTAACGGGCTTGCCATGGACGTCCAATCCTCAACGGCCAGGACGCCGACTTGTTTGCCGAGCAGCGAGACAATGCGCGCCGCGGTCTTGTCGGAACTGTCGAACATGATGGTGGCCTGCACCGTGGCCCGATCGTGCGAGGCTACGGCGGTGAAGGCTTCGGCGCGCACGCGCTGGCGCCGCAGGATCGACGCCACGCGGTCCAGTGCATCGATTTCGTGTTCGTAGCGGACCACGATGGTCCGCGGCTTGGCGGCGTCGGTCATTGGAGATCCGCTCCAGTCTCGACGAGCGACGGCGCACCAGGACGCCGGATCATGTCGTTCAGCGCGGCGCCGGGCGACACCATCGGGTAGACGGTGTCTTCCTGGACGACGCGGAAGTCCATCACTACGGCGCCGGCCGAGGCGCGCGCGTGGCGCAGGGCGTCCTTGATCTCGGCGCGCTTGGTCACCCGCACCCCGGGCAGTCCGTGGGCATCGGCGAGCTTGACGTAGTCGGGCGACGACATCGGCGTGGACGAATAGCGGCGGTCGTGGAAGAACTGCTGCCACTGCCGCACCATGCCGAGATAGCCGTTGTTGATGATCGCGACGTTGACCTTGACGTTCTCCTGGACCATCGTCTGCAGCTCGGCCTGCGTCATCTGGAAGCCGCCGTCGCCGACGATGGCCCACACTTCCTTCTCGGGCCGGGCCATCTTGGCGCCGATGGCCGCGGGCAACCCGAAGCCCATGGTGCCGAGGCCGCCCGAGGTGATGAACGTGCCCGGTTCGTGCACCTTGTAGTACTGCGCCGCCCACATCTGGTGCTGGCCGACGTCGGTGACGATGATGGCCTTGCCTTCGGTGGCGCGCCAGATGTCGTGAATGACATGCGCCGCGCACAGCCGGCCATCGTCCGGCAACTCGTCGATGTCGCGGACGGTGGGGCCGCAGGCGAGATCGCCGATGCGGGTGAGCCACGCGTCGTGACGCGCGGCTTCGACCTGCGGGAGCCACTCTTGCAGCACGGCTTTCAGATCGCCTTGCACCGCCACGTCGGCGCGCACGTTCTTGTGCAGTTCAGAGGGATCGATGTCGATGTGGATCTTTTTCGCGTTGCGCGCATACTCGGCCAGCTTGCCGGTGACGCGGTCGTCGAAGCGCATGCCGAGCGCGAGCAGGAGATCGGCCTCCTGGATGGCGTCGTTGACCCACGCCTCGCCGTGCATGCCCATCATGCCGAGGTTGAGCGGATGAGAGGCCGGCAGGCAGCCGATGCCGAGCAGGGTCATGGCCACCGGGATGTGCGCGCGTTCGGCGAGCGTCAGCACCTCGGCCATCGCGCCGCTTTTCAGAATGCCGTGGCCGGCCAGAATCACCGGCCGCTTGGCTGAGGCCAACAGCGCCGTCGCCTGTTCGAGCGAGCTGGCTGCCGTCTTCGGCGCCGCCACGATCTTGTCGTCGCTGCGGCTGCGCGGTTCCCAGTCAGCTTCTTCCTGCTGCGCGTTCTTGGTGATGTCCACCAGCACCGGCCCTGGGCGTCCCGTCGTGGCCAGGCGGAAGGCGGCGCGCAGGGTCGGGGCAATGTCGGCGGCCCTGGTCACCAGGTAGTTGTGCTTGGTGATGGGCAGCGTGATGCCGGTGATGTCGGTTTCCTGGAACGCATCGGACCCGAGCAGCGCCTCGGGCACCTGGCCGGTGATGCAGACGAGCGGAATCGAGTCCATCATGGCCGTGGCGATGCCGGTGACCAGGTTAGTGGCGCCGGGTCCCGAGGTGGCCAGCGCCACGCCGACCTTGCCGCTGGCCCGCGCGTAGCCGTCGGCCATGTGGGTGGCGCCCTGTTCGTGGCGTACCAGCACGTGGCGAATCGGGTGGTCGAGCAGCGCGTCGTAGGCCGGCAGGATGGCGCCGCCCGGATAACCAAACACGGTGTCCACGCCCTGTTCGACCAGGCACGACCAGATGATGTGAGCGCCACGCTGTTTCATAAATGAATCCTGTCGGTCCGCTGTCTTTCAAACGCCGCAATCTCGGCATCGTTCGCGAGAATAAGATCGATTTCGTCCTTGCCCTCGAGCAGCCGCTGCCGCGACGCCTCGTCAAACGCAAAGCGTTCGCGCAGGCCGTGCGCGTCGCGCACTTCACATTGTTCGAGGTCAATCGTCAGCTCGTAGCCGGTGCCGGCTTCGGCCCGGTCGAGAATGGCGTTGGCCGCCGCTTCGGAAATGGCGACCGGCACCAGGCCGTTGCCGACGGCGTTGTTGCGGAAGATGTCGGCGAACGACGGCGCCAGCACCACGCGAAAGCCGGCATCGGTCAGCGCCCACGCGGCATGCTCGCGCGACGAACCGCAGCCGAAGTTCGGACCGGCCACCAGGATCGTGGCTCCGGCATAGGCCGGCTGGTTCAACGAGAAATCCGGATCGAGGTCGCCCGTGGCGGTGCGGCGCCAGTCGTGGAACAGGAACGGACCAAAGCCGGTGCGCTCGATGCGCTTGAGGAAATTCTTCGGGATGATCTGATCGGTATCGACGTGGCTCCGGCGAAGCGGCGCCACGCGGCCCTGGTGGACGCTGAACGGGGTCGCCATTACCGGTACTCCCATTGCCGCACGTCGGTGAAATGGCCTTCGATGGCGGCCGCTGCGGCCATCGCCGGGCTCACCAGATGCGTGCGACCGCCGCGGCCCTGGCGACCCTCGAAGTTGCGGTTGCTGGTGGAGGCGCACCGTTCGCCCTCGCCGAGCACGTCGTCGTTCATGCCCAGGCACATGGAGCAGCCGGGTTCGCGCCACTCGAAGCCGGCCGCGGCGAAGATGCGGTCGAGGCCTTCGCGCTCGGCGTCGGCCTTGACCTGTTGTGAGCCCGGCACGACCAGGGCGCGCACGCCGGACTTGACCCGATGGCCGCGGACCACGTCCGCCGCGGCGCGCAGGTCGGCGAGGCGGGCGTTGGTGCAGGAACCGATGAAGACCCGGTCCACGGGCACCGACTCGATGGGCGTGCCGGGCGTGAGGCCCATGTATGTGAGGGCGCGTTTCATCGCCGCGGCGTCGCCTTCAGAGGCCGCCGACCTGGGGTCGGGCACGTTGTCGGTGACGGGCAGCGACATGTCGGGACGCGTGCCCCAGGTGACGATCGGCGCCAATGCACTGACGTCGATGGTGACCTCAGCATCGAAGCTGGCGCGGTCATCGCTGCGCAGCCCACGCCACGCGGCGACAGCGGCGTCCCAATCCGCACCGTGGGGCGCGTGCGGGCGGCCCTCGAGATAGGCGTAGGTCGTCTGGTCCGGCGCCACCAGCGCGCTGCGCGCACCGGCTTCGATGCTCATGTTGCAGAGCGTCATGCGTTCTTCCATCGAGAACGACGCCACCAGCGGGCCGCCGAGCTCGAGCGCATAGCCGGTGCCGCCGCTGAACCCGAGGTGAGCGATCAGCGCCAGCGCGACATCCTTGGCCGTGACGCGGGCCATCAGCGCGCCGGTGAACTGCACGCGCATGGCCTTCGGTTTCTGCTGCACCAGGCACTGCGTCGCCAGCACGTGCTCCACTTCGCTGGTGCCGATGCCGAACGCGAGCGCGCCGAACGCGCCGTGGGTGCTGGTGTGGCTGTCGCCACACACGATCGTGGTCCCCGGCAGCGTGAGGCCGAGCTCCGGGCCGATCACGTGGACAATGCCCTGGCGGCCGCTGTCGAAGTCGAACAGCGGCACGCCGAACGCCGGCGCATTGCTGCGCAGGGCTTCGACCTGCGCGCGCGCGAGCGGATCGGTAATGGGCCGATCGCGGCCCTCGGTCGGCACGTTGTGATCGACCGTGGCAAAGGTGAGGTCGGGACGGCGGACTTTCCGGCCGGCCAGGCGCAGGCCCTCGAAGGCTTGCGGCGAGGTCACCTCGTGGACGAGGTGCCGATCGATGTAAATCAGGCTGCGGCCATCGTCCAGTACCCGTACGACGTGGGCGTCCCAGACTTTGTCGAGCAGGGTTCTCGGTGCTCTAGACGGCATGATACGAATGCCGCCTGTCTCGCACGTCGGCCAGCGCGTCTTCGACGGCCTGGCCCATCTCCTGGGTTGAGAGCACGCGCTCGCCGGGACCGGCCAGGTCGCGCGTCCGCGCGCCGGCCGCCAGTGCGTCTTCGATGGCGTGATCGACTTCCGCCGCTTCCTTGTCCATCTTCGCGGTGAAGCGGAGCAGCATGGCGGCGCTGGCCATCGCGCCGATCGGGTTCGCCCAGCCCTTGCCGGCAATGTCGGGGGCCGAGCCGTGCACTGGCTCGTACAGATCCACGCGGCCGCCGAGCGTGGCCGACGGCAGCACACCAAGCGAGCCGGCGATCGAGGCCGCCTGGTCGCTCAGGATGTCGCCGAACAGGTTGTCGCACAGCATCACGTCAAAGCTGGTGGGCGAGGTCGCCAGACGCATGGCCGCGGTATCGACGAAGACGTGCTCGAGCGCGACGTCCGGGTAGTCCTTCGCGGTCTCCGACACCACCCTGCGCCACAGCTGCGAGGTCTCGAGCACGTTGGCCTTGTCGATCGAGGCGACGCGGCCGCGCCGTTCGCGCGCGCGCTCGAAGGCAACGCGGGCGACGCGTTCCACTTCATGACGCGAGTAGATCAACGTGTTGAACGCGGTGTCGCCCGACGCCTCGAAGCCGCGCGGCTCGCCAAAGTACAGGCCGCCCAGCAGCTCACGGATGATCAGGATGTCGGCGCCCTTCACCTTCTCGGGCTGGAACGGGGTGCGCTTCGCCAGCGGCGCATAGCAGATGGCGGGACGCAGGTTGGCATAGCCGCCGAGCGCCTGGCGCAACGCGAGCAGGGCCGCCTCGGGCCGCTGCGACGGGACGCGGCCGTCGAACTTCGGGTGGCCGACCGCACCAAGCAGCACGGCATCGGCCCCAAGGCAGGCCTCGAGCGTGGCGTCGGGCAAGCCCTGGCCGTCGCTGTCGATGGCGACGCCGCCAATCCAGTGCGTGCTGAACGAGAACGACTTGCCCGCATGCTGCGCGACGTTCTTCAGGATGCGCACGGCTTCGGCCGTGACCTCCGGACCGATGCCGTCGCCCGGCAGCAGGGCGATCTTCAGTGACATGCGGCATCTCCGCGCTGCGAACCGGCGACTGCGCCGAGCGCCATGGCCGTGGTCAGTTCGTCACGAATGATCGCCGCCAGCTGATCGTCGTCCACCGACTTGGTGCGGTCGGCCAGCGCCGTGACCTTGGTGTACAGGCGCTCGAGTTCCGGCTGCCGCAGGCGATGCCCCAGGGCGCGGCACCGCGCGTCGAGGCCGCGCATGCCGGAATGCTTGCCGAGCACGAGCCGCGTGCCGGGCGCGCCGACGGTTTCGGGCCGCATGATCTCGTAGGTCAGTTCGTGCTTGAGCATGCCGTCCTGGTGAATACCGGCCTCGTGCGCAAACGCGTTCGCGCCGACGATGGCCTTGTTCGGCGGCACCGAGACCCCGACGATGGCCGACAGCGTGTTGCTGGCTGGGACAAGGCCAGGGGTGTTGATCCCGGTCGTGAAGGGCAGGGCATCGGCCCGTACTTCGAGCGTCATGACAATCTCTTCGAGCGACGCATTGCCGGCCCGCTCGCCAATGCCGTTGATGGTGCACTCGACTTGCCGCGCGCCGGCCTGGATGGCCGCGACCGAATTGGCCACCGCCATGCCGAGGTCGTTGTGGCAATGCGCGGAGAGTACGGCGCGTTCGCCGATCAGCTGGCCGACGGCCGAGAACATCTTGTGAATGTCGGCCGGCAGCGCGTAGCCGACCGTGTCGGGCAGGTTGATGGTGGTGGCGCCGGCGTCCACCGCCGCGACCGCAACCTCGCACAGGAACGCCAGGTCGCTGCGGGTCGCGTCCTCGGCCGAGAACTCGACGTCGGCGCACAGGGCCCGGGCGTGGGCCACGGCGCTTTTGATTTGTGCCACGCACTGCTCGCGCGAGATGCGCAGCTTGTGCTCGAGGTGGATGTCCGACGTGGCAAGAAATACGTGAATGCGCGGCCGGGCCGCGCCCGACAGCGCCGCCCAGGCGCGGTCGATGTCGGCCGGGATCGCCCGGGCCAGGCCGGCGATGATCGGCCGGCGCACGGCGCCGGCAATGGTCTTCACCGCCTCGAAGTCGCCGTCCGACGAAATGGGGAAGCCGGCTTCGATGATGTCAACGCCCAGGCGGTCCAACTGCTGGGCCAGCCGCAGCTTCTCGGTCGCCGTCATGCTGAAGCCCGGGGCTTGCTCGCCGTCGCGAAGGGTCGTGTCGAAGACGTGAATGCGGGATCTGGTGGCCATGGTGTGAAAGCTCTGCCCTGACAGTCTCGGGCGGCCGACCAAAATAAGTCAAAGTAATAATATCTATAGCCTATCAGTCATTTGCTTATACTATGACTACCGATGGAACTGTTCCAACTCGAAGCCTTTCTTGCAGTTGTGCGCGAAGGCAGCTTCTCCGCGGCCGCCAAGGCCCTGTATCGCACCCAGCCCGCCATTAGCCAGACCATCAAGAAGCTGGAGGACGAAATTGGCCGGCCGCTGTTCGATCGGTCGAGCCGGCGGGGGGTGCTGACCGATGCCGGGCGCGTGCTCGCCGACCACGCCGAACGGCTGGTCAACCTGCGGCAGCGGACCATGTCGGCGCTCGACGATGTGCGGCAGTTGCGCACCGGCCGGCTGACGGTGGCCGCCAACGAACTCACGTGTTTATACCTGTTGCCGATCCTGCACGAGTATCGCCGGCTCTACCCGGATGTGCACATCACGGTGCAGCGGGCCCTGGGCAGCCGCGTGCCGGCCCAGGTGCTCGACTACGGCGCCGACTTCGGCGTGGTCACGTTCCGCCCCGACACCGCCGCGCTGCAGTCGATCGTCGTCTATCACGACGAGCTGGCGTTCGTGGTGCCGCCCACGCATCCCCTGGCGCGGCGTGCCAAGGTGTCGATTGCGGAGCTCGCCAGCGAGTCGTTCGTCGCGCACCACGTGTCCTCGCCCTATCGCCAGCGGGTGATCGACACGTTCCGCAAGAAACGCGTCGAACTGCGCATGCCGGTGGAGATGCCGACCATCGACGCGATCAAGAAGTTCGTGGCGATGGGGAACGGGGTGGCGCTGTTGCCGGCGATCACGGTGGAGCAGGAAGTGGCGCACAAGCAACTGGTGCGCGTCGAGGTGCCGGAGCTGGCGTTCGACCGCAAGCTCCGGCTGATTCATCGTCGCGAGGGCACGCTGTCGCATGCCGCCGAGGCGATGCTGTCGGTCGTGGAGGCGCAGAGCGCCCTGAAGAAGGGAAGGTTTGCCTTCGCGCCCGAGCGCTAGGTATACTTATGGACTCACTGCCTTAGCAATAACCCCTCCGAGTGCGGGAGTGGCGGAATTGGCAGACGCGCTAGCCTCAGGAGCTAGTCCGGGCAACCGGGTGGAGGTTCGAGTCCTCTCTTCCGCACCAAACATTCGCCATTTCGCTCATTCACAGCCGTAGGCGCGGAAGTTGCAACGGTCAGCCGTATGGCTGAGCCTCGTCGCCGGCGTCAGTGGCCCTACATCCTCGCAATCGCCTTGGCCGTGGTCGGCGTGCTCCTGCTGATCGCGCAGGATCAGGACACGATCCGCGTCGAAAGCCCGATCGAGGCTGCGGACCCGGGGTTCCCGGACTACCTGGCGGCCTTGACGGGTACCGCCGCCATCGATGGCAATACCTACACCGTGCTTCGCAACGGTGACGAGACGTATCCCGCGATGCTCGACTCCATTGCCAAGGCCCGTTCCCGCATCAGCTTCGAATCCTATGTCGCCAAGGATGATGCGACCGGCGAACAGTTCATTGCCGCGCTCTCGGCCGCGGCGGGGCGCGGCGTGGCCGTGCGGGTCGTGCTCGACTCGATCGGCGCCAGCCTGTCGGACGCGTCGCAGGATCGGCTGGAGCAGGCCGGCGTGCAGGTGAAGTGGTTCAACCCGCTCCGGTTCTGGGCGCTCGAAGAAACCAACTACCGCACGCACCGCAAGGTGCAGGTGGTCGACGGCGAGGTGGCGTTCATTGGCGGCATGGGGGTCGCCGATCACTGGCAGGGGCACGCGCAGGACACGGAGCACTGGCGCGATACGCAGTTTCGTGTCGAGGGTCCCGTGGTTCGCATGCTCGAAGCGTCGTTCTACGAGAACTGGCTCGAATCCGGCGGCCGTTCGGCACCGGCCCTCGACCCGGAGCCGCCGCCGCGCCCGGCCGGCGCGCGGTCGGTCGTCGTCTGGAGCAATCCCACAGCCGGCGCCAGCAACATCAAGCTGGTGTACTTGCTCGCCATCGCGGCGGCCCGGCAGTCGATTGACATTCAATCCCCGTACATCACCCTCGACGAATCGACCTTGTGGGCACTGACCGAAGCGCGCCGCCGGGGCGTGCGGGTTCGGCTGCTCGGGGAAGGCACGATCACCGACGCCATGCCCGTGAAGCACGCGAGCCGGTCGGAGTACCAGGACCTGCTCGATCTTGGCGTGGAGATCGCGGAATACCAGCCGACGATGATGCACACCAAGGCACTCGTCGTCGACGGCATCGTCAGCCTCATTGGCTCGGCCAACTTCGGCAACCGATCGTTCGAGTTGAACGATGAATTGGTGGTCGCCGTTCACGACCCCGGCCTGGCAGCGGCCCTCCTGCGAGACTTCGAATCGGACCTGCAGAAGTCGACGACGATGCACGCGGCGACCTGGAAGGACCAGCGATCGTTCACGAGCACGATCCAGGAAAGGTTCTGGTTTTACTTCAGCGAAGTCTTCTAGCTAGGCCTGCTTTTGGACCAAGCTAGACTTGGTCCTGGAAGAACGACGCCAGTGCCTGCTGCGCCTTGGCCCACAAGGGACGTTTGCGCCAGCGCGCGAGGTCCACGCGCTCGCACGACCTGGCATCCTCCTCGAACATCTCGTTCAACTGGCGCGAGACCCCGGCGTCGCACAGGCAGACGTTGTTCTCCTCGTTGTGCGCAAACGAGCGGCTGTCGAAGTTGGTGGTCCCGACCGTCGCCCACAGTTCATCGACCACCATCGTCTTGTGGTGCAGCATCGTGCGGTTGTACTCGAGCAGCTCGACACCGGTTTCGAGCAGCGCGCCGTAGAGCCGGATGCTGTTGAGCCGCGCGATCCAGTTGTCGTTGGACGTGCCCGCCACCATGATGCGCACCCGCACGCCGCGCATCACGGCGTCGCGGAACAGATCGATGGCCAAGTGGTCCGGCACGAAATAGGGGTTGGCGATCTCGATGCTGAGGCGGGCGGCCGAGATTGCCAGGCAGTACATGACCCGCGCGGCCGACGCCCCGGTTTCGGGCGAGCTCATCACGGTCTGGAGAGCCAGGGGGCCGGCCGGCGGCAGGTCGGGGTAGAAGTCGGGACCCGTCGCCAGCTCGCGCGTGCACTCCAGCCAGTTTTGCGCGAAGCCGGTTTGCAGCGGCCGCACCGCCGGCCCCTCCAGGCGGATCTGCAGGTCGCGCCAATGCTGGTCGTCCTGCGCGTCACCGGTCCAATGGTCGGCAATGCCGGCGCCGCCCGTGAAACCAATGCGGCCGTCCACGATCAGCGACTTGCGGTGCGTGCGGTTGTTCAGGCGCCGCAGCCGGTTCCAGCGGATCGGGTTGTACCACGCGACGTGACAGCCACTCTTGCGCAGGACCTCGAGGATCTCGTTGCCGACGGTCGATGAGCCCACGGCGTCGAGCAGGATCTTGACTTTCACGCCGTGCGCCGCCCGCTCGGCCAACGCCTTGGCGAAGGTCAGGCCGATCTCGCCGGCCCAGTAGATATAAGCCTCGATGGTGATCGAACGCTCGGCGCCCTTGATCGCCGCCAGCATGGAGGGATAGAAGCGGTCACCGTTGTTGAGCAACTCGAGCGTGTTGCCCGGTTCGAGTGGCACGCCCGCGGCGCCGGCCATGGTGTGAAGGAAGTCGTCCGAGCCCACGGTCAGGCCGTGGTCGAACCCGTACTGCGGCGGAAACTCCACTGGCGTCGACATCGAACACAGCCCCGCCCACACGCCGGCGGCAAGGGCCTTCCACCAGCCGCCCTCGGCCACGAAGTACACGCACACCGCGGCCCACGGCGGCCACGACCAGATCAGGCGCCGCACCCGCGTCCACGCTGTGGAAACTCCCTGTGGCTTGGTCGTGCGTGGATCGCGGGCGGGCTTGTAGCTCGTGCGCGCCGTTCGGGGACGGTGCCGGAGCGGCGACGGCTGGCTGCGGGGCGAAGGCTTGGAGAGGCTCACCGGGTTTTCGGCGTGCGGTCATGCCGCACGATCTGGACGGCCAGGTACGTGGCCCCCGCGCCGGCCAGCATCAGCATCGACATGGCCAGCGCAGGATACCCGAAGAGGCGGACCGTCGTCTCGACGCGCATGATCATGGAGCCGCCGACGATCAGCGATGCCAGGATCAAGCCGAGCGTGATGCGATTGGCTACCTTCTGCAGGCCGCCGATGATGGCGCCCTCGTCGATCAGCTCGACTTTCAGCTTCAATTCGCTGGCGGCCAGCGAGTCGAGCACGCGATTGACCCGTCCGGGCAGTTTCTCGGCGAACTCCTTCGCCTCGAGCACGGCGGAGAACACGCCGCCGCTCGTTGCCGACATGCTCATCCGCCGGCGCATCAGGTCGGCGCCATTGCGGCGGATGGCGTCGTTGACATCGAGACTGGGCGACAGCGCGCGCGCGGTTTCGTCCAGGTTCAAGAGGGTCTTGCCAAGCAGCGTCAGTTCGGCCGCGGGCCGCAGGCCATGCGCCAGGCTCACCCGCGTCAGTTCGAGCAGGACCAGGCCGATTTGGAAGTCGGCCATCGTCTCGTGGCCGTAGCGGCCGACCAGCGTGGCAATTTCGCGCTTGAACGCCGGGCCCTCGAAGTCGGCCAGGCGTTCGCCAAGCGAGACCGCAATATCGGCCGCCTCTTCGCCGCGCCCCTCGCTTACGAGCAGCAGGAGCTTGAGCAGGCGCGTCTGCATGTCGGGGGTCACGCGGCCGACCATGCCCAGGTCAACGAGCGCCAGCTCCCCGTTGGCGGTCACCAGCACGTTACCGGGATGCGGGTCCGCGTGAAAAAGGCCATCGACGACGATCTGCTTCAGGTACGCGCGCACCAGGGTTTCGGCCAGCGCATCCACCGCCAGTTCCAGCCTGATGAGCGGGCTCACCCCGGTCACCTTGGTACCGGGGACGTAGTCCATCGTCAGGACGCGTGTGCTGGTGTAACCGGCCACCGGCTGTGGCACCACGATTGTGTCGAACTCGGCCAGGTTGCTGCCGATCAGCCGCAGGTTCGCGGCCTCCCGAAGGTAATCCAGTTCCGCCATCAGCGACTCGCGGAACTCTGCCGCCATGCCGGTCAGGTCGAAGGACCGGCCGGCGTCGGTGTGCTTGTCAAGAAACCGCGCGACTTCGTCCAGCGCGTCCAGATCGGTGGCGATCTGCTCCGAGACGCCGGGGCGCTGCACCTTGACGGCGACGACGCGGCCCGTGCGCAAGGTTGCCCGGTGAACCTGGCCGAGTGAAGCCGCCGCCAGCGGTGTTTCCTCGAAGCTGGCAAACGCCTTCGACAGGCGCGCCCCGAGTTCGCTCTCGACAATGCGCTGGACGTCGGTGAATGGGAACGACAGCACCTTGTCCTGCAACCGCGCGAGCGCATCCACATACGCGGCGGGCAGCAGGTCGGGTCGTGTCGACAGCACCTGGCCCAGTTTCACGAAAGTGGGTCCCAGTGCTTCCAGGTCACGCGCGAGGGCTTCGGGCTTCTCGTCGGGCGGGTCCCCGGTACCAGGCGGGTTCGCCCGCCCGTACTTCATCAACAGGGTAGCCACGGAGGCGTAACGGCTCAGCTTTGGAGGCAACAGGTTCACGCCCCGGGCTTTTGCAATTGATGTGCCTGTCGGGCGTCGATATATGATCGACGCATCAAAAGACCCTCTTTCGTGATCGGCGTCGCCGGCGGCTCCGGCTCGGGAAAGACCACCGTGGTCCGGCGCATTGTCGACAGCCTGGGCCCGGACGAGGTCACCCTGCTCGACCACGATCGTTACTACCGCGACCGCAACGACCTGCGGCTGGAGGAGCGCGCCGCGCTCAACTACGACCATCCCGATGCGCTCGAGACCGACCTGATGGTGCGGCACGTGCGGGAACTGAAGGCGGGGCAGGCGGTCGAAGTGCCGCAGTACGACTTCACGCGTCATGCGCGGCTGTCGGAAACCAACACCTTTCAGCCAAAGCGTGCCCTGATCGTGGAGGGGATCCTGGTGTTCACGGACGCGGCGCTGCGCGACCTGATGGACATCAAGGTGTTCGTCGATACCGATTCCGACACGCGGTTCATTCGCCGCCTGCGGCGCGACGTCGCGGAGCGCGGGCGGACCATGGAGTCGGTGATCGACCAATACCAGAGCACGGTGAAGCCGATGCACCTCGAGTTCGTGGAACCCAGCAAGCGCTACGCCGACGTCATCATCCCGCTCGGCGGCCACAACACGGTGGCTGTCGACCTGTTGTTGACGATGCTCCGGAGTGTCGCCGGCCGTTAGCCCTGGCGATTGCGGTTGAAGATGTAGGCGCCGAAGGCGGCGAGGCCGCCGAGCACGACAATGTCGCGGATCAACTTGAACAGGTTGATCACCCACGCAATACCCAGGCCGAGCGCTACCCACTGCACCCACCACTGGCCCGGCGACGTCATCATGTTGATGATCAGGCACAGCAACAGGATGAACGGGGCGGTGATGAGGAACTTCACGCGTTTCAGGGGTCCAAACACCATTAGCTCCTTTCCCTAATCATACGAGGCCGCCCAGGTAAGGTTCGACCTGACGACACCGCGCGGATTTTGGGCGCGTTTCTGGTTTGGGGCCGCTCAGGATAGAATTCACCCGATTTCGTCGTTCCTTCCTGGAGGTTTTCATGTCCGTTCGGCATCCGTTTTCTCGTCGTCAGTTCGTAGGGGGAGTCGCCGCGACGATCGGCGCCCTGAGTCTTCGTCCCGAAGCCGAGCTGCTGGCACAGGGGCAAACCGCCCAGTTCACCGGCGGCGAAGCCGAGTACGACGCCTACATCAAGCTGGCGAGCAACGAGAACAACTACGGCCCGCCGCCGTCGGTGATGAAGGCCATGAACGACGCGTGGAAGTACGCCAACCGGTACGGCTACCCCGACGGCAACGTCGTCCAGGTCATTGCCGACCACCACGGCGTCGGGCGCCAGAACATCCTGCTGACGGCCGGATCGGGCGAGGGGCTGAACGTGATGGCCACCACCTACCTCGGACCTGGGAAGAAAGTGCTCGGCGTCAGCCCGTCGTATGCCAGCGTCTTCCAGCAGGCGGCCAACGTGAAGGCCGACTCGATTCAGATCCCGCTGACCAAGGACTACCGGCAGAACATCAGCCAGATGATCGAGACCGCGAACCGCTACGCGCGCGACATCGGCTTCGTCTACATGTGCAATCCGAACAACCCGACCGGCGCGATCGTCACTGCTAGGGAAATCAAGGACCTGCTCGACAACATCCCGAAGGACATGCCGGTGCTGATCGACGAGGCGTATCACCACTTCGTGGATGATCCCGCGTATGGCACCGCGATCCCGTATGTGCTCGAGGGCCGGCCGGTGGTGGTGGCCCGCACCTTCTCGAAGATCGCGGCGCTGGCCGCCATGCGCATCGGCTACTCGGTCGCGCCGGCGGAGATGATTCGCGACATGCGCATCTACGCGTCGAACAGCGTCAACGTGCTGGCGAAGTGGGGCGCGGTCGCGTCCATAAAGGACAAGGCCGCCGAAGCCGACGTCAAGGCCAAGATCCTCGACATGCGCAACAAGACCACGAAGGTCCTGGAATCGTGGGGCTACCCGGTCATCCCGTCGCAGGCCAACTTCTTCATGGTCAGCCTCGGCGACCGCACCGTGCAGGGCGTGATCGAGGAGTTCCGCAAGAAGGGCATTCTCGTCGGCCGGCCGTTCCCGCCCATGCTGAACCACCTGCGCGTCTCGGTCGGCACGGCCGAGGACATGGAGAAGTTCATGACCGCCTTCAAGCAGATCTTCCCGCAAAAGGCGCAGGGCTAAGCGCCCAACGTAGAGGCGGGTCTTTAGACCCGCCTGTCAGTTACCCGAAGGGACCGGCGGCGGCGCCGCCGGTCCTTTCAATTGAACGCCCGCCGGCGGTTCCACTCCCATCAAGTGCTTCACGAAGTAGTCCCAGCGGCGCCGGACCATGTACGGTTCGTTGCCGAACCCGTGGCCACGATTCGGGAAGATGATCAGGTCGAAGTCCTTGTTGGCCTTGATCAGCGCGTCGGCGACCAGCAGTGTGCTGTAGAACGGCACGTTCGTGTCCATCGACCCGTGCGCCAGCAGCAGCTTGCCCTTGAGCTTGTGGGCGATCAGCTGGTTGGCCTGGTTGTCGTAGTTGGTCGTGCCGTCGGCATTCTTCTCGAGCAGCCCCTGCCACTTCTCGGCCCAGTCGTCCTCGTAGACCCGGTTGTCGTGGTTGCCGGCCTGTGACACGCCGACCTTGAAAAAGTCGGGGTAGCTGAACATCGCCGCGGCGGTGGCATAGCCGCCGCCCGAGTGGCCGTAAATGCCGGCGCGTTCGATGTCGATCCACGGGTAGCGCGATGCCAGCTCCTTCATGCCGGCTACCTGGTCGGGCAGCGTGTTGTCGCCCATGTTGCCGTAATAGGCAGCGTGGAAGCGCTTGGACCGCCACGGCGTGCCCATGCCGTCGATCTGGACGACGATGAAGCCGAGTTCGGCAATGGCCTGGGTGTCGCCGCGCGCGGCCGAGAAACTGCGGCTGCCGACGCTGCCGGTCTGCGGACCGGGATAGATGTTGTTGACGATCGGATACTTTTTCGTCGGATCGAAGTTGGTGGGCCGATAGAGCAGGCCGTACAGCTCGTTGACGCCGCCGCGGTCCTTCACGGTGATTGGCATGGGCGGCTTCCACCCGGTGGCGAGCAGGCGCGAAATGTCGGCCTTCTCGAGCGGCAGCACGACCTTGCCCGAGGCATCGCGCAACACCGACGTCGAGGGGACATCCGGACGCGAGAAGTTGTCGACGAAGTACTGGCCCGAAGGCGACATCGAGATGGTGTGGTCGGCGTCCTCCGGGGTCAGCAACTGGGCGTTCGTGCCGTCCATGCCGATGCGGTAGAAGTGCCGGAAGTAGGGATCGCGCCCGCGTTCCTTCCCGACGCCCTGGAAATACAGCATGCGGTTGGCTTCGTCGACCCGCGTCAGCTGCGTGACGTTGCCCTCGCCGCTCGTGATCGGGTGCTTCTGCTTGCCGGTCTGCAGGTCGTGCATGTAGAGATGGCCCCAATTCTCGCGCTGCGAAAACCAGATCGCCTCGTTCGAGCCCGGCAGGTACTTCCAGTTCACCTTGCCGTTACCCGATTCGAGGAACGTTTCGCCCTTCTCTTCGAGCACGTCGCGAATCGCGCCGGTGGCGGCGTCGGCCACGCGCAGGTTGGCCTGCTGGTGGTTGCGCGAAGTCGAGACGAACGACACCTGGCTGCCGTCGGGATGCCACTGCACGTCCACCCACTCGCCGCCGCACTTCACATCGTCACAGAGCGTGGAGCGGTGCTGGTCGGGGCCCATCGTCAGCCGGATCACTTTCGGCCCGTCCACTTCGATGACCACGCGCTCGATCATCGTGATTTGCTCATCACCTGGCAGCGGGTACTTCCAGGCCGAGAGCGCCGGGTGGCCGACCACGGTGTTGACGAGGTACATCTCGCCGGTCTTGCGTTGGTCCTGCTGGAACGTCGCGATTTTCTTCGAGTCGGGCGACCACACCATGACGGGGTTGTCGCTGCGGATCCAGCCGGCGTTGTCGGTGGCATAGCCGTAGTCCTTGACGCCGTCGGTCGTGAGTTGCTTGTCGGCGCCGGTGGCGACGTCACGGACCCACAGGTTGTGGTCGCGAATGAACGCGGCCAGCTTGCCGTCGGGCGACAGCATGCTGTTGGGAATACGCGCCGGGCGGTCGGCGCTGGTGCAGGCCGCGCCCTGCACGTCGCAGGTCCAGCGCCTCGTGTCGCTGTCGAACGAGAA
>JBBQSP010000030.1:0-55998 GCA_038213735.1 Vicinamibacterales bacterium | reverse complement strand
CGATCGACATGTCGAGCTCGTTGCGGGGAAACTCCTCCGTCGCCACCACCACTTTGCCCTGCCAGGTGTGCCCGTGGACGAACTTGCACTTGCCGGGGTACCCCAGCTGGCGGTGGCCCGCATGGAACTTGGCGGTGACGATGATTTTTTCCATTGCTGACTAGATTATAGACCTCCGGCCCTGGGTCGGAGGTCTGCCGGTCGTGGCTGCCCCCCCGTGCTTACTCGTATCGGAGGGCATTCATAGGATCGATCCTCGACGCGCGCAGCGCCGGGATGAATCCTGCGCCCATGGCGACCGCGGCGAGCGCCACGGTGGAGAGGCCGATCACCAGGGGATCGTATCCCGTCATCTCGAACAGCAACGACTCGGCCATCCGGCCGACGCCGATCGCCACGCCAAGCCCGATCGCGCCGCCGATGAGCGCCATGACGCCCACCTGCTTCATCACCATGCCACGCACCGTGCCGCCGTTGGCGCCAAGCGCCATGCGCAGGCCGAACTCACGCGTCCGTTGGGCCACCGTGAAGGCGAGCACGCCGTACAGACCCACCGCCGCCAGCACCGTCGCGAGCGCGGCGAACGCAAAGGACAGCGTGCTGATCAGCCGGTCCATGAACACGTTCTCCTGGATCTGCATCTCCATCGTCTTCAAGTCGTTGATCGGCAACCCCGGGTCCAGCTTCTTCATCACCACGGGAATGCTGGCCACCAGTTGCTCGGGCGGCAGGGCCGAGCGCACATAGAAGTAGGCGTAGCCGAGGCGCTCTTCCTGCCGGTAGGGCAAGTAGTACTGCGCCGGCACCCCGCTCTTTACGTCGCTGTACTTCGCGTCGCGGGCAATGCCGACAATCTCGATGTCGAGCTTCGCATTGGGACCGCCAATGCCGAAGCGCTTGCCGACGGCGTTCTCGGGCAGGTTGAACTTGCGCAAGAAGGCCTGGTTGACGACCGCCACCTTCGGCGCACTGGCGGCATCGGACGCTGCGAACTCGCGTCCGGCGACGAGCGGAACACCCATGGTCTTGAAATAGCCAGGGCCGACGGCGTTGAAGGCACCCGTCGTGTTGGTGTCCGGACCCGCCTCGAAGCCTTCCACGATCAGGCTGTTGTTCCAGTTATCACCCGAGAGCACGGGGACGATGGCGGCGGTGACACCGGTGACGCCTGGCACAGCAGCCAACTCTTCTTCGGTACGTTCGAACAGCTCGCGCGTGCGATCGGTGGAGTAGGAATTGAGCTCGGGCGAAATGCCAAACAGTACGAGATGGTCGGTGTTGAGGCCAAGGTCGACTCGGCTGACATTGAACAGGCTCTTCGCGAACAAGCCCGCGGGCACGAGCAGCGCCATCGACATGGCAATCTGCACAGTGGCCAGCGTCATGCGGAAACGCCGAGCGGCCTTGGCGCCGCCAGGCTGGCCCGCCTGGTTCTTGAGCGTCGAGGCCAGGTCAGGCCGGGTGCTGTGCAAGGCCGGATAGACCCCGAACAGCAACCCCGTACCGAGGGCCGTGATCCCCGCGAAGCCAAGCATGGCCGGGTCCATCTTGAACGCCACCAGGGCGGCGGCCTCGACCGGAATGATCGAGGCAATCACGTCGAGCGTCCACTTGGCGACCAGCAGCCCGCCAATGGCACCCATGGCCGCCAGCAGCACCGATTCGGTCAACAACTGCGTGATGAGTTGCCGGCGGTTGGCGCCGATCGACAGTCGCACGGCCATCTCGGCCGCCCGGCTGGCGCCGCGTGCCAGCAGGAGGTTGGCAATGTTCGCGCAAGCGATCAGCAGAACGGTGAGGGTGACCGCGAACAAGATGGTCAGGGGCGCGCGCGCTTCGACATGCACGCTGCTCTGACCGCGCTGGCCTGGCGCCAGCACGATGGCTTTCGCCCTGAACCGCTCCATGGTCTGGTCGCTCATCCCTTTCTGCAACGGCACTTCGACGTCGATGATGATCGACTTGTAGGGCCCGTTGATGGCCGTCGTCGCCTGCTCAATCGAGACGTTGGGTTTCAGACGGGCGAAGGCATAGACCCAATAGTTGCGCCGGTTCTCGAAGCCATCGAAGCCCGGCTGCATGATGGCGCGCATCGAGATCGGGACGAACAGATCGGGGTTTGAGCCGAGCGTGGTGCCCTTGAACCCGGCCGGTGCGACGCCAATCACGGTGAAGGCCTGGCCGTTGACGATCAACGTTTCGTTCAGGATCGCCGGGTTCATCTCGAACCGCGTGCGCCAGTAGTCGTGGCTGAGGACCGTGACGAAATGGCCACCCACGGTCTTGTCGTCGTCCGGCGTGAACAGGCGGCCGAGCGCCGGGTTGAGGCCCAGCACCGGAAAGTAGCTGCCCGAGACCAGCATGCCGTCGCCGCCAAGCGTGGTCCCCTGGTAGCCGACGCTGATCCCGGCGCCGCGATGGGCGGCGATCCCCGTGAAGCTGTCCTGGACGCGCTCGAGGTCCCGGAACATCGGATAGCTCATGACGTCGTCGCAGGGCCCGGCCTGGCTGCACGAGTTCGAGCCCGGCTTGGGACCGGGAGCGCGGATGTTGACGAGGGCAGCCGGCTCGGCGACTGGCAGCGGCCGCATCAGCATCTGGTCGAACAGCGAAAAGATCGCCGAATTGGCGCCAATACCGAGGGCCAGGGACAGGATGGCGACCGCGGTCACGAAGGGGGTCTTGAACAGGGTGCGCAGGGCCAGGCGGAAATTGGGCATGACAGGGTGTTGGACGGATTTGGGAGGGTGAAAGTTGGCAGGATCGTGGGGCGACGCTTCGCGATCGTGGGGGTCGGCCTGCGGCCCTCCTGAGGCTCGCGCCTTCGGCGCTCGTAGGGCTTGGCGCTTCGCGCCTCGTGGGGGTTACCTGCGGCCCAGGCGACGGACGATTTCGAACTCGCGCTTTGTGACCGGCTGCACAGACAGCCGGCTGCCTTTCTGGTTCACCATCATCTTCTGTAGTCCCGTGACCTGCTTCAGAGTCGTCAACGGCAGCACTTCGCGGAACCGTTCTGCGAAGCCGATCTCGACAGCGTACCAAATGGGCTTTTCGTTCGTGTGCTTTGGGTCGTAGTAGTCGTGACCCTTCCGTAAGGCGAAGGGGTCGGGGTAGCCCGCCCGCGTGATGGTTGCGAGACCGGTCACACCTGATGGCTCGGCGTTCGAGGCGTAGAACAGCACGCCGTCGCCCACCTGCATGTCGTCGCGCATGAAGTTGCGTGCCTGGTAGTTGCGAACGCCCTCCCACCCGGTCTTGCCGTCTCGCTCGAGGTCGTCGATGGTGTAGGCACTCGGTTCGCACTTCATCAGCCAGTAACGGGTCACGGAATCTCCTCGACGATCGATTCGCCGGCTTCGGTACCGCCCTCGGTCCACTGCCAGCGCTCGTGCAAACGGATACGGCCGTCCACGAGGATCTCGGGGCGCGATTGGCACGTGCCGGTCTTGATGGCGCCGTCAGCAGTCACATGCTGGTAGCGCATGTCGAGCGAGCCGTCCTTCAGCACCAGGGCAATCAGCGTCCCGCGCGCCACGACACCGCCCTGGTAGGTAGCCCAGACAATGTCGCCCTGCTGGTGATAGTGAAACGTCGTGCCTGAGCCGACGTCTCCCGACTCGGAGTTGGTGACGGAGGCGAACGTTCTGTCGTCGAAATCGATCACGTCTTTTTTTCCCCAACGAAGGCGCGAAGCGCCGAGCCCGACGAGCGCCGCAGGCGCGAGCCCCACGAGGTGGCGAAGCCGCCTCGCCCCAGCTACCTAGTCATCGACCGCTCAGCCTTGCCCGAGTAGTTGATGAACACCGTCTTCAGCTCGGTAAAGAAGTTCAGTCCCTCTTCGGCCATTTCGCGCTCGCCGACGCCGGTGGACTTGGTGCCGCCAAAGGGCAACTGCGCCTCCCCGCCGACCGTGGGTTCGTTGACGTGGACCATGCCGGTTTCCACTTCGTCCACGAACTTCATCACCGCGGTGATGTTCTCCGTGAAAATCGACGTCGTCAAACCGTATTCGACCGCATTGGCGAAGCGCAGGGCTTCCTCGAGCGACGAGGCCGTCGCGACCGACAGCACCGGCCCGAAAATCTCTTCCTTGAAGATGCGCATGGACGGCGACACGTCGTCAAAGATGGTCGGCTCGATGAAGAACCCGTGGCTGAGCGCTTCGGGACGGGTGCCGCCGGTCAACAGGCGCGCGCCTTCGCCCTGGCCCACCTTGATGTAGTCCATCACCGTCTGCCACTGGCGGTCGCCCACCGACGGCCCCATGTCGGAGGTGTCGTCGAGGCCGGGGCCCAGCTTCATCTTCTTCGCGGCCGCGACCAGCCGCTCGACCAGGGCGTTCTTGATGTCGGGATGGGCGATCACGCGCGAGGTCGCCGTGCAGCGTTGGCCGGTGGAGCCAAAGGCGCCGCCATGGATGGCGATGGCCGCCTTGTCGAGGTCCGCGTCGGGCATCACGATCACGGCGTTCTTGCCGCCCATCTCGCACGTCACCTTCGCGCCGCGCTGCGCCGCCTTGACGTAGAGCGCGCCGCCCACGCGGTTCGAGCCGGTGAACGAGATCGCCCGCAGCTCGGGCGCGGCGACCATCGCCTCGCCCACATCAGGACCGGTGCCGACCAGCATATTGAACACGCCGGGCGGCAATCCCGCCTCTTCGTAGATCTCCGCGAGCAGGGCCGAGGTGGCCGGTGTCAGCTCCGACGGCTTGAAGACCACGCAGTTGCCCGACACGATGGCCGGGGCGCTCTTCCACACCGGGATGGCCCACGGGAAGTTCCACGGCGCGATCAGGCCGACCACGCCTAACGGCTGGCGGATGGTGTAGGTAAAGGTGTCGCGCGACTCGGACGGCAGCGTCTTGCCGTGCATCCGGAAGCCCTCGCCGGCGTAGTACTCGAGCAGCGAGATGCCCTTCAGCGTTTCGCCGCGCGCCTCTTTCAGGATCTTGCCTTCTTCGCGGGTCAGGGTGCGGGCGATCTCGTCCACGCGTCGGCGCGCGATGTCAGCGGCACGCCACAGCACGCGGCCACGCTCCGGCCCCGGCGTCCTCTTCCACGACGGCCAAGACGTGACGGCCGCATCGATGGCGAGCCGCACGTCGGCGGCCGTCGCCAGCGGGTACTCGGCGATCACGTCGCCGGTGTCGGCCGGGTTGATATTCTTCGTGGTCCCGCTCGAAGCCGGGTGATACCACTTGCCGTTGACGTAAGAGCCGGTGTTCATGACGCGATCATCTTATCCGGGTGGGCCGAATAACAGGAGATAAGGAGATCAAGAGTCCTGCTGTTTGGTCCAGGCCGTCAGACGCCGGCGAGCTCCCGTGTCAGTTGTGCGGCCGGCGCTGCCCTGCAGCCAGTGGCATTCTGCCCGCACCAGAGCGGCGAGAAATCGCCGGAGTGCGCCGCTTCCGCCTTGGCGCGAATCGGCAGAATCGCCGAGGCCGCCAGGGGGAAGCGCGGCACCTCACTGGCCAGGGGCCCCAGTTCGCGCATCACGCGATTGAGGATGCCGCGGGCGGGCCGCCCGGTGAAGATATTGGTGAGCGCGGTGTGACCGGAGGCAGGACTCGCAAGTGCCGTGCGATGAACCGCGGTCGTCGTGGCTTCGGGGCATAGCAAATAGCTGGTGCCAATTTGGACGGCGGCGGCTCCCAGACGCAAGGCCGCTGCCACTGCGCCTGCATCCGCAATGCCTCCCGCAGCGATCACGGGCACGCCCACGCGCTTCACAATCTGTGGCACCAGGGCCAGCGTCCCGACCTGCGTCGACAGGTCGTCCGAAAGAAACATGCCGCGATGACCGCCGGCTTCGCTGCCTTGCGCAATGATCACATCGGCGCCGTGGGCTTCGAGCCACACGGCTTCGGCAACGGTGGTCGCCGACGACATCACGATCGCGCCGATCGCCCGAACGCGAGCCAGCAGCGGCGGCGAGGGCAATCCGAAGTGGAAGCTGACAACGGCAGGCCGAAACTCCTCCACCAGGGAGGCCGCGGCGGCGTCAAAGGGCAGGCGTCCGGGCCCGCGGTCGACGGTGTCGGGGTCGATACCAAACTCGCGGTAGTACGGATTGAGCCGCGCCCTCCACCTGGTCTCACCATCGGGATCCGGCGGCGGCGGCACGTGGCAGAAGAAGTTGACGTTGAACGGCTTGGCGGTCGCCGCCCTGATCTCCGCCAGGCCACTCCGGATCGCCTCGAGGCCGAGCGTGGCGCACGGTAGCGAACCGAGACCACCGGCTTCCGAGACTGCAATCGCCAGTGCGCTGCCTTGCGAACCGGCCATGGGCGCCTGGATGATTGGCAGCTCGATCGCGAGGCGGCCGGCGAACGGGTTCATGACCGGCGGGTTCGCATCAGCGCCAGGTAGACGACGGCACTGAGCGCAAAGGTGACGAACCACGCGTAGGTGTAGAGCGTGTCGAAGACGGTAGGATCGGGCACCACGCCCCCGGGCGTCATGGCCGCCCGCAGAAATCCGGGCACAACCGGCAGAATGGCGAGGGCCAGCGCGATCATCGCCTTCGGGTTGACGCCGTTCGAGTAGGCATATCGTCCGCGCACGGCGAACAGGTCCGGCAGCGACAGCTCCTGCTTTCGCAGGATCCAGTAGTCGGCGATCAGGATGCCGCCGATGGCCCCCATCAGGCTCGAGTAGCCGATCAGCCAGGTGAAGATGTACGCCGCCGCGTCGGCGTAGAGTTTCCACGGCATCATCAGGATGCCGAGGGCCGCAGTGATCAGGCCGCCGGTGACGTAACTGATGCGCCTGGGCGCGAGGCTCGAGAAGTCGTTGGCCGGCGACACGACGTTGGCCGCCATGTTGGTGGTGACCTGCGCGGCCAGAATCACGAGGGCCCCCAGGATCACGACCGCGGGGCTGCCGATGCGCGCGATCAGGACCACGGGATCCCAGACCGCCTCGCCGAAGATCACAATCGTCGCGCTGGTCACGGCGACGCCGAGAAACGCAAACGCCGTCATCGTGAGCGGCAGGCCCAGCGCCTGGCCGAGCGCCTGCGAGCGCTGGCTCTTCGCATAGCGCGTGAAGTCGGGAATGTTCAGGCTGAGCGTCGCCCAGTAGCCGACGTTCGCCGTCAGCGCCGCCGGAAACAGCGTCCAGAAGGGCGTGCTGCCCTGCTGCAGCTTGGGCGATTCCGACAGGATGTGCACCAGGCCGCCACCGTTGGCGACCGCCCACCACAGCAGCAGCAATCCGCCGCCGAGCAGCAACGGCGCCGCCCACGCTTCGAGCACCTTGATGCCTTCGAGGCCGCGGACGATGATGGCCACCTGCAGCAGCCAGAACGCGGCAAACGCGATCCAGATGCCGCCGGCCATGCCGGCCCATCCCGGCCACGCCGCCGTCAACAGGGCCTGCAGCGCCAGCGCGCCAATCCAGGTCTGGATGCCGAACCAGCCGCACGCGACGATCGCGCGCAGCACGGCCGGCACGTTCGCGCCCTTCACACCGAACGCAGCGCGGCACAGGACCGGGAACGACACGCCGTACTTCGTGCCGGCATGCGCGTTCAGGATCATCGGGATCAGGACAATGGCATTGCCGAGCAGGATGGTGACGAGCGCCTGCCACCACGTCATGCCCTGCTGCATCAGGCCCGAGGCCAGGGTGTAGGTGGTGATCACCACGCTCATGCCGATCCACAGCGCGGCGATGTGATAGGTGGACCACGTGCGGCTCGCGAGCGACGTCGGCGCGAGGTCCGGATTCCAGAGCGGGCTGCCGGAGACGTCTTCGGTCAGTTCTATGAAGTCCCCTTGCCCGGAGGGATCACTGTAGGGCACCCCTTTAGGGGTGCCGTGGTCAGCTTGCATATCCCTCAGATTCGTGACCGCCGTGGTACTCCTTGCCGTCGGGGCGGCGGATCTTCGAGTGCACCACCACGTTGGCCCGGCGCAGGCCGCGGAAGTCGTCGAGCGTGGCGTAGCTGCGTTTCTCCATGAACTGCTGCATCCCGTCGATCAGGTTCTTGATCACGGCCGGGCCGATCGCACGATCGAGCATCGCCGCGGTGCAGATCTGCACGGTGCCGCAGCCCAGGAGGAAATAGTTCAGCGCGTGCCCGAAATCGGCAATCCCGCCGATGCCCGAGAAGGCCTTGTCGGGGAACGCGTTGGTGAGCGACGCCATCTTCGCCAGCGACTGCGGCAGAATCGCCGGACCGCCCAGCCCGCCGCTCGACACCAACCCATCCACGTTCATCTCGAACTCCATCGTCTCTGGATCGATCAACGGCAGCGACGGGAACGTGTTGGACGAGACGATCGCGTCGGCGCCGCCGCGAAACGCCGCGCTGGCTTCTTCGACGATGTCAGTCGTGGATGGGGTGAGCTTGCACCACACCGGAATCGTCGCGACTTCTTTCACCACTTCGGTGACGATCGAGACCTGCGCCTGGTCCTTGCCGATGTTCGAGCCCATATCCTTGCGGTCCATGTGCGGGCACGACAGGTTCAACTCGAAGGCATCGGCGCCGGCCTCCTGGCACGCTTTCGCGAGCGTCTGCCAGTGCGCCAGCTCAGTATCGCTGCCTGATCCGGCCATGATCGACGCAATCAGCATGCGATCCGGATGCGACTTCTTGATCGCCGCGATCTTCGGCACCCACCAGTCGAGCGTCTTGTCGGAAATGAGCTCCCAGTTCCACGACGAGTGCAGCGCGGTGTCGGGCTTCTTCTGCATCGACAGCCGGCCGTCGAGCGTAGAGCGCAGGAATTTGGTCTTGGGCCCGGCCACGTTGGTGACGGGATGCAGGCCAATGGTCTTGGTGACGACGCCACCCCAGCCGGCGTCGAAGGCCCGCATGATGTTCGATTCCGATTCGGTCGGCGGCGCCGACGACAGCAGGAACGGGTTGGTGAACTTCAGGCCCGTAAACCTAACCGAGATGTCCGGCTTCATGGCTTACCGTCCTTCACCACGGGCCCGTAGGTCCTGGGAATTGGTTTGTCGAGCACGTCCCACCGATGCGCCTGCTGGATCCGCCGGCGCAGTTCCTGGATGAGCGCGCCACCGTTGTCGCCGTTGGTCATGATGACGAACCCGTAGCCTTTGAGACGATGGGCGAGCATGTTGCACTGGAATCCCCAGTTGCTGCCGCCGTGGCCGAAGTACCAGCCCTCGCCCATCTGCTCCACCCCGAAGCCGACCGCGTACGGCCCGACGCCAACCGGCGTCACCATCTCCAGCATCGTGGCTCGCGACAACACTCGCGAGGACTGCCCCGCCAGGGTCTGCTGCACTTCTATCAGGAGCTTCGCAAGATCGGTCGGCGTCGTCCACAGCCCCGCTGCGGCGTGCTCGGGGTAGACGTGCCACGGGTCGCCCATCCGCGCGCCTTGGCGATTGTGGGCGCGGGCAGCCTGCGACTGGCGAGACGACGGGAGCGGCTGCTCGAACGTGCTGTTCGTCATGCCAATCGGATTCAAGACCCAGTCGCGGGCCAGTGCCACCAGCGGCTTGCCCATCGCCTCGGTTAAAGCCAGTTCCTGAATCGTCACCCCGCCGCCGGAGTACTTGTAGCCAGTGAACGGCGGACGCTCGAGCCTGACCTGCGGTCGATTCGACGGCGGCTGCCCATCAAGGATCTGCACCAGCGTCGGCAACGGCGCGTTGAGCGCGTAACCAGGGAATCCGAATCCATCACCCGTTCCCGACGTATGGCTCATCAGCGCGCGCGGTGTGACCGGCCGCTCTTTCGTGAACTCGCCGCCCGGCAATTTCCACGACTTCAGGATGGTGTTGATGTCCTGGTCGAGCCCGAACCGGCCGTCCTGCACCGCCCGCATCGACGCCATCGCGGCCACCGGCTTGCTGATCGACGCGGCCTGGAACATGGTGTCGACGGTGACCGGCGTTCCCGCTTCGGCATCCGAGCGGCCGTAGCCCCTGGCCCAGTGGATCTTGAAGTCCTGGATCACGGCAATGCTGACGCCGGGCACGTTGAACTGTTTCAGGAGCGCATCGATCTCGGCGGCATCGATCGGGCCGGCCGGCATCGGCGCCACCGGGGTCGCGGCGGGTGCCGGGGCCTGCGCCCGCGCACTGACCGTGCTCGCCGCGAGTAGCAGAACCCCCAACCATCCGTAGCTGATTGTGCGTGATCGAGCCATGTGAACCCTCGCGCCTCCGTTGTGAACGCGATGAGTATAGGCCACCGGGATAGAATCTGGGCGCCATGGACACCTCGCACCCTATGTCCGCATCCGCGTCGCCATCTCGGTGGTCGCTTCCCGGCGTCCTGCTGGCGGTCGGCGCCCTCTCAAGCGCGTGGGCATGGTGGCTCATCGCGCAGCCAGTGGTGACACTGAGCAATGTCGAGAAACATGCCGGCCACTTTGGTTTGCTGTACTTTCATGCCGCTGGCGGGACGCTGATGTTGTTCCTGGGCCTGGCCAACCTGTATGTGGGCACCACCCGCAAGCACTTCAAGTATCACAAGCTCATCGGCCGTGTGTACTTGATCGGCGGCGCTTTCGGTGCCGTCTCCGCGATGGTCATTACGAGCAGCCCCGCGCACCAGGCTGCCGGGACCAGCGCCTTGAGCAGCCCCTCGGTCTCGCTGCTCTCACTTGGGACGGCCTGGTTGCTGGCGGCAGGAATGGCGTATCGGTCGGCGCGAAACAAACGCTACGACTCTCACCGGGAATGGATGGCTCGCAGCTATATCCTGGTCTGGTCGTTCGTGTTCTGCCGCTTGGTGAGCAGGGTCCCCGGCGTCGAGAACATCGGTGGCGAAGACGCACTGATCTGGCTGTCGTGGGTTGGCCCCCTGGTTCTCTGTGAAGTGGCACTGCAGTGGCGTGCTGGCGCCAACAAGTCGATCACGCCGCAGGCGCAGCGCCGGTCGGCCTAAGCGGGTTCAGCGAGGCGGTCGCTCGAGTACCGCCTGGGCGCGGGCGGCCGTTCACGGCGCCTATTCTGCCGCCACCCCAGTTCGACTAGGATTTGGCCCATGAGCCTCCTGATCAAGAACGGCACCATTGTCACCGCCACCGACCAGTACGTGGGCGACGTCTTCATCGAGGGCGAGAAGATCGCCACGATTGGCACGGCCTTGACCATGCCGGCGGACCGCGTGATCGATGCCAAGGGCAAGTACGTGTTGCCCGGCGGCATTGATGTGCACACGCACATGGACATGCCGTTTGGCGGCACCACCTCGGCCGACGACTTCGAGTCGGGCACGATTGCCGCCGCCTTCGGCGGCACCACCACCATTGTCGATTTTGCCATTCAGTACCGCGGCGAGCGACTGCACGACGCCTTCGAAACCTGGTCGAAGAAGGCGCAAGGCAAGGCGGCGATCGACTACGGCGTCCACATGATCATCACGGAGCTGAGCGATCAAGTGGAGGAAGAGATGGACGCCATGGTTCGCCAGGGCGTCAGCTCGTTCAAGCTGTTCATGGCCTATCCCGGCGTGTTCATGCTGGACGATGCGAGCATCTTCCGGGCGATGCTGCGCACGGGCAAGAACGGCGGCACCATCTGCATGCACGCCGAGAACGGCGGCGTGATCGACGTGCTCGTAAAGAAAGCCCTGGCCGAGGGCAAGACCGCGCCGAAGTATCACGCGCTCACGCGGCCGGCGCGCGCCGAAGGCGAAGCGGCGCATCGCGCCATCGCGCTGGCGGAGATGGCCGACGTCCCCGTCTACATCGTTCATCTCTCCGCTGCCGAGGCCTTGGAGCAAGTCGTCGAAGCGCGCGATCGCGGCCTGCCGGCGTTTGCCGAAACGTGTCCGCAGTATCTGTTCCTGTCGTACGACAACTACGAGGAGCCGGGGTTCGAGGGATCGAAGTACGTGATGAGCCCGCCGCTGCGCGACAAGTCCACGCAGGACCGGTTATGGCGTGGATTGGCCTTCAACGACCTGCAGGCGATTGCCACCGACCACTGCCCGTTCTGCATGCGAGAGAAGCATCTCGGCGACGGCGACTTCTCGAAGATCCCGAACGGCGCCCCCGGCGTCGAGACGCGCATGAGCCTGGTTTACGACGGCGGCGTCCGCACCGGCCGCATCTCGATGAACCGCTTTGTCGAGCTGACCTCCACCTCACCGGCCAAGATCTTCGGCATGTTCCCGAAGAAGGGCACGATCGCGCCCGGCTCCGACGCCGACATCGTGATCTTCGATCCCGAGAAGACCACGACGCTGTCGGCCAAGACGCATCATATGAAGGTGGACTACAACCCGTACGAAGGACGACAGGTCACCGGCGTGACCGACACCGTCCTCTCTCGCGGCAAGGTGATCATCGACGCGGGGCAATTCACCGGCAGGGCGGGCGCCGGCTCGTTCCTGAAGCGCAGCGCCCGCTCGTAACACCGGCCGTTGACCTACGGATCCTTGGGCCCCATCTACGGCAGGGGCGGGAAGGCCGCCGCGAGCGCAGGCCCCGTCGTGCGACATCAGCCTAACGCTGGTGCTGCCACCGACCTGGTGGCGTCTGCCATCGGTGTCACGCGACGGGTCGGTCTCAGACGCTGCGCTGACTGGCGCCGGACGATCAGTTGTATCGCCTGTGGCTTGGCGTCCTTGCCTATGCTGACGGTGATCGCGCCGAGGCGCTGATGGTGCTGCACGAGGCCAGAAAGATGGGGGACGAGCGGGTCAAGCCATTTTTTGAAACATTGCGCTCTTATGGCGCCTTTCGGCCGTTCCTAAACGACTCGGCTTTCCATGCCAGCCTCTGCAACCCCGCGAGCACGTCCCGACACCGGAGTCTCCGGCTATGATGGTGGCGCCATGTCGCTCCCCCGCTTGCGCATTGAAGTCATCGACGACGAGATGGCGACCACGCTTCGCCTGAAGTCTGGCGCCGAACGGCTCGCGATCGCCAGCCGAATGTTCTCGAGCGCGCGCCGGATGCTGATCAGTCATTTGAGATCTGTTCATCCAGAGTGGGACCAGCGTCAGATCGAACAGGAGGCGGCGCGGAGACTGTCCCATGGAACAGTCTGACCTGCTCCACTTCGTCGTCTCTGCGCTGGAGCGGCTTGGCCTGCGGTACTTCGTCACGGGCTCAACCGTGACCATCTTCTACGGGGAACCGCGGTTCACCAACGACATTGACATCGTCGTGGACCTCCCGGCGAGTGCGGTACGGGAGTTCTGCCGGCAGTTTCCGGCGGAAGACTTCTATGTCAGCGAAGACGCGGCCATGGAGGCGGTTCGCCGGTGCGCGCAGTTCAACATCATCCAGCCACGCACCGGCCTGAAGGTGGACGTCATTGTTCCGACGCCTTCCGACTTCAACCGCGCACGCTTTAGCCGCGCCCGGAGGGTCAAGGCGGGCGACGACTGGGATGCCTCGTTTTCGTCCCCGGAGGACGCCATCGTGAAGAAGATGGAGTTCTTCCGCGCAGGCGGTTCAGACAAGCACCTGCGCGACATCGCGGGTGTCCTCAAGACCAGCGGCAGCGAGATCGACACGGGCTACATCGACCGGTGGGCGGTCACGCTCGGCCTGGCCGAGATTTGGCAGGCCATCGTCGACCAAATGCGAAAGTAGGCAGCAGTCCCACAGGCGAATCGCGGGACTCTACTGCAACACCACCGCGGTGCCACTGACGGTGACCATCAGCATGCTGCCCTGGCCGCCCACCGTCTCGTAGTCGATGTCGATGCCGACCACGGCGTTGGCGCCCATCTCGGCGGCGGCGATCTTCAGCTCCTCCATCGCGATTTCGCGCGCCCGGCGCAGCTCGCGCTCGTAGGTCGCGGAGCGGCCGCCGACGATGTCGCGAATGCCGGCGAACAAGTCCTTGAAGATGTTCGCACCCATGATCGCCTCGCCGGTAACGATGCCGCGGTAGCTGGTGATCTTCTTGCCGTCGATGTTCGGGGTCGTGGTTACGACTACTGCGTTGGACATGGTGTCTGGCGTCTCCTGCACACAGAAGACGGCAACCTGCCCGTCGCTGTTCCACATCGTAAAAACCGATGGGGTGCCGGCGGTGATTGGACGGGCGGCGCCCGGCAACCGTTGAAGCTAGGGAGAAGGGGCCGGGGAGCGATCCGATTCGCAGGTCATGACGAAATGCCAATGATTTCGCATGACCACATCGGAGAGAATCTCTGCTTGAGAGCCATAGAGCTCCTCTCGCAGAATTCTTGAGAACGCATCGAAGTCGCCTTGGGACTCGAAGAGGTTGGTCCCACGCACGGCTCGATTCATCACGTGGAACGCCACACCTCGCAGAGTGTGACGGGGTCGCCTTGGCATAAAAGTCTCCCTAAACTGAGAACTTCAACGCAATCGAAATGCCAAGAAGAAAGATCTCCGGCCCCTTTCTCTCCGACGTCGAGCGAGGTCGTATAATCGGCCATGGGCATGAGCCTGACACCCGGCACCCGGCTCGGCCCCTACGAAATTCTCGGCTCGCTCGGTGCCGGCGGCATGGGCGAAGTGTATCGCGCGCTCGACACTCGTCTGGGTCGTGCCGTCGCTGTCAAGGTCATTCCTGCCGAACTGGCCCGCGACCCTGATCGCATCGCACGCGTCGAACGTGAAGCGCGCGCGGCCGGGGCCGTGAATCATCCCGGTGTGTGCGCGCTCTTCGATGTTGGCACCCACGCCGGGTCGCCGTTCGTGGTTATGGAACTGCTCGAAGGCCAGAGCATGCGCGAACGGCTCCGGTCGGGGCCACTAACGGTGCGCACGTCGGCGGGTTACATAGCCCAGGCTGCCGACGCGCTCGCTGCGGTGCACGAGAAGGGCGTCGTCCATCGCGACTTGAAGCCGGACAACCTGTTCGTGACAAAGGACGGGCGGGTCAAGGTGCTGGATTTTGGCTTGGCCAAGCTGACGGGTCCCGACCAGGTCACGTCTGCCGACACGCAGACCGCGCCGGTGACCGAAATCGGGGCCGTCCTCGGGACGGTCGGCTACCTGTCGCCGGAGCAGGTGAACGGCCAACCGGCGGACTCCCGCTCGGATGTCTTCGCGCTCGGGGCGATTCTCTACGAACTCGTGACCGGTGCGCGGGCGTTCCACGGAGCGACCGCCATCGAAACCTTGCACGCCATTCTCCACGACGAACCCGCCCCCCTGTCCACGGTCCGTCCCGAGGCTCCCGCGCCGCTCGCCCGGATCCTGCGGCACTGCCTCGCGAAAGATCCGGAGCGGCGGCTGCAGACCAGCAAGGACCTCCGCAACCAGCTCGAAGATCTGCTGTGCGAACTGGACGCCCATTCGTCCGACGAGCCCCAACCGGAACGGCGGTGGGATCCGATTGAGAGGCAACTCCCGTTAACTGCGGCGCACGTGCGCCAGCTCTCGGTGCGAAATCCCCGGCTGATCGGCCATCCTCTGGTCTATCTCGACAATCGCATCGAGTCCGACACGCTCGTGGTGTACTTCCCCGGGCTCGGCGGTGATTGTCGTCAGGGCGAAGGCGCCCTGCGGGTGCTGCCATATCGCGCGATCTCGACGTCGTTGATCGGATTCGCGAAGGATGACACCTACCGGCCGGTGATGGGCTTCGACGACCATTCCCAGGTGCTTCGCATCCTGCTTCGCGAGCTGGTACAGGAGATCCGTCCGGCGACGACCGTCCTCGTGGGGGTGTCGGCCGGCGCCGACCAGTGCCTGCGCATGATCGCGGCCAATGACGGGGCGGGAGTGGAGGTTGCGGCCATCGTGGCGCTTGGCCCCAATCTCGGCGGGGAGACCTGCTTCGTCTCCAAGCAATATGCGGGCCTCGATGCCGGCGACCCCGACACGATTCTCGACGTCCTCAAGGCGATCGGCCAGCACACTCGCCCGCTCCAGGCATGGCTCGCGCTGCAGGGCTACATTACTCACACCTTTACCAAGTTCGGCTTGGACTTGGAGCCGCTCAAGCGCTACGCGGCCGATCTGGTGGCGCCATTCGAAAACAACGGCGATCCCCTGCCGGGCTGGTACCGGGCCGCGACCCAACGGGTGCCCGGTGTGCGAATCGTCTTCTCGAATGAGGAGGCCGGGCTGGCCGAGGCGCTGCTCGAGCGCCACCTCGAAGCCAACGTGCTGGGCGATGACTACTTCGAGCGTTCGTACGTGATCGAACCCACGCACCACCTCGCATTGTTCGAGCCCGAGCTGGTGGCCCGCCATGTCGAGGACGCCCTGGCGCAGTTGGCGGAGCGGCGTGGGCTCCCGCGCCTTCGCTGACGCGCGGGGAACTGAGCGCGTCGAGAGCGGTCTGACGGACGGCCGCGACGGATCCGGCGCACCCGATCGCTGGGTCGAGGACGTGCCAGACCGGCCCCCAGGGTCAGGATCGCGGTGGCCGCAAAGCCCGGCGCGCGCCGCCGCAGCCGAAACCTCTGGCGAAGGTCACCAATCAGATCCATGGGGCGATTGAACGGGAGCGGCCCGGCTACCGTTGATGAGTTAGCATTCCAGCGTGAGCAACGGGACGGATCCGCGCGGGTTGGCGCTGGTACTGAGTGGCGGCGGCGCGCGCGCCGCCTATCAAGTGGGCGTGCTGCGCGTGCTGGCGCGCGAGTGTCCCGGGGCGGTACCCGACATCCTGACCGGCGTCTCGGCGGGCGGCATCAACGCGGCGTTTCTCGCCACGCGCCAGGCGCCGTTCGATGCCAAGGTCGAGCAGCTGGCGCAGATGTGGGCCCGCCTCCGCATCGACAACGTCTTTCGCGTGGACCTGCGCGACCTGGCCTCGCGCACGCTGCGGTGGGGCGGACGCCTGATGTCCGGCGGACAGTCGCCGCTGCCGCCGGCCAAGAGCTTCGTGGACACCGTGCCACTGCGCGAGATGCTCGAACGCGAGTTGCAGGCCGATGGCGGGATCCTGGGCGGTATCCCCAAGAGCTTGCAGGATGGCTGGCTGCGGTCGTTTGCGCTGACCGCATCGAGCTACACCACCGGCCAGTCGATCACGTGGGTGCAGACGAGAGACGACGAGTTGATTCCGACGTGGGAGCGGCCGCAACGTCGCAGCGAGATCTGCGCCGTTCGCGTGGCTCACGTCATGGCCTCCGCGGCCTTGCCCTTCTTCTTCCCGGCCATCGAGGTGGACGGCGGCTGGTACGGCGACGGCGGCATCCGGCTGACCGCACCGCTTTCGCCGGCAATACACCTGGGCGCCAGGAGAATCCTGGCCGTGTCGACCCGCTATGCCAGCACCACCCGCGAGGCCGACCGGCCGCAGATCGCCGGCTACCCGCCACCGGCGCAGGTGGCGGGCGTGCTGTTCAACGCGATCTTCCTCGACCAGCTGGACGGCGACGCGTTGCAACTACGACAACTCAACCAGCTGATCGACGGCCAGCCCGAGGAGAAGCGCAACGGCCTGCGCCACATCGACTTGTTCGTCGTGCGGCCGTCGCAGGACCTGGGCCGGCTCGCCAACGAGTACGAGGCCGACCTCCCGAAAGCCTTCCGCTTCCTCACGCGCGGCCTGGGCACGCGCGAGACACGCTCGAACGACATGCTGAGCCTGGTGATGTTCCAGCCGGACTACATCGAGCGGCTGATCACCATGGGCGAGAACGATGCACGGGCACGGCTGCCGGAGCTGCGGGCGTTCCTGGCAAACAACTGAGTGAACGCCCACTCTCGTTGGCCACAGAGAAGGACGCAGAGTAAATACGTCGAAATGCGGGCACACGGTAGCTCCCGCGCACCCGCATTTTGAAAGGCATTCTCGGTGTCCCCTGTGTCCTCTGTGGCCAGATTTATTCCCCGCGTAGCGCGGTGATCGGGTCGACGCGCAAGGCCCGCAGTGCCGGCACCAGGCTCGCGACGAGGGTCGTCACGATCATGATGCCGGCCGTGACCTCGATCGACACCCCGTCGTGCGGCTGCACCGAGTAGAGCTGCGTCTCGACGAAGCGGCCGAGGCCGGCCGCGGCGAGGCCGCCGGCGATCACACCGACCAGGGCCAGCACCACGCCCTGGCCGACGACCAGGCGCATCAACCGGCCGCGGCCGGCGCCGAGCGCCGCGCGCACGCCGATCTCGCGCGTCCGCTGCCCCACCCAGTACGCGAGCAACCCGTAGATGCCGATGATCGCCAGCGTCAGCGCCGTGGCCGCGAACACGCCGGTCAGCCACGTCAGGAAGCGGCTGGCCGCCAGTTGCTGGCTCACCAGTTCCTTCAGCTCGATCACGTTGAACACCGCCACGCCGGCATCGCGCCGCCCGAGCGCATCCGTCGCCGGGCGAACCAACAACCCCGGCGCGCTGCCGGTCCGCAACAGCACGGCGAACGCGCGCGCACGCGCGTTGAAGGGCATGAAGATATCGGGGTCGCGGGTCGGGTTCTGCGGAATGCCGCGCAGGTTGGCATCGCGCAGCACGCCGACAATCGTCAGCCAGGGTGTATCGGAGTCGAGATCGCCCTGCTTGATGCGACGGCCGATGGCGCTTTCGTTCGGCCAGAAGCGCTGGGCCAGCGCGTGCGTCACCATCACGTTGCGCGCCTCGGCGCCCAGGTCGGCTGGCTCGAACACCCGGCCCTCGACCACGCGCAGGCCGAGTGTTTCGACGTAGCCCGGTGTGACGCGCTGCACGTAAGCGCGGGGCCGGTTGGAGGCGTCTACCGGTCCCATGCCCTCGGCGGAATAGAAGATGGCGCCGGCGCCGGCGAGCGGCACCCCCGACGCCAGGCTCGCGTGGGTCACTCCGGGCAACGCGCGCAGGTCATCGAGCAGCGACAGGGCCTGCACGCCGGCAGTTGGCTCCTGCGGCGCGCCCGCCTGCGCGTCCGCTACCACCGGCAGCTGAACACGCAGGCTGAGCACACCATCAGGATTGAAGCCGGGATCGAACCGGGCCAGCGCCGCGAAGCTGCGGCTGAACAGCGCTGCGCCAACCAGCAGCGTGACTGTGACAGCGATCTGCCCGGCCACGATCACCTGCAGTGTTCGCCCGCCCCCGCCCCCACGCGCCTCGACGGCGCCTTCGCGAAGATCCTGCGCCAATGATCGCGCACGCATGTTGCGTAACGGCGACAGCCCAATCACGACGGTGATCAGAACGCCCAGGGCCAGCACGAATCCCAGGGTTCGCCAGTCGAGGCCGGGCGCCGCGAAACTTGGGAGCTGCACCGGGCTGAGCGCCATCAGCGCATCGCCTGCCCACATGGCGAGGAGAATGCCGGCGGCGCCGCCCATGACCACGACCCACGCGCTTTCGGCCAGCATCAGACGAACCAGGCGCAGTTCGTCGGCGCCGATCGCGCGACGCAGCGAGAATTCGCGGCGCCGCGATTCGGTGCGCGCCAGCAACAGGCTGGCCACGCTGGCGCAGGCGATCACCAACACGAAGGTGACGGCACCGAACAGTAGCGCGATCGCCGGGCGGATCTCGCCGAACACCTCGTCGGCCAGCAGCGCGACCTCGACCCCGCGCCGGTCGTTGCTCTCGGGATACGCCTGCGCCAACTGGCGCGCCACCGTGCTGACATCCGCCTGCGCGGACGCCAGCGTCACCCCGGGGGCAGGCGCGCGAGCGCGGGAAAACCGCGATCGCCGCGCGCGGCGCGATCGGCAGGGGTCGCCGTGGCGATCATCGACGCCCACACGTCGCTGGCGTCGGAACGGCCCCTGGCATGCGCGGGGACGACCCCGACGATCGTGAAGACCTGAGAGCCAAGCTGCATCGAGTCGCCAATGACGCCGGCATCGCGGCCGAATGCGCGTTCCCACAGCCGCTCGCCGATCACCACCGCCAGCGGCGCGTCCTCGCGATCGTCTTGCGGGGAGAGCACGCGGCCAAGCAGCGGCTCGACGCCAAGAAGTCGGAAATAGTCGCCCGCGACCAGTTCGCCCGAGATCCGATCGGGCGCGGTGCGGCCATAGTGGATAAAGCTGTTCTGGAACCACGCCGACATCAGGTCGAACGACCGGCTCTGGGCCTTCCAGTCGAGGTAGTCGGGAATCGAGGTCCCGCGCCGCTCCACGGTCTGGCGTTCGACGTTGCCCCACAACTCGACGAGCCGGTGCGATTCCGGATACGGCAGGGGCCTGAGCGACACCGCGTTCAGTAGTCCGAACATGGTGGTCGTGGCGCCAATGCCGAGCGCCAGCGCCAGCACGGCGCCGACGGTCGTGGTGGGGTTCTTCCAGAGGGCTCGCCAGGCGTAGCGAAGGTCGGACGTCATGCCGGGCGTAGAGCAAGGGCCGTACCGGCGAATTCACGCCCTCTTTCGACGCTGGCGTGACGAAGACGTCCCTGGCCGGAACCAACCTGTTCGATTTTGGACGGCTTGCGCGACCAACCTTTCAGTCAACCGGCCCGTCCAAGGCAACATCTGGCTTCCTATATGAAGCCATCCTATATATGGCCAGCATCCTCGACCGCACCGCCATCGACGCCGCCAAGAAGGGCAGCGCCGACCTGCTCATCCTCTCGCTGGTGGACGAGCAAGATCTTCACGGCTACGAGATTGGCCGCCTGATCGAGGTGCGGTCGTCCGGCACGCTGCGCTTCACCATGGCCTCGCTGTACGCCACCCTGTATCGCCTCGAAGAGCGCGCGCTGATCAAGGGGCGCTGGGTCGAGAAGGCCGGGCAGCGCCGCCGTCGCTACTACCGCATAACCGAGGGCGGCCGGAAGGTCCTGGCCACCCAACGCGAGGACTGGGGCCGCTTCATTGCCGCCCTCACGGAGGTCGCCGGCGTCAAGCCGGCGTAGTCCGCGTGCCAGCCACATTCGATCCGCGCGGGGCAGTCACGCGCCACGTCGCCAGGTCGGGCATCGATCTGCCGGCCGCGACCGTGGACGAACTGGTGATCCACCTCGAAGACCTGTACGCCGGCGCGATCGAAGAAGGCCTCGACGAAGACCAGGCGCGCAGCCGCGCGTTGGCCGCGCTCGAAGAATCCCCGTTTTCCCTGCTTCGCCGTCACGCGGCGAAGAGTCCCGATCGCCGCCAGGCGAAACGCGCCGACCTGGTCGCGCATTCCGCTGGCGGAAGGAGCCTCCACGTGTTGAGCGCCATTCGACTTGCCTTGCGACAGTTTCAGCAGCACCCCAGTTTCGCGATCGTCACGATCCTGGTGCTTGGCCTCGGGGTCGGCGCCGCCACGACGGTGTTCACGGTGGTCGACTCGGTCGTGCTGCGCCCGCTGCCCTATGCCGCGCCCGACAAGCTGGTCACGCTGTGGGACACCAACACCGAGAAGGGCCTGGCCCACGATCCGATCTCGCCGGTGAACTTCATGGACGACCGGGCGCTGCCGGTGTTCCAGGATGCCGCCGCCTGGTGGCGCCCCAGCGTGAACCTCGTCGATCCCGGGCAGGACCCGGTGCGCGTCAACACCATCGAGGTCTCGGGCAACCTCTTCGACGTGCTTGGCGTCGGCCCCCAACTCGGCGCCGGTTTTCCGGCCGGCGGGCCGTTGTTCGTGCAGAACGAACTGATCGTGGTGATCAGCGATCGCCTCTGGCGTACACGTTACAGCTCGGACCGCTCCATCATCGGACGTCCGCTCGTCCTGAACGGCACCCCGTACATCGTCTATGGCGTGATGCCGCCCAAGTTTCATTACCCGGACGATGTGGATGTGTGGCAGCGGCTCCGGTGGGATATGACGCAGCACAGCCGCGATGCGCACTTCATGGAAGCGGTCGCGCGCCTGGCGGACGACACAACCATCGCCGAGGCTCAAAGCGCCATCGACACGCTGACCAGCAGGCTGGAGACGCAGTTTCCCGTGACGAACAAGGGGTGGGGCCGGCGGCTGATCCCGTTGCTCGACGAGCAGCTCGGCTACTACCGCCCGGCGCTGATGGTGCTATTCGGCGCGGTGGGCATCCTCCTGATCATCGGCTGCCTGAATGTCGCCTCGCTCCTGCTGACGCGAGCACTGTCGCGCGAGAAAGAGATCGCCGTGCGCGTGGCGATGGGCGCGTCGCCGCGTCAGCTGGTGGTGCAGTTGCTGGCCGAAAGCAGCGTGCTGTCGGTGGCCGGCGCCGTCGTCGGCACGCTGGCGGCCTGGGCCACGCTGCCGCTGCTGGTGCAGGTGATGCCGGTGAGCATCCCCAGGCTGGAAGAAGCCACCGTCGACATCCGGGCGCTCGTCATGGGCCTGGCGGTGATTGCCGGCACCACGTTGTTCTTTGGATTGGTGCCGGCGCTGGTCCTGCTGCGCAGCCAGCTCGTGAAGGACCTGCGCACGGGCGAGCGCGGCAGCTCGCGCGGCGCCCGGACCATCTACTCAGTATTGGTCGCCGGTGAAGTGGCGCTGGCGTGCGCGTTACTGGTCGTCTCAGGCCTGCTCGTCCGCACGGTCGGCGGCATGATGGATACCCCCACCGGCATCGACGCCAACGACGTGGTGGTCTCAAGCGTACAGCTCTCGGGCCGCGACTACACCGACTGGAGCAAAGTGGCGCGGGTGCATGGCGCCATTATCGACAACCTCCGTCAGCAGCCCGGGGTGATCGCCGCCGGCGGCAGCAACTTCATGCCGTTCGAAGTGGGCTGGCGCGGTCCGTTTGGCATTGAGGGCGAACCCGCGCCGGCGCGCCAGGAAGATGCGCCGCAGGTGCAGTACCACAGCGTCAGCGACGGCTACTTCGAGTCGATGGGTGCGACGATGGCGTCGGGCCGGACGTTTGCCGCCAGTGATCAACCGGACGCGGGGCCGGTTGTGGTCGTCAACGAGTCGTTCGCGGCGCGCTTTTTCGCCGATGGCCGTACGAACGGCCGCGTGATCACCACCATGACCGGCGGCATCGGTCCCCTCGGGCTGAACCTGATGCGGATCCGGCCGCGACCGCCGGGCACACCGCCTCCAGTGCACCATCCCCCGACCCGATTCGAAGTCGTTGGCGTCGTGAAAGACGTGAGGAACGCGCCGTTTGGCCAACCGGTCGAGCCGGCGATCTATTTCTCGACCAGGCAGTTTACGTTCCGCGAGCAGTTCCTGACCGTGCGCACGGCGGATCGCGCGTCGGCGGTCGCCGCCATTCGGACGGCGCTGCAGCAGGAAGCGCCGAACGTGCCGATGGGCATCGCGCGCACGTGGGGCGAGCGGTTCGGGGAGCACACCGCAGAACCGCGGCTGTTGATGACCGTCCTGCTGTTTTTCGGCGGGCTCGCGGCGTTGCTGGCCGCGCTCGGCGTTTATGGACTGTTCTCGTGGTCGGTCGCCTTGCGCACGCGTGAGCTCGCCATCCGCCTCACCCTGGGTGCAAGACCCGCGGCGGTTGGGGCACTGGTCATCCGCCACAGCGCGGTGCTGGTGCTGACCGGGTTAGTGATCGGCATGGGGATCATCCGCCTGGCCGAGAGCGCGCTGTCGCGCGTGCTGTTCGGTGTGACGGCAAGCGACGCCACCGCGCTCCTGACGGCCGGCTCGTTCCTGCTGCTGGCCGCGATGGTCGCGTGCGTGCCGCCGGCGCTGAGGGCGATGCGGGTGGATCCGGTGGAAGGGCTTAGGGCCGAGTAGGGTGCCTAAGGTGCCAAGGTGCCAGGGTGCGCGCGAACCGAAGTGGATGATTGGGGCCAGGCCCCATGACCCCAATCATCCATTTCGCCGATCAACCCATTGCCTGCATGCGCCTTCCCATCTCGTCGGGCGAGACGTCTTCCGTGTGCGTGGCCATCGCCCACGAGTGGCCGAACGGATCCGCGACCTGCGCGAAACGGTCGCCCCAGAACATGTCGGTTGGCGGCGCGACCCCCTGCGCCCCGGCCTTCACCGCCCTGGCAAATAGCGCGTCGACGTCCTCGGTGTAGATGAACACCGACACCGGCGAGCCGCCAACCGTCTTCGGCGACAGCGCGCCGCGCTCGGGGTTCTCATCCGACAGCATCAACATCGAGGTGCCAATGCGGAGCTCGGCATGCATCACGCTGCCGTCCGGGCCCGGCATGCGGACCAGCTCAGTAGCGCCAAACGCCTTCTCGTAGAACGTGATCGCGCCGGCCGCCCCCTGGCAAACCAGGTACGGCGTGAGGGTGTGGTATCCATCGGGAACTGCCTTGACTGCCATTTGCTGTGCCTCCGGTAAGTCGTTCACAGGTCTATTCAACGACGAAGGGCAGGATCTGTACCACGGGCCCACGCCAACGCGCTTGCAAGAGATGCGACAACCGCCGGTTCGTCCCCGCCGGCCGGTCGTCGGTCACGGCAATTCTGTAACAAATCCGCCAGCACGGTCAGTCGGTGGCGAGCGTGCGCGCGGGGTCGATTCTCGCGGCGCGGCGCGCGGGCAAGTAGCTCGCCGCCAGCGCCGTCACCATGAGCACCGCCATGGCGAGCAAGAGAGTCGTGGGATCGGTCGGCGGGACGTCATACAGCACCGCCGTCAACGACCGCGCCGCGAGGCCTCCGCCGACGATGCCGCAGCCAAGCCCCACCCCGGTAATCACCGCACTCTCCCGCATGACCAGCCGGACGATGTCGCCGCGGCTGGCGCCGAGCGCCACGCGAGTGCCGAGTTCACGCGTGCGGCGCCGCACGCTGTACGCCATCACGCCGTAAATGCCGATCGCGGCCAGCACCAGCGCCACGACGGCGAAGCCGGCCAGCAGGCGCATGGCGAGCCGCGTGAGGGCGGCGGATGCCGCGGCAATGTCGGCGAGGTCACGGACGCCGTAGATCACCAGGCCTGGTTCGATGGCGCGTAGCGCCGCGCGCACGGCCGGCAGCGCCTGGACGGGATCACCGGTGGTCCGGACAAACAACGTCGCCGACGGCTGCGGGCCGCGCTCGAGCGGGAAATACATGTCGGCGCGCGGCGTGTCGGTCAGCGCCGCCCGACGAATGTCGCCAACGACGCCCACGATCTCCATGGTGCCCGCGTCGCCTCGAACCGTCTTGCCGACCGCGCTTTCGCCGGGGAAGAACCGGCGCGCCACTTCTTCGCTGATGATGACGACTGGCGGGGCCGGCGCCGCATCGCGCGGTTCGAACAGGCGACCGGCCCGCAGCGGGATGTCGAGTGCCGCGAAGTAGCCGCCTGATGCCGCCTGCCAGCCCACATCCGGCGCGCGCTCGCCGCTCGCCACCGGATGCTCGGGCCGCTCGAACGCCACGGTCCAGTTGTTGCCGGTCAGCGGCGTTACGGCTGCCATGCCGACCTTCTCCACTTCGTTGAGCGACTCGAGCTGCTGGAACGCGCGCGTGTAGAAGTCATGACGCGACTCGGGACTGGGGTACCGGCCGCTGGGCAATGCCACTTGCATGGTCAGCACGTTGGCGGTGCGGAATCCCGGGTCCACATCCAGCAGGTTCGCAAAGCTGCGTAGCGTCAAGCCGGCGCAGATCAACAGCACCGCAGCAAGCGCGATCTCGGCGACGACCAGCGACGAAGCGGTTCGCCTCGCGCCGGTGCCCATCGTGGCGCGTCGCGTGGCGGCCAGCGCCTCGCGGTGGTCACCCTTGCCCAGGCTCAGGCACGCGATGGCGCCGAACAACAGCGCGGCCCCGATTGATGCGGTCAGTGAGAACAACAGCACCCCGGGATTGATGCCGACGGCGTCGAGGCCGGGAATGCGCGTTGACGCCGGCACCAGCGACGCCAAGGCCGGAGCCGCGCGCCAGGCCACCAGGACGCCCACCGTGCCCCCGGCGACCGCCAGCACCAGTGCTTCGGTCATGACTTGGGCCGCCAGGCGCCGCCGACCGGCGCCAAGAGCCAGGCGCACTGACATCTCCTGCTGGCGCGCAAGCGATCGCGCCAACAGCAGGTTGCCAACGTTGGCGCAGGCGATGAGCAGCACGAATCCCACCGCGCCAAGCAACAGCAGCAACGGCCGCTTGGTGTCGCCGACCAGCACATCTCTCAGCGGCAGGACGTCGTACATCGACCCCTGATTCTGCTCCGGGTACTCCTGCTCGAACTGCGACGCCAGCGACGCGAACTCCGCTTTGGCACTGGCGAGGGTCTGGCCTGGTTTCAGCCGGCCAAGACCGTACATCCAGCCGGCACGACGCTGGGCCGGCGCCGCCAGTGGCACTGGCAGCGGCACGATCACCGACGTCGGCGAATCCGGCGGGAAGTGGAACCCGGGTGGCGCGACACCCACGACCATGCGGCGCGTGGTGCCCGTCGTGATCGATCGCGAGAGAATATTGGGATCAGAACCAAACTGGGTTTGCCACAGTTCGTGGCTGATCATGACCACTGGCGGCGCGCCCTGGCGCAGGTCGTCGGCCGTGAACAACCGGCCCATGGCCGGTGTCACGCGGAGCGTCTCGAACAGTTCCGGCGTTGCGCCGAGGCCACGGACCCGCAAGGGCTCGCCCACTCCGGTGATGGTCGTCTCCATGCCACCGTAGCCCACCAGATGCTCCAACGATTGCTGGCGCGCACGCATGTCAACGAAGTCGCCAATCGCCAGGTCTTCTTTCGAGATCCCGGTCTCGCGGCTGCGGTGCTTCAACAGCACCAAGTCGTCTGCGCCCGCATAGGGCAGCGGCCGTAACAGCACCGCCTCGACCACGGCGAAGAGCGCGGTGTTGGCGCCAATGCCCAGTGCCAGCGTCATCACGGCGGCGGCGGCGAAGCCGGGTTCGAGCCTGAACACGCGCAGCGCGCGGCGGACATCCTGAACAAACATGGCGAGATACTCCCTGCGGGGTTGATCGGACGAACGGCGGCGGGTCATCCGCCAGATCAGGGCGAGGCGGACGCACTCGATGAAGGTCCACGCCACCGCGAGCGCAAACGACAGCTGGCCGATGTCACCCTGGGCCAGCGAGATCCTGAGGTCGGCGATTGACGGCTGGTACGCGTCTTCAGCGACGCGGCGCGGCAACAGCTGTTGCAGTCGCTCCGGCCACGCAGTGCTACGCATCGGACCACCTGATGCGCGGGGGCGTGCGGCTCACCTGCTCGTAGAACGCGTGGGCGCGATTCCACCGGCGCGTGCCATCGGCAGTAATGCGGTAGCGCCGTTCGGTCACCGCCTGGTCCCCCACCGAGATCTGTTCGTACCACCCCTCGACCAGGCGCTCGCGCTCGAGCCGCGCCATCAGCTGGTAGAACGCCGGACCGCTGCGACGCACGCCGTAGCCGGCGAGCACCTGGCGGACCACTCGTCCCGGCTGGTCGTCGGTTCGTAACACCCCGAGAACGAGGAACTGCAGGTGCGTGAGCGTGGGCAGTGACGGCTTCGACATAAGGTGACGTTAGCTACGATCACCTTTGACGAGAACCGCGGCCTGGCGGTTGGCAGGTTATTTCTGCGCGATTTGGGTGAGCACCAACTCCGCGGTCCGTTGGCGGCGGCGGATTACTTCACCGTCGGGCCGAACCGGAACACCAGGTAGCTGATCGGTCCGTCGAGTTCGCTGAAGCCGTGCGGCGTGCCAGCGGGGATGACGATCACGTCGCCTGGCTTGACGCGCTGGCTGACACCACCCTGCCGCGTGCCGTTCTGGCCCATCCCCACGTTCAGTCGCGTCAGGTCGATTGGCTTGGCGCCAACCAGCGAGCCGCCGGTGACCAGGGTGCCCGATCCCGACAGGATGTAATAGGTCTCGGTCACCGTGTCATGGATCAGCGACGTGACCTCCGGCTTGACGCGGTGGAGCGTGGCCACCGAGGTCAGGCCCCCGAGCACCTGCCCCGACTTAATCGGCTGGTCGACCACCTTCTTGGCGATCTGTTCGGCGAGCACTTTCTCGTGCTCTTCCTTGCTGATGTAGATGGCGGGAACGGGGGCCGGCGGCGCCTGGGCCGCAGCCTGGGTCGCTGCCTGGGAATCAAGGCTCAAGACGAGGGCGAGGGCGGTGAGAGTGAGCATCCGCGCACTTTACCGTACGGAGGGGCGTCCGCAACCAGCGCCAGGAGACCGGGTTACAATATGGCCATCACCATGAGTCGCCGCGACGAACGCATGGCCGGGAGCGTGCGCGTATCGAGCCATCCGGCAGACGGGAGTTTCGACCGCGAGTTCTGGCGATCGATTCCACCGGCTCGCCGCATCGAACTGATTTGGGACATGGTGGTGGAAGCGCGGGCCTGGAGGGGCGAGACCGATGGTGAACCCCGACTTCAGAGATCTGTTTGCCGCCTTAAACGAGGCCGGGGCTAGCTACCTCGTCGTCGGGGCGCACGCCGTGGCGTTTTACGCCGAACCCCGCTACACCAAGGACCTCGATGTCTGGGTCGACGCCTCACCGGGCAACGCGCCGCGCATCCTGGCGGCCTTGGGCGCATTCGGCGCACCGCTCGCCGGCGTCGCCGAGTCAGACTTCCACACACCAGGTGCGGTGTTACAGATCGGCGTGGCACCTAACCGGATCGACGTGACCACGCAGATCGATGGTGTGGCATTTGGAGCCGCCTGGCCCAATCGGCAGTCGACAACCTTCGGCGACCAATCGATCTGGATCATCGGCCGCGCGGAACTGATGCAGAACAAGGCGGCGGTCGCTCGTCCGCAGGACTTGCTCGACTTGGACCTTCTGCGGAAGCACGTTTGAGGATTCGGCGTGGCAGGGCGCTAGTCTACAATCCCGGCGTGCGCTACACGCTGGCCATCACCCTCACGTTGTTTCTCGTCCCCATTCACGCCTACGCGCAAACCACTCCTGCCAAGGGACCGTGGCTGGGACTGACGCTGCCGGCCGGCGCGGGCAGCGCCCCCGCGGTGCGAGTGGGCGCGCGTCCCGCCAGGCCCGTCAGGTTGCCGTCCGGCGAATCACCATCACCTGCCTTCAACGCCGACACACTCAAGGCCGACGTCGAGTCCATCGTCCAGTTCGCGCGCGAGTCGCGTGCGACGAAGGAGGTCGGCAGCGGCCAGATGTGGGGACGCATTGCGGGCTTCCCCTCGAGTGACAAGACGGTGGCGTGGACGGCGGATCAGTTCCGCAAGGCCGGCATCAAGGACGTGCTCATCCAGCCCATCACGCAGGATGCGAAATCGGCGTTGTGGTTGCCACTCTCGTGGCAAGTGAAACTGCTGGCAGACCCGGCCTTTGGCCCAGGCACGTCCGACCTCGTGCTCGAATCGACACTGCCGGTGGGGCCGTCGAACATCGCGAGCGGCACCCTGACCGCGCCGCTGGTCTACGTCGGTGCGGCCAGTCCCGCGGTGCTGAAGCACATCGAGGTGAAGGGGAAGATCGCCGTCCAGCTGATCGTGCCGCAAGGCCACATGCTGTTCGAGCGCGGCGCCGTTGATGCGCGATCGGAAGACCTGGTGAAGCGCGGCGCGGTGGGCGTGTTCAACATCGTCCGTCTCCCGGGCAACGAACTGTCGCGCGACTTCACCGACTGCGGGAACCCGTGTTTTAACATCGGCGGCCGCGATGGCTGGTTCCTGGAACGGTTGCTCGATCGAGCCATGCAGGCCGGCGCTGCCGACCAGGTGCGCGTCCAGATCGATCTCCGCACCGAAACGTTTCGCGGGCTGAAGGCCATCAACGCGGTGGCCGTGATACCGGGCAAGAGCGCCGAGACCATTGTGCTGAACGCGCACGTGGATGGCTGGTTCGACGGCGCCGGCGACAACGCCGATGGCCTGGCGGTGCTGATCGCTTTGGCGCGGCACTACGGCAGGCCCGCCAACCGGCCGGCACGCACGCTGGTGTTGGTGGCCAGCGCCGGCCATCACACACCGGGTATCAACGGCCCGCGCAGCTTCGTGGCGGCCAATCCGGACCTGGCGAGGCAGGCCGTGATGCTCGTCAACATCGAGCACGTCGCGCAACGCAACTTCTCCCCCGCCCGCACCACCTCGGCCGATGGCTATCGCGAGGCCGTGGCCGACTCGGGCGAGGCGCCCATTGCCGTGGGCGTGACCAACAACTCGCCGTTCCTGCAGGAGCTGATCGATCGCGGGCCGGCCAGCCACGGGGTGAACTTCATTTCTGAACGGTCGAGCTTCCAGAGCGGCGAAACCGGCGGCTGGGCCGAACTCAAGGTCGCGAAAGTCAGCGTGATGCAGGCACCTCCGCTGTACCATACGACCGGCGAGGTAGTCGACGTGATCTCCACGCCTGGGCTTGAACGCATCGCCCGTTTTCTAGCATTCTTCGTGTCTGCGGTCGATCGAGCACCGCGTGAAAGGATCAATCCGTGAAGCGCATCACCGTCCTTGGAACCCTCGTCCTGCTCGGCGGCCTGTCGATGGCCGTCAAGGCGGCACAACCGACACCACCTCAGCCATCGGCCGACAATCTCACGGTCGAGAAGGTGAAAGACAACCTGTTCGTGCTGCGCGGCGGCGGCGGCAACACCGCGGTCTTCGTCACGTCGAATGGCGTGACGCTGGTGGACACCAAGAATCCTGGCTGGGGCCAGCCCCTGCTCGACAAGGTGAAGACCCTCACCGACAAACCGGTCACGCGCGTGATCAACACCCACACGCACTACGATCACACCAGCGGCAACGTCGCCATGCCGGCCACGGTGGAAATCGTCGCCCACGAGATGACCTCGAAGAACCTGGCGGCCGGCAACCCGGTCACCGGGCTCGGCGCGACGCCGAACGTATTCAAGGACAACCCCGGCAAGGGCCTGATCACCCGCACCTTTACCGACACGCTGACCCTTGGCTCAGGCGCCGATCAGATCAACCTGCACTACTTCGGCCCCGCCCACACCGCCGGCGATGCCTTCGTCGAGTTCCCGGCCCTGCGCGTCATGCACAGCGGCGATGCGTTCCCGAACAAGGGCCTGCCGATCATGGACAAGAGCAACGGCGGCTCGGGCGTCGAGTATGCCAACACGATCATGAAGGCCGTGAAGGGCGTGCCGAACGTGGACGTGATCATCAACGGCCACACCCCGGCCCAGACCACGCCGGCCGACATGCGGCAGTTCGGCGAGTTCGTGGCCGAGTTCATCGCCACCGCCCAGGCCGGCAAGAAGGCGGGCAAGACTGCCGACCAGGTGGCCAAGGAATGGGTGACGCCGGCCAAGTACACCGGCTTCGCGGCTGCGCCGGCGTTCGAGCGCGTGCGCGCCTACGTGCAAGTCATTTTCGACGAAACCAAGTAAATGAACGAATCCGACCTGCAGAAGTTCGAGACGCTGCGCCTTCGGCCTCTCACGATCGACGACTTCGACGCGCTCGTGGCGCTGCAACTGAAGAGCTTTCCCGGCATGAAGCCGTGGCGGCGCGAGCAGATTGCCAGCCAACTCGCGATTTTCCCCGAAGGCCAGAACGTCATCGAGATCGAAGGCCGCATCGTTGCGTCCTCGAGCAGCCTGATCGTCGACTCGGCCAGCCATGGCGACTGGCACGACTGGAAACTCAGCACGGACGATGGCTTCATCCGCAATCACGAGGCGAAGGGCGACACCCTTTACGGCATCGAGATCATGGTCGACCCCGAGTTCCGGGGCATGAAGCTGTCGCGGCGTCTCTACGACGCCCGCAAGCAGTTTGTCCGCGCCCACAACCTGACCGGCATCATCATCGGCGGCCGGATCGCGGGGTACGGCAAGCACGCCGATCAAATGTCGGCGCGCGACTACGTCGAGAAGGTGATCCACAAGTCGCTGATGGATCCGGTGCTGACGCCGCAGTTATCCAACGGCTTCGTGCTGAAGGGCCTGATCCCGGACTACTTCCCCAGCGACTCCGAATCGCGCGGCTACGCCACGTTCCTCGAGTGGACCAACATCGAGTACGTGCCGGCCAACAAGCAGCAGTTGCTGCGGCCGTCGAGCCTGGTGCGCCTGTCGGCGGTGCAGTACCAGATGCGGCGCATCGCCAACTTCGAGGAGTTCGCCACCCAGAGCGAGTTTTTCGTCGATGTCGCATCGGACTACAAAGCCGACTTCCTGCTGTTCCCCGAGCTGTTCACGACGCAGCTACTGTCGACGATCAAGGCCGATCGGCCCGGGCAATCGGCGCGCATGCTCGCCGACTTCACCAAGCAATACGTCACGCTGTTCCGCGACCTGGCGATGCGTTATCACATCAACATCGTCGGCGGCACCCAGTTCGAGCTCGATGGCGAGAAGCTCTACAACACGGCGTACCTGTTCCGCCGCGACGGCTCGATCGACAAGCAGCGCAAGCTGCACATCACGCCCGACGAACGCCGCTGGTGGGGCGTGCAGCCGGGCGACGGGCTGCGGACGTTCGAGACCGACCGCGGCCGCATCACCATCCTGGTCGGCTACGACGTGGAGTTTCCGGAACTGGGGCGGATGGCGTTCGACCAGGGCGCGCAGATCGTGTTCGTGCCGATCAACGTCGACGAGCGCCAGGCCTACCTGCGCGCGCGCTATTGCGCCCAGGCGCGCTGCATCGAGAACGCCTTCTACCTGGTCCTGTCGGGCTGCGTCGGCAACCTGCCCGAGGTCGAACACGCCGACATTCACTACGCCCAGTCGGCCATCCTCACGCCCTCGGATTTCTTCTTCAGCCGCGACGGGATTGCCGCCGAGTGCGAACCGAACATCGAGACGGTGATCTTCGCGGAACTGGACCTGGTGGCGCTGGATCGGCAGGTGCGCAAGGGCACGGCCCGGCACTGGGAGGATCGCCGCAAGGACCTGTACCGGCTCAACTACACAACCGCGAACGGCCCGAAGGACTTGTAGCGGCCACCGATTGGACACCGATCCTCGGACGGGCTCCGGCTAGAGCCGGCTCAGGAACGAGCCGAAGCCGGTCGCCTGGCGCTTGACGTCGAGCTTGAACAGGGCGGCCGCGTTCTCGAAGAACATCAGGTCCTTGTCGCGGGCCGGCAGCTTCAGTTCTTCCATGAACGCGAGGTACGACTCCATCGAGGCCAGCGGCCAGTCGGTGCCGTAGAGTACGCGGTTGGGATTGACCCCCCACAGGATCATTTCCTTCAGCTGTTGCCGCATGTAGGCCTCGAAGCGATCGGTGAACTGGCCGAGGGTCAGGCCCGAGATGTCGGTGTAGACGTTCTCGTTCTTGTAGACCACTTCCATGCAGTCGCGGAACCACGGGTTGCCGAGATGGCAAATCAGGAACTTCACGCGCGGGAAGTCCACCGCCACTTCATCGACATGCAACGGGTGCGCGTACTTGACCTTGCCGGTCGGCGCGTAGGTGTCGCCGGTGTGGATCATCACCGGCACGTCGAACTCCTCGGCGAGCAGGTACGCCGGGGTGAGCTTGGGGTCGGCCGGATAGAACGGCTCGTAGCCTGGGTAGAGCTTGAGCGCCTTGATCGAGCCTGCTTCGAGCAACGACCGTAGCTCCAGCAGGTCGGGCGCCCCGAAGGTGGCCCACGAGATCCCGGCCACGATGTGAATGTTCGGCAGGTGGCGGGTCGCCTCCACCACCGCGCGCGCCGACGGCCGCCCGGGCACGACCTTGTAGGAGGTCAGGACCAGCGCCACGTCGACGCGGTTGCGCCGCATCACGGCCTGGAGTTTCTCGATGTCGGTAGAAAGCGACTCGACCGTCTCGTCGTGGTAGTTGTTGAGGTGTGTGTGGCAGTCGATAATCATCAGCTACTTACGAGTGTAGCGGTTGATGACCTTCTCCGCCCAATCGCGCCCCCCCAGGCCGAACGCCAGCGCCGCCGCCAGGCACAGGGCCGCAAAGGCAATCTGGAACGCGGACACCAGCACTGCCGTTTGAATTGCGAGCTGCTCGGCGGCCATGAAGACCACGAACACCAGCAGCGCGTAGCGGGCCAGGGCACCGATCGGCTCGGCGGCGGCGGTGCCGATGTTGCTGAGGTAGCTATAGACCAACCCGCCGACAATGCGCGACAGCAGCGACCCGAACACCAGGATGCCGACCGCGACGACGAGGTTCGGCACGAAGTTGGCCAAACGGCTCAGCAGCACTTGGGCGGCCTGCAGGCCGAGCGCGTCGAGCAGCGCGATGAAGACGGCAGCCATGATCAGCCAGTAGAACGCCCCGGCAATCAGGGTGACGGTCGTGTACTCCACACCGCCCTGCACGAGGAAGTCGTCCAGGCCCGAGCGCTCGGCCAGTTCGTCCACATGGGCCGCCTTCATCACGCGAATGGCCACCTGGCGAATGAGTTTCGCGATCAGCCATCCCGCAATAAGGAGCAGCAGCGCCAGGCCCAGGTCGGGCAGATGGGCCCAAATATTGCCCACGGTGTTACGCAGCGATTGCAGCAGTGTGCTCGATTCAAACATGCCAGGAGCCCTTATCGTAATGCAGGCCGCGCGCGTTGCCCATTTTCCGCATGAGGGCCAGCAGGGGCAACCCCAGCAGCGAGACCGCGCTCATCACCAGGAAGGCGGTTGGGTAGCCCTGCGCGGCGACGATGCGGCCGCTGGTCCAGGCCGACCAGGACTCGCAGCCGTTGGTGGCCGCCATGTAGGCGCTGAACTGCGTGGCGCCGAGGCGGGGGTCGGTCAGGTCCATGAACAGCGCGTACGACACGGCGGTGAAGAACCCCACGAAGAAGTACATCCCCGTGAGCAGGGCGATCAGCGTGCCCGCGCCGGCGCCGCCGCTCAGGTCGGCCAGTGCCAGCAACACAATCATGACAACGAACCCAACGAGCGAACCGGCCGCTGACGGCAAGCGGCCCAGGCGATCCGACAGCGTGCCGCCCACCAGCCCGCCGGCCAGCATCGCGCCGACGACGAGCAGCCCGAAGAAGATCCCGATCGTCCCGCTGGCGACTTCGCGATCGACCAGGAAGGGACCGGCCAGTTGGCCGGTCGCCTCGAACGCGGCCGCCGCCACCAGTGCGAACGCGAGCCCGATCCAGGTGGTGCGCAGCCGGATGGCCGCGGCCAGCGCGCCGAAGAAGGCTCCCGCGTCGGCCCGTCGCGGCGGCTCCGCTTCCCGCAGCATGGCCGCCCCGGCGAGGGCCACGACGATCCAGGCCACCAGGGAACCGACGATCCACTCGCGGCCGAACCACGTGCCGACCAGCAACACGCCGCCGCCAAACACGCTGCGCCCGGTCAACATGCCGGCCTGCATGGCGCCATTCAGCCGGCCGCGCGCTTCCGGCGGCACGGCGCCAATGGCCAGCGCGTCGATCGCGACATCCTGGGTCGAGGCGGCGACGGCATGGACCAGCAACAGCAGCCGCCACCATCCGAAATCAGCGACCGGGTCCAGCCACACCAGCGGCACCAGCGCCGCGGCCATCACCGTCTGCATGCTGATGATCCAGGCGCGGTAGCCCCAGCGCCGGCTGCGGAGCAGATCCAGGAAGGGTGCCCACAGGAACTTGAACATCCACGGCAGCAGCAACACCGCCGTGAGCGAGGTGATCCGCTCGATCGGCACATCGGCTGAGCGCAACAGCGTGGGGAGCGCCCACCAGATGAAGCCAATGGGCGCACCCTCGCTGGCGTAGAGCAGCGTGAAGATGGCAATGCGTCTGTTCACGGGTCAGCGAACATCATAGCGTCGGCGGGCGCGCGTCCGAGGAGGAGTGCGAGGCGATGACCGCTGTCGAAGTGATCGGCTGCCCTCCTGGTCATGGTCGGGGGAGCCATTCGTTGAGGTAACCCCGCGCGAAAGAGCGGCCGGTGGCGCCAGGGCGCCACCGGCACAGGGCGGACGCTAGAACCGATAGATCAGCGAGAAACGGTAGCGGCGCGGCTGCAGGAACGACCCGCGCGCGCTAGCCTTGCCGAAGTTGTTGACTGCCGTCGTGCACGCGGCGGTGGCGGTGCTGCCACACCAGGTGACGTTGTTGCTGATGATCTTCTCCTCGTTGTTCAAGAGGTTGAAGACCTCCGCCCGCAAGGCGGCCTGGTGGGTGCCGGCGACCTTCCAGGTCAGTTCAGTCGAGAAGTCGGTGGAGTTCTCCATGCCGTCGAGGCTGTCTTCACCCAACTCGTTGTAGTAGTACGTCGCGGTCGGACCGTTGTTGTTCAGCGTCCCCGGCGTGAGGACGTTCACGGTGCGCTCCTTCTGGTAGCGCCGCTTCGAAATGAAGTCGGTCAACATGCCGACCGTGACATTGACCGGCCCGAACCCGCGAACGTACGCGGCATTCAGCTTGACGTTGTGCGGACGGTCGTAGATCGGCGCGCCGTACTTGTTGGCGCCGTTGTTAACCTCCGCGCACGGGATGATGCCGCCGTTGCCGACCGTGAGGTCGGCGGTGGTCCGGCATTGGGCGTCGAGGTAGTCCCCGAGGGCGGTGAAGTTGTTGCCGAAATGGTTGCCGCGGGTCTGGGAGTAGGTATAGCTGCCCTGGGCGTTCCAGTTGTTGGCAAACCGCTTTTCGAAGGTGAACTGCACGCCGCGATACTTGCGCTCGGCGGGTTCGTAATTGACGACCTGGCGCAGGATGGTGTTGTCGGGGTTGAAGGTGCGGACGTCGTCGATCAGGTTGTCCCACTTGCGGGTGATGAACCGCACGCCGGCACCGAGCGACTGCCCAATCTGTCGTTGGAAGCCGATGGTGCCCTCGTCCATGTGGTACGGCTTGAGGTCGGTGTTCGGCCGGAAGGTCGAGCCGCTCAGCTGGACGCGATTCGAGAACACATACGCGCTGCCGTTCCAGACGAAGTTGTCGTAGTTGGTCTGCTGCGGCACGCTGGCGAAGGCGTCAGAGAAGCCCTGGATGATGCTGGCGTAGTAGCGCCCATAGCTGCCCGTCACCAGCGTTTTGCCGTCGCCGGTGATGTCGTAGGTCCCCGAGACGCGCGGCGTGAAGACACCGGTATCGACCGTGTCGGAGCCGACGTCGCTGGTTCCCGTCTGCGTCTCGTACCGCACGCCGACTTCGAGCGAGATGCGATCGCTCAGCTCGAACTTGTCGCGCGCGAAGATCGCGTGAATCTTGCCGGTGGAGGTCGACGGGCCGGCATCGAAGTCGCGCCGCGATTGCGGCACCATGGCGCCGGTCGCCTGCAGGTAGGTTTCGGCGAAGTACAGCTGCTTGTTCGGGTAGTCGAACTGCGAGCTGGACTCGAGCTTCTGGAAGTCGTAGCCGACCTTGATGTTGTGCGAGCGGCCGCCCGGCGACAGGAACCAGTTGGCCGCCAGGTTGAACTGCTGGCGCGGGCGTTCGACGAAACCGTTGAACGTCGCGCCGTTGTAGTACTTGCTCTCGGCGACGTTGAAGACGGGCGCGTTCGACAAGCGGCCGCTGGGCTCGAACGTGTCGACCGTGATCAGCGAGGCGTAGTCCGCGAACGCGGCCTCCATCGACAAGTTGTTGCGCACCACGCCGCTCCACTGCGCCGCCCAGTTGGACGCGCTCTGGCTCTGTCCGGTCAGGGATTCGCGTTCGGCGGCGGCGCCCCAGTAGTCGATCACGAACCCGTCGGAAGGCGACTTGTAGTACTTGACCCAGGCAGTGTGCCCCTCGGCGAGCTGCACGGTGCCGCGGATATTCGAGAACTTGTCCTCGCGCACCTGCTGGAAGTCCTCGGGGATCTGGCCGACGGTCTGCCGCTGCGGCGACGTGCTCTGGGCCAGTTCATAAGTGCCAAAGAACCACGCCCGGTTTCTCCAGATCGGGCCGCCGCCGGTGAACGAATACACCGGATTGACCTGGTCGAACTTGACCCGCTCGAGCGACGCCCCCGTCACCTCGCTCTTGGTCGTGTTCTGCGCGTCCCACTCGTCGTTCAGGAAGATGTACTTGGCCGATCCCTCGAAGCGGTTCGTGCCCGACTTGGTGACCACATTGACGATGGCGCCCTGCGCGCGGCTGTACTCAACGCCGGCCGCCGAGGTGTACACGGACACTTCCTGGATGGCTTCGAAATTCAGGTTGGTGCCAAACGTGCCGGTGGTCGGGTCGGTGGTGTCGACCGCGTCGATGATGAACAGGTTGTTGCTCGACAGCGCGCCGAGCGCATTGACGTTGCCGGTGCCCACCACGCCGGGCGCCGCCCCGATCAGCGACTGGTAGTTGCGGCCAACCGGCAGCTTGTCGAACTCTTCGCGGCGCACCGTCGTGGTCGCCGTCGCGGTCGTCGTGTCGACGATCGGGGTGCTCCCGGTCACGATCACGGTGTCCGTCAGGGCGCCTACAGTCATCGTCAAGGGCAGGTCGGTGTTCTTGCTGGTCTCGACGACGTTGTCAGAGGCCTCGGCAGTGTTGAACCCCTGCAGGGTCGCAATCACCCGGTACTGGCCAATCGGCACCGCCGGAAACAGGTAGCGGCCGTTCGCATCAGTGACCGTCGATCGCACGAACCCGCGGTCCTGGCTGGTGACCGTCACCGTCACGCCGGGCAGAACCGCGTTCGAGCTATCCATCACGGTACCGGAGATGGTGCCGGTCTGCGCAGGCTGCGCCCAGCCGGTCACCGGCATCAGGGCCAGCAGGCCCGCCAACAGTCCAACGACTCTTAGCAATCTCATTTCATCCCTCCAGAACAGCAATTCAAACCTACTCGCGGCATTCTACGTAAGGAGCGTCAGAATTCGTCCCTGGATCCGACATGGCTGAGCCTGAAGTATGGCGAAAGTGAGAAAGGGTGGGTCGGATAGCGCCAAAGGCAGAGCTGGAGCTTCAACAGCGGTCTGGCGGAGAATCGGCTGCCCGAGAACCTGTCCAGCCGCCCACCCCGCCGCACCCGGCTGGCGGCTGCACATTCGGTGATACCGTCTACCGCTGTCATGACGAGCCCGAAGCCCTCCGTCGCGCGCGACAAGACCGACGACAGCCTGCGCGAGGAGCGCGACAAGACCGACCTGGCAATCGCCGAAGGTCGCGACCTCGTCCAGGAGAGCGCGGACGAGGTGTTGAGGCGCGCCCGCGAGGAGCGCACCACGGCACAACGCTTGCTCACTCCAAACCCGAGGTGAGCAATGAGCGAAGAGAAGAGTACGGACCACCCACAAACGGAAGCGACCCGGCCGGATCCGGTCCGAGGGGCTGAAGAGGTGGGACACAACCAGCCCGGGAGTAAAGGCGACGGCACTACATTTCGGGCCGGACAGGGCAACCAGGATCAGGACCAGGAATCGGGAGACGCGCTCGTCCGTTCACGCAGCCAGACACCGAATGCGAACCAGACGGCAACCGAGGCCACCATGGGACCTGACGGCGACCTCGGCCACAAGCGCACGACGCTATAGCGAAAGAACTGGCAGGCTGTCGAATTCAGTCTCGCGCGGAGTAGCGCCCCGGCGGCATGGTCGGGGCACGACTCTTGCTGAAATAGGCGGCATGCGAGCTCGGCTGCTCTGCCATTCAGGACGGGGCATCCTTGCGGGCGGCGACGTCATCAAGAAGTAGCAGAAGTGAAAAGGGCGGCCACCGTGGTTGGCGGCCGCCCTACGTGCATCTCAGAGCAGTACTGCGCGGAAGGACAAAGAGGAATACCTCCCAAAAAGCGGAAGTAATTTCCAGGGCCCTGCGAGGGCATGAGCTCTTCGCGGCCGTGACTACGGCGACGGCGAACTGACGGCCGGCAGCCAGTGGTCGTAGGCGCCGAGGTTCATGCGCACGATGGTCATCAGCCGGCGCCGATCCCAGATGGGGCCCCGCACGACCAGCGACAACCGCTCGTAGTACGCGGCAATCGCTGGATCGGTGATGTGGTTCGTGCCTGAATCCAGGGTCTCGCGATACCCCGGCGGCACCGCACGCCGGAAGTGCCCCGGGCGCCATGGCCGCATCGACGGCAGGCGGCTCAACAGCGGATCGCCGAGCGCCAAATGATCGATGATGTGCACGGTCGGCCCGGCGAAGTACCCGAGCAACCCGGCCTGGCCATACTCAATGAGCCTTTGCCGCGTTCCCGCGTTTGGTGGCCGTTCACCTGGTCGTTGCCCCCGGGGAACACCACCTCGCGGGAGTAATTCAGCAACCCGTTGGCGCCGAAATAAAAGCCGCGCTCGTCGACCACCCCACTCGCCGTCAGGTTGTCACCCAGATCGAGCGCATTGCGGCTCAGGGGCGAGTGCAAGGCCATGGAGCCTAGCATCGCGACCGGCATCAGCGCCCAGGGCACGCCACCGGTGACGTCAGCAGCCACCAGGATCATCACCGCCATCACGAGCGGCGCAACCAGCATGCGACCAGCCATGAAGTCACCACCCGACCACACCACATAGCCGACGTAGGCTACAATCGCGAAGGCCACCGGCCGCGACCCGCGCGGGCCCGCGACCAGCGCCCACAACACCGCCGCCAGGATGGTCACGACCGTCAGGGGATCCCGGCGGACGGCATCGAGCAAATAGATGAAGCCCTGCTGCACAGCTTCGTGGGACTCGATGCCCGTCGCCAGCTTCGCGTAGGCCGTGTTGGGGAACGGGAAGCCGTAATACACCAGGCTGAAGATCTCCCACACGATCAGCGGCAGGAAACCCAAGGCCACGGCGCGTGCCGAGACCCGCCACGGCTCGCGCCACAGCCGGGTCACCAACAACGGCAGCACGGCCAGTCCCAGGTCGATTCGGTTCAGCATGAGCGCGCACGCCAGCAACGACCAGGCCAGCGGCGTCCCGGAGCCCGTGAAGTGCCATCGCAAGAACGCAACCAGCAGGAGGTTGGTCAGCGGGTTCTCGAGCCCCGAGGTCGAGTAGTCGACGAACGGCGCTGACAGCAGCAGGATCGGGACGCCCGTGACTGCGCTCCACGGCGAAGGCGCGAACGCAATGATCGACCAGACGGTCAGCAGCGACAGGACGATCGATACCGTCACGGTTGAAAAGTACGGCTCGCCGGTGAGCCAGTAGAACGGGGTCAGCACCATCAGCCAGAGCGGATGCGTGTAGGCCTGCACGCGCTCGGCGGCGTTCCAGCGCAGCCCGAGGCCGTTGACGAAGTTGTCGATGGTCCGCAGTGTGAAGTAGGCATCGTCGCCGACCCAGGCGGTGCGCGCCAGGATGACGCTGAAGATGGCCACTGCCCAAACGCCGAGCGTGGCGCGCCAACCGATGGGCGGAGACAGGGTCACGCGGAGGATTCTATCGGACGGCGGCATCCGCTTCTGCAGGGTTCGTGTCCCGGGAACACGCCAAAATCCATCACGGCATTCGGGGTTGCGTGTTGATCGTGGGAGGGGTCGCGGCGTGCGCCGTCCCGCGCAGCAGCAGGAAGATCTGGAATGCAACGCTCGGTTGCTTCCCAGCGGGTGGTGCTCAACTTCTACACCGCTCCGACCGTACCTGGACCCCGTCGCCAGCGGTTGGCAACGCGCATGCACTATCGCCCGGCAGATGACCGGGTCGGCCCCCCCCTACACGGTCAAACCCGTTGATTTACACCAGTTTGACCTTAAAGAACTTTTAGCCAGGTAGGGACCATGCGCTGCGTCAATGTAATCGCGATTACGGTACTGTGGTTTGTTAGCGTTCAGTCGCTTGAAGCTGCGACAGTCTCGTGGGACAAGAACCCTGAGCCGACGGTCGTTGGCTACAAGCTCTCATACGGTACGCAGCCCGGGTCGCACCCGACCACGGTGGATGTCGGCAACGTGGTGACCCACGTGTTGTCGCCACCGGTTGGGCAGCGCTACTACATCGTGGTCCAGGCCTACGATGCCACCGGCCTCAGTCCGAAGTCTACTGAGGTCGTCCTCGATCTCACCACCACCAACCTGGCTCCGACACTGAACCAGCCGCCGAATCAGTCGGGAGCGGTCGGCAGTTCGGTCACACTTGCGCTCGTTGCCACGGACCCTGAGGAGGCTGCGTTAACTTACAGCGCATCCGGGCTGCCACCAGGACTCACCATCAACTCTTCGACCGGAGTGATCTCGGGCACCCTGCAAACCGCCGGCAATTACAGCGTGACTGCAACCGTGTCCGACGGGTCCTTGACGTCGTCGAAACCGTTCACCTGGATCGCCTCTGCGTCGACGACCAGCGCGCCCCTGCCGTCGTCGACGACGCCCACGGCCGACGCCACGGCACCCACGGTGGCGTTTACCTCTCCGGTAAACAACGAGACCCTCAACGGCAAGAAAGTAAATGTCAGGATTACGGCGTCCGACGCGGGCGGTCTTAAGTCAGTCAGCTATCTGCTGAACGGAAATACACTCTCAGGCGCAATTTCCGTTGCGCCCTACAACTACTCGTGGGACACCGGCAGCGTCGCCAACGGCACATACCAACTGACAGCCAGAGCGATCGATAACGCCGGCAACGTCGGCAGTGCGACGATTACCGTGACCGTCAAGACCGGCGGGAATGGCAAGAACAGCCTCACCAGCGACAGTGCGACCTCCGCCACTGCGGACGCGCCGGCAGCCGGCGAGGGCGAAGATGGCCGCGCAGCGCTGACCCGCCCGGACGTTTCCGTGTCTGGCGATTTCGACGGCGACGGCCTGTCCGACCCCGGCACGTTCAACGCGGCGACCGGTGAATGGCGGCTGTGGCTGTCTTCGATCCGTTATGGCGCCGCAGCGCCAATGATCTGGGGTATGCCGGACGATGTGCCGGTTCCGGCTGACTACGATGGCGACGGTCGCACCGACCTCGCCGTTTTCCGGCCCTCAACCGGAACGTGGTCGATCGTTGCTTCGAACAAGGGAACTCCGTCGCGCCTCGAGATCGCGTGGGGTCGCCTCGACGATACTCCGGTGCCATTCGACTACGACCATGACGGCCGTGCGGATCTTGCGCTCCGGGGTTCGGCAGGCCTTGACATCCTTCTCTCGAGCTCGAATTACACGACGAGCGTTACGGTGAGGTAACTGGCCACCGAGCGCAGGCGAAGAGCTGATCGCAACTCTGGGCTTCTTGGGATGATGGCCGCCGCAACGCGGCGGCCATCGCTTGCTATGTCACCGACAGCGTCAAGTTGTTGCTGGCGGTCAGCTGGCGCCGGTTAATCCTGGCGGTTGGCACGGCTCGATAGCCACCATTTCATTGTCGTGGTGACCAGGTCGGCGGCGTCCTGCTGAACGAAATGGCCGGCGTCCGGGGCGGTCACGAGCGTCAGGTCCTTCGCCACCCAGTTCCAGGTTCCCGCCAGTCCGTCCGAGTGCAGCGCGGTGTCGCGCAGGCCGTGAAACATGAGAACCGGGGCTTGAACTTTTGGCATGTCGGGCGGTGGCGGAGCATCTGCGCCCGACTGACGGGGATAATTGCGCTTGTAATAATTCAGCATCGCGTCGAAGTCCGAACGATTGAAGGCTTCGATGTAATGCGTGCGTGCGGCGGGGTCGCGCACCCAGCCGGCAAGCGTTTCGGCCGTCATCGGCCGTCCGAAGAACACCGTCGGATCCGCCGAAGTTTTTTCCTGGAAGTTGCGCGCATACGTGCTGTTCTTGATCTGCTCGGCATTGATCCGCAGTTCGCGCGACAGGGCTTGCGGATGAGGAAGGTTGAGAATCACCAGGTTCTCGGTCATCTGCGGCAGGTTCATCGCGAATTGCCAGGCGACCATGCCACCCCAATCGTGACCGACGATGGTGGCCCGATCGCGGCCAACGTGACGGATCACCGCCGCGACATCGGCAACCAAAAGACGCATGTCGTAGCTCTCGACGCCCTTCGGCTGGTCGCTCAAGTTGTAGCCGCGCTGATCGATCGCGACCACCTGAAAATTTTGTGCGAGCGCGTCCATCTGGTGCCGCCACGAGTACCAGAAATCTGGAAAGCCGTGGATCATGACCACCAGTGGCCCCTTGCCTAGTGATGCGTAGTGAATCTTCACGCCGCCTTCGGACACGGCGGTGGCGTGTGCCACGCGGTTGAAGACATCGCCCTGGCTCGCGGCCGCCCCGCCGGGGTCAATCCCGGTCGACAGCGCGAGTGTAATGACCGCAGCACGAGCGACAGATGACCAGGTCGGCATGGTAACTCCTCCGTTTGCGTTCGGATAATAGCGTAGGATACCGGGGAACTTTGCAGCCCGGCCATCCGTCAGACACTCTCGGAGCAACTATGCGTCTCATGTCAAGCTTCGTCCTGCTGTTGGCGACCATCACCGCCGCGAACGCGCAGTCGCCTGAGCCGCCCCTCTCGGACCGCCGGCTGACCGTGCACACCCTGGTGCGGGAAGACATCTTCGCCGGATTCATGGCCAACGACCTGGTTCGTTTTGCCCGTGGCGAGAAGAACGTCGAGCTGCTTCTCCAGGATCGTGCCGATCAACGCGGCAACCTGCTGGCCTGGCGAGGCTCTGCGGGAATGTATCGCGCCGTGCTCGCCCATGAGGCCGGTAATGCCACCGAGTTCCTCAAGCGGATTGAAACGGCGCGGGCCGCCTTCGCGGAAGCGGCCAACCAGACCTCGGGCAACGACGGCGTGGCCGCGATCACCGGGGGCACGTACGCGGTGCTTGCGGACCGCCTGCCTGAACCGCACCGGGCCAGCGCATGGACGGACGCGTACTCGAACTACTCGCTGTTGTGGCAGCAGCAGGGATCAGCCATCGACAAACTTCCGGTCCACCACCGCGGCGAAGTGCTTGGCGGACTGGTTCAGTCGGCTCAGCGAACCGGCCGGACCGAAGAAATGATGAAGCATCTCGATCGGATGCTCACGCTGCTGCAGGGCACGCCGTACGAAGCGACGGCGCAGCAGTGGAAGGCCAATCCGGCGAGTGCGGCCACGACCAAGGTAACGTGCAAGGCGTGTCACAACCCGGGCCGCCTGGCGCCGACGCTCGCCTCATTGCAGAAGTAGGGCGCAGGCAGCGCGACCTCGTACCCGCTCATTCCAGAGAATAACTTCACCCGGCCGATTGATTCCGCTGGAGGATCGCCGTATCGTGGGCTCATCATGACCCGTCCCGCGATCTCCACTCGATGTCCCCGCCGGCCGCTGTCGTTGGTTCTGCTCGCCTGCGTGATTGGCGCGGGTGCCGGCATTATCGACGCGGGGGCACAGGCTCCGCCCGCTGCGACGGTCTTCCCCACTTCCCTCCACGACTTCCGGCTGGACGTGGTGACGACCCTGCAGCATCCCCACGCCATGGCGTTCACGCCTGAGGGGGACATGCTGATTACCGAGCGCCCGGGCCGGCTGCGGATCGTGCGGCAAGGCACCCTGCTGCCGACGCCGGTGGCGGGGCTGCCGGCCATCCTCTTCCTTGGCAACGGCGCAACTGCGCAAGACGGCCGCGAGCAGGCGGGGTTGCGGGACGTCGTGCTGCATCCGGACTTCGCCTCGAACCGGCTGGTCTATCTGAGCTACGTGAAGCCCGGTGCGAATGGCTACGGCAACCTCGCCGTGGCGCGCGGACGGTTCGAGGGCGATCGCCTCTCCAACCTTCAGGAGATCTTCTTGGCGAACGCACCGGGCAACGGCACGAACCGCAGCTCGATGTGGGGCGGGCGCATCGCCTTCGATAAGCAAGGCTACCTCTTCGTTACGCTCGGCGATCGGCAATGGCCGGCCGTGCCCGATCTCCACCGCCATCCCGCGCAGGACCTGTTGACACACAACGGCAAGACCGTGCGCCTTCACGACGATGGCCGCGTGCCGAAAGACAATCCGTTCGTGGGCAGGCCGCACGCCCTGCCTGAAATTTGGACGCTCGGCCATCGCAACGCGCAGGGCATGGCGTTCGATCCCGCCTCCGGCGATCTCTGGCAGAACGAGCACGGCCCGCAGGGCGGCGACGAGCTGAATCTGATCGTCCCTGGCCAAAACTACGGTTGGCCCGCCATCGGCTACGGCGTCCACTACACCACCGGCTTGGCCATTCACGCGGGCACGCACAAGGACGGCATCGCGCAGCCTACCTACGTGTGGGTGCCGTCGATCGGCGTGTCGGGGATGATCTTCTACACCGGCGATCGCTTCAACGGCTGGAAGGGCGACATGCTCGTGGGCGGCATGAGCGGGCAGCGGCTGGTGCGCCTGACCCTCAAGGGGCGGCGAGTCGTGGCCCGCGAAACCCTGCTCCAGGGCGTCGGCCGCATCCGCGACGTGCAACAGGGCCCCGACGGCGCTATCTACGTGATGATTGACGCCAACGTCCGCGGCGTGGACGGCGACCGGACGCCGGTCTACCGCCTGGTGCCCGTGGCGCGCGCGTCGAAGACGGTGCAGTGATCAGCGGTCTGCGCTGGTTCGATCGATGGTGGACTGGGTAAAGTCCTGTTTCAGGCATTCAAGGTCTTTCGCGGTACGGCGGACCGAATGGCGACTACTGAGCGAAGCTTGACAGCTGCGTGACCGTCTTGGCGTCGAGCCGCGTCAGCACCTGCAGCAGTAACTCCACCGCGCGGTCGAAATCCGTCCGCTGAATCTTCATTAAAGACAGCGACATGTTCGCGCACGGCCTGAACGAGCGCGTTCGCGTGCGCGAGTTTTTCGGGGCGCAGGACTACTGGAAGACCCTCCTCACGCGCCTGGCAGGCCGCTAGACACCCCCTGGCCCGGGTCCGTCTGGCTGCCCCGCTGCGGCCCATGACCTCCACCGGCCAACTCTAGAGTATGATTCCGGCGCCGCCCGTCCACCCGCGCACCCCTTGCCCCAGGAGGTCGCTTGACCGAGATTCACGCCGCATCGGCGCCCGTTCGCGAACGCCTTACCCACATCGACATGATTCGAGGCGTCGCGCTGTTTGGCATCTTGCTGATGAATGTCACGTCCTTCGGATTGCCCTCGTCATACAGCGACCCGACGATCTGGGGAGGAGCGACCGGCGCCAATTTCTGGGCATGGGCCGTGATTCAAGTGTTCTTCGAAGGCACGCAGCGCGGCATGTTCTCGATGCTGTTTGGAGCCGGCCTCATTCTGTTGACCTCGCGTCTCGAGGCCTCCGGCCGCACCGACACCGCCGACATCTACTACCGCCGGAACCTGTGGCTGATCGGCTTCGGCGTCATTCATTCGTACCTCCTGCTGTGGACCGGAGAGATCCTGTTCTACTACGGCTGCGCGGCGCTTTTCCTCTTTGCCCTCCGCAATCTGCCGCCACGGACGCTCTTGACCATGGCGGCCGCAGGCTTGGCGATCGGTGCGCTCTGGAACGGCCTGGACTCCTACAACGCCGATGACGCGTGGCGCAAAGCCTCGGCAGCCCAGGCGGCCGCCGCATCGGGCACGACGCTCACGCCGGATCAGCAGGACGATCTCGAGGCGTGGAAGAAACTCGAGAGCGACCTGAAACCAGATCAGCGTGCGCTCGATAAGAAGTTGGCGGCGTATCGGGGCTCGTACGCGGAGGTCTTCATGCACCAGGCGCCGTTGAACGCGCATTACCAGTCGTGGTGGAACTACCGCTATTTCTTCGACGTCGTCGCGATGATGCTCGCCGGCATGGCGCTCTTCAAGAACGGCGTCCTGAGGCTGAAGAGCCCCACCTCCGCATATGTCGCGATGGTCGCCGCCGGCTACACCATCGGCATCGCGGTCAACTACTACGAACTCCGGATCATCGTCGACGGTCAGTACTCGATTCTGTCGTTCCTGCGCTCGTTGTGGACCTACGACCTGGGGCGGATCGCGATGACGATCGGCCACCTTGGCGCGCTGCTCCTGTTCGCCCGATCGGGATGGCTGCCGTGGCTGCGGCGGTCGCTGGCCGCCGTCGGACAGCTGGCGCTGTCGAACTACGTCACGCACTCGCTCGTCTGTGCGCTGGTCTTTTATGGCTTCGGGCTCGGCTGGTACGGCCACCTCGAGCGCCATCAACTCTACTTCGTGGTGTTCGCGATTTGGATCGCCCAGCTGATCATCAGCCCGATCTGGCTTGCCCGCTTCCAGTTCGGCCCCGTCGAATGGCTCTGGCGCTCGTTGACCTATACCGCGAAACAGCCATTCAGGCGAGGCCAGGCGGCGGCCACCGACTCGGCAGCTGCGTAACACGGCGCGCTTCGCCGTCACTTCTTCCTGGGCCGTGCCTGGCGCGCGGCCACCACATGGCAGGCGTCGAGCGGCCGAGCGCAACCGCGCCGACGACACGTTCGGCTGGGGCGTCGTATTCTCCGACCTGTCATGCGCTACGGAGCGAAGCTGGACAGCAGCGTGACCGTCTTGGCGTCGAGCCGCGTCAGCACCTGCAGCAATAACTCCACCGCGCGATCGAAATCGGTCCGCTGAATTACGCCGGTGTGGCCGTGCAGGTATCGCGTCGGCACCGTCATATTGACCGTGGCGCGTCCCGTGTCATACCGCTGAATCTCCGCGCCATCCTCACCGTACCCCGTGAGCACGTTCGGCTGCAGCGGGATGCGTGCCTGTTGGGCCACATCGAAAAAGAAATCGCGGAACTTACGGTTGGGAATCATCGAGCTGTCGAGCAGGAAAATGCCCGGCCCGCCGCCCAGCCGCTCCTGCGCCTGGGTCGGTCCGATCGCGGGGTAATCAGCCGACACACCCGCCTCGATCGAAATGCCGATGTCGGGCCGCGCCTTGTCGACCGCGGTTTGCGCCCCGCGCAATCCGATCTCCTCCTGCGTGGTCGCGACCCAGATGATCTGCGCCGGCAAGGTGAGACCCTCGCTGCGGATGCGACGCGCCGCCGCGATCATCACGCCGAGTCCAACCCGGTCGTCCCAGGCCTTGCCCGCATAGCGGCCATTGGCCATCACCACAAACTCGCTCTGGGGCGCGATGCCGTCGCCCGGTCGAATCCCCATGCGTTCGACCTCTTCTCTAGACAACGCGCCGACGTCGAGGAACGTATCTTCGAGCGACCAGACGCTCGCGCGTTGCGCCGGAGGCAGGACGTGCGTCGTGCGCAGGCCGCTGACCGCCATCACGGGACCATTGCGGCCGAGGATCGTCCAGCGCTGATCGGGGAGGGCCTGATCGAGTATGCCTCCGAGCGTCTTCACGCGGATGAAACCGTCAGCGGTGATGTGTTGGACCATCAGGCCGACTTCATCCATGTGCGCGGTCACCATCACGCGCGGCCCGGTGGTATTGCCGGGCAATGTGGCGAGCACCGATCCGAGTCCGTCGTACTCAATCGCGGCGCCAACCGCGGTGAACTCGTTGACGACGATGCGGCGGACGTCTTCTTCGAACGCTGATGGGCCAGGGGCCTCCGACAGCGCCTTGAGCAGTTGTGCGGTGGCGTCGAGCGGCGGCGGGGCCTGGGCGGCTCCGGCCGCGGCGAGCGCCATCATGCCACCAGCGAACAGAACCACGACACGAGAAACGGTGCGCATGAATCCTCCAAGGGTGCGGTCAGACGAAGGTGACGAGAGAGACGATAGACCGTATTGACGGCCTCAACGCGTCCACGCGAACCATACGGCCTCAGGCCGGCGTCATACAAGACATGAAAGCCGTCTGGAAGGGCACAATCATCGCCGAGAGCGACGACACCGTCGTCGTCGAAGGCAACCACTACTTTCCGGCCGAGGCCGTCAAGGCCGCTCACATCCGGCCGAGCGCCACCACGACCACCTGCGGATGGAAGGGACTGGCCTCGTATTACACCGTGACCGTCGACGGGCACGACAATCCCGACGCCGCGTGGTACTACGCCACGCCCAAACCGGAGGCCGCGCATATCGCGGGCCGGGTGGCGTTCTGGAAGGGTGTCTCGATTCAGCCATGAGGCGGTTCGTCAAAGAGACGCGGATTGCCGCGCCTCCGGCCAACCATCCTGCGGGACTACGCGCTGCCGCTCGGCGTGGTGGGCCAGTGGCTGGCAGGCGGATTCGTCGAGCGACAGATCGCGCGCATGTTCGCGTATCGCCACGAGACGACGAAGCGGATCGTCGAATCGGATCGGTGGGCGGCGGTCGGCTGAGCTGCTAGCTTCTACTCTATTCGCCCTGAAAGACCGGGCCTGTCGGATCAGACGACGACGATGTCCAGCAGGTCCGACAAGCCCACGAAGTCGTCTGGGTTCCTGGTGTAAAGCGGTAAGCCGGCTGCGACGGCGGTCGCGGCGATGAACAGGTCCACCGCGCGCCGGCCGCGTGCCTTGCGGCCGGACGCGGTCACCGCGGCGTAAATGCGACCGTAGGCGCGCGCGACTGCCGCGTCCATCGGCAATGGTTCGAAGGTTGCTTCAGATCGTTGAAGTCGGTCTTGCCGTCGGGCGCGCTCAGCAGGGTCGTCGGTCGCGTGTGGCCCGGCCGCCAGTTCGGCCATGGTGACGGCTGATACCGCCAGTTCCAGCGGCAGTGCGTCTGCAGCGATCTGCTCCAGGTCGATGACGACGGAGGTGTCGATGAGTCCGCGAGGGTGCCGCCGCTTAGCCACGGGGGGTGGGATCCTGAACGACCACGGCATCGAGGTCCTTCCGGAATCGTGCGGCCCGGACGCGCGGCGCGCCAGCGAACGCCGCCAAGGCCGTCTCGGCGGATACGAACACCCGCTGGCGTAACGGGATCAGCTCGCCAACCGGGACGCCGTTCCGGGTCACGACGAAGGACTTGCCGCGGTCCAAGGCGCGCATGACCCGCCCGCTGTCGTTACGGAGTTCGCGCTGAGTGATCTGCCGGCTCATGACCAATCGTAGCACAGGCGCTACACGTCGTCCGATTGCGCGCTCGCGGACATTGCCGCGCATCCCCCGATCAGCGCACCGAGCACGTTCGCGACGAGGTCGGTCACCGACGGAAACCGTCCGTGGCTGAACAGCTGGGATGCCTCCGTCAGACCCGAGAGCAGCAGCGCCCACGCCAGGGTGCGCCACAGCATGCCGCCCCGAGTGGGCTGCGTCCTTGCGAACAGCGCACCGAACGGCACGTAGAGGAGCACGTTGGCCGCGATCTCCAGGAGCCTGACGGGCGGGGAGACGAAGGGATCCACTGGACACTGCCCCAGTGGAGGTGGTCCTAAAAACCCCGCCAGGGCACCACCATCCACAGGATGACCAGGATCCACGGGACGAGCATGCCTCGCATGAGCGGGCGGGTTGCCATCACCCGATCGTAGACTCTCGCGGCCATGATGAACAGCAGGGCGTCGCCGGGTCGCAAACGTTCCGGGGACGGCGTACAGTCTGTCCATGGCACAGCACTCCGACGCCCGCCCGCTGTGGCGACACGAGGATCCGGCGCTTCGCCTGGCCGAGCTCGTCGCCACCGACTCGGAATTGAAGTTGGCCCCGCTGCGCCGCGACGTGCGTCTCCTGGGCACGTTGCTCGGCCACGTGATTCGAGAGCAGGCCGGCGCGCGGGTGTTCGACGCGGTCGAAGCGCTGCGGACGCTCGCGATCCGGTATCGCGAGCGCGCGGCCGACGCCGGCGAGACCGACTCCAGCGACGTCGCGTTGATGCAGGAGGCGGATCAGTTGGTCAGCGCGCTCCCGGTGGACGAGGCCTACCATCTGACGCGCGCCTTCGCCATCTACTTCGATCTCACGAACCTTGCAGAAACGGCTCATCGCCGCCGGCGCCGGCGCGCCTCGCAGCTGCGGACCGGCGAGACGCCACAGGCTGGCACCCCGAAGGGCACGCTGCGGCGCGTACGAGACGCGGGACTCGACGCGGACACGGTGATCGAGCGGCTGCGCGAGGTCGAGGTGGTGCCGGTCTTTACCGCGCATCCTACGGAGGTGTCGCGCCGGACGGTCTTGTTCAAGCACCGCCGGATCGCCGCCGCGCTGGATGCGCTCGACCGGGTGCCGCTGACCGACGCCGAGGCGGCCGCGCAGGAAGCCATCATCGTGGCCGAGGTCACCGCGCTGTGGCAGACTGACGACGTGCGGCGCCGCCGGCCGTCGGTGATCGACGAGGTGCGAATGGGCCTCGACTACTACGCCGACGTGCTCATCGACACCATCCCCGACATCTATGCCGAACTGGGCGCCGCGTTCGCCGACGCGTACGGCGAGTCGCCGGCCCTGGACGCGTGGCCACGCGTCGTGCGATTCGGCTCCTGGATTGGCGGCGACGGCGACGGCAATCCGCACGTGACCCCGGACGTCACGCGCGCGGCACTGCGGATGGCGCGCGAGACCATCCTCGACGCCTACCTCGGCCGGCTGGAAATGCTCGTCGAACGGCTTAGTGCCTCGACGCTGCGAGTGCCGGTGTCGGAGGCGCTGCAGCAGCGCCTGGCGGAGTACGCGCGGACGATCCCTTCGCTCGATCCGATGCCCGACAGCCGGTCGGACACCGAAGTGTACCGGCGCCTGCTCGGTTACATGGGGTGGCGGCTGCGAGCGGTACGCCATCAGCCCGGTGCGAACCAGGGCTACCCCGACGCCGCCGCGTTCGCGCGCGACCTGCAGATTATCGGCGACAGCCTGCGGGCCCATGGCGGTGTCCGCGTGGCGGCCCAGCTGATCGACCCGCTGCTGCGGCAGGTCGACACGTTCGGCTTCCACCTCCACGCGCTGGACCTCCGCCAGCACGCGCGCGTGCTGGCGCGGGCGCGCGCCGACCTGGATGGCGCCACCGATCCCGCGGGGCTGCCGGCACCACCCTCCGCCGACACGCGGGCGCTCCTCGACAGCCTCAGGGGCATCGCCGACCTCAAGAGCGAGTATCCCCCGCAGGCGATTCGGAGCTACGTCATCAGCGGCGCCCGGGAAGTGGATGATGTGCTCACGCTGGTGCGGCTCCTCGAGACCAGCGGCGTCCAGGTGGCGGCGCGGCAAGATGATCCCGGCGTCATGCCGGTCCCCCTGTTCGAGTCGATCGCGGACCTGCGGGCCGCGCCCGGGATCTGTCGCGACTTGTGGATCCGCCCCGACTACGCGCGGCTGCTCACGTCGTGGGGCGGCCGGCAGGAGGTGATGCTCGGATACTCCGACTCCAACAAGGATGGCGGGATGCTGACGAGCACGTGGGAGATCTACCAGGCGCACCGGGCGCTGCACGAGGTCGCCCGCGACTGCGGCGTCCGGCTCTGCCTGTTCCATGGCCGCGGCGGCACGGTCGGCCGCGGCGGTGGACCAACGCACCGCGCCATCACGTCGCAGCCGCCGGGCGCCTTCGCTGGCGCGATCAAGATCACCGAGCAAGGCGAGGTCCTCAACTGGAAGTACTCGGACCCGGTGCTGGCCGAACGCAACCTGTCGCTGATGGTGGCGGCCGCGCTCGATGCCCGCCTGAACCTGCGGCCCCCCGCCGCCGCCGCTCAGGAGCGCTGGCACGCGGCGATGGCGGCGCTCTCCGGCGATGCCTACGCCTACTATCGCGCCGAGATCGCGGAGCATCCCGACACGCTCCCGTACTTCGAGCAGGCCACCCCGGTCGCCGAACTCGAGCACGCGCGCATCGGGTCGCGTCCGGCGCGGCGCGGCGAGACCCGCGGCCTCGACGATCTGCGCGCGATCCCCTGGGTGTTCGGGTGGATGCAGAGCCGGCACGTGCTCCCCGCCTGGTTCGGCGTGGGTCACGCACTCGATCGCTTCGCCGGGCGCGGCGCAGCGCACGCCTCGCTGCTGCGCGAGATGATGCAGGCGTTCCCGCTCTTCCAGGACCTCGTTCGCAACGTCGAGATCGGCCTCGCCAAGGCGGACCTCTCGATCGCGGCGCGGTATGCCGCGCTCGTCACCGACGGAGCCCTGCGGGTCCGCGTCTTCGAGCGGCTGGCCGACGAATTCGCCCGCTCCCGGCGCCTCATCCTGCAGGTGACGGGACAGTCGGAGCTGCTGGAACAGAATCCCGTGCTGGCGCGATCGATCCGGCTGCGCAACCCGTACGTGGATCCGCTGAGCCTGATCCAGGTGACGCTCCTCGGCCGCGCCCGTGCCGGCGAACGCAACGAAGCCCTCGACTACGCGTTGGCCTCGACGATCAATGGCATCTCGGCGGGCCTCCGCAACACCGGCTGACGGCGGCGGCGGGTTGCAACATTCTTCATATCGAGAAGCGAGAGATTGGGGCGGATCGGCGCAGGATGTCACTGGCGGACGGCCGGCGGCGCCGCGTCTCCACCGCGGGAGGGCTGAATCTCCTAAACATGGCAGCGTCGCCGGTGCTCGCCATCGACCCGACCCAAATGGCGATCGCCAGCGACGGCTCGCGTTTTTTCGTGCGCTGCAACAGCGCCGACGCGGTGCCGACGTCTCTCCCGGTGGCAGTCAACTGGCAGGGCAAATTGCGCTGACTGGCGCTTGAGCATTCTGGGCTATGCCGAGGTGTTCCTGGTGGTTGTGACTCTGCTCGGGTTATTGTTCCATCCAACCGTTCCAAAAGAGGCCTGACACGTGGCACACACCATCACTGTGAGGAACGCGATCGCGCAGCGACGTTCGCTCTACATCGCGTTGAGCGGGTTCATGGCGTTGATTGCTGTTATGGGCTTCTGGCCGACGTACTACGGTCCGCTTGTGCGCGGCACGCTCACGCAGCCGCCGCTCATCCATCTCCACGCCATCGTGTTCACGGGATGGCTGGTCCTGTTCTCGATGCAAGCGGTGTTCGCGGCGAGTGGACGACTCCGATGGCACCTCCAGCTCGGACGCGTCGGCACGGCCTACGGCGTGGTGCTCGTCATCCTGGGACTGACCACTGCAGTCGGGCGGGCAGCCGCGCTTCCGCGCGGAGGGCCGGCCGAAGGGCTGCTGTATGTGGCCTTGCTCGACATGCTGGTGTTCGCCAGCTTCTTTGGTGCGGCCATCTGGTTCAGGCGGCGACCTGATCTGCACAAGCGGCTGATGACCGTCGCCGCGACGACGCTGCTGGTTGCCGCTGCGGGCCGGATGTCGTTCATGCCGCCACCGCCTGGCGGGTTTGCTGTGACGTTTCTCGTCTGGTCGTCGCCGGTGCTGCTGGCCTCAGTGTTCGACTGGCGGCACCGCCGCAGTGTGCACCCGGTGTATCTCATCGGTCTTGTGGTCTTTACATTTCGCGTGTGGAGCGAGCCGCTGGCGCTGACATCCGCGTGGACCACGTTCGCCTCATTTGTATTTCGGATAACGTCGTAGGGGCTGGTAGCAGCCCAAGATCGAGGGAGGTTCGAGTTGCGAGTATCTCGGTTCCTGTCGGATCATCGAGCCGCCAGGGTCGGACCCTGCGTGCGGCAGGTTGTAGAGCAGGCCGGTGACGACCTCCCCCTTTTGCTGGTGCTCGCGGATGTGCGCCTAGGCGGCATCGCGGTTGGTCGGGTCGTAATCCTTCGCCAGCTTGCGGAACTTCACCCAGCTGCCGTCGTGCATCATCACGTTTTTCGCAGAACCCTCTTGGTACTCGGCGGAAATCTCGTCGGCGGGCGGACGAAGTCGGCCTGCACGACCTCGACCTTGTGTTCGCGCGTGTAGGCGTAACGCTTGGTCGACCCGGGGTCGGCCGACGCCGAGAACTGGCCCTTGGTCAGGCCGTAGACGCCGTTGTTCTCCAGCAGGTAGAGCACGTTCACGTTGCGGCGGATGACGTGGCACAACTGGCCCAGGCCAATCGACAACGGATCCCCGTCGCCCGAGACGCCCGATACACCGCACCCATCCCGCGGGCTCCAGGCTCGGCTACGATGTCGTAGTGGCGGCGACGGGAGCCGGGGGACAGGGTTATAGCCGCCGATGAGTCGAGGCGATTCGATATCGACAAGAGTCCCTCGCCAGGCGGCATTGACCTGTTACCATTTCACCATGACCGAAACCGAACTCCGTGAACGCCTGAAGGCTCACGTGATGAGTTGGCGGGAAACCGGCGAGATACTCGAGGCCGAGCGCCGGGAGAGGGTGCGGAATGCGGATACGGCTGAATCTCTTCTCCGGCTGAATTCCCTCTTCGATTCCGCCGTCCATCTACACCCGCCGTCGCCGACCTCAGGACTGGTGGACTTCTACGAGATCCTCGCACGAGGGCACCGGTAAACGCGCGTGCCACCGGACGACATCATTTCTAATGACGTGCTCGACGCCGCACTGAGACTGCAGGAGTTCTGCCGCAGCAAGGGTTGGCGGTTTTGTTTCATTGGCGGCTTGGCCGTGCAGAAATGGGGTGAGCCGCGGGTCACCGACGACGTGGATCTGACGCTGTTTACAGGCCTGGGCACCGAGGCGCCGTTCATCGACGCCCTGCTGGCGCTTGATTGGGTCGAACCCCGCATTCCACGGGCCCGTGAGTTCGCACAGGCACGCCGCGTGCTTCTCCTGCAGACCAAGGGCGGCGTCGGCATCGACATCGCCATGGGGGCATTCCCGTTCGAGGAGGAGGCAGTGCGACGGGGACAAGAGGTCGCGTTGCTGCCGGGCCGAGTGCTACGGCTGTGCACGGCGGAAGACCTGATTGCGCGCGCCACGCCATCGTGAACACCTGTTCCACGCCATCGTGATCACTCATTCCACGGCATCGTGATCACCCGTTCCACGGGTCGTGATCACCGATTCCACGCCTCGTGATCACCGGTCGGCGACGCTGAGCTCGGTTT
>JBBQSP010000029.1:0-58694 GCA_038213735.1 Vicinamibacterales bacterium | reverse complement strand
CCGTGTCGGGGCGCTGGCTCACTTCGGCTGCCCGCGATTGAATCGCTGCGCGCAGCGCGCCCAGCCCGTCGCCGGTGCTGGCCGACACCTCGATCACCGGCGCTGCCTCCAGGAACGACCCCTTCACCAGCTCGGCCACGTCCTGGCGCACCAGCACCCGCGTATCGGCGTCGGCCAGGTCCGCCTTCGTCAGCACGACGATGCCGCGCGGAATACCCAGCAGCCGGCAAATGTCGAAGTGCTCCCGGGTTTGCGGCATCACCGATTCATCGGCGGCCACAATCAGCAACACGCAGTCGATGCCGCCCACGCCCGCCAGCATGGTTCGCACGAAGCGCTCGTGCCCCGGCACGTCCACAAACGCCACCCGCGTCTCGCCGATCACGGCATGAGCAAAGCCAAGTTCGATGGTGATGCCGCGCGCCTTTTCTTCCTTCAGGCGATCGGGGTCGATGCCGGTCAGCGCACGGACCAGCGTGCTCTTGCCGTGATCGATATGCCCGGCCGTGCCGACGACGAGACTGGTCACCGCCGCTTCCTGCCCTTGCGCTCGGCCTTGCCCGGGCGCTGCGTCTTGCGGCGGCGCCGCTCCTCAGGCGTCCCCTTGCGCTGTTCTTTCTTCGGGCGGGCGGAACTGCGCGTCGGTCCGCGCCCGCGCTCGTCCTGGCGAACCTTCTCGAGCACATCTTCCAGTCCCAGGTCGATCTGCCGGCGCTCCATGTCTACCTTGATGATCTGGACGCGGACGCGGTCGCCGAGCCGGTACAGCTTTCTGCTGTTCTCGCCGAACAGCGCGTGCTGCGTCTCGCGGTAGCGGTAATAGTCGTCAGCCATGGTGGTCACGTGGACCAGGCCCTCGACGTAGTGCTCGATCAGTTCCACGAACATGCCGAACGGGGCGACGCCCGTGATGTAGCCGTCGAAGGCATCGCCGACCTTGTCGGCCATGAACCGGACCTTCTTCCACTGCAGGATCTCGCGCTCGGCTTCCGCGGCGCGTCGCTCCATCTCCGAGGTGTGCCGGCCGACTTCCGGCAGATCCTCCTCCAGTTCGAGTCGCCGTTCGGCCGTGATCTTGCTGTGCCGCAGTTCGCGCAGGGCGCGATGCACCACCAGGTCGGGATAGCGGCGAATCGGCGAGGTAAAGTGCGCGTAGCTGTCGGCAGCCAGGCCGAAGTGCCCCACGTTGACCGGGTCGTAGCGCGCCTTCTGCATGGTGCGCAGCATGAGGAAGGCGACGGGCCGCTCCGCCGGGTTGCCGCGGATCTTGTCCACCAGTTTCTGGAAGTGCATCGGCGTGACATTGCCGTCGGTCGCGCCGAGGCTGAAGCCAAACGCGCTGACGAACTCCTCGAACTGCATCACTTTCAGCGGATCGGGTTTCTCGTGGATCCGGTACAGCGCCGGCATGCGGCGCGTTTCGAGGTGGTTGGCAACCGTCTCGTTGGCCAGCAGCATGAACTCTTCGATGATGCGGTGCGCGACGTTGCGCTCCGACGCGATGATGTTCTCGATGAAGCCGTCCTCGTCGAGCACCACCTGGGCTTCGGGGAGGTCGAAATCCACCGACCCGCGTCGCCGCCGGCGGCCATTGAGGATGGCAAACAGATCCCGCATCAGCTCGAACATCGGAACCAGCGGCCGGTACTGGGCCACGGTCTCGGCATCACCGTCCGTGAGGATGGCGTTGACCGCGGTGTAGGTCATCCGCGCATCGCTGCGGATGATGCCGTCATGCATCTCGTGGCGGACCACCTCGCCCGTGGCGCTCACCTCCATCAGGCACGATTGCACCAGGCGAACGACCTCCGGCTTCAGGCTGCAGAGCCCGGTCGATAACTCCTCCGGAAACATGTGGATGGCGCGCTCCGGAAAGTAGACCGACGTGCTGCGATCGAAGGCATCGGCGTCAAGGGCTGAACCGTCCCGAACGTAGTGCGAGACGTCGGCGATGTGCACGCCCAGCCAGTAGTGCCCATTCGGCAGCCGCTCGATCGAGATGGCATCGTCAAAATCGCGGGCGGTCTCGCCGTCGATGGTCACGACGGTCCGGTCGCGAAAGTCGGTGCGGCCGGCCAGGTCGCTTTCGCGAACGACGCCGCCAATGCGGGCCGCCTCGGCCACGGCCTCGGGATTGTGTTCCTTCGGAATTCCGTGCTTGCGCAGGATGATCTCGGTGTCCACGCCGGGGTCGTTGACGTCGCCGAGAATCTCGGTGATGTGGCCGGCCGGGCCGCGCGTGGGTGTCGGCCATCGCGTGATCGTCACGGTGACCATCTGCCCCGCCTCGGCGCCCATGGTCTCCTCGTGCGGAATCTGCACTTCGGCCGTCAGCCGCTTGTCGAATGGCACGACAAACGCGAGGCCGGAGGGCTCCACGTCGAAGCGCCCGACGATGCTGCTCGAGGCGCGCTCGAGCACCTGGACAATCTTGCCCTCGGCGCGTCCGTCCTCGCGATAGCGTTCGATGCGCACGACCACCCGGTCGCCGTGCAGGGCCTCCTGCAAGTTATTCGCGGCCACGACGATATCGCGAGTCAGGCCCTCGATTGGGCGCTCGGGCGCGACAAAGCCAATTCCCGAGGCATGGCCGTCGAGCTTGCCGACCACGAGGTCCATGCGATCGGGCAGCCCATAGAGCTTGCCTTTCACCAGGACGAGGTCGCCGTCGTTGACCATGTGGCGCAGCAGGCGCTTGAAGGCCAGCCGCTCCTCTCGGGTGATCCCGAGCACCCGGTAGAGTTCGCGGGCGGTGGCCGGGTGCGGCACCTTGGCGCGCATTCGTTTCAGGAGGTCGTCACGGTTCATGGAACACGATCGCTTGTAAGTCACCGACATTGGTCCGGGTGCGCCCGAGGCGAATCACATCGCCGAGGGGCGCGAAGAACGCGAGCGAGTTGTTCGCTGCAAGATAATCGCCAGGAGCGTCGAGTCCGGCCTGCGCGGCCCGGGCCAGGGTGGTCGAGTCGACAATGGCCCCGGCCACGCCGGACGAACCATCGATGCCGTCGGTGCCGATGCTGGCCGCTGCGACAGGCGACCCTGAAGGGTTGCCTCCACCGGGTCCACTGTAGGGCCCCACTTTAGTGGGGCCGGCAATGGCCTCGGCAATCGACAACACAAACTCCAGGTTACGGCCGCCGAGACCATCTCCGGTCACTCGCACGGTCGTTTCTCCACCGGAGATGACGCACACCGGGCCGGCTACGTCCCGCGACAACTGCCGCGCTTGCGCGAGCCAGGCGGGCCCGGCGACCCGCGCCTCGCCCACGACCGGCTCGTCGATCAGCAGCGCCTTGTAGCCGCGCGCCTCGGCTTGGGCCCGCGCGCCGGCCATGGCATCCCGCCGGCCACCGATGACGCGCGCGCTGGCTCGCGCGAGCGACGGGTGCCCCGCCGTCGGCGTATCGGCCAGCTGCCCGGCCAAGCCGCGAGCGACCACGGCCCGGACCGAGGCCAGGTGACCGGCGCCGCCGAACCGGTCGAGCGCCGCCGCGGCATCGCTCCACGTGGTGCTGTCGGCCACCCCGGGGCCTGAACCGATGGCGTTCAGATCATCGCCGACCACGTCCGAGAGTGCGAGCGTGACGGTACTGCCGACGCACGCCGCCGCGAGCCGCCCGCCCTTCACATTCGACAGGTGGCGGCGCACCGTGTTGAGCGCGTGGATGTCGGCACCGGCGTTCATCATCAGCCGCGTGGTGCGGATCTTGTCTTCGAGGCTGATACCGTCTACGGGCGCAGCCATCAGCGCCGACGCGCCGCCCGACAACAGGATCACCAGCGCCTCGCCAGAATACACCGACTGCGCGACCGCCAGCGCGCGCCGGCCGGCCGCCTCGCTGCGCGCATCCGGAAACGGGTGACTCGATTCGAGCCATTCGACGCGCTCGGGCAGCGCCTCGTCCGCGTGCGTGCCAATCGCAATGGCCTGCCGAATCGCGAGATGAGTTGCGCCGGCGAACGCGGCGGCCATGGGCGCGGCCGCCTTGCCGACGGCCACAACGTGCAACGGGCGCGAGGCCAGGCCCCCGGCCAACACGGGGTCGGCCAGCGCCCGCTCGATCACGCGTGCCGCGCCAACCGCGTCGACACCGGCGCGGACAATGGCGTTCAGGTCTTGTTTGAGCGTGGAGAGCGGAACTGTCAGTGGACCTTACACGGATCGGACCAACCGGAAAGGCCGGTCACGACGTCGAACTCGCGCAGTAACTGGGAAACAACTTGATCGGCGTTGGCGTCTTCGGACAGGCGATCGACTTCGGCAATGATCTTGAGGAGGGCGGCCTCGGCGCTGTTGATCGCCTGGGCACTGTAATACTCGCGCTGCTCCTGCAAGCATCGATGATGCTTGAGAAACTCTTCGCGGTAAAACTCGGAGAGCGCCGATACGCTAGCCGGAACGGCACTGTCCATTAGAAAGCGCGGGATTCTGTTCCTCGCCCTCGGCATATTGGATGAATTTCAGTGTAGGGCGTTCGAGCGAATGTGTCAACGGGGCGACATTCAAAGACGTCCCGTTTCAATTTGACCGCTCGTTCATTTCGCCGATCGCGATGCCACCGTCCCCGCGGCCGCACCGACCCCCAGTCCGCCCAGTAACATCACCACGGTCTCGCGAACGCCCAGAAACCTCAACTGGCCCTCACCGAGCAACCCTACCAGGTCGGAGCCGAGCCAGCGAGCGACGGCCCAGTACAGCGCCGCAACGGCCAGCCACGCCACCACGGCCCCGGCGCCCCCGAGCAACAGGCCTTCGACGATGAAGGGGCCCCGGATGTAACTGAATGGCGCGCCCACCAACTGCATGATGTCGACCTCGTCGCGCCGGGCATGCAGCGACAGCCGCACGACCGCGGCCACCGTGAACGCCGCCCCCAGCATCAACGCGCCGGCGACAACGGCCGCCGCCACCTGCGCCGACGTCACCAGGCCCGCCAGACGCGTGAGCCAGCGGCGGTCGTAGCGCACGTCGGCCACCCCAGCGAGGCCCGCCAGGCCGGTCGTCAGGTCGTCAACCGCATCGGTGCCAGTGGCATCGGGCTTCAGCCGAACCTCCAACGCCGCCGGAAACGGATTCTGCCCCACTGACGTCGTGACATCCAGGAGCTCCGGAAAGTCCGCGCGGAACCGGTCGAGCGCGCGCTCTTTCGAGACGTACTCGACCGCCGCGACCGCCGGCTGCTGCCGGACATACTGTTCGAGGCCGCCACGAAGCTCCGGCGACAAATCGTCATAGAGGTACACCGAGACCTCCGCCGACTCCAGCCACCGATCGAGGACGCGCTGCACGTTCACCGACACGAGCATGAAGCCGCCCAGCGTCAGAAAGGCGATGGCGATCGTGCCGATCGACACGCCGGCCGATCGCCCGGCGCGACGGACGCTGGCCAACGCTTCTTCGAAGGCATAGCCAACGCTGCTCATCGCGGCGCCTCCGTGGTCCCGGCCAGCTGGCCGTGTTCGAGTTGCACCACCCGCCGCCCCACCCACTTGATCAGCTCGCGGTCGTGCGTGGCGACGACGACGGTGGTGCCGCTGGCGTTGATGTCGCGGAACAGGTTCATGATCTCGAGCGACAAGTCGGGGTCGAGGTTGCCGGTCGGTTCGTCGGCCAGCACGAGGTGCGGCTCGTTCACGAGCGCGCGGGCCACCGCCACCCGCTGCTGCTCACCGCCCGACAGTTCGGCCGGCAGCGCGTTCAGCCGATGCTGCAGGCCGACCCACTTCAGCACCTGGTAGGTGCGGCGGCGCTGTTGATCCACCGGCATGCCGAGCACGCGCAGCGCAAACGACACATTCTCGAAGATGGTCTTGGTCTGGATGAGCTTGAAGTCCTGGAACACGAACCCGACCGTCCGCCGGTAGGCCTGCACCTCGTGGCGGGTCAGCCGCGACAGGTTGCGGCCGCCGACGATCACCTCGCCTTCGGTGGGCCGCTCCTGCAGTAGCAGGAGGCGCAGCAGGGTGCTCTTGCCGGCGCCGCTCGGCCCGGTCAGGAACACGAACTCCCCCTTGTCGATGGTGAGGTTCAGGTCGCGCAAGGCATACAGCCCGCGGCCGTACATTTTTCCGAGTCCCTGCGTTTCGATCACGGTCGGTAGTCTACTAGCTTCAGTCGCACCCGGCCGAATCCGGCTTCCACTTCCACCATCAGCGGCACCCGGCGCGCATCGTCGCTCAGCCAGAGCGTCGAGGTCATCGCCTGGCGGCGCTGGACCCGGGCGTTGAACCGCGGCTCGACCCGCAGGGCCGGCACGGCCGCGCCGTCGATGGTGATGGTCTCGCGTGCGGGCACGCCAACCGTCAGCGCCAGGTTGCGGCCGGCCTCGTTCAGGGGCATCGCCAGCGAGTACCCGGGGGCCAACGGCATGGTGCGGACGTACCATAGCGCCGTGAGCGCGTCGCGCGCGCCCGGCGGCAGCGGCAGGGTCAGCGCGCCGTCCTGCCGCGCGGTGCCCGGGCTATCGCCGGTGCTGACGCGGCGGCCGGCATGGTCGTAGACGTACGCGCGGTCCACGGCCCGGCGGCTTTCGCGCAGTTCCCGTTGGTGCAGCAGCGGCCGCAGCTGCGCGTCGGCCGCGGTGCGGAAGCGGTCGCGCGCCTCGAAGAACCGCGACACCCACGGCGCCGTCTCCATCGCGACTTCGAAGACCCAGGCCGGCACCTCACCGCCGGCACCCGCGTCACGCGCCTCTGGGGCAACGACGCTCAGGGTGATCTGTCCAGCCGTGAGATCCAACGGGCCGTTGAGCCACTGCACGTCGTACCGCGCCTGCTCGCCCACCGCGAACGGCGGCACGCCCGGGGGCGGGGGTTCGGCGATCGCCACCTCGTCCAGCGCCGCCTCGCTGTCGGGGGTCCACACCAATTCGTAAATGACGCTGTCGTCGAACCGCGCCCGTTCAACAAACGGCGAGGCGGGCTCGCCGGCGCCCGGCACTCCGCCGGGACTCACGACGAAGCGCACCGCAAGTTCCTTGAGCGTCGCGCGCGCGTCAGCAGACGCGGGGTCCGCCAGGGCATCGACCAGTGACGTGTAGAAGGCCGGCCGCTGGCCACTGTAGCCGTTGACGATCGGCCGGCCATGCTCGAGCGCTTGCACCATGAACGGCGAGTTCTCCCGGTCGAGCGTGAGTGGCAGGTAGACCACCGCCCCGGATCCGCCTTCGTCGGCAAGCCAGCGGCCAGTGGCCGTCGAACTGGCCGGCGCGAGGACGAACGCCATCGGAGCATTCGCGTACTCGAGGCACATGAGCGCCGTGAGCAGCGCGACCGCGCCGGCCTTGAGGCGCGCCTGCGCGACGCCGACCCCGGCGAGGACACAGAGGCCCAGGATCATGACCACGGCAAAGCGGGCCGGCGCACGAATGGCCTGGAAGCCGAACACGTAGTCGGCGAACCACGCGTACAGCGGGCGCACGCCTTCGGGGCCAAGCGACAGCAGCAGGCCGGTGAGGCCGATGGCCACCGCCGAGACCACCACGGGCCGCGCATCGCTACGCCAGCCGCGCCACACGCCGAGGGCCGCCAGCCCGATCAGGACCAGGCCCGGAAACATCTGGTGCTCGACGTGCCGCCGATCGCGCTCGCCTGGCGCCGGCTCGCGCGGCAGTAACAGTCCGGTCCGGCCATACAGCAGATTGTCTGGGGGCACCTGCGTGTAGCTGGGCCACGCCGCGGCGTGCGCGGCCGCCTCGAACAGGTTGCGGCCGAACCCCTCGCGCTGGCTTGATTGCCAGTATGGCCACACCACCGGCGCCACGAGCACCGCGCCCACGAGCGCGGCCAGGAGGGCGCGCGACCAGAATCGGCGGCCGCGCCATTGGCCGCTGGCCCACGCCACCGCCGCCGCCCCGACGCCGAGCGTCATCGCGGTCATCACGCCGTAGTAGACCGACGACATGGCCTGCAGCGCGGCCCACAGCCCCAGCAACACGGCGCCGCTCTTCTTCCGCGCCGCCGCCAGCCGGTACAGGGCCAGCAACGCCAGCGGCAGGAAATACAACGACTGCAGTTGCAGGTGCAGCAGGTGAGCGGATCGGTACGGCCAGCACGCCCACGCCAGCCCGGCGACGAACGCCGCCGGCGTTGACGCGGTGACGCCCTTCACCAGCGCATGCATGGCCAGCCCGCTGCCGGCAAGCGACGCGAGCAGCAGCACGTTGTAGCAGAGCGCGAGGTTGCCGGTCAGCGCATACAGCGGCGCCATGACCAGGGACTGCGGCAACAAGTGGTCGGAAAACGTGAGCGCGCCGGCGGCGGGATGAAAGATATTGGCGTCGAAGACGCGGCCCGACAACACCGACCCGGGATCGGCGAGCCACGCCTTCATCCCGGTGCCGAGGATCCAGAGATTCAGGTACGGGTCGCCGGCGCCTTCAAGGGCGCCGAGGTGGGTAGTCAGTTGGGTCGCGAGCGGCCAGGTCAGCGCGGCCGCGGCGACGAGATACAGTCCCGCCGCTCGTGTCCACATCGCTTACGAGCCGATGGCGGCGCGCATCAGGTCGGTGACGAGCTTGGGGTCGCCCTTCCCCTTCGTGTCTTTCATCACCTGGCCCACCAGAAACTGGAACTTGCGATCCTTGCCGGCCTTGATCTCGGCCACGACGTCGGGATGCGCCGCCAGCACGCGCAGCACGATCGGCCCGATGCTCGAGGTGTCGGAGATCTGCGCCAGGCCGTCGGCCGCGACGATGTCGGCGGCGGCGCGGCCGGTGTCGTACATCGTGGCAAACACGTCCTTCGAGACCGTGGAACTGATGGTGCCCTTCTCGACCATGGCAATAAGGCCGGCGAGCGCGGCGGGCGTGACCGGCACCGCCTCGATGGCGATCGCGCGTTCCTTCATGTTGCGCAGCATTTCGCCCATCACCCAGTTGCTCGCAGCCTTGGCGTTGCCCGACTGGCGCGCGGTCGCTTCGAAGTAGTCGGCCACGCCGCGCGTCTGCGTCAGCAACGCCGCGTCGTATTCGGGAATCCCGTACTCGGCAATAAATCGCCGGCGCCGCGCCTCGGGCAGTTCCGGCATGGACGCCTCGATGGCACGGCGACGGTCGGCTTCGACAATCAGCGGCGGCAGGTCCGGTTCGGGAAAGTAGCGATAGTCGTGCGCCTCTTCCTTGCTGCGCATCGAGTGGGTCGTGCCGCGGGCGGCGTCGAACAGCCGCGTCTCCTGCACCACGCGGCCACCGTGGTCGATCACGTCGATCTGCCGGCCAATCTCATAAGCGATCGCCTTCTCGAGATAGCGGAACGAGTTGACGTTCTTCACTTCCGCCTTGGTCCCGAGCGTGGTCGCGCCCTCGCGCCGCACCGACACGTTGGCGTCGCAGCGCAGGCTGCCCTCGTCCATGTTGCCGTCGTTCACGCCCAGCCACACCAGGATCTGGCGCAGCGTCTCGAAGAACAACGCGGCCTCCTCGGCCGATCGCATGTCAGGCTCGCTGACAATCTCCACCAGCGGCGTGCCGCTGCGATTGAAATCCAGGTGGGTCTTGCGGTCCGAATCCGCGAAGCCGTCGTGCAGCGACTTGCCCGCGTCCTCTTCCATGTGTATGCGGGTCAGCTTCACGAACCGGCCGCCGACCGAGGGTGGCATCTGCAAGCCGCCACCGAGCGCCAGCGGCAATTCGTACTGCGAGATCTGGTAGCCCTTCGGCAAGTCCGGATAAAAATAGTTCTTGCGGGCGAAGACCGACCGCTCCTGCACGTCACAACCAAGCGCCAGGGCGGCGGTGACCGCCAGGTCCACGGCCTTGCGGTTCACCACCGGAAGGGCGCCGGGCAACCCCGCGCACACTGGGCAGGTGTGCGCGTTCGGTGGCGCGCCAAACGCCGTGGAACAGCCGCAGAAAATCTTGGTGGCGGTGAGCAGCTGGGCGTGGATTTCCAGGCCGATGACGGCCTCGTACGACATCCGTAGATTCTAGATCATCCGACGAGGGTCCTCGTCGGATGATCCAGCGTGCAAGGTGGGTTAAACGGTCGGACCGGCGGCCGCGACCGCGGGGTCGGCGTCAGCGAAGTTGGTCTTGAAGTTCTCGACGAACATCCGGGCCAGCTTGGCGGCCTGCGCGTCGTAGGCCGCCTGGTCGGCCCACGTTCCGCGCGGGTCGAGCACGGCCGCCGGCACGTCGGGCACCGTCGACGGCACTTCGATGTTGAAGATCGGATGGCGCGAGTACGCGACGGCGTCGAGCTGTCCCGAGAGCGCCGCGCGAATCATCGCGCGGGTGTAGGCAATCTTCATGCGGCTGCCGACGCCGTGCGGGCCGCCGGTCCAGCCGGTGTTGACCAGCCACACGCGCGACTGGTGCTTCGCAATGCGCTCGCCCAGCTGCTTGGCGTAGACATTCGGGTTCAGCGGCAGGAACGGCGCGCCAAAGCACGTGCTGAACGTCGCGCTGGGCTCGGTCACGCCCTTCTCGGTGCCGGCCACCTTCGCGGTGTAGCCCGACAGGTAGTGATACATCGCGCCTTCGGCCGACAGCCGCGCGATCGGCGGCAGCACGCCGTAGGCGTCGGCCGTCAGCATGATGATGTTCTTGGGGTGTCCGCCACTGCCCGAGGGCGCGTGGTTGTCGATGAACTCGATCGGGTACGCGCCGCGCGTATTCTCGGTCAGCGAGGCATCGTCGAAGTCGAGCACGCGGGTGCCGGGATCCATGACGACGTTCTCGAGCACCGTGCCAAAGCGGCGGGTGGTCTGGTAGATCTGGGGCTCGGCTTCGGCCGAGAGACGAATCATCTTGGCGTAGCAGCCGCCCTCGAAATTGAAGACGCCGCGGTCGCTCCAGCCGTGCTCGTCATCGCCGATCAGTTGCCGTTCGTGGTCGCTCGACAGCGTGGTCTTGCCAGTGCCCGACAGCCCGAAGAAAAGGGCGGTGTCGCCGTCGGGGCCGATGTTGGCCGAGCAGTGCATGGCGAGCACGTGACGCAGCGGCAGCAGGTAGTTCAGCACCGTGAAGATCGACTTCTTGTTCTCGCCGGCGTAGCTCGTGCCGCAGATCAGCACCTCGCGCGAGGCGAAGTTGACGGCGATGGCCACGTCCGCGCGCGTGCCATGGCGGGCCGGGTCGGCCTTGAAGGTCGGCGCGGTCAGCACGGTGAACTGCGGGTCGAAGCCCGCCAGGTCGGCGGCAGGCGGCACGATGAACAGGTTGCGAACAAACAGGCTGTGCCAGGCGTACTCCTGGATGAACCGGACCGGCAGGCGGTACTCCGCGTCAGCCCCGGCGTACAGGTCCTGCACGAACAGTTCCTGGGTCCTCAGGTGCGCCACGATGTCGCGGCGCAGCAAGTCGAACTGCGCGGCCTCGATCGGACGGTTGACCTTGCCCCACCAGACCTGGGCTTCGCTCGAGGGTTCCTTGACGACGAATTTGTCGTTGGGTGACCGCCCGGTGTGGGCGCCGGTGCGGCACACCAGGGGGCCGTCGGCGGCGATGTGGCCTTCCTGGCGGCGGATGGCGTGCTCGTACAGCGCGGGCGCTCCGAGGTTGAAGTTAACGGGCTTGGAGGATTGAACGCCGTGGGCTTCCAAGCCCCGCCCCACCTGTGCAGTACTCATGAAATATGACTCCAAAACTCGAACGTATCAGCCGATCGCATCCAAAGGGTGAATGGTACAGATTGAAAAGGCGCTAAGTCAATCTCGGATGCGGACTTCGCCGGAGCCTGTTAAACTGCGGTAAACACGCCACAGGCGAATCCCGTAACACATGGCAGGAAAGCCTCACGTCGACCTCGCCGCCCCGCCCCGTCCCGCCGACGGCGCCCATCCCTCGCCCGCCTCCGTCCTGGCAGCCGAGATTAAGGCGCTTGTCGAACGCGGTGACCGAGATGCGGCGCGAGAACGGTTCGGGGCGCTCGTTTCGCTGCTGCAACGCCGCGCGGTGCGGATCGCGTTCCAGTACCTTCGCAACGCGGCGGATGCAGACGAGGCGGTTCAGGACGCCTTCATCAAGGTGTTCCTGCACATCGAGCAATACCGGAACGACCTGCCGTTCGACGTGTGGTTTACGCGAATCCTGGTCAACGCGTCACTTGATCGGCTGAAGGCACGAGCGCGCCAGCAGCGCTGGATCAGCCACTCGACCGACGAAGACAACGGCCGGCCGGTTGAACAGGTTGCCGGCAGCGAGGTCTCGAACGAGCGGCGGCTGTTGGCGAACGAACGATGGGCGCAGGTGACCGAGGCCGTCGCGACGTTGCCGGATCGGCAGCGGCTGGTCTTTATGCTGTGCCACCTGGACGAACGGACACCGGCGGAGATTAGCGCCGCAACCGGGATGAGCCAGGCCACGGTTCGGGTGCACCTGTTCCGGGCGTTGCGCAAGTTACGAGCAGTGTTGGGAGGTCAAGCATGAGCCGACGCGATATTACAGAGCCCGACCTGAACGCCACGCTGGCAGCGTACCGGGACGCGGCGCATGCTGAGGCCGACGCCCACTTCGACGACCGCGCCCTCGAGAGCCAGCGTCACAAAATCCTGGCCAAGCTCGCCCAGTTGGGACACCCCGCGAAGGTGATTCGGTTCCCGCTCTCGGCGCCCCTGCCGGCGCCGGCCACTGGCGTCAATCGTCGCTGGGTCAGCGTGGCCGCGGCGGCGGGGTTGATCATTGGGCTGCTCGGCGGCCAGATCGTCAACCTGCTGCCGTTCCAGCCCCGCCGGCCTGCCCCCATGGCGTCATCGATCGCGCCAAGTGGTAGCAGCGTCAGCGGTTACTTCCCTGCTCGCGCGACCCTGCCGCAGGATGACGGCCTGCTGGGCGAGGTGGACTTCGCGGTTCAAGTGCGTAGCGCCAGCGAGTTGCGGACCCTCGACGAACTGACCCCGTTTCACGACCCTCAATAGTCCGGGGGGGGTTGGTTCGCAGTCTGCCCTGCCTCGTTCCCTGCCTTGAGCCAAGCTCATCAGCTATTCCGTAAACGTCCGGCCAGGGTTGGTCGTAACGTCTTAGAGCCATGCATATCCTACGTAAGTCGTTTATTTGTTTAGCTTTGTCTCTGGTTGTCGCCAGTGCCCAACCGGCTGCTGCCCAAAGCTTCAAGTGGTGGCAGATGGACCGCTTCCAGAAGGGTCTTTCGCTGACCGAGGAGCAGATTGCCCGGATCGAGGCGATCTTCCAGACCGCCGAGCCGTCGCTGCGCGCGCAGAAGGCGGCCCTTGATAAGGCCGAGCACAAGCTGTCGAAGACCATCACCGACACGAAGTCGGATGAAGCGACCGTGCTGCAGGCGGCCGAACGGATGGAAGCCGCGCGCGCCGAGCTCAGCCGCACCCGCACCCTGCAACTGTTCCGGATGCGCCGCGTCTTAACCGACGAGCAGAACACCAAGATGAAAGAGATGCATGACCACGATCGCCGCGAGCGCGACCGCAAGCCGAAGGGCGACATCTCTCACGACCTCTGCAACTGATTCGCCATCATTCGCCACCATCGAGATCCTTGAAGACCATGAAATCCTTTACGTGTGTGTTCCTCGCGGCAGCCGCCTGTGCCGTCGTCCCGAGTGCGTTCGCCCAGTCTGGTTCCATTTCCGAGAGCGCCCGCCAGGAGGCCGTGGCGGCCGCCGCCATGCAGCGCTACGAGCAAGGCCTCGCCGACGTCAAGAATGCTCCGCGCCAGATCCAGCCGGGCGACCTTGGCTCGGGCGGGCTGCGTGAACTGCGTCTCGAAGACGCCGTGGCGCTGGCCCTCGAGAAGAACCTCGACATCCAGGTCTCGCGGCTCGAGCCGCAATCAATAGACTTCCTGGTTGCCGGCTTCCGCAACACCTACACGCCCAACCTGTCGTCCACGCTCGGCATGCGTGACCAGTACCAGCTGCCTAACAGCACGCTGAGCGGCGCGACGGCCGGCACGCGGGTCAACAACGGCACGGCCACCTACAACTTCGGGCTCTCGCAGAACATCAGCAAGTTCGGCGGCAGCTACACGGTCAACTGGACCAACAACCGGCTCGAGACCTCCAACATCTTCTCGACCTTCAACCCCAGCTACACGACCAACCTGGTCGCCGCCTACGCCCAGCCGCTCATGCGCGGCTTCAGGATTGACAACACCCGACAGCAGCTGCAGATCAACCTGATCAACCAGGACATCTCGGAAGAAAGCGCGCGCGCCACGACGTTCCAGACGCTCGCCAACGTGCGCAACGCGTATTGGGACCTGGTCTTCGCGCAAAGCGCCGTTGACGTCGCGATGCGGGCCACCGAACTCGCCGACAAGCTGGTCATCGACAACCAGGCGCGCGTCGAGGTCGGCACGCTCGCGCCCCTCGACATCGTGCAGGCGCAGGCCGAGTCCGCGACCCGCCGCCAGAACCTGGCTGCCGCCGAAGCCACGGCGCAGACCGCCGAACTGGCGCTCAAGCGCTACATCGTGAGCGGCACGGACGACCCGCTGTGGCTGCAGTCGTTGAGGCCCGTTGACCTGCCGTCGGTGGCGCCACCCCCGACCGACGTCCTCGGTGCGGTGCGAAAGGCCATTACCGAGCGCACCGATGTGATCTCGGCCAGGAAGAACCTGGATTCGAACGACGTCAGCATGCGGTATTTCGAAGACCAGTCACGGCCGGCCCTCGACCTCAACGCCAGCTACGGCGCACAGGGCATCGGCGGTACCGGCTTCATCCGCAGCGGTTCCGGCGTCACGAGCGAGGTCATCGGCACCGTGCCCGGCGGCTACGGCGACGCGCTCTCGGCGCTTACCAACCGCACCTACCCGACTTGGAACCTCAACGTGGTGATGACCTACCCCCTTGGCGGCAACCAGGCTGAGGCGCAGTTCGCGCGTTCGAAGATCCAGCGGCAGCAGGCCATCACCCGCCTGCGCGCCCTCGAAGTGCAGATCGCCGCCGAGGTCGCCAACGCCGCGCTCACCGTGCAGAGCAACCTGAAGCGGGTCGAGGCGGCCACGGCCGCCCGCGAGCTGGCGCAGAAGCGGCTCGAAGCCGAGCAGAGCCGCTTCGAAGTCGGCTTGACCACCAACTTCTTCGTGGTGCAGGCGCAGCGCGACTTGCGCGATGCCGCCAACACCGAGCTGCGGGCGCTGGCCGACTACCGCAAGTCGCTCGTGAACTTCGAACGGGCCCAGCAGGCGCCGGCCGGCGGCGGCGGTGGCGGGCTCAATGCCGCCACCGGCGGACAGTAAGCGGCCCGACGCGGATTTGTAGACACGGTTAAAGACGGACTCATATGCGTAAATTTGTATTAATTGGTGTGGTCGTGGCAGTGACCGCTGGCGCGGCGGCGTACCTCGGCGTTTTCTCGAATCCCGATGCCGCGACCACCGGAGGCCCCCAAGCGGGCGGCCCCGGCGGCCAGCGGCCCCAGGGTGGCGGCGGCTTCCCCGGTGGCGGCGGCTTCGGCGGTGGTGGTGGCGGTCCGCGCGCGCCCATGACGGTCGAACTCGGCAAGGTCACGCGCGGCGACGTCGCCGCGCACCTGACGGTGGTCGGCAACCTGATCGGCCTGCAAACCGTCGACGTCGCACCGCGCACCAACGGGCGGCTGCTGACGGTGTCGGTGCAGATGGGCGACCCGGTACGGCGCGGGCAGGTCATCGGCAAGATCGAAGACCGCGAAAACGTCGAGCAAGTCAGCCAGGCCGAGGCGTCGCTGCTGGTCTCGAGGGCCACTATCCGCCAGCGCGAGGCCGACCTCAACGTCGCCAAGCTCAACTTCGATCGCTCCAAGAACCTGTTCGAACGCCAGCTGCTCGCCAAGCAGGCGCTCGACGATGCCGAGTCCCGCTTCCTCGCCGCCGACGCGCAGATTGACCTGTCGAAGGCGCAACTCGCCCAGGCCGAAGCGCGGCTGCAGGAGCTGAAGATCAACCTGCAGAACACGACGGTCACCTCACCCGTCGATGGGTTCGTCGGCAAGCGCAATGTCGACCCGGGCGCCATGGTGTCGCAGAACACGCCGATTGCCTCGGTGGTCGATATCTCGAAGCTCAAGATGGTGGTGAACGTCGTCGAGAAGGACATTCGCCTGGTCACGGTCGGTGACAGCGGCCAGGTTGACGTGGATGCCTATCCCGGCGAGAAGTTCTTCGGGCGCATCGCCCGGGTCGCGCCGGTACTGGACCCGGCGACGCGCACTGCCACGATGGAGATTGAGATCGCCAACAACGACGGGCGGCTCAAGCCCGGCATGTATGCGCGCGTCAGCCTGAACGTCGAGGAGCGCAAGAACACGCTGGTGGCGCCCAAGAACGCGGTCATCGATTTCGAGAGCAAGCGCGGCGTGTGGATGGCCAACGAAGACAACCGCGCCAAGTTCGTGCCGGTTGAACTCGGCATCGAAGACACCGATCGCGTCGAGATTACGAGCGGCCTCAAGGAAGGCGACCAAATCGTCACGACCGGCGCCGCGGCCGTGCGCAACAACGACCAGTTGGTGATCGCCGGCGCGGCCGGCCCCGGTAGGCCTGGCGCACCGGGCGGGCGCGGTCCGGGTGGACCGGGCGGACGCGGTGGCCCTGGCGGCCCGCGCGCGCAGGGCGGCCAGGCGCCGCCGCGCTAAGAAACGTGCCAGAAGAGGCGGGACTTTAGTCCCGCCCCACGGTTGATCGCTTCGTCAATAACGTCAGTCGCTCAGTCGAGACCCAATTATGAGTATTCCGCGCATAGCCATCGAACGCCCGGTCACGATGTTCATGATCAGCATGGTCATCATGCTGCTGGGCGCCATCTCGCTCACCCGGCTGCCGGTGGACCTGATGCCCGACACGCAGATGCCGACCATCACGGTGCGGGTCGGCTATGCCGGCGTCGGGCCGCTCGAGATGGAGGAGCTGGTCACGCGGCCAATCGAGCAGGCGGTCAGCGCCGTCGCCGGCCTCGAACGCGTCGACTCGACCTCGTCGGAAGGCAACGCCAACGTCCGCCTCAACTTCGCGTGGGGCACTGACCTCGCCGAAGCGGCCGACGAGGTGCGCACGCGCCTCGACCGCGTCCGCGGCCGCCTGCCGGAAGATGCCGACCCGCCCACGGTGTTCAAGTTCGACTCGACCGCCATGCCGATCATGGGCATCGGCGTCGAGGGCGACTTTGACGCGGTGACCCTCCGCGAGCTGGCGCAGAACGACCTGTCGCCGCGCCTCGAGCGCGTCGCCGGCGTCGCCGCGGTCACCATCAACGGCGGCCTGCGCCGCCAGATTCGCGTCGACCTGTCGCGCGAGAAAATCACCGCGCTCAACCTGTCGCCCGACCGGGTGGTGCAGATCCTGCGCACCGAGAACCAGAACATTCCGCTCGGCGAAGTGAACGACGCCGACCGCACGCTGCTGCTGCGCAGCCCAGGCCAGTTCACCAACATCCAGGAGATCGGCAACCTGGTGGTCATGACCCGCGAGGGCGTGCCGGTCTACCTGAAGGACATTGCCGAGGTCCGCGACACCACCGAAGACCGCCGCTCGTTCATGCGCATCAACGGCAACCCCGGTATCCGCATGTCGGTGACCAAGCAGTCGGGCACCAACACCATTCAGATCGCGGAAGGCGTGAAGCGCGAGATCGAGCGCATCAATGCCGACGTCGACGGCATCAAGCTGCAGGTGCTCGACGACCAGTCGGTGTTCATCCAGCGCGCGATTGGCAACGTGCAGGAGCACGCCATGATCGGCGGCTTCCTCGTCATCCTGATCATTTTCCTGTTCCTGCGCGACATCAAGTCCACGCTGATCATCTGCACCTCGATCCCGATCTCCGTAATCGGCACCTTTGCGCTGCTCTACTTCGGCGGCTACACGCTGAACACCCTCACCTTCGGCGGCCTCGCTCTGGGCATCGGCATGATCGTTGACGCCGCGATCGTGGTGCTCGAGAACACCTATCGCCACCTCGAAATGGGCAAGGACCGGGTTACCGCCGCGATCGACGGCAGCGAGGAGGTCTGGTCGGCGATCCTCGCGTCCACGCTCACCCACATCGCGGTGTTCGTGCCCATGCTGTTCCTGACCGGCGTCTCGAGCATCATGTTCGGCCAGCTGGCCGCGGTGGTGTCGTTCTCGCTGGCCATGTCCTTGCTGGTCGCCGTGACGATCGTGCCGGTGCTGTGCTCGCGCATGCTCGACGCGCCGCACGCGCAGCACGCCGGCGACGGCGTGATGGCCCGGATTAACCGCACGGTTGATGGCTGGCTCGACAACCTCGATGACTTCTACGCCCGCATGCTGCACCTGGCGCTGCACCACCGGCCGACGGTCTTCGCCACCGGCTTCGGCCTGTTCGCGATCGCCATCATCCTGCTGCCGCGGATCGGCTTCGAGTTCCAGCCCCAGACCGACGAAGGCGAAGTGCAGGTCGACGCCGAACTGGCGGTCGGCTCGCGCATCGAGCGCACCGAGGCCGTGATGATCGCGCTCGAAGAGCGCATCCGCCAGACCGTGCCCGAGGCGACCCGGCTGATCAGCCAGGCGGGTGGCGGCGGCTGGGGCAACAGCTCCACGCACCGCGGCAACGTCAACATCCGGCTGGTGCCTCGCGACGAGCGTTCGCGCAGCAACGAAGCGATCTCCATGCAGCTGCGGCGCGAGCTGGCGGGCATTCCCGGCGTGCAGGTGCGGGCCCGTCCGTCGGGCGGCCAGCAGATGCGCGGCATGGGCGGTGGCGGCAACGACAGCCGGCTGTCGATCGAGATCCTCGGCCACGACCTCGAAGTCTCCAAGGCCATCGCGCAGGACCTGAAGACGCTGCTCGACACCACCCCGGGGATTGCCGACACGCGCCTGCAGCGTGAAGAGGGCCGGCCCGAACTCGCCGTGCGCGTCGATCGCGACAAGGCCGCCCTGCTCGGCCTCACCGTCACCGGTGTCGCCAACACCATTCGCACCAACGTGGCCGGCACCCAGGCCGCGATGTATCGCGACGCCGGCAACGAGTACCCGATCATCGTCCGCCTCCGCGAGGAGGACCGCCAGGCCGTGTCCGAGGTCGGCGACGTGCTGATCAGCACGCCGGCGGGCCAGGTGGTGCCGGCCAAGAACGTGATGATCATCGACCGCGATACCGGCCCGGTGTCGATCGAGCGCAAGAACCAGGAACGCGTCCAGCGCGTGAACGCCGAGACCGAGACGACGCTGAGCGAAGCGGTCGACGCGGTGCGCGCCCGCATGGGCGAGATCACGGTGCCGAAAGACTTCGCTGTGGGCTTCGGCAACGAAGTGGAAGAACAGGCCCGCTCGTTCAACGAGCTGCGGCTGGTGCTGATTCTCGCGATCGTGCTGGTCTATACGGTGATGGCGTCGCAGTACGAATCGCTGCGCGACCCGTTCATCATCATCTTCTCCATCCCGCTGGCCGCGATCGGCGTGGTCGGCATGCTGATGGCGACCAGCACCCCCTTCAGCATGCAGGCCTATATCGGCGTCATCATGCTGGCCGGCATCGTCGTCAGCAACGCCATCCTGCTGGTGGACTACACCAACACGCTGCGGCACCGCGACCAGATGGAACTGCGCGCCGCGATCGAGCTGGCCGGTAAGCACCGCCTGCGCCCGATCCTAATGACCTCGCTGTGCACCTCGCTCGGCCTGGTGCCGATGGCCCTCGGCATTGGCGAAGGCGCCGAACTCCAGGCCCCGCTGGCGCGGGTCGTGGTCGGCGGCCTGATGACCTCCACCATCATCACGCTGGTGTTCGTGCCGGCGATGTATACGTTGTTTGAGGAAGGTTGGGGCGGACTCTTCAAGAAGGGCGCTGCCGCACCCGCTGAAGCAGCTCACTAACCGCGACCCCGCTGACGGGATCGACCCAGGCAGGTTCCAGTTCTGCGAGCGGCTCGAGCACGAAGAGCCGCTCGCGGAACCTCGGATGCGGCACTACCAGTCGTGGCTCGGCCAGCCGCGCACTCCCGTACAGAATCAGGTCGAGGTCGAGCGTCCGGGCCGCCCAGCGCAACGGACGCTCGCGCCCGTCTTCCCGCTCGATCGCCAGCAACCGGTCCAGCAGCTCCCGGGGCGTGAGGGTGGTCTCCCCCACCACGACGCCGTTCAGGTAGCGAGGCTGATCGGTGACGCCGACCGCGGCATTGTCGTGCCAGGTGGATTGACGGAGGTGGGTCAGGAGGCCGGCCAGCCGGCCGACGGCGAAGGCGAGGTGGGCTTCGCGATCGCCCAGGTTGCTGCCCAGGGCGATCGCCACGAGGGTCGGCGGCGCTACTGCCCCGTCCACCGCGCGCCCATCACGACGCCGGAGTGGTCGTTGATGGCGAGCGACGTGCCGATCAGGTTCCTGTTGCCGGCCGCGGCCTGATCGAACAGGCGCTTGTGCTCGAGCATCTCGCCAAGCACGATCTTGAGCATGCCCTTGTGGCGGGCGTGCGAGACCTCGTCCACCTTCGCGCGCCACTTCTCTACGAAGCTGGCGTTAGCGCGGGCATCGTCGGCCGCGAGCGTCATCCAGGCATCGCCCTTGCCGACGGCGACGGCCTGGCGCACAGGATCGGCCGGCAGCGGCGCGCCGAGGTCCAGCAGCGCGTGCTGCAGCCACGAAAGGTGTGTTTCCTCGCGCGCGATGATGTATTGATAGGCGTTATTGATGTCGTAGTCCGGCACCTGCTGCGCGACGTCTTCATGACGCATCAACAAGCCGGTCCGCTCGATCAGGAAGTCCCGAATCAAGTCCGCGAGGGTGGATGTGGTGCTCACGCCTTCTGCTTTTCTTTGCAGGTGATGCACACCCGCGTCCAGGGAATCGCGTTCAGCCTGGCGTCGGCGATCGGCTCGCCGCAGTCGCGGCACAGCCCGAACGCGCCTTTCTCGATGCGCACCAGCGCCTCATCGATGGCCTGGAGAATCTTGGCATCGGTCTGTTTCAAGCGCAACTGGATATGCACTTCGTTGTTGCCCGAGGCCTGGTCGGCCATGTCGCCCTGCCGGCCGTTATTGTGCTCCATCGAGCTCGAGAGGGTGTTGAGCCCAGCGCCTTCGACGAGTTCCGCCCGCTTCTTGAGCAGGGCGTCCTTGTGTAACGAGACGTTCATGTGACTTCTTACTCCCAGTAGCGCCCAACGGGGGAGCGCTAAACATTGATATTACCACGCACGCGGGAGCGTCCGCCTTTAGGCGGACCGTGCAGGCGGCAGCGGTCCGGCTGAAGCCGGGCACCACATTGGCCCCGGAGGCTACTCGGCGCGGAGCGTGGCGAGCGGTTTTCTCTGGAGGACTTCCCAACTGGAGATCACGCCGATCGCGGCCACCAGGACGGCGGTGACGGCGACGCCGGTGAGGCTCACGCTATACAGGGGCGTGAAGGGAATATCGAGGGTGTAGCGGCTGATCGCCCACGACAGGACCATTGCCCCGGCAGCGCCAATGCCACCGGCCAGCAGCCCGAGCAGGCCGTACTCGATGAGCAGCACCATCGCGATCAGCCGGCGGGTGGCGCCCAGGGTCTTGAAGATCGCCGCCTCGTAGACGCGCCGAAACTTGGTCATGGCCACCGCGCCAATCAAAATCAGCAGTCCGCTGAACAACACCAGCGTCCCAACGACGGTCACCGCCAGCGTGACATTGTCGACCACGCCCTTGATCGTGGCGAGAATCTCGCGGCCGTCGATCACCGACACGTTGGGGGCGGCCTCGACCAGCGCCGCCTGCAGGCGTGCCCGCGTCGCGCCGTCCTGCGGTCCGCGCAGGAAACCGACGAAGCTGTGGGGCGCCTGCTCGAGCACCCCGGGGCGGAACACGAAGATGAAGCCGCCGGCGCGGCTGTCGGACCACTCGACAAAGCGCACGCTCGTCACCTTGGCCGGGATGATGCGGCCCAGGACATCGAACCGGATGGTGTCGCCGATGTTGATCTGGAACTCTTCGTTGATGAACTGCTCGATCGACACCTCGGCGACGGCCGACGGGGTCGCATCCCAGAACTCGCCGGCGACAATGCTTTCGTTCGGCTCCAGCGCCTGCCGGTAGGTAATCGTGTATTCGCGTCCGAGCGATCCACGCCGCCGAACATCCTCGAAACTCTCGAGGTTGATCTCGCGGCCCTCGACACCGACCACCCGCGCCCGCAGTACCGGCAGCAGGCGCGGCGGCACGGCGCCGGCCTCCTGGTGCGCGGTGATCGCGGCGCGCACGCGCTCCACCTGGTCATGCTGCACATCGAGCAGGAACATGTCGGGCGAATCGGCGGTCACGTTCACGGCAAACTGGTCGACCAGGTTCTGCTGCAGCGACCGGACGCCGATGATGAAGAAACTGCCGAGGCCCACGGCCAACAACACGATCCGCATCTGGCTGCCGGGCCGGCTCAACTGCAGCACGGCGTGGCGCAACGCAAAGGACTGCGACCGGGCCAGCGGCCGAATGGCGCGGATGACGAGGCTGCCGGCCAGGTGCAGTACCAGCGCGGTGCCGGCAAACCCGGCAGCGACCACGAGGCCAATCCGCCAGTTGCCGGCCTGCCACACGGTAAGCGCCACCAGCGCGCCGACCACGAACACCGACACGAGGACCTGGACCGCGTCTGGCCGCCGGCTGCGCGCCTCGTCACGCAACAGCAGCGACGGCTTGACGTGGCGCACTTCCAGCAGCGGCACCAGCGAGAACAGCAACGAGACCAGCAGGCCAATCCCCATGCCCTGGGCAATAGCCGGCAGCGTCAGCGCGTAGGAGATCTCCACCCCGGGAGTCGCGCCCGCGAGCCACGCCGGAATGGCGCGCATCGCCAGCCACGCCAACATCACCCCGAGCAGGCTGCCCGCCAGTCCCAGCATGGCAACCTGCGCCACGTAGACGGCCAACAGCTGCGACGACCGCGCGCCCACGCACTTGAGCACGGCAATGCTTTTCATCTTCTGCTGCACGAACACCCGGGTCACGCTCGATACGCCGATGCCGCCCAGGATGACGATCACCAGTCCCACCAGGCTCAAGTAGTTTTCGCCGCGGCCAAACTCCTCGCCGATGTCGTCTTCGGTGGCCTTGTACGACCGCACCCGCGCAAACTCGTTGGCGAAGTCGGCCCGAAGGTCGCGCACCAGGTTGTCCAGTTGCGCGTCAGGCACGCGCAGCAGGTGCTGCGACGTGGCGCGGCTGCCAAACTCCATCAACCCGGACTTCGCGAGATCGGCCAGGTCCACGAACACGCGCGGGCCGATACTGAAGGCGCCGAGCCGGCGGCCCGGCTCGTACTCGATGACGCCGCGAATGGTGTACTGCTTGGTGCCTATCGCCAGCACGTCGCCGACCGTGACGTCGAGTTGCGCCAGCAGCTCCGGGCGCACCAGCACGCCGAACCCGCGCAACAGGGCGTGGTCGTAGGTCACGCCATCGGCCAGGCGCAAGGTGCCGTAGTACGGGAAGCCCGCCTCGACGGCGCGCAATTCGACCATGCGCGCGCGGCCATCGGCACGGTCCGCGGGGCGCGCCATGGTGGCCAGCTCGATCGACTGGGTGCTCTCAGCGCCGGCGGCAGTCACCCGTTCGCCGATCTTCGCGACGACCTCCGGCTTCAGGGCGCGGTTGCTGGTGATGATGGCGTCGGCGGCAATCAGCGACCTCGCCTCGCCCGCAAAGGTGTTCCGCACGCTCTGGATCACGGAGCGCAACGCGACAATCGCGCCCACGCCAATGGCGATGCAGATGAAGAAAAACAACAGGCGGTGCCACGACGCGCGCATCTCGCGCGCGGCCATGAACAGCACAAACCTCATGGTTCGACTCGCCCGAGCGGGCTCGTCTCGCGGGACTCGCCCCGCTCAGGCTCGCTCACCACCGGTGGTTCGACTCGCCCGACCGGGGTCATGACGGCGGCTTCGCCGCGCTCGAGCTCGCCCACCACCGGCCGGCCGTCGCGCAACACCAGGCGCGCGTCAGCGACCGCCGCCACCGTCTGGTCGTGCGTAACCATGACGAGCGTGACCTTGCGCGAGTGCTTCACCTGCAGCAGCAGGTCGAGGATGTGCCGGCCGTTCGAGCTGTCGAGATTCCCGGTGGGCTCGTCAGCCAGGATCAAGGGCGGGTCGTTGGCGAGCGCGCGCGCGATGGCAATGCGCTGCTGCTCGCCGCCCGACAACTGCGAGGGGTAATGGTGGCCGCGGTCGTGCAGGCCGACTTCATCGAGCAGCGCCTGCGCCCGCGCCGCCGCGTCGCGGCGGCCGGCAATCTCCATCGGCACCTGGATGTTCTCCTTCGCCGTCAGCGACGGCACCAGGTGGAAGAACTGGAACACGAAGCCGATTTTCTCGCCGCGCAGCCGCGCGAGCGCGTCTTCGTCGAGGCTGGTGATCTCGGTGCCGGCGATGGCAATGGTCCCCGTTGACGCCGAGTCGAGCCCCGCGATCAGTCCCAGCAGCGTGGACTTGCCGCTGCCCGACGGCCCGACAATGGCGAGGCACTGGCCATCGGGCACATCGAGGTCGAGCGGGTGAAGAATGGTGAGAGGCTGGCCGCCGCTCGGGACGGTCTTGCTGACGCCGCGAAGCTGAATCATGGAAGGTTCAAGGGTTCAAGGGTTCAAGGGTTCAGGAGTTCAGGAGTTCAGGGGTTCAGGAGTTCAGAGGTTCCCGGCTACGGGTTAGGACGCGCCAACACGGGATGCAGTTCCGCCCACACTAGGTCGGCCACCATTTGCGCGCCACGGGCGTTGGGGTGAATCCCGTCGCCTTGGTTGAGCGACGCATTGCCGGCGACGCCTTGCAACAGGAACGGCACGAAGCGGACGCGATAGGTCTGCGCCAGGTCGGTATACACGCTGCGGAACTGGCGCGTGTAATCGGCGCCAAAGTTGGGCGGCGCCTCCATGCCGGCGAGAATCACGGTAATGCCGCGGGCCGCCGCCCGATCGAGCACCGCGCTCAGGTTTCGCTTGAGCTCCACCGGCGACAGCCCGCGAAGGCCGTCGTTGGCGCCGAGCGCCACGACCAGCACCTTCACGTCGCCTTCGAGCGACCAGTCCACCCGCCGCAAGCCCCCGGCCGAGGTATCCCCCGACACACCCGCGTTGACGATCTCGTACTCGAGGCCTTCACCGGCCAGCCGCCGGCCGATCAACGAGGGAAAGCTCTGCGCCGGATCCAGCCCGAGACCAGCGGTCAGGCTGTCGCCCAGGAACACAATGCGCGGCCGGGGAGCCGTCGACGCGCGCGCGGCCGGCGCCTCGACACTTGGCGCCGGGACCGCGGCGGGAGGCGGCGCCTCGCCGCCGCACGCGGCCATCACCAGGCACGCCGCCATGAGGAGGGTGACGGCGCGCATCACGAGACTGCGATCACGAGCGCGGTCGCGTTGTCGGAACTGCCGCGCGTCAGGGCTTCATCCACGAGGCGGGTCGCCTGGTCGGGCGCCGACGCCGCCCCCATCAACACTTCAGCGATCGCCGCGCTGTCGAGGCGCCCATGCACGCCGTCGGAGCACAACACGAAGGTATCGCCAGCCACCAACTGCTCTTCTCTCGCCCCCGGCTTCACATCGTCACGGGTGCCGACAACACTGGTGAGCACGTGGCGCAGCGGGTGCGCAGGGTCGGCGTCGGCGGCTTCCTTGGCGCCGAGCACCGAGGCCAGCCAGGTGTCGTCTTTCGTCAACTGTTCGAGGTTGCCGTCGCGGAACCGGTAGATCCGGCTGTCGCCGACGCTGGCCAGGGTCAAGCGGTCACCGTTCACCAGGGCCGCTACCACCGTGGTGCCCATGCCGCTCAACTCGGCGCGACGCGAACCCTCGGCATAGACCTTGCGATTGGCCAGCCGGACGGCGGTCGTGAGTCGATTGATGTCGAGCGACTGGGCCACCTCCATGCCAAACGGCCAGGTGAAGTCCCCGCCGTCGGCGCTGTCGGCGATGAACTGGTGAATCGCCTCGACGGCCAGCTGCGACGCGACCTCTCCAGCATTGTGCCCGCCCATGCCATCGGCCACCACAAACAGGCCCAGGTCGGGCCACCAGCCAAGGTGGTCCTGATTCATTTTGCGCGGACCGATATCGGTCCGGCTACCTACGGTCAACTCCATATCGCTGTAAGGATTATGCCCTGTGGATATTTTGTATACTCGGGGTCGTGGCTAATGCAGCGCTGCAGCCGGTCATCGCCCGCGCCAACACCGCGCTCGAACGCGGGCAGGCGGCCGCGACCATCGACCTGTTGGCACCCTTGCTGCACGCCCCGTCTTCGCTGACCCGCGACGACGAGCTGGCTGTTCGCGTCATGCTGGCTGAATCGTACCTCTTGCAGGGGGATCTTGCACAGGCCGGAACGGTGCTGGGCCGCTCGCCCGACACAATTCGCGAAAGCCTTCCCCAGGTCTTGCATTCGAACCTCTGGCGCCTGCACGGACGCGTGGCGTTTGCCCGCGGCGAGCAGTCCCGCGCCATCGCCCTGCACAATCGCGCGCTCAAGCAGGCCGAGATCGCCCACGACTCACGCGCTATTGGCCTGGCGCACTTCTACCTGGGCCAGTGCTATCGCCAGGTCGGCGACATGGCGATCGTGCGCGAGCACATTGCCGAAGCCGCAGCTGCCCTCCATGCCGCCGGCGACCGGCGGCACCTCGCGATGGTCCACTCGCTGTCGGCGGTGATGCTGGCGCAGACCGGCCGCTACGACGAAGCCAATGCCGCTCTTCGCCAGGCCGAACGCTTGGCGTCGCTGCTCCAGGCCGACGATGTGCTCGCGACGGTGTACGGCAACCAGGCCAACGTCGCGTTGATTCGGCACCGCTACGAACAGGCCCTGGCGCTGGCCGAGCGTGCCGTCAAGCTGCACGAGGGCCTGGGCCAGGGGCCCGGCCTGTCGGTGGCTCTCGCCACGCTTGGGCAGATCTGCGTGCGCGTCGGCAACCTGGATCGGGCCGACACCGTGCTGCACCGCGCCCTGGACGTTCGCAGCGCCATGCAGTTCCACGAGACGACCGGCGCGGTCTACGACACCCTGGCGCAGATGTCGCTGATGCGCGGCGATTACGAACACGCGGCGGAGTATCTGCGCCGCGCGGCCGAAGCGTACGGCGCGTACGGCCGCAACACCAGCGGATGGTATGAGTGGTCGCTGCGGGTGATCACCGCGCGCCTCGCCACGCGTCGCGGCCAGCCGGACGAAGCGCTGGCCATCGCCGATGAAATTGCCAAGTCGACCAACGCGCCGCCGGCCGAAACCATCGAGGCCGAGTTGATTGCCGCCGAAGCACTCCTTTCCGCCGGCCGCGTGGACGAAGCCGAACACCGCCTCACGCAGGTGCAATCGCGGCTCGACCCGCGCACGACCCCGGGCGCGTGGGGCGAGTTCCTGCGGCTGCGCGGCGACCTGCGGGCGCGGCAGACCCGCACGACCGAGGCGTACCACGACATCGCGCAGAGCTCGAGCGTCTTCGAACTGGTCGGCGAGCGCTACCAGGCGGCCGTCAGCCAACTGGCGCTGGCCCGTCTCGCCTCCAAGGCCGGCGCCCGTTCGACCGCGGACCGTCACTACCAGTACGCCGCGGAGGTGTTTCGCGCCCTGGGCGCCACCCGTGACCTCGAGCAGGTGCAATCGGAGAAGACGGCGGACCAGCCGCCAGGAACCGGCGAGTACGTCGGCTCGCCCGCCGATGCCGACGATGCGCTCGTGCGGCGGTTGGTGGATGCGGCGGTGCTGCCCGACCTGTTGGCGCGCGAGCTGGCCGCGACCCTGCTCGAGGCGGTCACCGCTGACCTCACGGTGGTCTACACGGCGCTGCCCGGCGGCGACGCCCGCGTTGTCGCCTTCGCGGGCGGGGATGCCGACGCGGCGGCGGCCATGGCCAAGCTCGCCTCGCAAGGCGCCGCGTACGGCGGCGGCAGCTTACTGGTCGAAGAGATTGGCCGCGAACCCGATGGCCCGCGCCACGTGGCGATCGCCGTGCCGCGCACCTTGGGCCACCCGCTGCACCGCCGTATCCGGATGATGGCCGCGGTCGCCCGCCAGGGCTTCGACCTGTGCGGCGTGCGCGACCGGCCGACGTCGCCGGTTGACTCGACCACCGAGCGGCCACTCGAGCCGCTGCTACCCGGGTTCCTCTGCGCCAGTGCCGCCATGCACCGCGTGGTTGACCAGATCCAGCGGCTCCAGGGTAACGACCTCACGGTACTCATTACCGGAGAGAGCGGCACCGGTAAAGAGCTGGTCGCGCGGGCCATTCACGTCGGCTCGTCGCGCAACTCCGCCACCTTCCTGCCGTACAACTGCACCACCACAACCCGCGAACTGGCCGACAGCCAGTTGTTCGGACATCGCCGCGGTTCGTTCACGGGCGCCGTGTCGGACCAACCGGGCCTGATTCGCACCGCGACCGGCGGCACGCTGTTCCTTGATGAAGTGGGCGACTTGCCGCTCGACGTGCAGCCGAAACTCCTGCGCTTTCTCGAGCAAGGCGAGATCATGCCGGTCGGCGAAAACCGGCCGCAGCCGGTCGACGTGCGCGTGATCACCGCGACCAACGCCGACCTCGAGCAGCGCGTGGCCGAAGGCAAGTTCCGCGAAGACCTCTACTATCGGTTGAGCGTCATTCGCATCCACGTGCCACCGCTGCGCCAGCGCCGTGAGGAAATTCCGCACCTGACTACGTTTTTCCTGCGCGAGGCGTCGGATCGCCTCGGCAAGCCCGACATGCAGCTGAGCTCGGAAGTGCTCGACCTGTTCGCCCAGTATTTCTGGCCCGGCAACGTGCGCCAGTTGCGCAACGAGATCCAGCGCGCCGTGGCCATGGCCCCCGCCGGCGGCACGATTGGTCCGGAGCATCTCTCGGCCGACCTGACCGCGGCGGCCGCCCCTGCCTCGTCCGCGTCGGGCGGCGGCCGGGTCTCGCTGCGGGGCGGCCAGACGCTGGCATCGGTCGTCGATGAAATCGAGCGTGACTTGATTCGCGAGACGCTGACCCGGCACCGCGGCAACATCTCCGAAACCGCCCGCGCCCTCGGTCTCACCCGCCGCGGCCTCTATCTGAAGCTGCGACGGCTCGGTATCGAAGGCGGTCCGGAAATGGCTACTAAGTAGCCAGTCGCGAGGGGCGGTGGATACCTACTAACCAGTCCCTACCACGTTTAGGACCGGCACACAGTGCCTCACTGTCCGCTACTGGCAGGAATCTGCGTCTAAGTACCCACGAAATTGAAAGCCGCACGGATTCGGCGCGGATCTTGGAGTGTTTACAGACATTGCACGCTTTTGATTTTCGCTGAGTAAGTTTCCCTGGAGTCTCCCGTGACTGACAAACGAACGATGACGGGACCAACACAACGGTCGTCAGAACGGCAGGCCATGGCTCTGCCGGCCCGGCTGACTTGGAAAGACGCCTCAGGCGCCGTGCGTTTCATTTCGGTGATGACGCGCGACGTGAGTGAGGTGGGTGTGTTCGTTGAATGCGAGGCTGGCGCCGCGATCCCGCTGTATCGACTGGTCCACCTCCAGGTCGAGCGCGCGACCCGGGTGGCGGAATCGCTGCCCATGCAGCTGCGCGAAGGCAAGGTGCTGTCGGCGATCTGGCGCGTCGCGCCGTGCCGGCGCTCGACGGGCACCCCCTCGGGCTACGCCCTGCGCTTCCTGGTCGAGCCGGGGGCCATGTCTGTTACCGGGCGCGCGCCGCTCGTAGAGGCGATCGCGGTCTAGGGATTCTTGCTCCAGTAGCGAGCCAGCCCCTGCCACAGCTGATCGAACGGCGCGGCTAACTCCGTTGCCCGGGCTTCGTGCTCGGGCATGGCCTTCCGGACGTCGCGTCGCAGGTGATCCACAAACACCTGCGTCCGCGCCCCGTCGGTCTTCCCCGCCGCGAGCGACTCGCGCACCGCCTCAGCCTGCCGGGCCAGCACTTCGCGAAACCGCGCGAGGTGCGCCTTCGCCCCGGTCACCACGCCGAAATGGGTCAGGAACAGCGACACCGGCTGCCACGCCTCGATGTCGTCAAGACTTTGCCGCCAGGCACCGAGATCGATATCCGGTGGCGGCGTCGGCGCCAGCAGGTAATCGCCGCTGACGCGAATGCCGCCGGTATCGCCCACGTAGGCCGTCCCCGTGGTCTCGTCCAGGTAGCTGACGTGGTGCTTCGCATGTCCGGGTGTGTAGGCGACTCGCAGCGTGGTGCCGGCGACGGCCACCCGTTCGCCCCCCTGCAGCACGGTCACGTTGGCCGATGGCACCGGCAGAAACGCGCCCCACAGCGTGTCCATCTGGTCGCCGTACAGCCGCGTGGCGCTCGCCAGCAATTTCGCGGGGTCGATCATGTGCAGGGCGCCGCGCTCGTGGACGTGGACGCGAATGGCGGGCACGCGCTCGACGATCGTGCCGGCGGCGCCGGCGTGATCCAGGTGGATGTGCGTGATGAGCAGCGCGCGCACGTCGCGCAGCGTGAGCCCGCGCTGGCGCAAGCCGTCTTCGAGCGCCGGCAGGCACGACGTCGGCCCGGGATCGACCAGCGTCACGCCGTCGGGTCCCGACAGCACCGCCGTCGCGATCACGCGATCGCTGCCACGGAACCGGAGGTCGATGTAGTCGATCATTCGTGGAACGAGAGCGCTTTCGTGGATTCGGCGTAGCGGCCGTCGGGCGTGGCCGGCACAAAGACCTTGCAGTCGTCCAGGTCGCCGCCGTAGATGTGCAGGGTAATGGACGCGGCCGCCGCTCGGGCGTTGGCCAGCACGTGATGGTCGGTTGGCGGAATCAGGCAGCCGGCCGAGCCGGTGCCGGCCAGCAGGGCGCCAATCGGCGTGACCCGAAAGAAGCCATCAGCGTCGGGCTCCACGCGATACTGCGTCACCGCGATCTCGCCGTCCACGACACCTTCCACGCACCACAGGCCGCCGTGGTCGTGAACGGCCGTGCCCTGCCCCGGTCCCCAGGTCATGACGATCGCGCTGTAGCGGCCGGCGGGATCGCGATGCAGCAACCGGCGGGCGTAGGCGTCGGGACGCGGCGTGGTGAGCGGCGCCGGCAGCACCAACGCGCGCGTGCCCAGCACGTGCTCGAGGTCGGCCTTCACCGCGGCAGTGACCGCGCCGGCATCGCCGGCGTCGACCGAGCGGTCGAGCCGGGCAATCAAATCCGCGAGTCCGGGACAGGTCAAAGACGCCGGGTTCATTTATCTGTCGATGGTAGCGAAAAATGAACCCGGCGTCCTGACTTCTTTAGACGGGCTTGTACGGAAACGGACACCGAAGCCACATGCTAGGGTCGCGCGCCCACCAACTCGGGCGGACCGGTCAGGCCGAGGTTGGCCTGCAACACCCGGTTGCCGCCACCGGCCCGGGCCTCGCGCAGGGCATGGCGCGCGGCCTTGATCAAATCGAGTTCCTCCCACGCCGACTGACACTGCGGCACGGCCGTCGACGTCGCGACTGACGCGGTGACGAACTCTTCTGGCGCGTCCTTGGCCGCCGGCAACTTCAACTCGCGAATCGCGGCGCGCACCTGCTCCGCTATCTTGAACGAGCCAGGTCGATCGGTCGACGCCAGGACCAGGGCAAACGTGTCGCGGTGATATCGCGCCACCAGGTCGCCGGGCCGGCCGACACTGCCCACTAGACAGTGGCCGATCTGCTTCAGCACTTCGTCGCCGGCCTTGCGGCCAAACTGCCGGTTGTAGGCCCGGAAGTGATCGACGTCGATGAAGATCAGCGACAACGGCAAGCCGTCGCGGCGAGCCCTTCGCCACTCGCGCTCGAGACATTCCAGGAACTGTTCGTGGTTGGCGACCGCGGTGAGCTGATCCTCGGTGCTCAGGCGCTGCAGCAGCAGGTGCGCCGATTCCAGTTCGGTGGTACGCAGGTCGAGGGTTTTCTCGAGCTCAGCGGCTTGACGTTCGAGCCGCCGCCGGCTGGTGTACACCCACACGCTGAAGGTGGCTAGCACGCCAATTAGAGCCGCAGCGAATCCCCAGGCAATTGGCACTCATCCCTCCGCCCCGTGGTTCCGTCCCTTCAGGGTCGAGGCATTCTACCTCGGCCGGAGATCTTCTCTCGACGGTCCTTCGCTGGGGCTAGCGCGTCGTCTGGCGAAACGTGTCGCAGGCGTTCATGTCGCCGCTCGACAGCCCTTGGCGCAACCAGCGGGCGCGTTGTTCGGAGGTGCCGTGCGTGAAGCTCTCGGGCGAAGCCCGTCCGCCGCTGAGACGGTCGTCGCCGATGGCCGCGGCCGCCGCCAACCCTTCCTCGACATCGCCCGGGTCCAGCAGCTCCTTGCGTTGGGCGTGATGTCCCCAGACGCCCGCGAAGCAATCGGCCTGCAATTCCAGTTGGACCGAGAGCGCGTTGGCGTCGGCGCGGCCGCCCTGCTGTTGCGCCTGCGCCACCTGGCGGTTGATGCCGAGCAGGTTCTGGATGTGATGCCCGACCTCGTGCGCGACCACATACGCTTCCGCGAAGTCGCCGGGCGCGCCGAAGCGCTTGTCCAGGTCGCGGAAAAACGACAGGTCGAGATAGACCTTCTGGTCGGCCGGACAATAGAACGGGCCGCTCGCCGAAGACGCCGACCCGCAGGCCGACCGCACCGAGTCTTCGAACAACACCAGGACCGGCTCGTCGTACCTCTTGCCGGCCGCCTGGAAAACCCGGCCCCAGGTCTCTTCGGTGTCGGCCAGGACGAACGCCACGCGTTCGGCGGCAGGGTCGCCGGTGGGCGCTCCGGTGGGAACCGACTGAGCCTGCTGGCCGGGATTCGCCTGTTCGATGACCTGCAGCAGGGTCAGCGGATTGGTGCCGGTCAGGCACGACACGGCGAGCACGATCAGGACCATGCCGATGCCACCACCGCCGATGGTGCCGGCCCCAAGACCGCGGCGATCCTCAATGTTGGTACTGCGACGACCGGTCTGCCATTTCATACGCCGATAGTATGCGAGAAGTGTGCCCGAACGCAGACCTGTCCGCCGTAGCGGCGTGGCGCGTAGGCGGATGACACCGATGACGCAGATTCAGGCAGAATCAAAGGGATGGACGATACCCACCTGGTCACGTGCCCTTATTGCGGCGAGGAGGTCGAGATCTACGTCGAGCCTGACGTCCGCGGCAGCTACGTCCAGGATTGCGAAGTGTGCTGCAACCCCTGGACGGTGCGTGTCTCGCGCGAAGACGATGAGACGTATGTGGAAATCGGGCGGGCGGACGGATCTGAGTGAGGGGATTGCCGGGGGCGGGAATCGAACCCGCACGACCCTTGCGGATCTCAGGATTTTAAGTCCTGTGCGTCTGCCAGTTTCGCCACCCCGGCAGGGGCAACTCTTGAATCTCGCGACCTTGTGATGTGTTGATTTAGTGATCAACAAACACTGGTCTTACTCCTGTAGCCGCTTCAGTAACTGTATCTGCCCGGCATGATACAGGTCGTGGGCGGCGATGCCTCGCACCAGCCCCTCGAACCTGAACGGCTTGCCGGGCGCCTTGCGCGTCCAGCGCGACGCCGGGAAGGCCGCAACGGCGGCGCGCAACTGCGCATGCTCGTCCCCGAGCAATTGCAGATCGCGACGCCACTCACCCGGCGTGCCTTCGAGCGGCCGCGTCCAGAAGTTGCTGCCCTCGATCGCGAAGTTTTGCGCCTTCTCGCCCGTCAGACGGCGGCGGATATCGCACTTCCAGTACGCCGAGTGCACGACCAACTCCCAGATGTCGTGAGCGCCAGGCCGGACCCTGCGGGCCGCCTGCTCCAGCGTGACGCCCCGCAGCGAGCCGCGGAGGTTGGGCCATGCCACGACCGCTTGTCGTACCCGTCGTCTATCGACGCCAGCAACAACTCCCTCGTCGTCATCTCAGTGAACGAGCTTGGACTCTCTTGGGCCGCCGATCACGCGCGCGATCATGTCGCTCAGCCGCGTTTCATCGATCGCGAAGGGCCCGGCGCTGGCTGTGCCGACCTGCACTTCGAGGTGCACCAGCACGCCGCCCTGGTCGGGGCTGACAATCCAGCTGAAGCCGCGCATCGATACGGGGGGCGGCTCGCCGTTGGGATCGCGCGTGCGCTCGAGCGCCTTCAGCATCTGCTCCAGCAGCAGCTTGACGTCGGCCACAGTCCACGATTCGGCGTCGGCCGAAACGCCCTTCATCTTCTGGGTCACCGCCTGGGTGGCCCCGCGCACCCACACATCCACATCAATCATCGCGATGGTCCTTTCACGAATTCTTCCAGTTCGGCGCGCGCTTGTCGATCCACGCCTGCACGCCCTCGACCGCGTCGTGGGTCTTCAGCAAGCCGGCCAGGTAATCGCGCTCCGCCTTGTCGAGCGCCGGCTCGGCCTGGGCCCGCAGCGTCAGCCGGGCGGCGGCGACGGCGTGCGACAGCGCAATGGCGGAGTGAGGCGACAGGTGCGTGTCGAACCAGCTGCCGGCAGCTTCCAGCAGGCTGGCGGTTGGCGCCACGATCGACAGCAGGCCGGCGTCGTGCCAGTAGCCAGCCGACTGCTGCTGCCCGGTCACAATCGCGCGGGTAGCGCGCGACGCGCCCACCCGCAATGGCAAGACGGCGGCGGCCACGGGCGGGAACGCCGCCAGCCGAATCTCGGGCAGGCCAAAGCTGGCCGAGTCGGTCGCGAGAATGTCGTCGCAGGCGAGCGCCAGCTCGAAGCCGCCGCCCAGGCAGCGACCGGCCACGAGTGCCGCGGTCGGCGCCGGGAACGACAGCAGTTGCCGAATCACGCGGTGGGTTTCCGGCAACACGGTCGCCATCATCTCCGGCTCGTGCTCCTGGATTTTCGCGCCAAACGAAAACTCATCGCCGGCGCCCTCGACAGTGAGCCACTTGATGCCCGCTGCGGATTCAAGCTCGTGCAGCGCGCTCCCGAGCGCGCGCACCAGGTCGAGCGACAACAGGTTGCCCGGCGGCGCGTTCAGTTGGACGCGCCGCCACGCACCATCGCGCGCCGCCTGGATACGGACCAGGCCGCTCACTGGAACACGCCCGGATCCGTCGCCGGCGCGTCACAGGCAAAGTCGCGACACACGTAGGCGGTCGCCTTGTTCTCACGCATCGTCATCTCCGCGACCCAGGGCATGTGTGCCGACAGGGCCGCCTGCTCCGACGGATCGGCCGGCACCATCACGGCAAACGGCCGGTAGGCGCGGTTCGCCGCCCGCCACAGCGCCAAGGTGTCGGGCGCGTCACGGCGTCCGACAATCACAATCTGCTCCCCGCCGGCCATCGCCGCCGACAGCACGGCGGCCATGAACGGCACGGCCCTGCCCTGCTCTTCGAGCCTGCCGCCAAACGACGCTACGGCCGCGTCGGCGCGTGTGCCATAGGAAGTCTCACCAGTGAGGTGCGCCAGGGTCCAGCAGTTCAGCGCCGAGACCGCGGTCGGCGACGGCTCCGCTCCATCGTAGTCTTCTTTCATGCGCAGCAGCACCGAGGCGTCGAGACCGGTGGTGCTGAACCAGCCGCCACCCTCGGCGTCCCAGAACAGCTCGTCCTGACGGGCCTGCAGCACGCGCGCCCAGTCCAGCCACTCGGCGCGCCCGCTGGCCTGGAACACCTCGAGAACGCCGAAGATCAAATAGGCGTAGTCCTCCGCATACCCTTCAATAGCCGCATCGCCGCCGCGGTAGCGGCGCAACAACCGCCCGGCCGCCGCGTCCCACATCGTGTCGCGGATGAACGTCGCCGCGCGCACGGCTGTCGCCAGGTGCCGCGCGCCAGGATCACCGTCAACCAGGTGCTGGGGCAGCACCCGCGATGCGCGCGCGAACGCGGCGATCATCAAGCCGTTCCACGCGGTCAGCACCTTGTCATCCAACTGCGGGCGGGGTCGGCGATTGCGCACGTCGAACAGCACCTTGCGCGCCCGCAACAGCACCTCGGCAATCTCGACCGGTGTCTTGCCGCTGGTCCGCGCCAGGTCGCCGATCGACTGCGCAGTATGCAGCAGGTTCTTGTTGACGAACTCCTGCTGGGGATCAAACGGGGCATTGCCGTTCGGCAACACGCCGTAGCGGCCCTCGAACACCAGGCTGTCTTCGCCGAGGGCCGCACGAATCTCGTCCTGGCCCCAGATGTAAAACGCGCCTTCCATCTTGTGCGCGTGGGCGCCGGCCGCTTGGCCCGCCGTAGCCTGGGCGGAGGCGGCTTGGTCAGGCGGCAGACTGTCGGCATCCTCGGCCGAATAGAACCCACCCGCCTCGTCTGTCATGTCGCGCTCGACGTACTGCAGCGTGTCTTCGGCCATCTGCGCGAAGAACGGATCGTCGCTGGCCTGCGCCGCCTCGAGGTAGGCCAACACCAGCTGCGCCTGGTCGTAGAGCATCTTCTCGAAGTGCGGCACGCGCCAGTTGCCGTCCACCGAGTAGCGGTGGAACCCGCCGCCAATGTGATCGCGCATGCCGCCAAGCGCCATCGACCGCAGCGTCTGGACCACCATGTTCAAGGCCGCGGCGTTCCCCGTGCGCTTGTGCTCGCGCAGCAGGAACAGCAATTCGCTCGGCCGCGGAAACTTCGGCGCATCGCCGAACCCGCCGCGCCGCGCGTCGAAGGTCTGCGCGAACTGCTGCGCGGTCCGGGTCAGCGTCTCGGCATCCGGCACGGGGCGCTCGGCCTGGCCGCGCGCGAGCTGGGCCAGCCGGGTCACGATCTCCCCCGCCGACTTCACGACGTTCGCGCGATCCTCGCGCCAGGCCCGGTTGATCTCCGTCAGCACGTCTACGAAGCCGGGCCGTCCCCACTGCGACCGGGGCGGATAATATGTGCCGCCGAAGAAGGGCCGCAGGTCCGGCGTCAGCCACACGCTCATGGGCCACCCGCCCGAACCGGTGGTGGCCTGCACAAACGTCATGTAGACACGGTCCACGTCGGGCCGCTCTTCGCGATCGACCTTGATCGCGATGAAGTGGTCGTTCAGCACCTTGGCCACGCCGTGGTTTTCGAACGACTCGCGTTCCATCACATGGCACCAGTGACAGGTCGCGTAGCCAATCGATAGGAAGATCGGCCTCTCCTGGGCGCGCGCCGCCGCAAACGCAGCCTCGCCCCACGGATACCAGTCGACAGGATTGTTCGCGTGCTGCAGCAGGTACGGACTCTGTTCGTCCGCCAGGCGGTTCGGCATTCCTTCGATGATACTGAAGAAAGAGGGTGCCTAGGGTGCCTGGGGTGCCTCAGGTGCCGGGGCCAACGGGGCTATGGCCGGGTGGCCCTCGGCGGCGGCCTGCAGGCGGGCGTAGATCGCGGTGATCTCGACGCCGTACAGCAGGATGACGACGGAGACGTAGATCCAGATCAGGAACACCACGACGGCGGCGAGCGAGCCGTGGATCACGTTCCACGTGGCCAGGTCGCTGGCGTACCAGGCGAACAGCGAGAAGGCGATGCGCCAAAGGACCCCGACCATGAGGGCGCCCGGCCACACGTGGCGGAATCGCACCTTGGTGTTCGGGATGAAATAGAACACCAGCGCCACGCACGCGACCAACAACGTCGTCGCGGCGGCGTGGCCGGTCATGCCGCTCGCCCAGCCCACCCACGGCGCCTGGCTGATGGCTTCGCCGAAACGGCTGCTCTCGGCCAGCCGCACGACGCTGGCGAGGATCAGGCCGATTAGCAGCACGCCGCCGGCCGAGGCCAGCATCAGGAACGAGACGAGGCGATGCTTCAAGAAGCTGCGCCGCTTCTCGACGCCCCACGCGTGATTGACGGCCGAGGTCAGCGCGTTGAACACGCCGGTGGACGCCCACACCAGCATGAGGATGCCGCCGGCGCCGAAGCTGACCGGCGCGGTCTGGAACGAATCGAGTTGGCCGGTAATGAAGTCGAACTGGCGCGGAAAATAGCGAAACACGAAACGGACGACGGCGTCGCGCTCCGCGGCATTGGCCGTGACCTCACCCAGGATGGCCAACGACAGCAGCAGCAACGGGAACAGCGAGATCAGCGCATAGTAGGCCACCGACGCCGCATGCGTCAGGGCATCGCTGTCGTAGAGCTCCCCCACCCCCCGCCAGGTCGCGAGGCCGATCAGCCGAACTTGTCCGCCTGGCCGTTCGCGGCCTGCCGTCACGCTACGAGGTCCGCCTCGGCCACGCTGACGCGCCGGCGGCTGCGCTCCCCTTGGCGGCAGGCGCGCCCGACTTGAACTCGTCCATCATCTGCGACAGGCGCAAGCCCTCGCGGACGAGGGTTTCAATCTCGGGCTGCAGTTCAGTCCGCAGTTGCCGCCCGCGCTCGGTGAACATCAAGAAGCCGACGCCGACGCCGACCACGGCGCCCAGCATGCCGCCTAGAATCATCAGGTTGCGATCGTTCATCCGGTTTCCTCTATGACCCGCCCCGCGGCGCGCGGATCCTTGATTTCGTGTTTCTTGATCTTGCTATATAACGTCGGCCGGTACAAACCCAAAATCTGGGCGGCCTCCTGCTTGTTCCAATTGGTCCGCTGCAACGTCTGCACCACGGCCATCCGCTCGATTTCGGCCAGCGTATGATGCGGCGGCACCGTGAACGCGTCGTCGGCCGTCGAGTCCCCGCGAATGGGTTCGGGCAGGTCCGACGGCTGGACGTCGGCCGACTTGGCCACCAGCACGGCGCGCTCGATGGCGTTCTCCAGCTCGCGGACGTTGCCGGGCCACCGGAACCGAATCAACAGGTGATAGGCGGCCGCCGAGATGCCCTTCACGTTCTTCTGGTAGCGCTGGTTGAACTTGTCGAGGAAGTGCGAGCACAGCAGCGGCAGGTCTTCCGTCCGCTCGCGCAGCGGCGGCACGCGCAGCGTGACGGTGTTGATGCGGAAGTAGAGGTCTTCGCGAAGCCGGCCGTCCTTGAGCGCCGCCTCCGGGTCGATGTTGGTCGCGCAGATCAGGCGGAAGTCCACCTTGATCAGGTGGTCGCTGCCAATCGGCCGGTACTCGCGCTCTTGCAGCACGCGCAACAGCTTGGTCTGCAGCAACAGCGGCATCTCGCCGATCTCATCGAGCATCAGCGACCCGCCGCCGGCCAGCTCGAGCAGCCCGACCTTGTCGGTGGTCGCGCCGGTGAACGCGCCTTTCTTGTAGCCAAACAGCTCCGACTCGATCAAGTCCTTGGGCAACGCCGCGCAATTGATCTTGATGAACGGGCCGGTCGAGCGGCCGCTGCGGACGTGGATGGCGTTGGCGATCAGCTCCTTGCCGACACCGTTCTCGCCCTGGATCAGGATATTGGCGTCGCTTTCGGCGACCGCGTCAATCAGCTCGAACAGCTCGCGCATGTTCTTGCTCTTGCCGATGATGTTGGCGAACGCGTACTGCCCGCGCATCTGCTCTTTCAAGCGCTCGTGCTGGGCGCGCTCCACGTGCAGCCTGGACGCGCGATCCAGGATCGACAGCAGGCCGTCGGGGTCGAGGTTCGACTTCTCGAGAAAGTAGAAGGCGCCGGCCTGCCCGGCTTCGAGCGCCCGCGTGATCGTCCCGACCCCGCTGATCACAATCATCTCGGGCGCGGGGTCAATCTCCTTCAGCTGGCGCAGCAACGTGATGCCGTCGATGTCGGGCAACACGATGTCGAGCAGCACCACGTCGGGCCGCCACGAGCGAAACAACTCGATCGCCCTCGATCCCACGGCCACCGCCCGCACTTCGTAGCCGGGATTGCGGTCGGCCTGCTCCACCACCATCTTCAGCCACTCCGTGACCATAGGTTCATCGTCCACGACGAGAACCCGACGACGGCTGGACGATTTGAGTGACGGCATAGCCTGATTGGCGTCGAATTATACAGAAGTGCAGCGTATTAATACGCTCTCAAGTATTGGACGATGAAGGATCGGTCCTGGTGATCTGCGAACAGATCACCAGGCCTCCAAGCGCCAGTTCAGACGGGATTTCGCCCTTGGATCACGCGGATCAGCATCAGTGCGACCGCCACGACCAGCAGGAGATGGATGAAGCCGCCGAGCGTGTATGAACTGACCATGCCGAGCAGCCAGAGGACAACAAGCAGCACCAGAATCGTGGTCAACATGATCGCGTCTCCAGGTTAAGAGTTACGGGGAGTGGTCGACCCGCCGGCGCTCGCGTCGCGAATCGTCGCGGTCGCCCGTGAGGCGGCGGCGCCCAGGCGGCTCGACGCCGCCGATGCCGCGTCTACGGCTTCGCGCGCCGATGACTCGAGCTGATCGGCCAGCTGATCGGCCTTCTCTTCGATGTTGTCCAGCTGCACGCCGGCGCGATCGGCCATCTCGCGATAGCGGCGGGCGGCGGCATCGCGCAGCGAGCTCCAGCCGGCGTTGAGGTCCTGGCGCATCTCGGTGCCGGCCTTCGGCGCCATCAAGAGCGCCACCGCCGCACCCACCAGCGCACCGGCCGCTGCGCCCAGCAAGAACATGCCACTACCCGCTGATTCGTTCTCGTTCATCATTCTCATTACGACTCTCCTTTTTTTTCCGATTCCGACAGTTGAATGTCCGCCGCCAGGGTCGGCGGCTGGCGGTGCGACGCGCGGTGACGGCGCCACATGGCGACGCCGCGCAACACTCCGATCGCCATGGCCGTGCGGGGTGCCGCCACGACCGAGGCGACGCTGTGCAGCGAGTTGCCGACCGTTCCTACCGCGTCGCGCACTTCAGTCACGACATCGCTGGCGGCATCGGTGCCGCGGCGCACCGAACGGCCGATCTCTTCGACCGTGCCGCTGATGCGGTCCACGTGCGCATGCATCAGCGCCATCTGTGTCTTCATGGCCACCTGGGCTTCATCAACGGCCCGGGCCGCCTTGGCCCAGGCCATCAGGGCCCCAATGGCCGCGCCGACGAATAGCAGGGCTTGCACGCTCATCGCGATCGCCATCACCCAAAGAGCGCGTTCAATCAAGACAGTATCTGTAGTCATTTGCTCCACCTGTGGGTATCTTGCTACCCATTCTCATGAGTTGATTCCACACCAGTTGGTCCTACCTGGGTATGACGAACGGCAACCGCCAGTAGGCGTTCGACCTCCTGGACGAGCAGGTCCGGGTCGCACGGCTTGACCACCACGGCGTCGAAACCGCTGGCCCTGGCAAGGTCGAGCTGGCGCGCATGGGAGTACCCCGTGGCGGCGATCAGCGGGATGGCCGCGGTCGCTGGATTGGCGCGCAGATGCGTGGCCACTTCGAAGCCCGTCAGCCCGGGTAATTCGAGATCCAGGACGATCAGATCCGGCAGCAGTTCTTCGGCCTTCGCCACCGCGCTCAGGCCATCGGCGGCGGTCGTCACGCCATAGCCGATCGAGCGCAAGTAAATGGCCCAGATCTCCAGGGCATCCACGTAGTCGTCGACGATCAAAATGTGTTTCGCGGCCGGGTTTTTGTTCATCTAGACACTTCTACCTGGCCAATTGCATTACAAGCCGCGTGCCAGACCTGCCCAGTCGGCTCCGCGTGCTAGATTGAGGGCATGCAGCCGAACATGGCGCAAGTCTTGAATACACTGGCACACGAGATCCGCACGCCACTCGCTGTGTCACAGGGATATTTAAAACTCTATGTTGATGGCCGCCTCACCACGCCCGACGATCAGCAACGCGCGCTCAAGCAGACGCGTGAGGCGCTCGGCGTGATCGCGGTGCTCTGCGCGGACATCGGCAAGGTCAGCGCGCTCGCCGAGGCCAGCTCGCCGGCGTTGCCCGAGCGCATTGACGCCACGCGCCTGGCGGCCGACCTGCGCGACGCGGGCGAACTGGCGCACGCAACGGCCAGTGGCGAGCCGCCGGCCGGCCGCATCGCCACCAACGCGCCGAAGGAACTCGTCAAAGCCATCGCGGTCGTCATCAAGTCGGCGTTCGACGAGGCGAAGCAGGAACCGCACCACTACCAGTGGCAGGCCGACGGCGAGGCGCTGGTCCTGCTGGCCGGCGTCCCCGAGGGCGTGCGCGCGTTGCCTGCCACAGTGGATGGCGACGGCGCGGTGGCCGTAAACGTAGTCCGTGGCGGCAAGGGGCTGACGCTGATCTGGGCGGCCTTCGTGCTCGAACAACACGGTATTCAGACGTGGATCCACCAGGCCCACAAGGCGGCCGTGGGGTTCCGCATTCCAATGGTACGAACATGAGCAGCGCTACTCTCGCGATCGTTGACGACGACAAACCCTTTGCCGAGTATCTGCAGACCCTGTTGCGGTCGCGCGGCTACAACACCGCGGCCTTCGACAGCGGCGACGCGCTGCTGGCGGCGCTGCGGGAGGGCGCGTTGCCCGATGTCATCCTGCTCGACGTGCTGATGCCGGGGCTGGATGGCCTGGAAACCCTGCGCGCGATCCGGCTGGCCCACCCCGCCGCCCAGGTCGTCATGCTCTCCGGCGGCCAGACGCCCGCCACCATCGTCGAGGCCGTCCGCCTCGGCGCCATCGACTACGTCGTCAAGCCCGGTGACCCCGACGGCGTGGGCGAGGTCGCCCTCGAGGCCGCCATCCGCAATGCCCTCGAGCGCCTGTCGCTCACGAGCGAGGTGCAGCGCCTGCGCACGCAGGTCGGCCAGGATCCCGACGGCGCGCAGCCGTGCTGGAGTTCCGGCAAGGCCATGCAGCCGGTGATGACGATGGTCGATCGCGTGGCCGACAACGATGTCAGCGTGCTGCTGCGCGGCGAGAGCGGCGTCGGCAAGGAAGTGATCGCCCGCGAGATTCACCGCCGCTCGCCGCGCCGCAGCTCGCCGTTCGTGAAGGTGAACTGCGCGGCGCTGCCGGCCGAATTGCTCGAGAGCGAGTTATTCGGCCACGAACGCGGCGCGTTCACCGGCGCCGCGTCCACCCGCGTCGGTAAGTTCGAGTTCGCGCAGCACGGCACCATCATGCTCGACGAAATCGGCGAGATGCCGCAGGCGCTGCAGGCGAAAATTCTGCACGTGCTGCAGGATCGCGAGTTCACCAAGCTTGGCAGCAACCGCACCATCGAAGTCGACGTCCGGGTGATCGCCGCCACCAATCGCGATCTCGAGGCGATGATGCGCGCCGGCACCTTCCGCGAGGACCTCTACTATCGCCTTCAGGTGATCGAGGTACACGTGCCGCCCCTGCGCGAACGGCGCGAGGAGATCTCGCAGCTGATCGAGTTCTTCCTGTTGAAGTTCGCCGCGGTCTACCGCCGTCCGGCAGTGCGGCCGTCGATCGTGCTGCAGGACTCGCTGCTCGCGTACGAGTGGCCGGGCAACATCCGCGAACTCGAGAACATGATGAAGCGGCTGGTGGTGCTCCAGGACGAGGCGCTGATCCTGGCCGAACTCGGCCGGCTGCGCCACGCGCGCGCCGCGGCCGAACACGGCTACCCGACCGCGAACCCGGCCTACACGACCGCACCCGCGCCTCGTTTTGCCCCGCCCCCGCCCCCGCCCTCGCCGGCGCCGGTTGCCGTGGCCGCGCCGCCACCCGAGGTGCACACCCCGTTCGTCAACCTGGCCGACGGTGTCAACCTGCAGGAACTGGCCCGTCATGCCGCGATGGGGGCCGAGAAGGAAGCCATCCAGCTGGCGCTCGAGCGCTTCCGCTGGAACCGGCGCAAGACCGCCGAGTACCTGCAGGTCAGTTACAAGACGCTGCTGAACAAGATGAAAGAGTGCGGGATCAGTGAATCGCCGACCGCCTAGGCCACCGGCTCCTAGCGATCGGCCGGCATCAGGGCGACGGGCCAGTTCAGGGTAAAGGCCGTGCCGACGCCGTCTTGCGACGTCACGGTGACCGTGCCCTTCATGGCCTCCATGCACTCGCGCACGATCGCCAGGCCCAGGCCGAGCCCCTGGGCGCCCAACTCTTCGTCGCGATCCGAGTGCGCCCGCACGAACTGCTCGAAGATCATGATCAGCTTGGGCTCGGGGATGCCGATGCCGTTGTCCTCGATCACGATCGAGCTGCCTGGCCCCGGCGTCCGCCGCACCCGCACGTAGCGCTCGGGCTTGTCGGGGTCGCTGTACTTGATCGCGTTGGCGATCAGGTTGATGAGCGCCAGCTCGGCGCGGCCCGAGTCGAGCACCAGGCTCGGCAGGTCCTCGGCCACGAACACCGAGACGTCCCGGGTCGTCGCCATGTCCTCCAGTTGCTTGGCGACATCCGCCGCCACCGACGACAATTCCACTTCCTGTTCGGTCGGCAGGTTGTCGTCGCTGGCCCGGGTCAGGCGCGCCAGCCGCTCGAGTTTGCCGGCCACGTCGCCGAGCCGGACGACATTGCGCTCGAGGGTCGCGACCAGTTGCTGCCCGTGCGTGTCGGGCGCAGGAATCATGCGCGACAGGACCTGGAGCACGCCCAGCGGCTGCCGGATCTCGTGGCTGATCAGCCGCGTGAACCCCCGCAGCTGGTTGGTCTGCCGCTCGATCGTCTCGGCGTACTTGCCGACGAACGTATCCACGGTCTGCTGCTGCAGCACCCGCACCGCCTGCGACACGCAGCTGAGCGCCTCGAGCGCCTCAACGGCATTCGCGGCGGCGCCCATGCGCCCAACCTCGTGAGTGATGAACTCCTCGAGGATGGTCCCCAGCATGTGGTACTCCCGCAGCAACTGGTGCACCGACGAGCGCTGCTCGTAGCGCAGCGCCCCGAGCTCGGCGGCCTTGGTCATCACCGCCGTATTGGCGGCGATCGCCTCGTCGCGGGGCGCGCGCAGGAACTGCGCAATCTCGGCGATCAGTTCGGGAATGTGATCCAGCAGTTGCGCGGTCGGAAACACGTCGCGCTTCTCGACCGGCAGGATCTCCGTCAGGGCCTCGAGCCAGCGCGAGGCCAGTTCCCGTTGCGCGGCGTGCAAACGAGCAGCGATCGAGGCGCCGGTTGATTCGGCGGAGGGGGCTGGTGTCATCGTGAGGAAATCTAGCTCGCCTGCACTGCCGATGATATCTCACGAAGCAGGCTGGCCGGGTCGAGCGGCTTGGACAGGTGCGCGCGAAAGCCGGCCGCCAGCGCCCGGGCGCGGTCTTCGGGCCGCGCGTAGGCGGTCAGCGCGATCGCCGGAATCCGCCCGCCATCCGGGAGGTTTCTGAGCCGCCTGAGCAGTCCGTAGCCGTCATCGTCGGGCAGCCCGATGTCGCAGACCAGAACGTCGGTGGGCCACTCGCCGGTGATCCGCAAGCACTCGGCCGCCGTGCCGGCCGTCTGCGTCTCGCAGCCATGCAGCCGGAGGATGGCCGTCAGCGCCGCCGCGGAGTCCACATCGTCTTCGGCCACCAGCACGTGCAGCCGGTTGAACAGCGGCTCGGGTGTGCTCGGAGCGGCGATCGCCTGCAGCGACTCGGGCGCCAGCGGCAACGAGACCAGAAACTCCGCTCCCTTTCCGACGCCGGCGCTTGTCGCCGTGATGCGTCCACCGTGCAGGTCGACCAGGCGCTGGACGATCGCCAGGCCAAGGCCCAGGCCGGTCCGCATGCTGGACGACCGGCCCTGGCGGAACGGTTCAAAGATGTGCGGCAGGAACTCCGGACCGATGCCGTCGCCGGTGTCGGAGACAAAAATCTCGGCGCGCGCCTTCGCCTCCTTAACGACCACCGAGATGGCGCCGCCGCGGGGCGTGAACTTGACCGCGTTCAGCAGCAGGTTCCACACCACTTGCTGGAGCCGCGGCGCATCACCGATCACCGGGACCGACTCGAAGGGCGCGACCATGCGGATCTCGATCTCCTTCGCAGTGGCTGCCGGCCGGACCGTCTCGACCGCCGCATCGACCACGGTGCGGACATCGATCGGCGCCACCGTGAGGCTGACCCGTCCCTGGTTCATCCGGGAGACATCCAGCAGGTCTTCGATCAGCCGAGTCTGGACCTTCGCATTGCGGTCGATCGCGCGGATCGCGTGCAGCCGCTGCGCGGCGTCGAGGGCGGCGCCCGATTGCAGCACGTGCACCCCGCCGACGAGGGCGTTGAGCGGCGTGCGCAGTTCGTGGGAGGCAGTCGCCAGGAACTCATCCTTGAGGCGGCTGGCATCCTCGGCCACGCGGCGCGCCTCTTCGGCCCTGGTCAGCGCCTCGGCCCGCTCGTTGAGCGCCAGGTGCAACTGGTCGGAGAGGACGCGGAACTGCTGTTCACTGCCCTTCAGCTCGGCCATGGCCCGCGAGAGCGCTTCGGTTCGATCGGCAACCTGGTGCTCGACCGACGCCAGCGCGTGTTGCAGTTCGAGTTCGACCTGCTGCCGATGCCGGGACTCGCTTCTCACCTGGATGGCTGCGATCAGGACCGACAAGATGGCGAGCGCGGTGCTGACCACCACGAGGCCTTGGGAGACGCCAACGTCTGAAGTGGGTGCGGCGATCGCCACTCGTGCCGCATCGTCGCGGCGAGTGATCCGCTGAAAGGTAAGGGTGCCGAGTATCAGTAGCAGAACGGCGGCCAGGGCCAACCAACTCGCTACGCGACGGTGCGTGGGCATCTGCAGAGAGCTATCCACTGACGGAAGCCTGCATACCTCGTTCCCGGAACACACGGGACTGGCCACCGATGCCAGTGCGGCGGGTGCCACACCTGAGCAACGCGGTGCCCATGGCGCGGCAGTGGCCGCGCGAGGCCTATCGCTGCGCGACGGCCTTCGACGGCTGCGCACCGACGAGATGCAGCCGGCGATCGCGGCGATCGATCGTCCAGCCGGTCGTTTCGTAGCCGCACAGCAAACACTGCTGATAGAGCCGCGTATCCGTCCGGGCACGGTAGAGCTCGTGGCCGCCGTGGAGCACGCCGCACAAGCTGTGGCGGCATGTCTGCGCGAACCGGGCCATCATCTGCTTGAACGTGGTGACAACATCCACATTCTCGGTAACCAGTGCCATCGGCGACTGCCCCATGTGGTGATCAAGACCTCTCATCACGAACCTCCACCGTGAGCTATAGCAAAGTTGGTTCCGTTTTTTCTGGAACGCGTGTTGCAACGCTACCCGACAGATTCGTTACTGGAGGAGTGACCCATGAAGTACGGAATTGCGTGGATGCTGGGTGTGCCGGGTTCGTTGATCCTGTTGTGGTTCGTCGCCAGCCAGATGGGATGCGGCGTTTGAGCGGCTTGAAGATCATCGGCATCGTGTTGGTGGTCCTCGGCATCGCCGGTCTGGCGTACGGCGGTCTGTCGTGGACCAGCCGTGAGACTGTCGTTGACGCGGGCCCGATCGAGATTACCGCTGACAAGACCGAGCGCTTTCCGCTGCCGCCGCTGGCGGGTGGACTGCTGCTGGTCGCCGGCGTGGTGCTGATTCTGAAGAAGTAAGGCCGGTATAATGACCGGGTGGACAAACCCCCGGTCAAACTGGTTGTCACGCCCGTCCTCTCGGCGCTCCAGTCCGCGCCACCGGCGTCGTCGGAAGATGCCATGAAGTGCGAACGCTGCGGCGCCGAGATGTACCGCATGCATGCGGTCTGGCGCTGCCCGGCGTGCCGATTCAAGACGGACTGCTGCGGATGGTAGCCGCGCGGACGTAATGGATCCCCTTACCTCGCAGATTGATCCGAACACTGCCGAGTTCCGGGCCAACCGGGAACGGATGCAGGCGCTCGTACAGGAGTATCGCGAACGCCTGGCCCAGGCGCGGCTGGGCGGCGGTCCCAAGTACCTTGCCCGCCATCGCGAACAAGGCAAGATGCCGGTGCGCGAGCGCATCGAGGCGCTGATCGATCCGGGGTCGGCGTTCCTGGAGTTGTCGCCGCTGGCGGCGTGGGGCATGTACGAGAACGACGCGCCTTCAGCTGGCGTCGTCACCGGCATCGGCCGGGTGTCGGGCCGCGACGTCATGATCGTGGCCAACGACGCCACCGTCAAAGGCGGGACCTACTACCCCCTCACCGTGAAGAAGCACCTGCGGGCGCAAGAAGTGGCGCTGCAGAACCGCCTGCCCTGCGTGTACCTGGTCGACTCGGGCGGCGCCTTTCTGCCGCTACAGGCCGAGGTGTTTCCCGATCGCGATCACTTCGGACGCATCTTCTTCAACCAGGCGCGCATGTCGGCCGAGCGGATTCCGCAGGTCGCGGTGGTGATGGGATCGTGCACGGCCGGCGGCGCCTACGTCCCTGCCATGTCGGACCAAACCATCATCGTCAAGAACACCGGCACGATCTTCCTGGGTGGCCCGCCGCTCGTGAAGGCCGCCACCGGCGAGGAAGTCACGGCCGAGGACCTGGGCGGCGCCGACGTGCACACGCGCCTCTCGGGCGTGGCCGACTACCTGGCCGATGATGACGCGCACGCGCTGCACCAGGCGCGCATTGTCGTCTCGACCCTGAATACTCACAAGACGCTGCCGCCCGACATGGCCCGGCCCGAAGACCCGGCCTACGATCCGTCGGAACTGTACGGCATTGTCAATCTTGATTTGCGCAAGGCCTACGACGTGCGCGAGGTGATTGCGCGCCTCGTGGACGGCTCCCGATTCGACGAGTTCAAAGAACGCTACGCGACCACGCTGGTCTGCGGCTTCGCGCGGGTCCACGGGTTCCTGGTCGGCATCATCGCCAACAACGGCGTGCTGTTCTCGGAATCGGCGCTCAAAGCCACTCACTTCATCGAACTCTGCAACCTGCGCGGCGTGCCGCTGGTCTTCCTGCAGAACATCACCGGCTTCATGGTCGGCAAGCAGTACGAGCGCGGCGGCATCGCCAAGGACGGCGCCAAGATGGTGCACGCCGTCGCGAATTCGGTCGTCCCGAAGTTCACGGTGATCATCGGCGGCTCGTTCGGGGCCGGCAATTACGGGATGTGCGGCCGCGCGTATGAACCGCGGTTGCTGTGGATGTGGCCCAACGCGCGCATCTCGGTGATGGGCGGCGAACAGGCCGCGGGCGTGCTCGCCACCGTCAAGCGCGACCAGGTCGCGCGCGAGGGCGGCGACCTGTCGGCGGAGGCCGAGGCGGCCATCCGCGAACCGATCCTGCAGAAGTACGACTCGGAAGGCTCGCCCTACTACTCCACCGCGCGACTGTGGGACGACGGGATCCTGGACCCGGCCGAGACGCGCTCGGCGCTGGCCCTCGGACTGTCGGCGGCCTATAACACGCCGATCCCGCCGCCCAAGTTCGGCATCTTCCGCATGTAGCGTCCGGCTTCCTGATCCGCCGAAGCCTCGGCGAAGGCGGGTAGCCGGACCTATCTAGCTGCAGGTCGCCGAAATCATCTTCAAGCTGCGCACCGTCAGCGTCGGCATCGTCTTGACGTCGGACTTGTTCTCCGGGTTCTTCATAGGCGCGTTCACGGTTTCCTGGACCGTTTGCGGCATGGCGGCAGCCTGCTCGACGCCGGCGATCTCGACCTTGTGATTCTGGTGGGCGGCAAAGTTCACCGTCGCGCCGCCGACCAGCACGTAGGTGGGCAGGTCGACATTCTTCTTCACCGGGTCGGGGTTGATCGGCGTGAGCAGATAGGCGCCCGACTTGGGCGGCCGCGCATCCTTCGTCGCATCGGCGGCTCCGGGCTGCCACGCCTTCAGGCACCCGACGCGGGTCACGTCCTGCATCAGGTTCTTGGCCTGCGGCTGGGCGGCAGCGGTCTCGGTCTGCGGTTTCGGCGCCTGCGGCGTCTGCGGGGCCTGGGCCGCGGCGATGGGAAGGGCCAATGAGAGCGCCACGAGCGTGGCCGGAAGCATACGTGTCATGTCAATCAACCTCGCTCGGGGTAGTTGCACGAACCACGCCAGTTCGCCGGCCTATAATGAAACCCTGCATTCATGAGCTTCCAATTCCTCTCCATCGAGCGGCGCGGCGCGGTCGAGCACGTCATGCTCAACCGGCCCGACGTGCGTAATGCCTTTAACGAACATGTCATCGCCGAGCTCACCGCCTGGGCGCGCGACGCGCATGCCGACCCGGCGTTGCGCGTGGTCGTGTTCAGCGGCGCGGGCAAGGTCTTCAGCGCCGGCGCCGATGCCTCGTGGATGGCGAAGATGGCGGGCTACTCGCACGAAGACAACGTGCGCGACGCCACCGCGGGCGCCGAGATGTTCCTGGCGATCGACACCATTCCCGCGATCGTGATTGGCCGCATCCATGGCGCGGCGCTTGGCGGCGGCTCCGGCCTCGCCGCCGTCTGCGACATCGTCGTCACCGAGACCGCCGCGGTGTTTGGCTTCACCGAGACCAAGCTGGGCATTCTGCCGGCGATGATCTCGCCGTACGTGATCCAGAAGATCGGGGTGTCGGCCGCGCGGGAGTTGTTCCTGACCGGCGCGCGCTTCGATGCGGCCCGGGCCAGGGAGATCGGCCTGGTCCACGCGGTCGTGGCGTCCGACCAGCTCGACGCGACGGTCACGAAGTATGTCGCCGAGGCGCTGACGGCCTCACCCACCGCCGTCGCTCGCGCCAAGGCCCTGATTCCCCGCGTGGCGGGCCGCGCGCCAGCTGAGGCGATGGCCATCACCGCCGAGGCGATTGCCGCGCAGCGCGTGTCGCCCGAAGGACAGGATGGGCTGACCGCGTTCCTGAACAAGGGCACACCAGGCTGGGCCAGGGAACCGCAGTGACCAGCGGCGGTATTCGAAGGCTCCTGATTGCCAATCGCGGCGAGATTGCCGTCCGCATAATCCGCGCGTGCCGCGATCTGGCCATCGAAACAGTGGCGGTCTACTCCGACGCCGACGTGGACGCCGAACACGTGCGCGCGGCCGACCGGGCGGTGCACCTGGGCGCCGCGCCGGCCCGCGACAGCTACCTGGACGCCGCGAAGTTGATCGCCGCGGCGCGCGCGTCTGGCGCCGACGCGGTGCACCCTGGGTATGGCTTCCTGTCGGAGCGCGCACCGTTCGCACGGGCATGCGAAGAAGCTGGACTGGTGTTCGTGGGACCGCCGGCCGACGCGCTCGAGCGCATGGGTTCGAAGGTCGGCGCGCGCCGGTTGATGGTGGCCGCCGGCGTCCCCGTGGTCCCGGGAGAGGCCCCAGCCGACCAGTCCGATGCGTCGCTCCAGGCGGCCATCGGGCGCGTGGGGTTGCCAGCCCTGATCAAGCCATCGGCCGGTGGCGGCGGCATCGGGATGAAGATCGTCCGCACCCCGGACCAGGCCGTCGACGCCCTCGCCGCAGCGCGACGCGAAGCCCTTGCCTCGTTTGGCGACGGCACGCTGTACATCGAGCGCCTGATCGAGCGGCCGCGGCATGTCGAGATCCAGGTGTTTGCCGACGCGCACGATCACGTCGTCCACCTGTTCGAGCGCGAGTGCTCGGCGCAGCGCCGCCACCAGAAGATGGTGGAAGAAAGCCCCTGCTCCGCGCTGGCGCCGTCCGTGCGCCAGGCGATGGGCGCCGCCGCCGTGGCCGCGGCGCGGGCCGTGGGCTATCGCAACGCCGGGACTTGCGAGTTCCTGCTCGAGGGCGAGGGCGAGACGGCGCGGTTTTACTTCCTCGAGATGAACACGCGCCTGCAGGTCGAACACCCAGTTACCGAATGCGTGGTCGGCGTGGACCTGGTGCGAGCGCAACTGCTGGTGGCTGGTGGCGAACCACTGCCCTTTACGCAGGACAGCCTGACCCAACGCGGTCATGCCATCGAGTGCCGCATCTACGCCGAGGATCCGGCGCAGGGGTTTATCCCTCAGGCCGGGACCATCCTGTTGTATCGCGAACCACAGGGACCCGGCATTCGCGTGGACAGCGGCGTGACCGCCGGCACCACCGTGTCGGTGTATTACGACCCGATGCTGGCCAAGCTGATCGTCTGGGGCGAATCGCGCGACGTCGCCAGGCGCCGCGCGCTCGCCGCCCTACGGGACTTCGCCGTGCTCGGCATTCGCACGAACATCGCCTTTCTGCTGCAGCTGCTCGAACACGAGCAGTTCATCGCCGCCACCATCGACACGGGCTTCCTGGATCGCGAAGGCGCAGCGTTGGCTGCCGCCACGATCAGCGAGCTGCCAGCCGCCGCGCTCGCCGCCGTCGCGGAGCACCGCCGTACCGCCGGCCCGACTTCGCTCGGCCAGCCTTCAGACGCGAGCTTCGTCGCGGTAAGCACCGACCCCTTTGAAGCGTTGCGAGGGTGGCGTGGCTGATCCCGTCGTGACGACGCTCGGCGGCGGGTGGTATCTCGTCGACGATGGCGAGCGGCGGTGGCGCGTGGCCGTGGCGGGAGCCGGCGACACCCAGTGGGTGTTCGTCAACGGCCAGGTGGCGACGCTCGACGTGCCGAAGCCCGGCCGCCGCCGCGGCAAGAAGAGCGACGCCGGCGTGATGTCGCCCATGCCGGCCACCGTCGTCGCCATCCATGTCGCGCCGGGACAGGCAGTCTCCGAAGGCGAGTTGCTGATCGTGCTGGAGGCCATGAAGATGGAGCTGCCCATCCGGGCGCCGCGCGACGGCGTGGTCAAGGCGGTCGGCTGCAGCGTCGGCGACCTGGTCCCGCCGGGCGTGAACCTGCTGGAGTTTGCCTAGTGCGCATCCCCGCGCAGGTGTCGCTCGTCGAAGTCGGCCCGCGCGACGGACTGCAGAACGAGCGCGCGCTGATCACGACCGCGGACAAGATCGCGTTTGTCGATCGCCTGACGGCGGCCGGTTGCGCCACCATCGAGGTGTCAGCGTTCGTGTCGCCGAAGTGGGTGCCGCAAATGGCCGACGCGCGCGACGTCCTGGCGGGCATCACGCGTCGCAACGGCGTCCGTTACACGGCGCTCGTGCCCAACCGCGCCGGACTGGCGCGCGCCGTGGAGGCGGGCGTGACCGAGATCGCGATCTTCGCCGCCGCCTCCGAGACGTTCAGCCAGCGAAACATCAACCAGTCGATCGACCCATCGCTCACGGCCTATGCCGAAGTGTGCCGCGAGGCCCTGGCCGCGGGCCTCAAGGTGCGCGGCTACCTTTCGACTTCCTTCGGCTGCCCCTACGAGGGGCCGATCGCGCCGGCCCACGTGGCCGACATCGCGCGCCGGCTCCTCGACTTCGGTGTCTTCGAGGTGGCCATCAGCGACACGATTGGCGTCGCGCACCCGGGCCAGGTGCCGCAGGTGCTTGACGCCGTCAGCGCGGCGGTGCCCCTGAACCAGGTAGCTCTGCACTTCCACGACACGCGGGGTACGGCGCTCGCCAACGTGCTGGCCGCCCTCGATTACGGCGTCACCACCTTCGACAGTTCGGCGGGCGGCCTGGGCGGCTGCCCGTTCGCGCCCGGAGCCGCCGGCAACCTCGCGACCGAGGACCTCCTGTACATGTTGCACGGACTGGGCGTTGAGACCGGCGTCAGTCTCACCAGGGTCGCCGAGGCCTCGAGGTTTCTCGAGTCGCGGCTCGAGCATCGCCTTCCGTCTCGCTTCCTGCAGTCGGTGCCCGCGTAGTGTAGTGTAAGGGGAGTATGCGCCAACAAGCAGCGGCCACGGCCCAGCGGACCACCGTCTGGGAGGATCTCGGCATTGGCGTCGTCGCCTTTTCCATCTGCCTCGCCGTCACCGCGGGTCTTGGCTTCTGGTTGAGCTACGTGACCGGCACCCTGTTCATCCTGGGCGTGGGGATCCTGGCCTGGCACCGCGGCTTCGGGCCCGCGCTGGTCGCAGCCGTTCTCGGCACCGTCGCGATTGGTCCGCTTACCGCGGCAATGGATGCCAGCGCTGAGGCAATCAACGTCCCCCTGCGCGTGGTCCTGGTCGGGGTGGTCTCGGTCGCCATCGCCTGGCTGTGCGGCAACCTGCATCGCTCGCGGGAGCGCTTGCTGGTCGAACAGTCGCGCCTGCGCGAGAGCGAGGGTTTCCACCGGCTGATCGGCGAGCTGGCCTCCGATTTCGCCTTTCATGCGCGCATCGATCCCGGTGGCCACATCGTCATCGACTCGGCCACGAGCGGGCTTCATGTCCTGCTGGGCTACACCATCGAGGAACTGCAAAGCCGGCCTGGCCTGGCGCTGATCCATCCGGAGGATCGCGATGCGCTGCAGTCGGCCCTGGCGCGCGCCGGCGCCGGCGCCGACGTGCACGGCGAGGCGCGGGTGATCGCGAAAGATGGCCACCTGGTTGTCGTCGAGTACAGCGCGCATCCCGAGCGCCGCGACGACGGTATGCTGACCGGCGTCCTGGGCGCCTTCCGCGACGTCACGGTCCAGCGGGAGCAGCAAGTGGCGCTCGTCGAAGAGCGGCAACGGCTGTTGGTGGACATCAAGATGCGCCAGCAGATGGAGGGCCAGCTCCGGCTGGCCAAGGACGAGGCGGAACGCCGCGCGAACGAAGCCGAGGAGGCCCGCGCGGCGCTGAAGGACCGCGAGCGCCGCCTGCAGTACGAGGCGCAATTGAAGGACGAGTTTCTTGCCACGCTGGCGCACGAGTTGCGCAACCCGCTGGCACCGCTGCGCAACGTGACCGAGATCCTGCGGCTCGAAACCCTGTCCGACACCGCGCGCCAGGCCACCGGGGTGATGGAACGGCAGATCGGGCAACTGGTCCGGCTGATCGACGACTTGATGGACGTCAGCCGCATCACCCGCGGCCACCTCACGCTGCAGCGTCAGCCGACCGACCTGCGGACGATCATCGACAGCGCGATCGAAACCGCGCAGCCGCAACTCTCCGCCGCCGGCGTGAGCCTGTTGACCGAGATTCCCGAGCAGCCGTGCCTGCTCGACGTGGATGCCACGCGCATCGCCCAGATCTTCCTGAACCTGTTGACCAACGCCGCCAAGTTCACGCCTGCCGGCGGGCACGTCTGGCTGACCGTCAAGCCGGACAGCGACCGCGTGGCCGTGGTGGTGCGCGACAGCGGCATCGGCATCGCGCCAGAGGACCTGGACCGCGTGTTCGGCATGTTCGTGCAACTCAATCGCGACATGCGCCAGTCGCAGACCGGGCTGGGCATCGGCCTGACGCTAGTGAAGCAGATGGCCGAGTTGCACGGCGGCAGCGTGGCGGTCTGGAGCGAGGGCCTCGGCCAGGGCAGCGAGTTCGCGGTCACCCTGCCGCTCGCGCCGGTCGCCGCCCAGGCCGAGCCGGCCGGCCGGCCGGCGCCGGCGGCGCGGCCGGCGTGGCGCATCCTGGTCGCCGACGACAGCCAGGACGGCGCCGACAGCCTGGCGTTCCTGCTGCGGGCGGCCGGGCATGAAGTCCATACGGCCTATGACGGGCGCACCGCGATCCGGCTGGCCGAAGAACTGCTGCCAGACGTGGTGTTGCTCGACATCGGCATGCCCGAGGTGTCTGGCTACGACGTCGCCCGCGCGATTCGGCGCGAGGGCTGGGGCCGCACCATGCGGCTGATGGCGCTCACCGGCTGGGGCCAGGCCGAGCACCGCCGCCGCTCGCTCGAAGTGGGTTTCGACGAGCACCTGGTCAAACCGGTTGAGCTGGATGTGCTCGAGGATGTGCTCCAGTTGGGCATGCCGTCACCCAATTCAGGCAAGGTCCAATCGCCCAGTTAGCCTTTCACTACCCGAACGGTGGCACGCGGTTTGTAACAGTTCTGGCTGATGCGCCCAGTGGCGCACAGAAGGAACGGAGAACCGATGAGTGCCACATCCTGGATAGTCGCAGGACTTCTCGTAATCGCAGCCCCCGCGGCAGCGCAACAGCCCACGACCGCCAGCCAGACGCCGGCAAGTACGCAGGCCGTCGATGAGCGGGGCCGTGTCGCGGTCACGCCCGACGGAGATGCCGGTCTCTGGTGGGTGCCGATCGCCGACACCAACGGCAAGGGCAATTGGCGCGGTTCCGCCCAGCGCAACTCGCGCAATACGCCCCAGGGCCTGATGAACATCGCCGATTTCACGGCGAATGTGTCCTACGGCTTTGGTGAGCGATTCGACATCTACGCCGCCTGGGACTTCATCGAACGCGTGGACCGCGACATCGCGACGGTGTTCGTGCCGTCCGATCCGGACCAGGGCGGCATCGACTACCTCAGGCCCTACGCCCGCGAGCGCTGGACCGGCAACAAGCTCGGTGACCTGCGCGTCGGCGGCAAGTACGCGTTGCTCAGCGAAGGCTCAGGCGACCCGTTCAGCCTGGCCGCGCGGGTCACGATGAACCTCCCCACCGGCGACTCCGACAACGGCACTGGCCAGGGCTCTGTCGCCGCCGACTTCTCCGGTGTCCTCAGCCGCTGGATCTCGAACAAGGTCGTTCTCTCCGGCACCGCCGGATACTACCTCCGCAAGAATCCGCAGGACCCGGTCGTGATCCACGTTCCGAACAATTTGCACTGGGGCGCAGGCATTGGCCTGACGCCGAATCCGTCGTGGCTCATCCACGGCGAGATCCTGGGCGACCATCCCGTACGCGATAACGCAGCTCTCGAAACCCGGCTGATCGGTGAAGACGGCAGCGTCAGCACCGACAACAGCTTCGTGGACCGCCAGACCTCGTTCACGACCGGCGTGACCTGGTTTGCCAACAATGGCTTCTTTGTCGGTGCGGAGGTCAGGCTCGACACGCCCAGGCCCGAACGCATTGCCGCTTCCGAGTCTTCTCGCGCGGACTACATGGACTACCACGTCCGCATTGGCTGGAGCCCGCGCCGTACGCCCCCGCCGCCGCCGGTCGTGACGCCTCCGCCACCCGTGGCCCCGGCCGCGCCCGTCGCGCCGCCCGCCCCGCCCCCGGCGAAGGTTGAGCCGCCGCCACCGGCCCCGCCGGTAAAGGTCTACACCTTCGAAGACGTGCACTTCGACTTCGACCGCTACACCCTGCGCGCCGAAGCGCAGCGCGTGCTCGAGCAGGCCCTGGCGGCGATGAAAGAGAACCCGACGTTGCGGCTGACCGTTGAAGGTCACACCTGCAGCATCGGCACCTCGGAATACAACATGGCCCTGGGCGAACGTCGCTCGAACGCCGTGCGCGATTACCTGGTCCAGAACGGCATCAACGCCAGCCGGCTCGAATCGGTGAGCTTCGGCGAGGAACGGCCGAAGCACGACAACATGCGCGAAGAGACTCGCCGGCTGAACCGCCGCGCGGCGCTCGTCGTGCGCCTGGATGCGACGCCGCAGTAGCGCGGCATTTCATAACCGTCGCCGGGTGTGGTCCCCGTTAATTCATCATTTGGTGGGACCGCACCCGGGTTCGTTTCAGGAGCTGATATGGCACCCGAAGAACCTCAACCCGAGGCGCCCCGCGGTCCGGTTCCCGGGCCGCCGGCTTCCCCGGGTCAGCCGGAACCCGCCAGTAATCCGCCCTCGATAGAGCCGCCGGTCACGATGCCGTCGGAGCACCCGGGCATTAGCGAACCACCCAGCCCCCGCGCATCGGGATCGCCGCAAGGCTGACCTTCGTGAACCGACGCCTGACGATCGCCGCCGGCGCTTCCGTGCTGGTGACCGTTGCCGCGATGGCGGGCTTGGTGATTGCCCTTCGAGGCCTCGAGCCTCGGTTGCGGGACTGGGTGACCGAAGGCTTGAGCAAGTCGCTCGAAAGCGACGTCACGCTCGGCCGGGTCTCGTTGGCCCTCTACCCTCCTCGCCTTACCGCTCACGACCTGGTGATCCGTCATCACGGACGCACCGACATTCCGCCGCTGATCGTGGTGCAGTCGTTTGTCGTCGACTTGAAACCGCTCGACCTGTGGAGTTCCACGGTCGAGCACGTCAGAGTCGACGGCATGGAAGTGCACATCCCGCCGAAGGACGACCGGACCGGCAAGCGGCCCTTGCCGAAGGCCGGCGACGGCAGGCCCGGCGAGGGACGCCGGTTGGTGGTGCGCCGACTGACGGCCACCAACACCCGCCTGGCCATCATTCCAAGGACCAAGGACAAGAACCCAAAGGTGTGGGACATCTACGAGCTCGAAATGGACGACCTCGGCGCCGGGGCGCCGTCGCGGTTCAGGGCGACGCTGACCAATCCCATTCCCTACGGCAAAATTGAATCAACCGGCCGATTCGGCCCGTGGGACGCGGCCGAGCCTGGGGCCAGCGCCCTCGAAGGCGACTACACCTTTGACGCGGACCTGGGAACCATCAAGGGCCTGCACGGCCAGCTGGACGCCTCGGGCACCATGAGCGGCATCCTCGAGCAGATCGCGACCCGCGGCGAAACCCGCACGCCCGACTTCAAGCTGACCGCCCTCGAGGGCGCCAGCCTGCCGCTCACGACCACTTACGATGCGCTGGTGGACGGCACCAAGGGCGACGTCGAACTGAAGCGCGTGGACATCATGCTGGGCAGCTCGCCGCTGCAGGCTCGGGGCATGATCGAAGGCACCCGGGGCCTCAAGGGCAAGCGGGTGGTGCTCAACATCACCTCCAACGCCGTGAACCTCGCCGAGCTGCTACAGCTCACCAGCAAGGCTGATCCCCCGATGGCGCGGGGCACGGTGAGTGTGGACGCAGCCTTCGACCTGCCCCAGGGCGATGCCGACGTCATGGATCGGCTGGAGCTGGAGGGCTCGTTCAAGGCCGAGCGCATGCGGTTCACCGACGCGGGTGTGCAGGACAAGATCGACACCTTGAGCCGGCGCGGCCAGGGGCGGCCGACCGACGAGTCGATCGACAATGTGGCGTCAAACGTGACCAGCAAATTTGCGTTGAGCAAGCGGGCCATGACATACCGCAGCCTCGCCTTCACCGTGCAGGGGGCGTCCATCAAGCTGGACGGCACCCATCGGCTCAGCTCAAAAACGCTGGCGCTCGAGGGCGAGGTCCTGCTGAAGGCGTCGGCGTCGGAGACGCTGACGGGCTTCAAGCGGTGGCTGGTCAAGCCGTTCGATTCCCTGCTGCGCAAAAAGGGCGCCGGCACCCGCCTGGTGATTACGGTGGAAGGCACCCAGGACGAGCCCAAGGTTGGGCTCGAACTGGGCAAAACTCTGCGAGGACAGTAGCGCCGTTAGCGGCGGCTGACGACCACAATGAACTCGCCGGCATTGTCGCCGCGCTCGTCGTCGTTGACCGCGAGATACAGCATGCCGTCGGCTGGCATGGGCACACTGGCCTGATCGCCGATGCCGAAGGGCATGCCCGAGTTGCCGATCCTG
>JBBQSP010000028.1:0-58921 GCA_038213735.1 Vicinamibacterales bacterium | reverse complement strand
GGTTCACTCGGTCACCTACGCCGCCATCTGGCAGAAGCCCGTGATCGTGCTGTGGCAGGCCATACGTGGACGGGACCGGCCGCAGCTGTGGAGTGGGCTGGTGATGGCCCTCGGGACCTTGCTGTCGAACAAGGAATATCTCGGCAGTGCACGGCACGAATGGGATCCCATGGTGTTCGGCCTGCTGTTGATGGCGATTGCGGTGGCGGTGCGCCGTTGGCTCGCGGCCGGCGAGAACGGCATGCGTCGCGGTTACACGGCATCGCGCCTGGTGGTCTCGGACCGCGAGCTGACGGCCCACCTCGCTATGGTGTCGGCGGCGCAGGTCAACGTCCCCGTGACGCCAACGGCGCCCGCGCCCGATCCGCCCGTCGGCGGCGGCGGCCGTTCGGGCGGCGGCGGCGCCGGCGGCAGCTTCTGACAGGCGCCTCGCGGCCGTTCGCCGTCGCGCTGACGGCTCGCGCCCGCTACTAGTTCCGGTGGCGCCAGCGCACGGCCAGCACGTCGCCGAGCATGCTCAACACGTCGCCCAGGCGATTGACCGAGCTGCCGGCGTGATACACGCACGTCACCGGCAGCTCGACGATCCGGAAACCCCGCTTGCGGGCCAGGAACAGCGCCTCGACGTCGAACCCAAAGCGATCGCTCCGGTGGACCGCGAAGATCTGCCGCGCGGCGGCGGTCGTGAAACCCTTGAAACCGCACTGCGTATCCGACAGTCCCGGCAGCGCCACCGCCTGTACCAACAGGTTGAAGACCCGGCTCATGACCGCGCGCAGCGCCGGCGGCGCACCCTCGACCCGCGCCCCGTGCGCCTGCCGCGAGGCAATCACCACGTCGGCGCCGGCGTCGAACAGCGCCATCATCGGCGCGAGCCCCTCGACCGGTAGCGACAGGTCGGCATCGATGAACGCGAGCCGGTCACCGCTGGCCTCGGCAAACCCGCGCCGCACCGAGTAACCCTTGCCGCGATTCACCTCGTTGATCACGACCCGCACGTTGGCGCGGCCGCGCGCCGCCGCGCGGGCCTCGCCGGCCGCACCATCCAGGTCACCGTCAATCACCACCAGCACTTCCCAGTCGTACGGCTGCGCGTCGAGGTACGCGCACACCTGGGCGACGGTCGCACCGATGCGCCCTGCCTCCTTGTAGGCCGGAATGATCAGGCTCAGGCGCACTTACTCAATCCTCACGCGGCCATCGGCCTCGATGAACCCGGTGCGCGGCGCCGCCGGGTCGATGCGCCCGCCGAGGATCGTGAAGATGAAGTACTTGTCCATGGTCGGGTGGGCGTCGAAGGTGATGCGGATGTCGCGCAGCACGTCGGCCTGCCGCGCCAGCTCGATCGAGCCAAGCCGCATCGCCCGATACTGCGGATAGCTGAAGAAGTCTCGCGAGGCGGCCACGCGCGCAGGTTGCCACAATAGCACCCCGCCAAGCAGCGCCACGCCGATCCACTGGACCGCTTTCGCCGACGGCACCGCCGCCACCGCCATGCCCAGGGTCAGGGCGACCGCGGGCGTCGCCGTCAGGAACCAGTAGCTGTCGTAGGGCCGCGTCCAGGTCGAGAACAGTAGCGTGGCGGCGGCAATGGGCCCGGCGGTGACCGCCAGCACCGCCAGATCCTTTCGCCAGGCGATGATGACCACCAGCGACACCACCAGCACGGGCAGCGCGAAATCGAACTCCAGCGGCCGCGCCAGTAGTCCGCCCGTGATGTTCACGACGGCGCGGTAACTGTCCCACGGCGCGAACGCATCTGGCCGGGCCATGGCGTTGAGCGCCCCCGACGGACCGGCGGCGGCTTCAGGTTGCTGCAGGCGCGAGATGAAATAGGGCACCTGCAAGACGAGGAGTCCGGCGACGACGACGGTTGCCATGATGCCGGCCCGCCGCCACTGTTTCTGCAGCAGCGGCTGGGCGACTAGCATCGCCATGACCGGCCCCGCCACGAACACCGCTGACAGGTGCGCCTGCACGCCGAGCCAGGCGACCGCGGCCGTGCTTAGGCCGCGCCAATAGCTCGGTGCCGTCCCGAGACTGAGCGCGAGCGCGGTCGCCATCTTGACGAGTGCGGCGGCGACCGGCGGGTTCCAGATCACGCCTGAGATGCTGATGTCGAACGGCGCCGAGGCGATCAGCAGGCACACGGCCAGGGCCAGCCCGATCGGCACGCGGCGCGCGAGCACGAGCAGCAGCCACGTGTCGGCCACCGACTGCAGCGTCGCGATCCAGATGCCGCCGCCGTGCGGGAAGTTCTGGGTGAAGGGGCCGACGATGACCCGGCCGAGCCAGAGCAGCCAGTAGTACGCCGGGCCGAAGCCGCGACCGCCCGCGGTGCTGGGCGCGCCGGTCAGCGGCAGGTCGGTCCACGCCCCGAGCGCGATGGTCCAGTCGCGGACTTGCTCGCCGATCATCAGGAAGCTGTTGGCGAGGTCGTAGGTGCGGATCAGGAGGACGTAGATGAAGAATGCAGCCGCGATGGCGACCCGCGCGCGCGGCTTGGTGAGCACTGCCAGAAGTCTACAGGATGAGGTGGGGGCGCCGCGGCTTCCACCTCCGCGCTGGCGCGCTACGGCGGACAAGTCGCCGCGTCGTGGGGCTCGTGCCTGCGGCACTCGTCGGGCTCGGGGCTGCGCCCCTTCGTGGGGGTCGGCGCTTCGCGCCTCCTGGGGATTCCCCCCACGCCGAGCGTGAGCGAGGCGCCCTACGAGACGCGAAGCGGCGAGCCCGACAAGGGCCGAAGGCCCGAGCCCTACGCGCGAAGCGCGCCTGCCACCGTTCGCAGCACCGCGTCGTACATCGCGGGCGTCACCGTGCCCGTGTTCGTGTTCTGCCGCGACGGGTGGTACATGCCAACGAGCGTCAGGCCACCTTCGGTCCAGACGGCGCCATGCGAGAAGACGGGCCGCGGCCGGGGGAGTGCGACGCCCTGCGACGTCAGCACCTTCAGCCACGCGTCCCACGCGATCTTGCCGAGCGCCACGACGATTTGCAGGCGGGGCAGGGCGGCCACTTCGTTCACGAGATGCACGAGACAGCGCTCGACCTCTTCAGGCAGCGGCTTGTTCCCCGGCGGCGCGCAGCGGACGGCCGCCGCGATGTAAGCGTCCCTCAACTCCAGCCCATCGTCGGCGCGCTGCGACGTGGCGCGGTTGGCGAAGCCGGCGCGCGTGAGGGCGGCCATCAGGAAGTCGCCGGAGCCGCCGACGCCGTCGCCGGTAAAGACCCGGCCGGTGCGGTTGGCGCCGTGGGCGGCTGGCGCCAGGCCCAGGAACAGGACCCGGGCCTTGGGGTCACCGAATCCGGGGACGGGCCGGGCCCAATAGACGTCCTGGCGATAGGCGGCCCGTTTCACCCGGCCCACCTCCTGGCAGTAGGTGCGCAGGCGGGGGCAGCGGTTGCAGCTAACGATGGCGGTCCGAACGGCCGACAGAACAAGGGGACGATTGGCGCGAGAAGGGCTCATGTGTATGCGTTGCAACATGTTACAAGCCGTTCGCCCCGGTCTGGCGCTTTCCTTTCCCCCCCAAGCCCGGTAAAATGGTCCGGTTATTCAAACGACGAGAAGTTCGCTCCTATCAGGAAGGTAATAGTCGGCCATGAGAAACACCGCCCCTACCGATGCCGCTCAGCTCGAAGCCCTCGAAACCCGGGAGTGGCTGGATTCGCTGGACGACGTGATGAAGCACGGGGGACCCGCGCGCGTGGGCAGCCTGCTTCGCGAACTTGGCATGCACGCCCAGAAGTCGGGTGTTCGCCTCCCTTTCACGGCCAACACGCCGTACATCAACACCATCAACGCTGACGAGCAGGTGCCCTATCCGGGCAGCCGCGAGATCGAGCGCCGCATCAAGAGCCTGGTCCGCTGGAACGCCATGGCCATGGTCGTGCGCGCCAATCGCGTCGAAGACGGCATTGGCGGTCACATCTCGACCTTCGCGTCGTCCGCGACTCTCTACGAGGTGGCCTATAACCACTTCTTCCGCGGCCGTGAAGACGGCAACGAAGGCGATGTGGTGTTCTTCCAGGGCCACGGGTCGCCCGGTATCTACGCGCGCGCCTTCCTCGAAGGGCGCCTGTCGAACGAACAGCTGGTGAACTTCCGCCGCGAGTTCGCGACGGGCGGCGGCCTGTCGTCGTACCCGCACCCGTGGCTGATGCCCGACTTCTGGGAGTTCCCCACGGTGTCGATGGGCCTCGGTCCGATCATGGCCATCTACCAGGCGCGCTTCAATCGTTACCTGGAAGACCGCGGCCTGAAGCCCAAGTCGGACGCCAAGGTGTGGGGCTTCCTCGGCGACGGCGAAACCGACGAGCCCGAGTCGCTGGGCGCCATCACGCTGGCCTCGCGCGAGAAGCTCGACAACCTGATCTTCGTGATCAACTGCAACCTGCAGCGCCTTGACGGCCCGGTGCGCGGCAATGGCCAGATCATCCAGGAACTGGAAGCCATCTTCCGCGGCGCCGGCTGGAACGTGATCAAGTGCATCTGGGGCTCGGAGTGGGATGCCCTGCTCGAGAAGGACACCGACAACCTGCTCGTGAAGCGCATGGGCGAGATTGTCGACGGCGAATATCAGAAGTACGCCGTCGAATCGGGCGCCTACGTGCGCAAGCACTTCTGGGGCGCCGACCCGCGCCTGCTCGACATGGTCAAGCACCTGTCGGACGAGCAGCTCAAGAAGCTCACGCTCGGCGGCCACGATCCCGAGAAGGTGTTCAACGCCTTTAAGCGCGCCACTGAAACCAAGGGCATGCCCACGCTCGTGCTCGCGCGCACCATCAAGGGCTACGGCGTCGGCGAGTCGGGTGAAGGCAAGAACATCACCCACCAGCAGAAGAAGCTCAACGACGACGAGGTCAAGGCCTTCCGGACGCGTTTCGGCATTCCGATCTCGGACGAAGACGTCAAGGACGCGCCGTTCTACCGGCCGGCCGACGACAGCGTCGAGATGAAGTACATCCAGGAGCGTCGCAAGGCCCTGCATGGCTCGGTCCCGAAGCGCATCGTGCGCGTCGAGCCGATCAAGGCCGAGTTCGGCGACACGTTCGACGAGTTCATCAAGGGCACCGGTGACCGCACCGCGTCAACGACGATGGTGTTCGTGAAGATGTTGTCGAAGCTGCTGAAGGACGAAGAGATCGGCAAGCAGGTCGTGCCGATCGTCCCAGACGAGGCGCGCACGTTCGGCATGGAAGCGCTGTTCCGCCAGGTCGGCATCTACGCGCACGCCGGCCAGCTGTACGAGCCGGTGGATCGCGACACGCTGCTCTACTACAAGGAAGCCGCCGACGGCCAGATCCTGGAAGAGGGCATCAACGAGGCCGGTGCCATGTCGTCGTTCATCGCGGCGGGCACCTCCTACGCCACGCACGGGATCAACATGATTCCGTTCTTCATCTTCTATTCGATGTTCGGCTTCCAGCGTGTTGGCGACCTGATCTGGGCTGGCGCCGACATGCGGATGAAGGGCTTCGTGATGGGCGGCACCGCCGGCCGCACCACGCTCAACGGTGAGGGCCTGCAGCACGAAGACGGCCAGAGCCACGTGCTCGCGCTGCCGGTGCCGACCTGCCAGGCGTACGATCCCGCGTTTGCCTATGAACTTGCCGTGATCATCGAAGACGGCATCAAGCGCATGTACCGCGACCAGGAAGACGTCTTCTACTACATGACGGTGATGAACGAGCAGTATCAGCACCCGGTCATGCCCGAAGGCTCGAAGGACGGCATTCTCAAGGGCATGTATGTCTGCAAGCCGACCGGCAAGCCGAAGGCCAAGCTGCGCGCGCAGTTGTTCGGCAGCGGCACCATCCTGCTGCAGGCCATCGAGGCGCAGAAGATCCTCGAGGAGAAGTACCACGTCGGCGCCGATGTATGGAGCGTCACGAGCTACGTGAACCTCTATCGCGACGGCCACGCCTGCGACCGCTGGAACCGCCTGCACCCGACCGACGCGCCGCGCGTGCCGTACGTCACCCAGGTGACCAAGGACGCGCCCGGCGTGTTCGTGGCGGCGTCCGACTACCTCAAGACGCTGCCGGATGCGATCGACCGCTGGCTGCCGCGTCCGCTGCAGTCACTCGGCACCGACGGCTTCGGCCGCAGCGACTCGCGCGCGGCGCTGCGCAACTTCTTTGAAGTGGACGCGCGCTTCATCGTGCTGGCCACCCTGCACGCGCTGATGCAGGACAAGCAAATCGAGCCCAAGGTCGTGGCTCAGGCAATCAAGGACCTCGGCATCGACGCCGAGAAGTCGAACCCGGCGGTGAGCTAAACGTGGCCGATTTCATTCTCCCGAATCTCGGTGACGGCGTCGCCCAGGGCGACGTCCTCAAGGTGCTGGTCAAGGTCGGCGACGTGATCAAGGTGGACCAGCCGATCGTCGAACTCGAAACCGACAAGGCCACCATCGAAGTGCCGTCCGACGTGGCCGGCACGGTCAAGGAAGTGAAGGCCAAGGCCGGCGACAAGCTGAAGCCCGGCCAGGTGGTGCTCGTGTTGGAAAACGGTTCGGGTGCGGCAGCCGCAGCGCCCGCCGCAGAGCCGGCGAAAGCTGAGGCTCCCAAAGCGGAAGCCCCGAAGGCTGAAGCTCCGAAGACTGAAGCACCGGCCGCCGATCGGCCGAAGGTGGTGGATATCGCCGCGGGCCGACCCGCGCCGGCTCCTGCTGCGGCGCCAGCGCCAGCCGCAGCCTCGGTCGTCACCTCGGCGCCTGCGGCGCCGTCCGTGCGACGTCTCGCGCGCGAGATTGGCGTCGACGTCAGCCAGGTTACCGGCACCGGCCCCGGCGGACGCATCACGCAGGACGATGTGAAGGAGTTCGCGAATCGGGTGATGGCCAGCTTCGGCAGCGGCGGCCAGTCGGCGGCGGCGTCGCGTCCGGCCGGCACCGGTCCCGCGCTTCCGGATTTCTCGAAGTGGGGCGAGGTCGAGCGCAAGGCCATGTCGGGCATTCGCCGCAAGACGGCGGAGCACCTGAGTAACGCCTGGAACACCATCCCGCACGTCACCCAATTCGACAAGGCCGACATCACCAACCTCGAGGCGATGCGCAAGAAGTATCGCGGCGAGGCCGAGAAGGCCGGTGGCAACCTGACCGTGACCGCCGTGGCCGCCAAGGTGATTGCGACCGCGCTCAAGGCGTTCCCCCAGTTCAACGCGTCGGTGGACGCGGCGGGCGAGGCGATCGTCTACAAGAAGTACATCAACGTCGGCATTGCCGTGGATACCGACAACGGGCTGCTCGTTCCCGTGATTCGCAACGCCGATCAGAAGAACCTGATCCAGTTGTCGGTGGAGATCAACGCGCTGGCCGAGAAGGCCAAGGCGCGCAAGCTCACGCTCGACGAGATGTCGGGCGGGTCGATGTCGATCTCGAACCTGGGCGGCATTGGCGGCACCTCGTTCACGCCCATCGTCAACTGGCCCGAGGTCGCGATTCTCGGCATCTCGCGTGGCGCCTACGAGCCGGTGTGGAACGGCACCTCGTTCGAGCCGCGGCAGATGCTGCCGTTGTCGCTCAGCTACGACCATCGCCTGATTGATGGCGCTGATGCGATCCGCTTCCTGCGCTGGGTCGTCGAGGCGCTCGAGAATCCTTTTACGTTGGCGCTTCGCGGATAGAAGTGGTCTTGGGGTCTTGAGGTCTTGGGGTCTTGAAGCAGGGACCTTTCAAGACCTCAGGTCCCCAGGTCCCCAGGACCTCTCATATGTCACACCATGTTGCAGTTATTGGCGCCGGCCCTGGCGGGTACGCGGCGGCGTTCTATGCCGCCGACCTCGGCCTGAAGGTCACCCTGATCGATAACGAGAAGAACCCCGGCGGCGTGTGCCTGTATCGCGGCTGCATTCCGTCGAAGGCGTTGTTGCACGTCGCCAAGGTGCTGGACGAAGCCAAGCACGCGAAGGACTGGGGCATCGAGTTCGCCGCGCCCAAGATCGACATCAACAAGGTTCGCGACTACAAGAACCGGGTCGTCGAGAAGCTGACGAGCGGCACCGGCCAAGTGGCGAAGTTCCGCAAGGTCAACTACATCCAGGGCTGGGCCTCGATCGTTGACCCCAAGACCATCAGCGTGAAGAAGGCCGATGGCGGGGAAGAAACCGTCAGCGTTGACTACATGATCGTGGCGACTGGCTCGACGCCCACGAAAATTCCGTCGCTGTCGATCGACTCGCCCCGGGTGCTCGACTCGACCACCGCGCTCGACCTGCCGGAGATCCCGAAGACGATGCTCGTCGTCGGCGGCGGCTACATCGGCCTGGAACTTGGCTCGGTCTACGCGGCGCTCGGCACCAAGGTGTCGGTGGTCGAGATGACTGCGGGCCTGCTGCCCGGCGCCGACCGCGACCTGGTGAAGATCCTGGCGCAGCGCATCGAGACGATCTACGACAAGGTGATGCTCTCGACCAAGGTCACGTCTCTTAAGGCCTCGAAGGACGCTGTCACGGTGTCGTTCGAGGGCGAGGGCGCGCCGAAGGAAGCTACCTACGACTACGTGTTGTTTGCGATTGGCCGGCGTCCCAACGCGACCATCGCGGGTCTCGACAAGACCAAGGTCAAGGTTGACGCCAAGGGCTTCATCGAAACCGACGGCCAGCGCCGCACGGCGGAACCGACGATCTTCGCGATCGGCGACGTCGCCGGTGAGCCGATGCTGGCGCACAAGGCCTCACACGAAGCGCGCGTGGCCGTGGAAGCGATCGAAGGCCACAAGGCCGTGTTCGAACCGGCGGCGATTCCGGCCGTGGTGTTCACCGATCCGGAGATTGCGTGGGCGGGCCTGACCGAAGCCGATGCCGAGAAGCAGGGCATCAAGGTTGACGTGGCCAAGTTCCCGTGGCCGGCCTCGGGGCGCGCGATCGCCATCGATCGCACCGACGGCCTGACCAAGCTTCTGATCGATCCCGCCACCGAACGCATTCTCGGCGTCGGCATCGTCGGTTCTGGCGCCGGCGAACTGATTGCTGAAGGTGTGCTGGCGATCGAAATGGGCGCGACCGCGTCGGACGTGAAGCTCACCATCCACGCGCATCCGACGTTGTCGGAGACGGTGATGGAGTCGGCCGAGATGTTCTTCGGGCAGGCGACGCACGTTTACAAACCCCGCCGCAAGTCATAGAAGCCGCAGAAGTTCAGGAGGTCAGGAGCCGGTAATCAGTTGGCTCCATGAGCTCCTGATCTCCTGTCTGCCTGCGCCGCCGGTGGCCTATACTTTCCCCAGTGAAGCGTCTCATTACGGTCCCGATACTCGTTTGCCTTGCTGCATTGCCCCTTTCGGCCGGCGGACAGGCGCCTCCGAAACCGGCCCTCGCGCCCGTTGCGTCGCACAGCCAGGCCATTGGCCTCGTTGCGCAGGCTGAATTCGTGTCGCAGTACTGCGCCACCTGCCACAGCGAGCGTGGCAAGGCTGGCGGATTGTCGCTGGCCGGGTGGGACGCGAAGCAGGCGGCGGCCGAGCGTGACGTCACCGAGAAGATGATCCACAAGCTGCGCGCCGGCATGATGCCGCCGGCCGGCGCGAAGCGGCCGGCGTCGGCGGTGATGACGCAGTTTGTCGGCGCTCTGGAATCGCGCATGGATGCGCTCGCCGCGGCCGATCCCAATCCCGGCTGGCGCCCGTTCCAGCGGCTGAACCGCGCCGAATACGCGCGCGAGATCAAATTCCTGCTTGGCCTCGACGTGGACGTCACCGCGTTCCTGCCGGCTGACACCATCAGCGACGGCTTCGATAACGTCGCCGACGTGCAGACGTTTTCGCCGACGTTGATGGAAGGTTACCTGCGCGCGGCCAGCCGCATTGCCGTGCTCGCCATTGGCGATCCGGACAGCACGGCGACGCAGGCGACGTTCAAGCTGCCCAAGACCGCCTCCCAGATGGACCGCGTCGAGGGCGCGCCGCCCGGCACGCGCGGCGGCATCGCGGTGGAGCACGTGTTCCCAGCCGACGGCGAGTACGTGTTCAGCATGGACTTCTTTGCCGAGCCGCTCGGGTTCCTGTTCGGCAACACCGCGCCCGGCGAGCAGATCGAGGTGTCGGTCGATGGCGCCCGCGCCGCGGTGTTCGACATCAACCCGCGGATGAGCGAAGAGAAGACCGGGCTGACCATCAAGAGCGCGCCGATCAGCGTCAAGGCCGGCCCCCGTCGTATCGCCGCCGCCTTCATCCAGCGCCACGAGGGCTTGATCAACGACCTGATCGCGCCGATCGATCACACCATGGCCGACACCGAGATCGGCATCGCGTTCGGCATCACCACGCTGCCGCACCTGCGCAGCCTCAGCATCATCGGGCCACACCAGGTGACCGGCGTCTCCGACACGCCCAGCCGCCGCGCGGTGTTCACGTGCCGGCCCATGTCGGCTGCCGACGAGGACGTGTGCGCTACGCAGATCGTCCGCCACTTGGCCACCCAGGCGTTCCGGCGGCCGGTCGCCGAGAAGGACCTGTCGAGGCTTGTGTCGTTCTACGCGCGCGGCCGCAAGGACAAGAACTTCGAGTTCGGTGTCACCAAGGCCCTCGAGGCGATTCTCGCCAGCCCGCAGTTCCTGCTGCGGGTCGAAGAGCAGCCCGCCAGCCTGCCTCGCCGGAGCTCGACGAGCGAAGGCGGGACGGCGGCAAGTTATCGCCTGGCTGACTACGAACTGGCCTCGCGCCTGTCGTTCTTCCTGTGGGGCACCGGGCCCGACGCCGAGTTGCTGAAGGTCGCCGGCCGTGGCGGACTCAGCTTGCCCGGTGGCCTGACCAGGCAGACGAAGCGGATGCTCGCGTCACCGCGCGCCGATGCGCTGGCGACCCGCTTCGCGTCGCAGTGGTTGCGGCTGCAGGATCTCGAACGCGTGATTCCCGATCCGATCCTCTACCCGTATTCCGACCAGACGCTCTCGCTGGCGCTCAAGAAAGAGACTGAGCTCTTCTTCGACAGCCTGGTCCGCGAGGATCGCAGCCTGCTGGAGTTGCTGACGGCCGACTACACGTTCGTCAACGAGCGCGTCGCCCGCCACTACGGCCTCCCGAACGTGACCGGCCCGGCTTTTCGTCGGGTGACAGTGCCCGACGAGCGCCGCGGCATCCTGGGCCACGGCAGCGTGCTCACCCTCACGTCGATCGCCGACCGTACCTCGCCGGTGATGCGCGGCAAGTGGGTGATGGAGGTGCTGCTCGGCTCACCGCCGCCCCCGCCGCCGCCCAACGTGCCGGCGCTGGAAGAAACCAAGGGCACGGCGGAGACCGGCCGCGTGCTCTCCGTGCGCGAGCGGATGGAGCAGCACCGCAGCAACCCGGCCTGCACCTCGTGTCACAAGGTGATCGACCCGCTGGGCCTGGCGCTCGAGCCGTTCGACGCGACCGGCAAGTGGCGGGTCAAGGATGGCGGCGCCGCGGTGGATCCCTCGGGCGTGCTGTACGACGGCACTTCCATCAACGGTCCGGCCGGGCTCCGTGCCGCCTTACTGCGTCACCAGGACGCGGTGCTCCTGAGTTTCACGCGCAGCCTCATGACCTACGCCCTTGGCCGCCGGATCGAGCCAGGCGACATGCCGGCCGTGCGCAAGATCATCCGCGCTGCCGAGACCCAGAACTACAAGATGAGTGCGTTCATCAACGGCGTGATCCAGTCAAGTGCCTTCCAGATGGCGCGCATGCCGGCAGATGAGACATCAACAACGACGACAGCCCCGGCCGCGGGCCGTCAGGATTTCTAATGGAGCGTATCAACCACTTGGCCTGTCCTTTCACCGCCTCTCGGCCAACGTTTAAGGGCCGTTCCTACGGAACGGCCCCAGCGTGCGTCCAGTCAGCGAGCCATTAAACATGTTCATGACCCGCAAGCACCTCTCTCGTCGCGCCGTCCTCAAGGGCATGGGCGTCACCGTGGCGCTTCCGTTCCTGGATGCGATGACCCCGGCCGGCACGCTGTTCGCGCAGGCTGCCAAGCGTCCCGTTCGCCTGATCGCCATGGAGATGGTGCACGGCGCCGCCGGCAGCACCACCTACGGCATCAAGCAGAACATGTGGGCGCCGGCCCAGGTGGGCAGCGCCTTCGACTTGAGCCCCACGGCCATGACGTCGCTCGAGCCGTACCGTGACTACTTGACCATTGTCAGCAACACCGATGCGCGAAACGCCGAGGCGTTTTCCGCTCCGGAGATCGGCGCCGACCACTTCCGCACCGCGGCCGTGTTCCTGACGCAGGCCAAGCCCAAGCAGACGCAGGGCTCCGACGTGTTCGCGGGCACGTCGTTCGATCAGATCTACGCGCAGACCTCCGGTCAGGCGACGCCGATCCCGTCGATGCAGTTGTGCATCGAGAACGTGGACCAGGCCGGCGGCTGCTCCTACAACTACTCGTGCGTCTACACCGACACCATCAGCTGGGCCTCGCCGACCGATCCGCTGCCGATGATCCGCGACCCGCGCGCAGTGTTCGATCAGCTGTTCGGCGTCGGCGCGACACCGGAAGCACGCCGCGCCCGGCGTAAGGACGACCAGAGCATTCTGGATTGGGTCTCTGAATCGGTGGCCGACCTGAGCAAGCGGCTCGGTCCCGCCGACCGCGCGCGGTTGTCCGACTACCTCGAGGATGTGCGCGAGATCGAGCGTCGCATTCAGAAGGTCGAGGCGTCCAACCAAACCGGTGAGCCGCGCGAACTGCCCGGCGCCCCGGTCGGCGTGCCCGACTCGTTCGAGGAGCACGTCAAGCTGATGTTCGACCTGCAGGCGGTGGCGTTCGCCGCCGACACCACCCGCATCTTCTCGTTCAAGTTCAGCCGCGACGTCTCCAATCGGGTGTTCCCGGGCAGTGGCTCGAACGCCGCCTTCCACACCGGCTCGCACCACCTCGATCGCGACGAGCGCATCGCCGACTTTCAGAAGATCAACACCTATCACGTGGGCCTCGTGCCGTATCTACTGGCCAAGCTGAAGGCGATTCCTGATCAGGACGGCAACGCGCTCGACAACTCGCTCATCATCTACGGCTCGGCGATGGGCAACTCGAACCTGCACAACCACAAGCGCTGCCCGCTGTTCTTCGCCGGCCACGCCGGCGGCGCGCTGAAGGGTAATCGCCACATCCGCGCTGAGGATGGCACGCCGATGGCCAACGCCATGCTCACCGCGCTGCAGGCGATTGGCGTGGACGTCAAGCAGTTCGGCGACAGCACCGCCGCCCTCGACTTGAACGCGGTGAAGTCGTAATGCGACCTGGGGCTTGGGGCTTGGGGCTTGGGTTCAATGTGGCGTCCGCCTTTAGGCGGACTCTTGCCACCTGCGCAATCACGTTGGCTCTCGTCGTTGGCGCTCACGCCAACACCACCGTCGCCGATGCAGCGAAGTCTGGCGATGCCGCGGCCGTCAAGGCCCTGTTGAAACAAGGCGTCGACGTCAACGCCGCCCAGGGCGACGGCATGACGGCCCTGCACTGGGCTGCCACCAACGGCGATGTCGCCATGACCCAGATGCTGCTGTCGGCCGGCGCCAACGTGCGGGCGACGACCCGGCTGGGCGGCATCACCGCGCTGCACCTGGCCACGCAGGGCGGTCAGGCGCAGGTGGCCGCGGCCCTGATTGCCGCCGGCGCCGACGCCAACCTGGCCACCACGACCGGGGCCACGCCGCTGATGCTGGCCGCGCGCTCGGGAAGTACCGACACGGCCACGCGACTGGTCGAGGTGGGCGCCGACATTAACGCCACAGAGAACACCTACGGCCAGACCGCGCTCATGGTCGCCGCCGGCCTCGATCGCGCCGACGTCGTCCGGCTGCTGCTGGCGAGGGGCGCTGACTGGAAGCTGGCGTCGAAAGTTGCGAACCTGAAGGCGCTGACCGCGCCGGCCGAGGGCGAGGGCCGTGGCCCGGCCGCTGTGGCCGGAGGCGTCGATGTGCCCGGCGTGACCCGTGGCTATCGCTACAACGAACTCATCGGCGCGCAGGGCGGTCTCACGGCGCTGCATTTCGCCGTGCGGCAGGGAAGTGCCAGCGCCGTTCGCGCACTCGTGGAGGGCGGCGTCGACCTCAATGCGCCGAGCCCCGGCGACCAGGCCACCCCGCTCCTCGTGGCGCTCATCAACGGTCACTTCGATATCGCGGCGTCGCTCGTCGACAAGGGCGCCAACCCGAACCTGGCGAGCGATGCCGGCGTGTCGCCGCTCTATGCCACGCTGAATGTGCGGTGGGCGCCGATTGCCGCGTATCCACAACCGCGGGCACACCTGCAGCAATCGCGCTCGTATCTCGACGTGATGAAGGTGTTGCTCGACAAGGGCGCCGACCCGAATGCCCGCGTCCGCCGCAAGGTGTGGTACTCGGGCTACAACTTCGACCAGTCAGGTGTGGATGAAGCGGGCGCCACGCCGTTCTGGCGAGCGGCTTACGCGGCCGATGTGGCCGCGATGAAGTTGCTCGTGGCGCACGGCGCCGATCCGTTCATCCCCACCATGAAGCTGTTCTCGCGCCGCGGACCGGAAGACCCGGCCGCGGGCACCGACAAGTCGGGCTTGCCCGTGCTGCCGATCGGCGCTCCCGGCGCCTCGGCGCTGCTGGCGGCTGCTGGCCCTGGCTACTCGACGGGCTTTGCGGGCAACTCCCACCATACCGCGCCGGGCGGCATGCTGCCGGCGGTGAAGTATCTCGTAGAGGACCTGGGGTTCGACGTGAACGACGTCGATCAGGCCGGCAACACCGTCGTCCACAACGCGGCCGCGCGCGGCGACACCGAGATGGTGCGATACCTGGCGTCAAAGGGCGCGGACGTGAAGCGCTACAATCGCGCCGGCCAGACGACCATTGATGTCGCGAATGGCCCGGTGCAGCGCACGCAGCCGTATCCGGACACCATCAAGTTCCTCGAGAGCCTAGGTGCCGTGAACAACCACAAGTGCGTGACGTGTTAGCGGCTGTTGCCTGGCGCTTGTCCTGAGCGGGCGGGCCGCACGTTTTAGGTGTGGCTCGCGAGTCGAAGGGCCGCGTCGGCGGCGTCGGCCTGTTCGTGCGCGTGGTACGAACTGCGGACCAGCGGGCCGGATTCAACGTGGGCGAAGCCCAGGCCGAGGGCAATGCGCTTCAACTCGCGGAACTCGTCCGGCGTGTAATAGCGCGTCATCACGGCGTGGTCGTTCGACGGCCGCAAGTACTGTCCCAGCGTCAGGATCGACACGCCGACATCACGCAAGTCCTTGAATACCTGCACGACCTCGCCGTGTTCCTCGCCGAGCCCCATCATCATGCCGGTCTTCGTCGGGATCCCCGGCGCGTACTTGCGCGAGCGGTCGAGCAGTTCCAGCGTGCGCGCGTACTTGCCGCCTGAGCGGACGGCCCGATACAGCCGCGGCACGGTCTCGGTGTTGTGGTTCAGCACGTCCGGCTTCGCGTTCAGCACCGTCTCCAGCGGACCGGCCTCGCCCTTGAAGTCGGGAATCAGCACTTCGACGCGGCACTCGGGCAGGCGCGTCTTGATCTCGCGAATGGTCTCGGCAAAGATGCCGGCGCCGCCGTCAGCCTGATCGTCGCGATCGACCGAGGTGATCACCGCATACTTCAGCGCCATCTTCTCCACGGCCTCGCCGACACGCCGGGGTTCGTCGATATCGAGCGTGGCCGGCCGGCCGTGTGCGACCGCGCAGTAGGTGCAGGCGCGTGTGCAGACGTCTCCCAGGATCATGAAAGTGGCCGTGCCGTGATGCCAGCACTCGCCGATGTTGGGGCAGTGCGCGTCCTCGCAAACCGTATTCAGCTTGAGGTCGCGCATGATGCCGCGCAGGCGCAGGTAGTTCTCGGACCCCGGGGCGCGGACCTTGAGCCACTCCGGCTTGGGCTCTCTCGGTTTCACGAAATGTAACGGCGCCTCGATCATCGTCTTTCCAGTGTAACTGAAAGCCACTCGGGTTACAGTTTCCCATGGAGACACTGGCAATTACCTGGTTGGGCCACTCCTCGTTTCGTGTCCGGACACCGGGCGGAAAAGAGCTGCTCTTCGACCCTTGGTTCACCGGCAACCCGGTCTTTCCCGAGTCGGCCCGGCCGACGAAGGCCGACCTGATCCTGGTCTCGCACGGCCACTTCGACCACTTCACCGATGTCGCGGCCATGGCGAAGTTGACCGGTGCGCCGGTGGTCGCCATCTGGGAGGTCTACCGCCACCTCGAGGCCAAGGGCCTGAAGAACTTCGAGCCCATGAACAAGGGCGGCACGATCACCGTGAAGGGCCTGCGCATCACCATGACCGATGCCCGCCACAGCAGCAGCTTCGAAGACAACGGCGTGCACTACCTGGGTGAGGCGGCGGGGTTTGTAGTGAAGCTCGAGAACGGCCAGACGATCTACTTCGCAGGGGATACCGCGCTCTTCGGCGACATGAAGCTACTCGCCGAACTCTATCAGCCCGACATCGCGTTTCTACCCATCGGCGATCGCTTCACGATGGGCCCAGACACCGCAGCGATCGCCGCGAAGTGGCTCGGCGTGAAGCAGGTGGTGCCCATGCACTGCGGCACGTTTCCAATGCTGAGCGGGACGCCAGAACAGCTCGAGCAGCACCTGGCCGGGTCGGGCATTGAAGTGCTGAAGCTGAAGCCGGGCGAGACCGCGGAGTGAGCGTCGCGTCCGCTCGGTGGTGTGGTGCCATCACCAACGGCATGGTGCTGGTCTTCGTCGTGGCCGCCGGCAACCCCGCAGCGGCGCAGGCGCCGTTGTGTGCCGGCGTCGCCGAGTGTCGCGCGCTAACCGAGGCGGCAATCTCACAAGGTGATTTCGAGAGCGCCCACGACCTGGCCTGGCGCACCGTTCAGCAGGGGCCCCGCAACGACCGGTCCTTGATGTTCCTGCTGGCGCGAACTCAGGCGCTTAGCAATCGTCCAGACGATGCGCTGGTGATGGTGCGGCGCATCGCCGAGTTGGGCACGGTCGTCGACGTCAGGACCGGCGAATTCGCCCGCATGCGCGAGCTGCCGGGCTGGCCCGCGGTCGAGGCTGTCGTCGCCGCCGTGGCCAATCCGGCGATCGAGCCGGCACCTCTCGCACCCGAGGCACCTAAGGCACGTGTGGCACCTGAGGCACCTCTGGCACCCAAGGCATCCGCCTCCGCTCCCAGCGAGCCAGCCGAGCTACGGCGGGACAAGCCCCTGGCACCCGCGGCGCCCGTTGTGTCTCTGGTGGTGGAGGAGGCCGGTCGATTTACCAGCGGCGCGTTTGCGCCCGGCGGCCTGGCGTGCGATGCCGTGTCAATGCGTTTCGTGTTCGGCGACCGGCCGGGACGCAAGCTACAGATCCTGGCCGAAGGCAGCAACCATGCCACTGACCTGACGCGCGCCGATGTGGCCGGATTTCTCGACGTCACGGCGCTCGACATCGACACGACCAACGGCAGCCTCTGGGTGGCTACCGCGGAGGGCGACGGCCGCGGCGCCACCCTCCATCGGGTGCAGCTGATCTCCGGCCGGCCCCTGGCAAGCTTCGCGGTTCCCGAGGCGCTCGTGCCCGCACAGCCAGCCGATGTGGCGATGGCCGGGTCGGGCGCCGTACTGGTGCTCGACACTGCGCAAGGCCGCGTGCTGGTGCTAAGGCCAGCCGCCACTGAGCTGTCGGTGTTGGCCAGCCTGGGTGACGTCGTGCCGCTTAGCCTCACCCTGGGTCGTCGCGACAACGTGGCCTACGTCTCGCACCGCGACGGCTTGCTGGCCATCGATCTGCGCACGCGCGCGGTGAGCCCGGTGACGGCCCCGAAGACGATCGCTCTCGCTGGTTTAGACCGCTTGCGCCGCCATGGCACCGGGTTCGTAGGAATGCAGACCACCGCCGACGGTGTCCGCCTCGTGCGGCTGACACTGGGCGCAAACGGCCGGGTGGTGACGCGCCTGCGGGTGATGGACGTGGCCCTGCCGGAGGGAACCGCGCCGCTCCCCATGGCGGTATGCGGCGACATGCTGGGCTTTATGCAGGGCGAAGCCGCCGGCGAAGGCACCACCTGGACGATTCGGCGGGTGCGGCTCAATCCCTGAGGCGGGGGAGACTGGTTAATTCTTGAGGAGGCCACCGACGAGGTAGTCGGCAAATGCCTCGCCGATCTGGTCAGAGGTGGCGGGGCCTTCCGGGTCGAACCACTTGGGAATCCAGTTGATGGCCCCCATCATGGCGAACTCGATCAGCTTGGGGTCGCCCGGCTTGAACAGGCCCTCGTCAATGCCTTGCTGGATGATCGCGCGCACGCCCTGGTCGAACTGGTCGCGTTTCTCGATCACGCGCTTCAGCAGGACTGGCGACAACGCCTCAGGATCCAGTGTCAACGCGGTGCCGTGCAACTCGTCGAGAATCAGGTGCACAAACGCCAGCACCAGCCGGCGCAGCTTCGCCTCGGGGCTCGCGGTGTCGGCCTGCACGTCCGCCATCAGCGCCAGCAGCATGTCGAGCGAATACTCGTGGCAGGCGAAGAGAATCTCTTCCTTGTTCTTGAAGTAGTAGTAGAGATTGCCCTTGGTCATCTCCAGGGCCGAGGCAATCTCATCCACGCTGGCGCCGTGATACCCGCGGCGGCGGAAGGCGGCCGCGGCGCTCTTCAGGATCTCGGTGCGGCGTTCGGATGCGGCGGCGGGTTTAGCCATGGGACCCGGGAATTATGGCATACATTTGAACGAGCGTTTAAGAACGTAGTAAACTCCCTTCGTGGAACAAACCGTAACGGCCCCGTCGGTGACTTTCGAAACCTCCCCCGACCAGTACAAGCACTGGAAGCTCACGGTCGACGGCAACGTCGCCACGCTGGCCATGGACGTGCGCGAAGACGCCGGCCTCCGGCCCAACGACTACAAGTTGAAGCTCAATTCGTACGATCTCGGCGTCGACATCGAGTTGGCCGACGTGCTGCAGCGCCTGCGTTTCGAGCATCCCGAGGTCCACGCGGTGGTGCTGACCAGCCTCAAGCCGCGCATCTTCTGCGCCGGCGCCAACATCTTCATGCTCGGCTCGTCGAGCCACGCGTTCAAGGTGAACTTCTGCAAGTTCACCAACGAAACGCGGCTCGGCATGGAGGACATGAGCGCGAACAGCGGCATCAAGTTCATGGCGGCGGTGAACGGCATTTGCGCCGGCGGCGGCTACGAGCTGGCGCTGGCCTGCGACGAGATCCTGCTGGTCGATGATGGCAGCGCCTCGGTCGGCCTGCCCGAAACTCCGCTGCTTGGCGTGCTGCCCGGCACCGGCGGCCTGACCCGCGTGGTCGACAAGCGCAAGGTGCGCCGCGACCTGGCCGACGACTTCAGCACGCTGACCGAAGGCGTGCGCGGCAAGCGCGCCGTCGAGGGGCGCTTCGTCGATGCCGTGCACCCGACCAGCAAGTTCCAGGAAGCCGTGGCCAAGCGCGCGCAAGAACTGGCCGCGATGTCGGACCGGCCGAAGGCCGGCCCTGGCATCACGCTCGGCCCCCTGTCGCCCGCGATTGATGGCGACACCATTGCCTACAAGTACGTAAAGGGCACGATCGATCGCGCCAAACGCGTGTGCGAGTTGACGATCAGCGCCCCTGATTCGCCGCAGCCGGCGACCGCCGACGAGTTCCAGAAGGCCGGCGACCAGGCGTGGGCGATCCGGGCGTTCCGTGAACTGGACGACACGCTGTTGCGCCTGCGCCTCAATGAGCCGGAGATCGGCACGGTGGTCTTGCGCGCGACCGGCGACCCGGCGGCGGTGCTTGCGGTTGACGCGTCGCTCGAGGCCAACAAGTCGAACTGGCTCGTGCGCGAGATCATCAGCTTCATCCGCCGCACGCTGAAGCGCGTGGACCTGACCTCGCGCAGCTTCTTCGCGCTGATCGAACCCGGCAACGCGTTCGCCGGCACCCTGTTCGAGCTGGCGCTCGCCGCCGATCGCGTCTACATGCTCGATCACCCGGACGAGCCCAACACCATCCAGCTGTCGGCGATGAACGGCGGCGCCTACCCGATGAGCAACGGCCTGTCGCGGCTGCAGGTACGGTTTCTCGGCGAACCCGACTCGATCGAGAAGGCGCTGTCACACGGCGAGCCAATGGACGCGCAACAGGCGCTGGCGGCCGGCCTTGTGTTCTCCGCACCCGACGACATCGACTGGGACGATGAGGTGCGCATGGCGCTCGAGGCGCGGGCGGCATTTTCGCCCGATGCGCTCACCGGCATGGAAGCCAACCTGCGCTTCGCCGGGCCGGAGACCATGGAGACCAAGATCTTCGGCCGCCTCACGGCCTGGCAGAACTGGATCTTCCAGCGGCCCAACGCCGTCGGTGAACGTGGCGCGCTCATGACCTATGGTCGCGAGGGCCGCCCGACCTTTGATTTCAAACGCACATAGGGAACGACAAACCTAAAGGTTTGTCGCCACAAGCAACGGCAAACCTGAAGGTTGATCGCCACGAGGGACGCTCATGATTTCCGCCGAGAAGATTCCGAACAACGTTGACCTGGCTGGCAACAAGCGGCTGCAGCGGGCGCTCGAGCACTGGCAGCCCGCCTACCTCGATTGGTGGCGCGACATGGGGCCGCCGGGGTTCCAGGACAGCCACCAGGTGTACCTGCGGACGGCCACCAGCGTGGATGCCGCCGGCTGGGCGCACTTCGATTTCGTGAGGCTGCCCGAGTACCGCTGGGGCATCTTCCTGGCCGAGCCGGTGCCCGACCGCCGCATCGGCTTCGGCGACTTCAAGGGCCAGCCGGTATGGCAGGAAGTGCCGGGCGAGTTCCGCAACCAGCTGCGCCGCCTGATCGTCATTCAAGGCGACACCGAACCGGCCAGCGTCGAGCAGCAGCGCTCGCTCGGCGCGCACTGCCCGAGCCTGTATGACCTGCGCAACCTGTTCCAGGTCAACGTCGAGGAAGGCCGCCACCTGTGGGCGATGGTCTACCTGCTGCACTCCTACTTCGGCCGCGACGGCCGCGAGGAGGCCGAGGCGCTGCTCGAGCGCCGCAGCGGCAACGACGATACGCCGCGCATGCTCGAGGCCTTCAACGAGCCGATCGACACCTGGCTCGACTTCTTTGCCTTCACGATGTTCACCGACCGTGACGGCAAGTCGCAGCTGCTGTCGCTCTCGGAAAGCTCGCTCGACCCGCTGGCCCGCACCACCAAGTTCATGCTGACCGAGGAAGCCCACCACATGTTCGTGGGCGAGAGCGGGCTCGCCCGCATTCTCGAGCGCACCTGCCAGCTGCTGCGCGAGACCGGCTTTTCGGGCGATGTCCGCAAGCACGGCGGCATCGACCTGCCGCTGATCCAGAAGTTCGTGAACTTCTGGTTCAGCCAGAGCCTGGACCTGCACGGCAGCGAAGTGTCGAGCAACGCCGCGGCATACTTCTCGAACGGCCTGAAGGGCCGCGCCGAAGAAGACAAGTTTGACGATGACCACATCCTGGCGGGCAACATGTACGTGCTCGACCTGATGGATGACAGCGGCCTGATCATTCGCGAAGAAGTGCCCATGCGCAACGCCCTCAACGAGGTGCTGCGCGACTGGTACGTCGGCGACTGCCAGGCCGGCGTGGATCGCTGGAACAAGCGCGTGCTCGAAGCGCATGGCATGTCGGAGCGCATTACGCTGCCGTCACGGCGCTTCAACCGCAAGGTGGGCGTCTACGCCGGCAAGCACTTCGACCCCTACGGCAACCAGTTGTCCACCGAAGACTGGGCCCGCCGCAAGTACGAGTGGATACCCTCGCCCGACGACAAGCGTTACCTGCACAGCATCCAGGCTACGCCGGTCTACCAGCCGGGGCAGTTCGCCAACTACATTGCGCCGCCCCAGCGCGGCATCAACCGCCAACCGATTGATTTCGAGTACGTCCGCACCGAACAATGAGCACCACCAAGATCGGCTACGCCGTCGCTGACGGCGTGGCCACGTTGACGCTGGTCGATCCGCCGGCGAACACCTACTCCTACGAGATGATGCAGGAGCTCGACGCCGCGATCCTCGCGGCGCGCATGGATGCGGCCGTGTACGTGATCGTCATCACCGGCGCGGGCGAGAAGTTCTTCTGCGCCGGCGCCAACATCGGCATGCTCAAGGACGCCGACCCTGGCTTCAAATACTACTTCTGCCTCCATGCCAACGAAACGCTGAACCGGCTCGAGCAGACGCCGAAGCTGGTGATTGCGGCGCTGAACGGCCACACAGTCGGTGGCGGCCTCGAAGTGGCGATGGCCGCCGATCTCCGTATTGCCCGCCAGGGCGGCGGCAAGATTGGCATGCCAGAAGTAGCCCTGGGCGTGTTGCCGGGCACCGGCGGCACCCAACGCTTCGCGCGCATGGTCGGCAAGGCCAGGGCGATCGAGATCATGGCGCTCGGCTCGCTCTTCACTTTTGAAGAGGGCCGCGACCTGGGCCTGGTCAATCACGTGTGGGGCGAGGCCGAGCTGGCCGGCCGGACGTTCGCGCAGGCGGTGCACGACTACGCGAAGCAGTTCACGCCGCCAAACAAGGCGAGCAAGGCGGTGGGACACATCAAGCGCGCCGTGCAGTCGGGGCTCGAGGTGGGCTTCCACGAGGGCCTGGCGCTCGAACGCGAGCTCCAGCAGCGGTTGTTCGAGAGCGAGGACGCGCGCGAGGGCATTGCCGCCAATCTCGAGAAGCGGAAGCCGGGTTTCAAGGGACGCTAAGCCGGCCGCGGCCTGACGGCCGGGCCTACTGGACGATGATCGTGCCCTTCAGGCCGGCGCTGTCCGGCAGGTTGTGATCGTGGAAGCTGCAGGACCGGGCGGTGTTGAAGTTGCCCGAGGTGCGCTGCTGACCAGCCGTCAGGAACCCGATCTGGTTGATCTCAGTGCACTGCGTGTGCTCCGGGTGCGGGTCCGATGACATGTCGTGCGACCGGGTGTCGTTGTTGATCATGGTGACCCGGCCGCCACGGGCGATCGTAACGCTCGACGGACTAACCGAGCCATTGGCGCCGATGGTGATGGTGGCCGTCTCGCTGGGCGTGCCGGTCGTCGGTGGGGCCGGAGTTGGCGTGGTTGGCGTTGAACCGCCGCTGCTGCCGCCGCCACACGCCGCCGCTGTCAGGGCCACGATCACGGCCGCCGCCAATCCCATCCCAATCGTTCGGTTCATCACGTCAATATCCCCTAGAAGAACTTCCGCGCCAGGTTGAAGCCGAGGTACCAGTCGTCGTACGCCGAGCCGCCGCGCGCCACCTGCGCGAGGGTCGTGCCGTAGCCGTTCGAGAAATTGAGCTGGAACAGGTGCCCGCCGGCACGCTGTTCGAAACCAAAACTGATCAGTGTCACGCCAGGTTTGTAACCGGCCACCCGCGGCGACAGTTCCAGGAACAGGTAAGTGTTCCTCGCCGCGCGCAGCCGCGCGCCGATGCCGGTCATCACCGTGTAGTCGTCGTCCGAGGCCGTCACGCCGATATTGACGTTAGACACGTACGACGGCTCGAAGTAAAGCGCGCCGCGCTGGCCAAGCTCGCGCGACACCACCAGCGCCACGCCGGGCGAGAAGTCGTCGGTGAAGTTGCCGGTGCCATCGACGTTGACGTTGATGCCAAGGCCGACCGGCGCGTCCTTCTGAGACACGGCGTCGAATTGCCCCGAGAACTGGACGGTGCGATCAGACGTGCGGTAGATGCCGACGCTCGCGCCGCGGAACAGGCCGTACTTCAGGTCGAGCCCGATCTGCGCGCTGCTGTCGAAGCCGAACAGGCGCGCCGCCAGGTCGCTGAAATCGCCGTCGCCCATCGGCTGCAGGAAGCGGTGCGTCAACCGGAAGGCAAACTTCCCCTTGGGCAGCCGCAGGTTCGTCGGCATCGTCGCCACGTAGAAGTCGGGCTGCGAGTTATTGGGATCGAGATCCGGGTCGTCGGCTGGCGCCTGGGCGGCCGCCGGGACGGCGGCGCATGCCACCAGCAGGACCGGAAGCAAGAAGCGGAGCGAAGGCATCATCAACAAGGGTTCTCCTGCAGCTACTGTTTCCGCGCCGCCACGACCAGCAGGCCCTTCATCTCGTCGTGGCCATTGCCGCAGTATTCGGAACAGAGGATGGGGAACTCGCCTGCCGCCGACGCGACGAAATCGATGGTCACCGGCGTGCCGCCGCGCGGCACGGCCTTCTCGACGCGAAACTTCTTGATGCCGACGCCGTGGACACCGTCCGCCGACGTTAGCACGAGGCGGATTCTCTCGCCCTCGGTCACCTCAATACGGGCCGGCTCGAAGGCGAAACGGCTGGCGACCACCTCGATCACGCGAGGCTCGGCTTGTACGGAGTCGAAGGGTTCACCGTGAGCGAGGGCGCGAACGGCGGAGCCGTTCGCACCCGAGTCGAAAGGCGCAGAAGCCGCGGCGGGGTCCTGCTGGGCAGACATTGCTGCCACCCCCAACAGGAGCGCCGTCCCCGCCGCGGCAACTGAATCAGCTAAAGAGGACAGGATCGACGTCACCTGACAGGACCTAAGCAAGGGTGATGCCCACGTGGCGCTAATGCGTTCTGACCCCGGCCATGGTCCGGAGCGGGCGTCGGCGCCCTCCCGGTCCCTTCGCGCGGCGTAAGTGCTTACGCTGCGCGTAAGCCGCACTCGCGGGTCGCCAGGCGCCCGGACGGCTAGTCTTCAATGCGGTACTTGGCCAGGTAGTGGCTCAGCGCGCGCTGGCTGATGCCCATGAGTTCCGCGGCGTCCTTCTTGACGCCGCGCGACTGTTCGAGCGCCCGCCGCATGGTCTCGCGTTCGGCCCATTCGAGGTTCTGGTGCAGCTTCAACGACGGCACGGCCGCTGTCGCCGGCGTGGCGGTTGCACTCATGAGCCACACCGACTGGCTGGTCAGCCGCGATCCGGTCGAGAGCACGACGGCGCGCTCGATGGTGTTCTCCAGTTCGCGCACGTTCCCGGGCCAGCCATAGCCGGCGAGTTCCACCATGGCCCTCTCGTCAAGGCCGTCAATTCTCTTGCCGGTGCGTTCCGCGAACCGCCGCACGAAATGGTCAACCAGCAGGGGAATGTCATCCGGCCGTTCCCGTAACGGCGGCATTTCGATCGGGATGACGTTGAGGCGATAGAACAGGTCTTCGAGGAACTTGCCCTCGGACACCAACTGCCGCAGGTCACGATTGGTCGCGGCGATCACCCGCACGTCCACCCGTTGGGTGCGTTCGGCGCCCAGCGGCTCGAACTCGCGGTCCTGCAGCACGCGCAGCAGCTTGGCCTGCACACTGAGCGCGATGGTGCCGATCTCGTCGAGGAAGATGGTGCCGCCCTCGGCCAGGGCGAACCGGCCCTTCTTGGTGAACGAGGCACCGGTGAATGCCCCGCGCACATGGCCGAACAGCTCGGACTCGAGCAACGTCTCGGGAATGGCGGCGCAGTTCACCTTGATCATCGGCATGTGGCGCTGCGCGCTGCGGGCGTGAATGGCGCGCGCGACCAGTTCCTTGCCGGTGCCGGTTTCACCGGTCACGAGCACCGTGCTCTTCGACTCGGCGACCAGCTCCGCCCGGGTGATGACGTCACGAATGGGCCGGCTGCGACCGATGATGCCGTAGTGATCGAACTCCGCGTCGCGCTCGCTCAGCAGGTAGCGCAGGCCGGTGCGTGCCCGCTGATCATCGAGGGCGCGCCGGGCGAGGACCAGCAGTTGATCCACCTCGAACGGCTTCTGCAGGTAGTCGCAGGCGCCGAGCTTCATGGCTTCGACGGCGCTTTCAATGCTGCCATGGGCGGTCATCATGACAATCGCCGGCCGCTCCGTCTCGGGCGTCGACGCGGCCAGGTCGCGAATCACGTCGAGGCCGGTCCGGTCCGGCATCAGGAAGTCGATCACCAGCAAGTCGAAGGCGCGCTCGTTCAGGCAGCGCGTGGCCTCGCGCGCGTTCGCCGCGGTGGTGACCTCGTGGCCGTCGTCGCGCAGCGCGCGCCCGAGCGTCTTGAGGATCTTCTCTTCGTCGTCCGCGAGGAGGATGCTGCCTGCCATGTGCCTCTAGCCTACTGCCTTGCCTCTCCGTCGGCGCGCACCGGCGCGTCGCCAAGCTCGATTCGGAAATCGGTGCCGACGCCCGGCCGCGTCGTGACCGTGATGGCGCCGCCGAGCCCTTCGATGATGTTCTTTGCGATGGCGAGGCCAAGGCCGGTCCCGGCGCGGCGGGTCGTGAAGTAGGGATCGAAGATCCGCGCCAGGTCGTCGTCTGCGATTCCGGCCCCGCCGTCGCGAACGACAATCGCGACGCGGTGGTCGCCGATCGCGGCGGTCTGCAGCCGTACCCCGGCGCCCGGCTTGCCGGCCACGGCATGCTGGGCGTTGGTCAGCAGGTTGACGAGAACGGTGCGCAGCCGCTCGGCGTCGGTGACGAGCACCGGCATGCCGGGCGCGAGTTCGAGCGTCACCGCGCACTCGGTGCCGGTGGCGGCCGCCGCCGCGGCATCACTGCACACGCGATTGATGTCGGTCGGTTCGGGATCGAAACGGATCGGCCGCGCGACATCGAGCACGTCGTTGACCAGCCGGTTCAGGCGATCGATCTCCTCGTCGATGTCCTTCGCCGCGTCGCGGACATCCGCGGGGGTAGCGCCGTCGCGGGCGAGGGTGCGCAGCGATCCCTTGATGATCATCAGCGGGTTGCGGACCTCGTGGGCGATCACCGTCGAGAGCCGCCCGAGCGACGACAGGCGCTCGCGCTGGCCGGCTTCCCGCTGGAACCTCACGATCGAGTCGGTCAGCAGGTTGAACGTGGTCGCCAGCATATGCGCGTCGTCATCGTCCCAGCCGCCCTGGCGCTGGATCGGGATCTTGCGCGTGAGGTCGCCGGTGGCGGCGATCTGCCGCATGTGATCGGTGATGGTCGCAAGCGGCCGCGAGATGGATCGCGCCACGCCGTAGCTCACCACGATGGCGAGCAGCGTGGCGCCAAGCGCAATGCCGCCGAGCGCCGCCTGGATGTCGCCGAGCGAGCGCAGCCGCTCGCTGCGCGAGCGCAGCACGATCGCCACTGGATCGGCCGCGGTCGTGCCCGGCCCCAGCGGCTGGGTCAGCGCGATGTACTCTTCACTGCCGATCATCACCGGGGTCAGTGAGGCCGCGGTCAGCAGTGGCGTGAGGGCGTCGCGCGACCCCGGCAGCGTGGAGGCGCGGGCGGCGCCGCCCATGGCAAACGCAATGTCGGCGCCGGTCAGCGCCTTGAACTGCGCGGCGCGGCGGTCGTCGAGCAGGTAGCCGACGCTCAGCACCCCCAGCACCTCGGGGCGATCGAGGCCCAGGGTGACCGGCACGCTCACCACTTCCATCACGCCTCGCGGGTGCGGCCAGAACGCCGGCGACGCCTGGCCGTCAAGCGCGAGCTTCACGCCGGCCGAGGAGGGCGACGCGGCTTCAGTCGCGGACTCGCCGGCGATCGCCAGCAGCTCGCCGTCCGTTCCGGTAACCATCAGCAAGTCGGCGCCCGCCTGGACCTGGTAGTCGGCCGCGATCGGCTGCAGCGTCGGCCGGTCGGCAATCTCCACGACCGCCTTGAACTTGGGGAGGTCGGCGATGAGCCGCGCGGTGCGGGCCACGTTGTCGAACTGCGTGCGGCGCTGCTCGTCGACCAGCGTGGCGGCTTCGGTGAGATCGCGCCGCAGTTCGGCCTCGGTCTCGCTGGTCATGCGCGCGCTGATCAGGTACACCGCCGCGCCGATTGACAACATGGCGAGCAGCGCGCTGGCCAGGAAGATGCGATTGGTGATGGAGCCGAGGACGCGCATTACGGCACCACCAGGTCGACGTCGGCCCAGCCCGCCGGCGGCACGACCACTGGCCTCGTGACCCGCGGCTCGCCTTCATACCAGCCGACGATGGTGTAGGTGCCGGGGGGGACCGCCGGGAGGATATAGCGGCCATCGTCCTCGGTGACATCGAAGAACGGATGGTTGAGCACGAGCACGAACGCGTTCATGTGCGAGTGGATGTCACAGAACACGCGGACGACACCGGGCCGGTCCATACGCACCGATTTCGATTTGCCGGCGGCATACCGGCCGAGATCGAAGCGCCGTGCCCGCGACAGTGAGAAGACGTTGTGGTAGGTGCGGTCGCTGTTGGGGAAGTCGACCACGGTTCCCACCATCACGGCCAGCACGTGCGGCACGAACTGCTCATTGCGCTGGTCCATGACGGCGCGGCCGGGTTCGCGTTCGTCGAAGGCGGCGCGCGGCGCCGACTCCAGGTAGACGACCCCGCGCCGGGGGTCGGTGAGGTCCCGCGGTCCGGCGGCACCGGGGGACGCGACGTCGGGCCGGCGTTCGGCGGGGCGGGTGAGGCGGCGAATATCGAGACGGCCGCGAATGCCGGTGCCCGCGGGTGATGCTTGCGCCGGCCTGGGGCTCGCGGCGGTGGGGCTCGGGCCTTCAGCCCTCGTGGGGAGCGGGGGGAAGAGGAGGAGCACCCCCAGGAGCGGCGAAGCCGCGACCCCTACAAGGGCGCGGGAGCGCCCGAGCCCCACGCGCGCTCGCAGAGCGCGCGCCCTCACGAGCGGCGCCATCAGAACCAATACACCACCTGCGCCGCGATCAGGTCGTCGTGGGTCACGCGGCCGCCGTCACGGCGATTGCGTTGCCACGAGCCCTTCGCCAGGATGTTGCGGGTAATCGAGTAGCCGCCGCCGGCCTCGATCCGCCAGGTGTCGGCATCCCACGTGTTGCGTCGCCGGGAGCCGACAATCGAGCTGTAGTCGATGCGGTCGCCGCGCAGCGCGACGTAGAAGCCAGGGGCGACCTTGTAGCGTCCTTCCACCAGCATCGACGTCGAAACCAGGGGCGTGTCGATCGCCGGCGCGCTGACCTGCGGCAGGTCCCACGTCGAACGGATGATCTCGCTGCGCACGAGCAGGGCGCCGGCGGAGTACTCGGCGTCGCCGCCAAACGCGACCTGGCGCGCGCGCGTGACCTCCTCGGGTTGCGGCACCACGGTTTCGAGCGACTCGTTGATCCACGCCCCGGTCGAGGCCGAGACGCCCAACTGCACCGACGCATGCGGGCGAGCGACCAACCGTCCAGCGACCTGGCGGCCGCCGTTCTTGTCGAGCCATTGCGGATCCGAGAGCGACCCCGTGCTGACCGACGCGGTCCACTCAAACACGTTGACGATGCCGTGTGCCTGCACGCCGGTGTCCCAGCGGTTGGTGTTCACCACCGGCACGCCCGGCGCCGGTTCGGGATTACCGATCGGGAAGTTCGACCGCCAGCCGCGGCCGCGCATGCGCAACAGGTCGTCGCTGCTCTCGGGCAGGGCGTCGGGACGAATCGAGGCGAGGTACTGGTAGGCGAGCGGCTGGCCGATCAGGATGTTGCCGCTGCCGTAGGCACTGCGGGTCATCGCGCCAAAGGTGGGCGGAATGCGGCCGGCCTGGATGTCGAAGCGCCGCCGCGGGAAGGGCCGCACCCGGAGGAATAGCCCGTACATCTCGAAGACGCGGCCCTGGTCGAGCCTGACTTCACCGAGCACCTGGACGTAGTCGTTGGCCTTCAGCTCGGTCGCGACGCTGACGCGGAAGTTGCGAAGCGCGCTGAACTCGTAGCTCGTGTAGTTGAAGAAGCCCGGATCTTCGGGCGCGATCGTCGCGGTCACCTCGGCGCCGACCACCACGTGGCCGCCCGCGAACGTGAGCGGCTGATCAGGCAGCCACTGCGCCGCCGCCGGCGTGACCGACAGCGCGACGAGCACGCACACACCGACTACCTTGGGCATGAAGCCCCGAAAGTATAATGCCCGCGTGTGGTTCATGTTGTTGATCCCGCTAGTGGTGACGGCCGTCGCCGACACGACGGATCGGCAGACCCGCACGCTGCCCCTGCCCGACGGCCGCGCGTTGAGGATCGACGTGACCGTGGGTTCCGTGCGCATCGATGGATGGGATCGGCCCGAGATTGAAATCGTCGTTGCACGCCGCGTGCCAGCACCGGCGGACCAGGCGCGGCTGCCGATCGAGATTGACGAGAGCCCGTCGCGGGTGGCCATCCGCGCGGTGCAGGCTGATGGCGGCACTGACGCCGCCCTGCGCGCCGACATCACCGTTCGGCTTCCCCGCGCCGCCTCGATCGAGAACGTCGTGATCATGGAAGGCCGTCTGGCCATTAATCGCTTTCGTGGCAGCGTGACCGCCGACGTTCGGCGGGGCCCCATCGAGGCTGCCGACGTCAGCGGCCGCATCCGGCTCGAGACCGGGATTGGACCGGTCACGGTGAGCGCCGCCCGGCTGGCGCCCGACGGTGTGCTGCGCCTGCGCGCGTTCAATGGCGACGTGCGGCTGCGGCTCGACGAGCGCCCCGCTCACGCCCGCATCATGGCGCTGGCGCTGAACGGCGACATCACCTCCACCATTCCGCTGACGATGAAGGACACGTGGGGGCCACGCTGGGGTGAGATCGCGTTCGGCGCCGGCGAGCCCGTGATCTCGATCGATGTTGTCACCGGGACGATCGAGATCCGCAGCCCGTAGCCGTGAGACCGGCTAGCGCCGGTTCAGCCGGCGCTGGGCCTCGGCATAGCGCGAGGAGCCCTGCGGGACTTTCGCGTACGCTTCCTTGGCCTTCACCGGCTCGTTCAGCCGGCGATCGTAGATCTCGCCGAGCCGGAACCACACGTCCATCGGGTTGTCCGGGTAGCGCGCGCCCAGGTCCTCGAGCGCCTGCGCCGCCTCCTGGTGCCGATTCATGCCGGTCAGCATGGCGGCCAGCCGATTGCGCGCCGGCATCGACTGCGGCGCGTCGGGGAATTGTTCAATCATCGTCCGCAGCGTGACCAAGGTCGCCGGCACCTCGATCTTCATTACCGGGTCGAGCTCGCGCAGGTCCTTGCGGTCGTTTTCGATCTTCAGCTTGGTGTTGAGCGCGGCTGCCGCCTGCGGCGTTCCGGGAAACTCGCGCGCAACTTCGCCCAGCAGTTCGCGCGACTGGATCTGCGCGCGTGGCTGCCGCGTGCGCCCCAGCATCATCGCCCGCCGGAGCTTGCTGTCGGCGGTCCGTCGATCACCGGCGTAACGGCTTTCGAACTCGACCAGCGCCGCCATCGACTCGTCGTTCCGGCCGGCGCGTTCGTGCAGGTCGGCCATGAGCAGCGAGGCTTCGGCGCCGGCGCGTGAGCCGGGGTAGTCCACGACAATCTGCCGCAGATCCGCCAACGCCTGGTCGTCCAGGTTGTTCGCCACCTTGGCGCGCGCGACTTCGAGGCGCTGAGTTGCCTCGGCCTCGCGCGACACGGCGGCGGGTGGCGCGGCCGGAGCGGCCGGCGTGGCACCAGGTCGGGGTGCCGAGACGTTACCAGCGGGCTTAGCCGCCGCGGTAGTCGGCGGCGGCACTGGCTTGGCAGTGGCCGCCGGTGCAGCGGAAACCGGCGGGGGAGTAGGTGAGGCCGTGCTCGTGTTCGTCGCGGGGGCCGCCGGCGCCTCGGGAGGCGGCACCGGGGCCGCCTCCGTCTGCAGTGCCGGATCGGTCGGGTCCGGGGCGTCGCCCCGACTGGCAAAGTACGCCCCCAGGCCGGCGGCGATGGCCGCGATCAGGATCACGCCCGCGCCCAAACCGAAGGCCCACGGCTTGGTGACGCCCGACTGCAATGCCGCGGGCGGAACCGAGCCCTGTGAGCCCGCAGCAGCGGGCGGAGGCATCACCGGCGGCGCGCCCGATCCCATGGTGACGGTGGTGCTGCCCGAGGGCAGCACCACCGTCGGAGCATCGGGATTGCTGGACAGGAGGGCAACGTTGATCTGACGCGAACTGGAATCGCGCCGGAGCCGCTTCAGGTCGGCGCCGATGTCGGCGGCCGTCTGATAGCGCATCGACCGATCCTTTTCGAGCGCCTTCGACACGATGCGATCCAGCTCGGCGGGCACCGACTGGTTGAGGCTGCTCGGCGCCGCCGGCTCGCGATTCAGGATGCCGTCAAACACGACGGCAGTCGTTTGGCCGGGAAAGCTCTGCCGGCCCGTGGCCATCTCGTACAGCACCACCCCAAACGAGAACAGGTCGGTGCGCGGATCGACCTCATCGCCGCGCGCCTGCTCCGGCGACATGTAGGCGATGGTGCCCACCGTGGTGCCGGCCACGCTCGTGAAGTGCTCGGGGACCCGGGTCTCGTTCTTGGTGTCGAGTTGCCGGGCCGAACGGCGGTAATCCGGCGAGAGCTTCGCGAGACCGAAGTCGAGCACCTTCACCGGGCCGCGCCGCGTGATGAAGATGTTCCCCGGCTTCACGTCGCGATGCAGGATGCCTTCGGTATGGGCCGCGTCGAGCGCGTCGGCGACTTGCGCGGCGATGTCGAGCATGAGCCGCAAGTCGAGGGGCTTCCCTGACAGCTTGAGATCGAGCGGCTCGCCGTCGAGCAGTTCCATCGCGAGATAGAGCTGCCCCTCGTGTTCATCGAAGCCGTAGATCGTGCAGATGTTCGGATGGTTCAGCGCCGACGCCGTGCGCGCTTCGCGCTTGAAGCGTTCGGTCGCCTCTTCGTTGTCGCTGCTGGCGGTCGGCAGCACCTTGAGCGCCACCTGGCGGCCAAGCTTCAGGTCCTGTGCGCGGTACACGACCCCCATCCCGCCAGCCCCCAGCTGGTCGACGATGCGGTAGTGCCCAAGAGTCTGGCCAACTAGGGAATTCTTCGACACGATGCGGACGTTCATCCTATGCCTGTAACGCCTTGACAGGGAAGGGGGCTAACGGTAGAGTCAGTATTCTGAAACGTCGTTCCGTATAGTGGAATCACCACAGCCCTCCAATTCTCGCTCGAATAGCGCCGTCACGTCCATCGACAAGGCGCTCGAGGTGTGTGAAGTCCTGAGCGGCGTGCCGCGCGGCATGACCCTGTCGGACCTGGCTCGCGCCCTGCGCCAGCCGGCCTCGACCGTCCACCGCCTCCTCGGCGTCCTGAAGCGTCGCGGCTACGTGCGCCAGGACGACGCGTCGCAGCGTTACGGGCTGACGCTGAAGATGCTCGACCTCAGCTTCCGCTCACTGGGTCAATCGGAACTGCGGCTGCACGCCTACCCGATCATGCGCGAGTACGTGTTGCGGACGCCGTACCGAGGCTTCATCGCGATTCCAGGGACCGGGGAAGTGACCTATGTCTGGAGCACCGGTCCCGACGAAGTGGCCATGCGCACGGTCTACGGCAAGGAAATGCCCGGCCACTGCGCGATCTACTTTTCGGCCAGGCAGGCGACCCGCAGGCTGAGTTGCCTCCGCCTCGCTGCGGCCAGCGAACTGGCCAAGCCCGAGGCCACAGTCGTGCGCATGGGCCCGCCGCCCATGGAGCCCGACGCCCTGCAGCGGTTGTTCTGCACCTGCGCACCGGTGCGCGACTACACCGGCCACGAGGTGGCCCGGGTGGGGGTCTTCGGCCACGGCGCCGACGACGCGCCCATTCTGACGGAACACCACCGCGGCGCGTGGGACCTGGCGCGTCGCATCTCGATGCGCCTCGGTCACGTCCCAGCCAGCGCCCTCGAGAGCACCGCCTAACTGAAACTGAAATTGAAACTGAAACTACCAACTTCCAACTCTAGAACTTTCAACTGACAAGGATCGCGTAAATGGCCTACATCATCACGGAACCCTGCATCGGCACCAAGGACTCGGCCTGCGTCGACGTCTGTCCGGTTGACTGCATCCACCCGCGCAAGGACGAAGGCGACTTCGAGGCGGCCACCCAGCTCTACATCCATCCCGACGAATGCATCGACTGCGGCGCGTGCGTCCCAGCCTGCCCGGTCGAGGCGATTTTCGCCCTGGACGAGGTGCCGGAGAAGTGGAAGAGCTACATCGACATCAACGCCAAGCACTTCCAGAAATAGGGGGCGACAGGGGTCGGACCCATTGGAGTAGAATCGGGCCCATGACTCCCGGGATTGCGCCCCCCGGGTAAGGTTCGATGTGCTTTTGGTGAGAGGTCCTATGTCGATTCGACCCCGCATGGCGTTGGTGGCCGCGGCACTGCTCGCGGCGCTGGTTTCGGGTGTTCAAGGGCGCGTCGCTGGCGACGACGATGCCGCGTTGCAGTTGCAACTGGGCACCTTGCTGTTCGAAGAGACGCGCTATCGCGAGGCGCTCGAGGCGTTCAGGAAGGCCCTGAAGGCCGACACCAAGTCGATGGCCGTCCAGGCCCGCATCGGCGTCATCAAGTCCGCCCTGCGGCTCGGCGAGTTCCTGGAAGCGCAGAAGGAAGCCGAAACGCTCAAGGCGCAGGAGCCGCGCAGCGCCGAGGTCCTGTCGGTGCATGCCGACGCGCTGTGGGCCGCGGGTCTGTTCGACGAGGCGCACGCGGAGTTCCGCGACGCGCTGGCGCTTGAACCCGACCTGTCGCGCGGGCACCACGGCCTCGCCAAGGCGCTGGCCTCCCAGAACAAACTCGATGAAGCGCTGAACGAGGCGCAGGCCGCGCTCAAGCTGTCGCCGCGCGACGAAGAGATGCACCACACGGTCGGCTCGATTTTTGAGCGCATGCGCCGCTACGAGCAGGCTGCGGTCGCTTACGGCAACTACGTCAACCTCCTACCCAACAAGGATCGCAGCGAAAAGGCTTCGTGGTCGCGATCGCAGATTCGCTTCCTGCGCTCGTTCGGCGAGCGCGAACCGATCGCGATGACCGAGGAAGCCGCCGCGGGCCTGCACACCGTCGACTTCCGCGTCATCGACGACAAGGTCATCGTCAAGGCCAAAGTCAACGGCGGCCGCCTGCAGGACTTCGTCCTCGACACCGGGTCGGAGCTGACGACCATTTCGCGGCAAACGGCGTCGAGCGGCGCCGTGCGCCCCATCACTTACACGTTGAGCGCCGGGGTCGGCGAAGTGGGCCTGCGCGGCCTGCAGCTGGGCCGCCTCGACACGCTGGAAATCGGCACCATGAAGCTGAGCAACGTGCCGGCGCTGATCAAGGCGCCGGCCTTGCGCGGCATTCCCAAGCGCGAGACCGAGAGCTTCTCGCCGCTCGGCCTCGGGCTGTCGATGACCATCGACTACGCGACGCAGAAGCTGACGCTCGGTCGTCACCTGCCAGAGGAGCCGGCCGAGTTCACGCTGCCCATGCGCCATCACCGGCTGTCGATGGTCCGCGGCATGATCAACCAGACCCGCCCGACCTACTTCGTGGTCGATACCGGCGGCGAGGTGATTTCCATCAGCACCGCGACGGCCGGCGACCTGGACCACGACCTGCCCCGCAAGATTGCGTTGCGCGTCTACGGCACGTCGGGCTGGGACCGCGAGGCGTTCCTGATGCCGGGGATCCACTTGAAGTTCCAGGACATCGCCTTCAATAACTTCGCGGTGGTGGTGTTGAACCTCCAGGCGCCGAGCGTGCTGCTTGGCTTCCAGGTCGGCGGCATCGTCGGCCACAAGTTCCTGAGCCCGTACCGCGTGTCGCTCGACCTCGATCGCAGCGAGCTGCGGATGACCAAAGCGACGAATTAGCCGCGCTCGGCCTTGCGGCGGAGGCGGTCGGCGCGGCGCTCGTGCGCCTGCCGCACCCGCTCGTGGTCGTCGGGCGTCTCGGCCAGCAGCGGCGGAATTTTCTGCGCCTTGCCGTTCCTGTCGATCGATACGAATGTGAGATAGGCGCGGCTGGTCAGCCGGCGCCGGCCGGTTTCGATCTCCTCAGAAAAGACCTCGACTTCCACTTCGAGCGAGGTACCGAACACGCAAGTGACGCGCGACTTGAGGATGATCAGGTCGCCGACCTTGATCGGGTGGATGAATTCGAGACCATCCACGCCAGCCGTGAGGGCGAGCGTGTTGGTGTGCCGGTGACAGGCAATGGCGCCGGTGATGTCGATCAGGTGCATCACCGTCCCGCCCAGGATGAACCCGAGCGGGTTGGAGTCGTTGGGCAGGACGACCTGGACGGTCTCGGCCGTCGAGTCCTGCCAGCGCTTGGGGCTTACCAATCGTACCCAATCCACATCGCGAACTTGACCTTGCGGAACGCCTCGCTGCCGCCGGACTGCGCATACTCGACGTCTTCCCAGGCCTTGTTCATCAGCGTCCGCCACGACCAGTCGAAGTGGAGCGGGAAGCCGAGGGCCATGGTCGAGAGGCTGATGCCGTAGGACGCCTTGGCGTCGACGAACCGGCGGCCCGACACCAGGACCGGCGCGCCGTAGATCGGATTGCCGCTGAGGTCGTAGTTGAGGATCGGCCGCTCGATGCTGTCTTCGTTGGTGAAGACCTTGAACGGCGTGTCGCCGAAGTGGGCGCCGCCGAGACCGGCAAACAGCGTCGCGCGGACGCCACCGAGCACGCCGATCGGCGTCGCCATGGCGTCGATCAACGGGAAGCGCAGTTCGGCGTTGGTGAAGAAGGCCTTCTGGCCGACAAACTGCAGGTACTCGTAGCCGCGCAGCTCGGCGTTGCCGCCGAAGTAAGTGAAGTCGGGATTATTGCCCCAGCTGTTGAAGCCGCGCCCGCGCAGGGCCAACAGGCCGGTTGAACCGATGCGGAAGTACTTGCGGGCATCGACATCAACAGTCTGCCGGGTGAGCGTGTTGCCGATCTTCGGCGCGATCGAGTACGACAGCTTCATGGTGCTGCCCGACAGCGGACCGAACTCGCGGAAGACGGTGGTCTCTTGCACGAACGAGGCGCCAATCGGCACCATGTTGCCATTGTTGAACAACGACTGCCCGTATTGCTGCTGCTGGTACTCGTCGGCCACGAACGCCACGTTCGGATCTTCGTAGCGCTCCTGGTAGCGCGTGAAGCCGCCGAAGACCTCGATCCGGCGGTAGCGGTTGAACGGATAGATGCCGAACATGGTCCCGCCCTGCATGGTGCGGGTGGCGGTGGCCAGGTCGCGGTCGATCAGGCCGTTATAGGCCGGGTCGTAGAAGATGGCATCGAGCTGGCCATAGAAGAACTCGGTGCTGTTGTAGGCCTGCATGGCCCACTGCAGCCGCCGCTCCATGTTGATCCACGAGAACTGCATGGTGCGGTACTGCGACACCGACGAGATGAACATGTTGAACTGCTGGTCGCCGAGCACGTCGGTAAACACCACCTGCGTGCCGCCGAACACGTCGCCGCCGCTCGTCACGCCGAGCGCCACCGGAGGCCGGCCTTCGAGGAACATCTTCTCGAAGCGGCCCTTCTTCTTCTTGTTGTCGGCGACGATCTGGTGGCTGATCGGCGCCTGGAAGTCGACGATCGGGCCGGGCTCACCGAAGTCGGCGGAGGCCACCTTGGTCAGCTCGTCGCGCCGGTCGAGCGTGTGCAGCCCGTACTCACCCTTGAAATAGGTGACAAATGCGAGGCGCGTGTTGGCACCGTCGCGCAGCACCACCGGCGACAGGTTGCCCGACAGCGCGTCGGTGAACTGCTTCAGCTCGGCGGTCTTGAGGTCGAGCGTCCACAGGTTGTAAATCTGCCCGTTCTTGGCGACCTCCGGATCGATCGGCTCGGCCGGGTTGACGGCGGTCGAGGCGAAGACCAGCGTGTTGGCATCGATGAACTGGGCGCCGCCCTCGTCGTGGGTGCCGAAGGTGAGCTGCGTCGGGTTGCCGCCATCGGCGTCCATCCGGAAGATTTTCTCGTTGCCGCTGACCCGCACCAGGTAGACCAGCGACTTGCCGTCGGGCGCCCAGGTCGGCGCGTAGTTCGAGAAGCTGTCCTTCGTCAGGTTGACGATCTCCTGGGTCTCGAGATTGACCGTGAAGATCTCGGCCTGGCTTTCGCGCATGCCCGAGAACGCCACCAGCCGGCCGTCGGGCGAGAAGTCGGGCGACTCGGGCGCGTCGACAGTGGTCAATGGCACCCGCACCTCGATCTTGCGCGAGACCACGTTCTGGACGATCAGCGAGCGGTCCTTCTCGGTGCGCACGAAGTAGGCGATGCGATCGCCGGTCGGCGACCACGACATCCACGGCACCGAGTTCCAGCGGCCGCCGGGCGTGGCCACGTACTCGAAGCCCATGCTCTGGTCGAAGCCGCGCGTGAGGTTGCGCACCACCGAGCCGTCCTTGGCCGAGACCAGGACGATGTCGTACTCGCGGTCGCGGCCGTTGCCGGTGATGCCGGCAATGAGGTCGCCCGAGGGCGACGGTTCGATCGACAGCATGTTCGAGAAGTGGCCCTTGCGCGGATCCGGCGACAGGTCGCGGCCGTAGTCGGCCGGGCGCTCCTTGTCGCGGAACGGCTTGAAGCGCTCCTTCAGGTAGCGGTCGAACTGCTGGTCCCATTCATCGGGACCAATCTGGAACGCCTCCTGGTAGGCATCGTCACTGCCGCCGATCACCGAGCGGCGCAGCGCGAACACGTAGGCGCGCACGCCTTCCTTGCCCCACTTCGACTCGATGAACTCGAAGGCGGCGTGACCGAGGTTGTAGATCAGGCGCGGGTTGCTGAAGCCGCCGTAGTCCTGCATCTCGCTCATCTTCGGGACGATGTCCGAGACCGCGGCGTCGCGCACCGTCATCATGTCGAGCGGGCGCCAGTAGCCGGTCAGGTAGTCGGCCATGCCCTCCATGGTCCAGAGCGGCATGTTGCGGCGGATCAGGCCGGTCGGGATGATGTCGAACTGGAACTGGTGGGTAAGCTCGTGCACGATCAGGCGGTACAGCAGATCGGGCGGTTCGTCGATCGGCATCACCATGCGGTAGCGGCCGGGTTCGGCGAAGGCGCCGACGCCTTCCTGCGCCGCGCCCGGGATCACGTTCTGCTGCCAGAATTCGCTCGCGGTCGAGAACAGGATCAGCGGCAGCTTGACCGACAGGTCGTGCTTCAACTCGGAGCTGACGTGCTGGTAAGCGCTTTCGGCATAGCCGGCAATGCGCTCGAGGTGGGGCTCAATCTCCGGGTAGTAGTAAATCTCGAAGTGCTCGGTCTGGTAGGTATGCCACTCGAACTTGTCGTAGCGGATCTGGTTCTTCCCGAAGTACGGGATGTACCCGGTTTGCGCCTCCGCGACGGCCGGCGCCAGGGCGGCAATCGCCAATAGTGAACACAGGGCCAAGGCCAATGGGGTCAAGGCGTTCCGCTGCGGGGTGCGCATAGTCTCTCCTTGCTGCATCTTACCGATCCTCTGACGAAGGCCGCAAACCGCAGGCCTGGCGTCTCGCGGAGCAAGATTCGATCCGCCGAGCTTCGTCCTATACTTGGGACGCGGCGCCTGCTGGATGGATTCACGTTCCGGCGCCCGCCCACCGGGAATATACGGGCGTCCCCGGGGGTTCAACTGACAGTCAGCCCTGTTTCCGCATGTTTTCCGGGCGACAAACGGCCAGTCGGGACGGTCACGACGAGGATGCCTTCTCGGCGGCGGCGCTCGATTTCTTGGATTCGCTGTACGGTGCCGCGTTGCGACTGACGCGAAACGCGGACAGGGCCCAGGACCTGGTCCAAGACACGTACTTGAAGGCGATTCGGGCCCGGACCCGGTTCGTGCCGGGGTCGAACCTGAAGGCGTGGCTCTACACGATTCTCCACAACACCTGGAGAAATCGGGTGCGCGACCGGGCCCGCTCGCGGGTCGAATTCGACTCGGAGGCCGTGGAGGAGGCGGCCGAGGGCGCCAGCCTGGGCCCGGGCCGGCCGGTGGACAGCCCCGAGACCCTGCTGCTGCGGGCGACGATCGACCCCGACCTGCAGGCCGCCCTCGACGCGCTGCCCGAGATGTTTCGCGAAGTGGTGTGGCTGCGCGACGTCGACGAGCTGTCATACCAGGAGATTGCGGACGTGGTTGACGCTCCCATCGGCACGGTCATGTCGCGCCTGTCGCGTGGCCGCAAGCAACTGTTCGACCGGCTCTCGATGCAACGTGAACGTAAAGGCAGCGTCTAATACGATGAACATGGACTGCAGACAGGTTGAGAGGAGTCTGGCCGCCGTGGCCGATGGTAGCGCGTCGGCGGATGACGCCGGGCTGGTGACGCGGCACGTCGCGTCGTGCGAACCGTGCCGGCAACTGCTGCAGGCGCAGGTCACGGCCCGTGCGGTGCTGCGGGCGCGCGCCCCGCAGTTGGCGGTGACCGCGCCGCCTGGGCTGCGCACGCGTATCCTGGCCACCGCGCGCGCCGAGCAGGCCGCCCCGGCCGGCATTCTCAGCTGGGGTGGCCGGCTGTCGGCGTTCTCGGCCGCCGCCGTCCTGTTCCTGGTGATCGGCGGCGCTTTGGTGCCGGTGATGACCTCGCGCTCCACCGTGTTGCTGGCGGCCCAACTGGCGCTCGATCACATCAAGTGCTTCGGCATCGACGGGCACGATCACGGCCAGGTGATCAGCAAGGCCGACGCCGAGGCCACCATCAAGCGCGAGTATGGCTGGACCGTCAGCGTACCGGACGCGGCGGGAGCCGAGGGCCTGTCGCTCGTGGCCGTTCGGCGCTGCCTGTACGGCGACGGACGCGCGGCGCACTTGTTGTATCGCGCCGACGGTGCGCCGGTGTCGCTGTTCATTATGCCGGGCCTGCAGCGTCCTGACGCCGCGCTCGACGTGCTCGATCACGAACAGATCGTGTGGACCGAGGGCGACCGCACGTTCATGCTCGTGGCCAGGGCCGGAGCCACGGATGGATTGGCGCGCATAGCGTCTCACCTCCGGAATGAGGCAAGATAGCTTCATGGAACAGCACGACGGCCCCTTGGACTCGACTCCCGCGCCGGCTCAGCCCGCCAGCTCGAAAATGCGGCTGGTCGCGGTGGCCGCGACGGCGATCGCGCTGCTCGCCATCAGCATTCCCTTCGTGTGGCAACCGCACGCCGAGTCTGATCCGTCGGCGACGCTCGCGGCTGACGTCACCCCGGCGGCGTCGCACGACAGCACGACCGCGTCGGCCGACACCGTCGCGGCAACTGCCGCGTGCATGGCCAACCCAAAGCCCGCGAACTTCGACTTCTCCATCAAGGACCTTGAGGGACGCGACGTGGCGCTCTCGGCGTACAAGGGCAAGGTCGTGCTGCTCAACTTCTGGGCCACCTGGTGCGGCCCGTGCAAGGCCGAGATCCCGGGCTTCGTCGAACTGCAGGAGAAGTACAAGGACGACCTCGTCATTGTCGGCTTCTCGGTTGACGATACTGCCGACAAGGCCAAGGCGTTCGCCGCCGAATACAACATGAACTACCCGATCCTGCTCGGCGAAGGCCGCGAAGACGTGCAGGACGCCTATGGTCCGATTTGGGGTATTCCGGCGTCGTTCCTGATCAGCAAGGACGGCCTGGTGTGCCGCAAGCACCTGGGCATTGCGCCCAAGTCGGTCTTCGAAAAAGAAATCGTCGCGCTCCTGTAGCGGTGGCGACAAACCTGCCCGTGGCGACCAACCTTCAGTGGGGACAAACCTTTAGGTTTGTCCGCGTCGGTAGTATGATCCACTCATGTTGAAGGGATTCGCGCACGCTCGTCTCGCTTGCGGGTGCCAGCTCGGGTTTCGAGACGGTCTGTCGGGAAGCCCCGTCCTGGTCATGCTCGAGACCAAGTCGACCGGCTGCGTGAACCCGCGCCACGTGTCGGGCTTGCCGCTGTACGACTACCGCGAGGCGTTGCGCCCCTCGACCCGCCTGGGTCCTCCGGGCGAAGAAGAGTTCGAAGAAGAGAACTAGTGGCCTCAGCGTTCGCCATCGCGGTGTTCTGGCTGGTCCAGGCATCCGCGGTCACCGTGTTCTTCGTTCCCTTCGAATGGCCGTATGCCGGCTTGTGGGCCGCCTCGCACTTCCTCAGGGCCCTCGGCCTCACCATCATTTTTCATCGCTACCTGGCGCATCGCGCGTTCGAGCTGTCGCGCGGCGCCCGCTTTTTCTGGGCGCTGCTCGGCACGGCCGCCATGCAGAAGGGGCCGCTCTGGTGGGCGGGCAACCACATCGACCATCACAAGTACGCCGACCGCGAGGGCGATCCGCATAGTCCCAGCCTCAGCGGTTTCTACTACGCGCACATCGGCTGGTTCCTGAACGACTCCAAGTGGAACACGCTGCCTGACACCAACCCCGTGATCCGCGACTTCGGCGGCGCCGCGGAACTTCGGTTCCTCGATCGCTACTTCTGGTTGCCGCCGCTGGCGCTTGGCGCCGGCCTCTATGGCTACGGCGGCCTGGCGTGGCTGGCCTGGGGGTTCTGCCTGCCCACCGTGACGCTGGCCCACGCGACGTTCGCCATCAACACGGTCAACCACTTGTGGGGCACGCGCCGGTTCAACACCATCGACGACTCGCGCAACAACGCGTTCACGGCGTTCTTCGCGGTCGGCGAGGGCTGGCACAACAACCATCACCGCTACCAACGCGCCGCGCGCAATGGCTTCTACTGGTGGGAGTTCGACCTGACCTACTGGGTCGTCCGCGCCATGGCGGCCGTCGGCCTGGCGTCGGACCTGCAGCCGGTTCCGGATCGGGTTTATCGAGAAGCGGAATCGTCGGCGCCGACCGCGGCGGCGCCTGACACCGGCCGTTAGCTGGCCGGCACTGCAGGGAACTATCCCCACTCCACGAACTTTCACGCCGCGTGATCCGGCAATTGCGCCTGTTTCGAGGTGTTCGCCGTGGCACCAATGTTGCGTCCACCTCAACCGTCGGGAGCCGTCCGCGTTCGGCCCGCCGTCAGATCGGGTGAGCCACCATGCCGCGTTCGGACACGACCATCCTCGTCATAGACGACGACCCTGACTTGGCCCTCGCGACCGCACTGGTCCTGCGCGGCGCCGGATACACAGTGATGGTGGGGCACAGCGCGGCGGAGGCCCTGCGGTTGACCCGGCAACATCGGCCCGCCCTGCTGCTGCTTGACGTCAATCTCCCGGACGGAAGCGGCGTCGATGTCGCCAAGCAGGTCAAAGCCGACACCGGTCTCGAGAGCGTCCTGGTGGTGATGGCCTCTGGTGAGAAGACCACCGCAGAAGACCAGGTCCTGGGCCTGGCAGAAGGACGGGCCGACGGTTATATCGTCCGGCCGGTGACGGGGCCCGAACTGCTGGCCCAGGTCGACGCCTTGCTTCGGCTGCGGACCACCCAGGAAACCCTGCGCACCGCCGTTCGCGAAAAAGAAGCGCTGGTGAGGGAAGTCCACCACCGCGCCAAGAACAACCTGATGTTGATCACCAGCCTGTTGCGACTCGAGGCGCATCAAGTGGATGACGCCGCGGCCCGCGCCGTGCTCCAGAATATGGAGAACCGCATCCACGCGCTCGCGCAATTGCACGAGTTGCTGTACCAGACGAATCGGGTCACCGACGTTGACCTGGGCGCGCACCTCGCGCAGGTGGCTGAGTACCTGTTCCGCTCGTTGACCGTGCCCGAGGCCGGTGTGCGGTTGCGCCTCGATCTGGCGAGCGTCGTCGTCAGCACACAGCAGGCGATCACGTGTGGACTGCTGGTGAACGAGTTGGTGACCAACGCGCTGAAGCACGCGTTTCCAGGCCGGCGCGGCGGGGAAGTGCGCGTGTCGTTACAGCCCGTGCCGGCTCCCGCTGGCCCCGAGAGTCAAGAATTCGCGCGAGTCCGCTTGATGGTGAGCGACGACGGCGTTGGCTTGCCCCACGGCTTCGCCGATTCGCCGGCCAGGACGGTGGGACTGCAACTGGTGACCGACCTCGTTCAGCAACTGGGCAGCAGCCTTGAAGAAGGATCAAGCCCCGGCGAGGAGCTCAGCCTGATGTTCACGCCCAGACTATCCTCGCCCAGTGCGCCCGCGAGTACACCGTGACGCTCGGTCGCCTCAGTCCGCTTCGGGTGAAGACGCTTGTTCTGGCCGCGGCATCAATCGCCGCGGTCGGCGTTGTCGCGCTGCTTGGCTGGATTCTCGATGCACCGTCGCTGGCCGCCTGGACGGCCGGCACGGTTCCGATGGCACCGGCGACCGCGGTCTTGGCCATGATGGTCGGCGCAGCTTTCTGGTTCAGCGCTCGCGGCGAGCGTCGCCGGCCGTCACTGAAGCTGGCCGCTGCGCTCGCCTCGGCCGGCATCGCGGCCAGCTCGCTGATCCTGGTGTTGCGGTTAACCGTGACCTATTGGCCCGCCGAGCTGCTCGGCCTTCGGCTCAGCGGACCAGCCGCCCTCGATCCCACCACCGGGTTCGTTTCCCCGATTACCGCTGCTGGTTTTCTGCTGGTCAATGCGGCGCTGCTCCTGGCGCTGGCACCGGGCAGGCGGACTGTCGCGAGCTGGTTGAGGCGTGTTGCTGGTGGTGTGGTGGCGGCCGCAGGATTCGTCCTCTTGCTCGTCGCCCTCTTCGGCCCGCCGCTTCTGAGCAGTGTCGGGATCCTGCCGGTGGCGGTGAACTCCAGTCTCGTGTTGCTGATGATGGGGCTGGCCTTGCTGGTCGCCGGCCGCGGTCCCGCAGGTGTGCGCCCTGCCAAGCCTGAAGCGATCTGGCGGGGGAGAACGGTCTACGCGTCGCTGTTCGCTGCGGTAACCGTGTTGGCCGTGGTCGGTGCCTATGCCTACTACCGTGCCGAAGAGCAGGCGCTGCAAAGCCAGGCCGAACACGAACTCGATACGATCTCGCAATTGAAGGTGAGCCAACTTCAGGAATGGCGGCAAGAGCGGCTGGCCGACGCCGGCCTGCTCTATAACGACCCCCTGGTCGCAGGCCTGGCCCGGCGCCTCGTCACCCAACCAGACGATGCGGCGGCTCGCCGTGAGTTCGAGGCGTGGTGGCACGCGAATCAAGCCCACCTCCAGTCCGACGCGTTTGCCCTGACCGACGTGCAAGGCCGCACCATCCTCTCCGCGCCTTCGGCCGCCGCCTCTCCGTCTGTGGTGGTCGCCGCCGAGTTGGCCGTGGCGCGGCGCACGGGCAAGGTGAGTGTTCTCGATTTCTATCTGGATGAACGCGACCGTCGCGTCTACCTGGCCACCCTGGTGCCCGTCAGGGAGCAGGCCCCTTCGGGCCGAACCATCGGCATCCTGATGATCCGCCTTGAGCCAGATCGATTCCTCTATCCCTTCATCGCCCTGTCGCTCAGTCGGAGCACGACCGCTGAAACACTGCTGGTGCGACGGGACGGGGAGTTTGTCCAGTTCCTCAGCCCGCTGAAGTTCGACCCCGTTGCGCCGTTGCGCAAGCGCATTGGTCTGGACCATGGACAAGTGTTGGCGGTGAAGGCGGTGCTCGGACAGGCCGGTCTCGTCGAGGGGCTGGACGATCGAGGCGAGCCGGTCATTGGTGTCGTTCGCGCGATTCCGGGGTCTCCGTGGTTTCTGATTGCCCGGACGGACACGGCCGAGTTTCGCGCCGACTTGTGGCGCCGTCTCTGGCAGGTCATCACGTTTGCCACCATCGCCCTGTTTGCGATGGCAGCAGGTCTGGGGTTTGTGTGGCGGGACCAGAGCGCGCGGTTCTACCGCAGCCAGGCGAACCTGGCCGACGAACTCCGGCACAGCGAAGAGCGCTATCGACGGTACATTGAAAGTGCCACAGACACCGTGATTGAGCTGACCCCTGCTGGCGTAATCACGTTTGTCTCACCGAACTGGTTGCACACCATGGGCGAGCCCGGCACCGACGCAATTGGGAAGTCCTTCGAGCATTACGTCCATCCCGACGACCTGCCTGTCTGCCGGGCCTACATCGAACAGACCCTCGCGCACGGGACGCCGCCCAAGGGCATCGAGTACCGCAGCGTGCGCCGGGACGGCGCCATTCGCTGGCATTCGGTGCGCGGAGCCGCCCTGCGGGACCCCGAGGGCAACATCGTGGGCGGTATGGGCATCGCCCGTGACATCACGGAGCGGTGGACGGCCAACAACCAGTTACGGTCGCTGGTCCTCGAGAAAGAGGCGCTGCTTCGAGAGGTCCACCATCGCGTCAAGAACAACCTGCAGGTCATCACGAGCCTGCTCCGGCTGGAAGCCGAACGGGCCGGCCAGCCGCACACCGTGCAGGTGCTCCGCGATATGCAGGGGCGGATCTTCGCCATGGCCAGCCTGCACGAGTCGCTCTATCGGTCGAACCAATTCGAGCGCGTTGATCTGTCGGACTATATTCGCCGGGTCTGCACCCAGTTGCTTCACTCAGCGTCGGTCAGGCCGGGCGCGATCCGGCTTGGCTTCGACCTGGAACCGGTGTACCTCGAAGTTCACCAGGCCATTCCCTGCGGCTTGCTCGTGAACGAGCTGGTGTCCAACAGCTTGAAACACGGTTTTCCCGACGGCCGGACCGGAGCCATTCGCGTGGAACTCCACGTGACCGGCGGTGGCAGGCTTGAGCTCTCGGTGAGGGACACCGGGGTTGGTCTGCCCGTTGACTTTGACAGCCGCCGGAACGGGTCACTCGGGCTGCAGCTCGTCGCCGACCTAGCTCATCAATTACACGGTGCCCTCGACATTGCTCCAGCGCCCGGCGCGGCCTTCTGCGTGGTATTCACGCCAGACTTGGCTCATAGTGGCGGCGTGACCGCGAAAAGCGCATGACGGGCATCCAGATACTGATCGTCGAAGACGAGTTGGTCATTGCCAGGGACATCGAGCGGCAACTGATCGCCCTTGGTCATCGGCCGGTCGGCATGGCCACATCGGGCGAGGAAGCGGTGGCCCTCGCTGCGACGCGGCAGCCGCAGCTGGTCCTGATGGACATCCACTTGTCAGGGCCGATGGACGGCGTGGAGGCGGCGCGGGCCATCAGGGCGCGGACCATCATTCCGATCATCTTTCTCACGGCCTACACCACCTCGGACGTCATTGATCGCGCCAAGGCCGCCGAGCCGTCCGGCTATCTCATCAAGCCGTTCGAGCCCATCGCACTCCGCACGACCATCGAGATCGCCATGCACAACCATGGCCTGGCCAGCCAGGTCTGGCTGCAAAGCGCCGCGCTTAACGCCGCGGCCAACGCCATCGTCATCACCGACCGGGACGGCGTCGTTAAGTGGGTGAATCCCGCATTTTCGCAGATGTCCGGCTACAGCGCAGATGAAGCGATCGGCAAGAACCCCCGCGACTTGCTGCGGTCGGGTGTGCACCCGCGCGAGTTCTACCAGGGGATGTGGCTGACGCTGCTCGCGGGGAAGGTCTGGGAGGGGGAGCTGACGAATCGCCGCAAGGACGGCACCCAGTACGTCGAAGGACAGACCATCACACCGGTCAAGAACAGCGCGGGCGAGGTCACGAACTTCATTGCGATCAAGCGGGACCTGACCGACCGGAGACGCCTGCAGGCGCAGTTCCTCCACGCCCAGAAAATGGAAGTGGTCGGGCGGCTGGCCGGCGGAGTGGCGCACGACTTCAACAACCTGCTGACCGTGATCAATGGAACCGCCGACCTCGCCCTCATGGGCCTGCCCGACGACCATGCGCTGCGCAGCGAGTTTGCCCACATCAAGGACGCGGGCGATCAGGCCGCGCGGCTCACGCGGCAACTGCTGTCGTTCAGCCGCAAGCAGGTCGTCAACCCGGCCGTCGTGAACGTCGGCGACAACATCAACCACATGGCCGGCCTGCTTCGGCGATTGATCGGTGAGGATATCGAGCTGGCGGTGGTCTCGCGGCCGGAGTTGGACTCGGTGACCATCGATCCCGGCCAGTTCGAGCAGGTCCTGCTCAATCTTGCGGTGAACGCCCGTGATGCCATGCCCCAGGGCGGCGTACTCACCGTCGAGACCAGCAATGTCATGGTGGACGACGTGTTTGCCGCTGGCCACGCACCGGCGGTGGCGGGCCCCCACGTGATGGTCAGCGTGACGGATACCGGGGTCGGCATGACGGCCGAGGTGCGCCGTCAGATGTTCGATCCGTTCTTCACGACCAAGGAGTTGGGCCGCGGCACGGGTCTCGGCCTCGCCACGGTTGACGGCATCGTGAAGCAGGCCGGCGGGTGCATCGTGGTCGAGAGCGAACCGGGCGAAGGGGCATCCTTCCGCATCTACTTGCCCACCGTGGCTCGTGGCTCCGCTGACGTCGAGCCAGCGGCGCTACAACCCGCCCGCGGCACCGAAACCATCCTGGTGGTGGAAGACGAAGACGGCCTCCGGCAGGTGGTCACCCGCATGTTGAAAGGGGCCGGCTTTCACGTGCTGGCTGCCAATGGCGCGAAGCAGGCGCTGGCCCTGCTGGAGAGCCATCCGGACCAGGTGCACCTGGTGTTCACCGACGTCGTCATGCCGGGCATGAGCGGCGTCGATCTCGTCACGGCCATCGTCGCCGCCCATCCTGGCACCAAGGTCCTGTTCTCCTCGGGGTACACCGACGACGCGACGATGCGCCAGGTGGCCCTGGCGCGCGGCCGGAACTTCATCGCCAAGCCGTACACGGTCGCGGGTCTCAGGAAGAAGATCCGCGACGTGCTCGACGCGGGATAGGCCCGGACCTTACAACTCTCGCAGCGCCGTCGGAATAGGCAAGCGTGCCGCCCGGACCGCGGGGAACAGACCCCCGACCAGCCCCATCGCCAGCGCGTAGATCAGCCCCATCACGAGCAACTGCGGTGTCACCTGGAAGGCGAACGCCACCTGGCTGAAGGTGGAGAAGTTCATGGTCGAGGTCTGGTAGCCGTTGAACGCCAGGTAGGCCGTGATGCCGCCGATCACGCCGCCGATCGCGGCGAGCGCCAGCGATTCAGCGAGCACCGAGACCACGACCGAGGTGGTGTTGAAGCCGAGCGCGCGCAGCGTCGCGATCTCCCGCGACCGCGTCGACACCGCGGTGTACATCGTCAGGATGGCGCCGAACACCGCGCCAATGCCCATCAGCGCGGCAATGCCGAAGCCGACGCCCTGGATCAAGCCGCTCAGCGCCCGCGACTGCTGCGCGTAGTAGTCGGCCTCGCGCCGGACCTGCACGTTGACCTGCGGGTTGGCGGTCAGCCAGTCGCGGAACGTGTCGAAGCTGTCGCTCGAGTCGAGCTGCGCCAGCAGCGACTGGTAGCTGTTGCCGCGGCGGTAAGCGCCCTGCAGCACGCGCGCATCGCACCAGATCTCGGTCTCGCTGACCCCGCCGTCGGCTTCGAACACCCCGACGACCTTCCAGGTGTCCTGGCCCGACTTGAACTCGTTGCCGACGGTGAGACCGGCAAACTGTCCGCTGGCGCCGCGGCCGACGACGATCTCGTTGGTGCCGAACTGGAACATGCGGCCCTCGATAATCGAGGCTTCGGTGCGCACTGCCAGCGCCGTCTCCTGCACGCCGCGCATGGGTACGTTGGCCGAGGTGTTGGTCGAAATCTTGGGGATGTCGATGATCACGTAGAGCTCGGCCGACGCGACCGCGGTCTGGCCGTCGCGGCGCAGGCCGGGGGCCTGCTTGATGACGTCCACCTCGACGCCGCCGAGGCCGCTGGTCATCTCGCTGTCGGCGCCGCTGCGCATCACGAGGGCGCGCGACGGCGAACCGGAGCCTTGCATCGCCGCCGAGAAGCCGGCGGCAATGGAGAGCACCGACACCAGGACGATCACCACGCCGGCGATGCCGACGATGGCGACGCCCGATGAGCCCAGGCGCTGGGGGATGGTGCGGAGGTTGAGCGCGGTGACCGCGAGGGTCTGTCCGATCCAGTTGAACACTTAGGCTCTCCTCAATGCGTCGGTGATCTTCAGGTTCATCGCGTTCATTGCCGGCAACATCCCGGCGAGCAAGCCGAGGCCCAGGACCAGGGCGCCGCCGAGCGCGACGTCGCGGGTCGGCAGTACGAAGATCGGCAGCATGCCGCCGGTCGGATCACCCTGCTGCACGAACGCCCATGCCGCGGCCAGGCCGAGCCCGCCGCCGATTACCGCGATCAAGACCGACTCGCCCAGGACCAGCGAGAGAATCGAGAGATTGGAGAAGCCGAGGGTCTTCAGCACGCCGACTTCACTCGTGCGCTCGCGCACCGACTGCGCCATGGTGTTGGCGGCCACGAGAATCATCGTGAACAGCACCGCGATCGTGATGGCGATCATGATCGCGCCGATGTCGCCCATCTGCTTGGCGAAGCCCTCGACGAACCCCTTCTCGGTAGTCGTCTTGGTCTCGGCCGACGAGTTGGCGAACATCTCGTCGAACTTCGCGCTCATCTGCTGCGCCTGCGTCGCGTCGTTGATCTTGACGATGTACCAGCCGACCGCGCCTGCGCCACCGCGCCGGTTCTCATCGAGATAGTCGTAACGGAAGAAGAACTGCGTCTTGTCGATGCCCGGCTCGCCGTCGTAGAGGCCGGCGATGTTGAACTCCCACACCTGGCCCTGCTTGGGCTGCCAGATGGTGCCGACAATCGGGATGCGATCGCCGACCTTCCACCCAAAGCGATTGGCGAGATCAACGCCGACCAGCACGCCCTGCCGATCGGCCAGCCACGCCTGCATGTGCTCCGGCGAGACTTTGTACTCCGGATACAGCTCCATGAACGGCTCGGGCTCGACGGCAATCTGCGCGAAGAAGTTGGACGGATCCTGGTAGACGCCGCCGAACCACGTGTTGTGGGTGGCCAGGCTGACGCCCTCGGTGCTGTTCAGCCGCGGCAGATACGACACCGGCAGCGGCATGATCAGGCTGACCTTGTGGATCAGGATCAGCCGGTCGAGGCCGGCAATGTCGATGCCGAACGAGAAGGCCCCGCGAATGGTCATCAGCAACCCGAACAGCAGGAACGCGACGAACACCGAGAGCAGCGTGAAGATGGTGCGGATCTTCTTGCGCCACAGGCTGCTCCAGAGCAAGGGCAGGAACTTCATGCGTGGACTCCTTCCAGCAGCACGCCCTTCTCGAGGTGCAGCGTGCGCTTGGCGCGCTCGGCGGCGCGCGGGTCGTGCGTCACCATGACGATGGTCTTGCCGTGGTCGCGGTTGAGCGCCTGCAGCAGGTCGAGGATTTCATCGCCGGCCTTGCGGTCGAGATCGCCGGTCGGCTCGTCGGCCAGTAGCAGCGTGGGGTCGGTGACAATCGCGCGGGCAATGCCGACGCGCTGTTCCTGGCCGCCCGACAACTGGCGCGGGTAGTGCTTGGCGCGATCGGCCAGGCCGACCACCCTCAGCGCAATGTCGACGCGCTTCTTGCGCTCGGCCTTCGACAGCCTGGTCAAGAGCAGCGGCAGGTCGACGTTACGCTCGGCGGTCAGCACCGGCAGCAGGTTGTACAACTGGAAGACGAAGCCGATGTTGTTGGCGCGCCATTTCGAGAGCATCCCGCCCGAGAGCGCGGCGATGTTGGTGCCGCCGACTTCAATGGTGCCGGCCGACGGCTGGTCGAGCCCGCCCATCAGGTTGAGCAACGACGTCTTGCCCGACCCCGACGGCCCCATCAGCGCGAGGAAGTCGCCCTGGGGAATCTCGAGGTTCACGCCCTTGAGCACGTCGATGCGCTCGCTGCCGCGGGTGAAGTACTTGTGGACGCCGTTGACCTTAACGAGTGCTTCCATGAACGTTCGCTCCCTATTTGACGATGATCTTCACGCCCGCGGCGAGTTCGGGCGACGGCGCGACGACGACGCGGTCGCCACCCTTCAGGCCGGCCGTCACTTCGAGCCGGTCGCCGTCGGTGCCGCCGGTCTTGATCGCGCGGCGCTCGACGGTGTCTTGCGTGACGAGGAACACGTAGCTGTTGTCGCCGTCGGCCTTCACGGCTCCCTTCGGTACCAGCGTCATGGCCTGCTGCGCCACCGGCGCGGCGGCATCGGCTTCGCGCAGGAACGTGACCTTCACGCCCATGTCGGGCAGGATGCGCGGGTCCAGTTCGTTGAACCCGATCCGCACCAGCACAGTGGCCTTCTGCCGATCCGCGGTCGGCACCACCGCAATCACCTTGGCGGGGATCTGGAAGTCGGGATACGCATCAAGCACGGCCGTCACTGGCTGACCGGCGCTCACGCGGTTGATGTAGCTTTCGTTCACGTCCACCTCGATCTCGAGCGAACGCATGTCGACGATGGTGCTGATGCCGGTGCGCGTGAAGCCGCCGCCGGCCGAGACCGGCGAGACCATTTCGCCGGGCTGCGCGTCCTTGGAAAGCGCGACGCCGCTGAACGGCGCGCGGATCACCATGTCGTTGATGGCCGTCTGCTGCAGCGCCACCTGGCTCTGCGCCACGTTGATCTGCTCGCGCAACGAACCGATGCGCGCGACGAGCGAGTTGACCTCGGCTTCCGCCTGATCGATCGCCGACGGCGTGGTCAGGCCGTCCTTCATCAGCCGCTGCTGCCGCTGCAGGTTGAGGCGCGCTTCGGTCAGGCGGACCTCGCTTTCGGGGATGGCCTGTCGAGCCGCCTCCAGCTGCGCGCGGGCCAGGACCATGGCCGCCTGCAGCGACGAGTCGTCCAGCCGCGCCAGCACCTGGCCTTCGCGCACGGCCATGCCTTCCTCGACGTTCACCTCGATCACCTTGCCGGTGACCTTGGACGAGACGGTGGCCCGCCGCCGCGCGGTGACGTAGCCAGAGGCGTTTAGTACTGAAGCCTGCGTGCCGGCGGCACGTTCGCTGACCGCGACCACCTCGACCTCGATCGGGCGCTCGCGGCTCATCCAGTACCAGGCGCCGCCACCGGCGCCGCCCAGTACCACCAGTAGGACCACCCACTTCACCCAGCGGCCGCCGCTGGTGTTCAGAGGTTCGCGCTCGATGCGCAAGGCCGACAGGTCGTTGATCGAATCGGTCACGGTTCAGCTTCCCTCAGAAACCAGCCATCGTATGCGAACAAAAGGCGAAGAGTAATCTCTTCTTCGGTTGACCTTCTGTAAGACGTCACTTGGCAGGGGAGCAGTTCGACCGGGCCGGTCATACGGCCCGATGGGGCGATCGAGCGGCGGAATCAGGACTTCGGCGGGTGTGGGGGATCGCCGCCCTCCTGCGCGCGCCCTGCCTGCTGGACCGCCTTGCGCAGCACGAACTCGATCTGCCCGTTCAGGCTGCGCAGATCGTCGTTCGCCCAGCGCTGAAGCGCCTCCAGCAGGGCAGGGTCGACACGAAGCAAAAACGGCTTACGCTCGGCCACAGGGAACTCCCGTTCCCGGCGAGGCACTTGGCTGCTCCCGACGGGTCTTGGTCAGGCTCCCGACGTTTGGTTGGCGGGCTCCCGTCACGTTACTGATAGATGGTGCCCGTGTTGATCACCGGTTGGGTGTTGCGATCGCCGCACAGCACCACCAGCAGGTTGCTGACCATGGCCGCCTTGCGATCTTCATCCAGCGTGATGATCGACTTCTGCGACAGCATGTCGAGCGCCATTTCGACCATGCCGACCGCGCCTTCGACGATTTTCTGGCGCGCGGCGATGATGGCGCCGGCCTGCTGGCGCTGCAGCATGGCGGCGGCAATTTCCGGCGCGTAGGCGAGGTGGCTGATGCGCGCCTCGATCACCTCGACGCCGGCCTTGACCAGGCGGTCGCCGATCTCGCGCTTCAGGTGATCCGCCACCGCGTTAGTGTGCCCTCGCAATGACACGTGCGTGTCGTCGTGCGCGTCGTAGGCGTAGCTAGTGGCGAGGTTGCGCAGCGCCGCCTCGCTCTGCACCTTGACGTAGTGTTCGTAGTCGTCCACCTCGAACACGGCTTCGGCGGTCTCGAACGCCTTCCACACCACCACCGCGGCAATCTCGATCGGGTTGCCGTCGATGTCGTTGACCTTGAGGTGGGAACTCTCGAAGTTGCGGATGCGCAGCGACACCTTCTTCTTCGTGAAGAACGGGTTGGCCCATCTCAGGCCTTGCTGCTTGGCCGTGCCCTTGTACGCGCCGAACAACTGCAGCACCTTGCCTTCGTTCGGGTTGACCATGAACAGCCCTGCCATGAAGAACGTGACCAGGGCCATGCCGACGGCGGCGGTCAAGACCTCGGGCACCGATTCTTCGCGGATGTTCATGACGAGCATCCAGAGCAGCCCGGCATCGACCAGGATGAGGGTGACGAGCACGGGTAAGCCGGGTAAACCGTTGTAGGCGCGTTCACGAATCATGGACTGGGGTCCTCCCTTGACGATTCCAATTTGATATCACATCAATATCAGATGTCAAGAGCCCCTGGAATAAAGAGCCCCCGCTCAGGTGTTTAAACACATGTGCGGATTGCGGTGGTCGGAGCAGGGGTGGCAGGGTTGTCGGCGGCGTATGTGCTGGGGCGGGCGCACGACGTCACCCTGTTCGAGAAAGAAAGCCGGCTCGGCGGCCACGCGCACACGCACCCGGTTGAGCTGGCCGGGCAGATGTGGCCGGTGGACACCGGGTTCATGGTGTTCAACCCGGAGACCTATCCCAATTTCATCCGGATGCTCGACCAGCTGGGCGTGTCCAGCCGTGCCAGCGACATGTCGTTCAGCGTCCGCTGCCGCCGGTGCCGCGTCGAGTTCTCAAGCGTGGCCCTGCGGGGCCTGTTCGCGCAACGGGCGCGCCTGGCCAGCGTGGCGCACTGGCGCATGCTCGCCGACGTCCTGCGCTTCTTCCGGTTGGGACGCGAGGCGCTGGCCAGTGGCCGCGCGGCCGGTACGCTCGGCGACTTCCTGGAGCGCGGCCGGTTCGGCGCCGGCCTGATCCGCCATTTCGTCCTGCCCATGGGCGGCGCGATCTGGTCCGCGCCAGGCGCCGACATTCGCCAGTTCCCGGCTGAGTCGTTCTTGCGTTTCCTCGACAACCACGGCTTGTTGCGCGCTGGTGGCCAGCCCACCTGGCGGACGATCGTCGGCGGGAGCGCCCAGTATGTGGGGGCGCTGGCGTCCCGGCTGGGCACGGGCGTCCGCGCGGCCACGCCGGTGCGGGCGGTCGTCCGCGACGACACCGGCGTCACCGTGGCGACCACCGCGGGCACCGCCTATCGCTTCGACCGCGTCGTGATTGCGACCCACGCCAACGACGCGCTGGCACTGCTCGGCGATCCCAGTCGTGACGAGGTCGAGGCGCTGTCGCGCTTTCGCTACTCCGTCAACGACACCTGGCTGCACAGCGACGACCGCGTCATGCCCGCCGCGCGCGACGCACGCGCGTCGTGGAACTGCGAGCTGGCGGATTGTTCGCGCGACACGTCGGCCGTGTCGGTGACCTACGACCTGAACCGCCTCCAGGGGCACGCTCCTGGCCGCCCGCTGCTGTGCTCGCTCAACCCGCTGTCGCCGATTGCAGGCGAGGTCCTCGCGCGGATGACGTACGAGCATCCGGTGCTCGATGCCAGCGCGTTCGCGGGCCAGGCGGCGATTGCGCGGCTCAACGGGGAGCGGCACACCTTCTATTGCGGCGCGCACTTGCGCAATGGTTTTCACGAAGACGGCGTGGTGTCGGCCCTGGCGGTCGCGAAGGCGTTCGGTCTTGAGCTCTGATCGGCGTTCGGCGCTGCTGGTTGGCCGGGTGATGCACGAGCGGCTGTCTCCGCAGCGACATGGCTTCCGCTATCGGCTCTACATGTACCGGCTCGTGCTCGACGAGTTGCCGGCGCTGGCGGGGCGCTTGCGCCTGTTCGGCATCAACCGCCATCGGGCGTCGGCGTTCTTCGAGGCCGATCACCTCGGCGCGACCCCCGGCACGCTGCGGCAGCGAGTGGAGACGCTGCTGCGCGAGCACGGCATCACTGGCACCATCGGTGCGATCGAACTGGTCACGCATTGCCGCGTGTTCGGCTACGTGTTCAACCCGGTGTCGTTCTTCTTCTGCTATGGCCAGGACGATTCGCTGGCGGCAGTGATTGCCGAGGTCAACAACACCTTCGGCGAGTCACACGCCTACGTGCTGACCCCCGATGCGGAGACGGTCACGGCGAAGAAGGTCTTACACGTCTCGCCGTTCATGACCCTCGACGGCACCTACCGCTTCGCCTTTGACATTTCGCCGGCGCACCTGGATGTGCGCATCGACCTCTACCGAGAGGGCCTTCCGATCTTCGTCTCGCGCTTATCGCTCGACCGCCGGCCGTTGACCGACCGCCGCCTGGCCCTGGCGCTCGTGCGCTATCCGCTGGTCACCCTGGCCGTGATTGGCCGCATTCACTGGCAGGCGCTGCGCTTGTGGTGGAAGGGCGCGACCTATTACCCGAAACCGCCGCTCGATCCCGAAGCGGCCCGCACTGGGAGTATTGAGTGAAGACTGTTGAACTGACCGCCACCGCCACCGCTCCTGCCACCGACCGGCCGGCGGCCAACGCCGCCGATCGGGTGATTGCGTCCGTCGCGCGCCGGCGGCTGCTGTCCTCGCTGGCCGCCCTCAAGGTGGGCCGCCTCACCGTGCATCTGCCGGACGGGTCGGTGGTCGAGGCCGGCCCGCCCGGGGCCGACCTCCACGCCACCATGTGGATTACGCACGACGCGTTCTTCAGGAAGTTCTCGCTGCGCGGCGACCTTGGCGCGGGTGAGTCGTACATGGACGGCGACTGGCACACCGACGACCTATCCCGCTTCACGGAGCTGGTGCTGCGCAACCAGGCCTACCTGCCACTCGGGTCCTGGCTGTCGCGCGTGCTCAACCTGCCCAACGACTGGCTGCATGTCCGCCGCCGCAACAGCCGCCGGGGCAGCCGCCGCAACATCGGCGCGCACTACGACTTGAGCAACGAGCTGTTCGCCACCTTTCTCGATCCCTCGCTGGCCTACTCGAGCGCCGTGTTTCACTCCGGCGACGAGTCGCTGGCCACCGCGCAGGCCCAGAAGTTCGAGCAGTGGTGCCAGGCCTTGCGCATTGGTCCGTCGGACCACGTCCTCGAGATCGGGTCGGGCTGGGGTGGGTTCGCCATGCACGCGGCCCGGACGCGCGGGTGCCGCGTGACCGGCATCACCGTGTCGGCGGAGCAACTGGCGCTGTCGCGGCAGCGGGTCGCGGATGCGGGCCTCGGCGATCGCATTGCGATCGAGTTCTGCGACTACCGCGACGTGCAAGGGGAGTACAGCCGCGTGGTATCGATCGAGATGATCGAAGCCGTCGGCGAACGGTACTGGCCGGCGTTCTTCAGGAAGATCGACGAGGTGCTGGCGCCGGGCGGCCTGGCGGGGATCCAGGCGATCACCATGGTCGATCATCGCTTCGACGAGTATCGGCGGCACTGCGACTGGATCCAGAAGTACATCTTCCCAGGCGGGCTGCTGCCGTCGGTGCGGGAGATCGCCGGCGTCTGCGCCGACGAAACCCGGCTCGGGTTGGTGTCGCTCGAGGATCGCCCGCTCGACTATGCGCGCACGCTGCTGGCGTGGCGGAGGGCCTTCTTCAGCCAGCTCGATCGCGTCCGCGACCTGGGCTTCGACGATCGCTTCATCCGGATGTGGGAGTACTACCTGGCGACGTGCGAAGCGGCATTCCGCACCCGCAATCTGGGCCTGGTGCACCTCACGCTGGCGCGCGCCGGGGAAGATCTTCACAGGAGATCAGGAGGGTAGGAGCCATTCAATGAAAGGCCTCCTGATCTTTTGATCTCCTGTTTAGCTCTTGATCTCGCTAATCGAAGCCGATCTTCAGATCGGCTACCAGCGGCAAGTGGTCCGACGCCATCAGCGCCAGGCGGTCGCGCGGCAGGGTGACCTTCAAGACCTCGACCCTGCCCTCGTAATAGATGTGGTCGAGGTGCAGGATGGGGAAGAACCCGGGGTAGGTCCGGCGCCGGCTCAGGTGCTTGCTGAGGTCGATACTCTGCAATCGCTGGGCGAGCACGTCGGTGGCGCCCAGGTGCCGTGCCCATTCGTTGAAGTCGCCGAGAATAATTTTCGGACCCACGAGACGGCGGTCGTGGACGAGCGTGGCCAGCCGGGCCGCCTGGTGCCGGCGCTCCAGCAGCGACGTGCCCAGGTGCACGTTATAGAAGTGCAGCGTGTCATCGTCTATTCCCACGTCCACACGCTGCACGCCGCGGTGCTCGCAGGTCTTCCAGGTGAGGTCGTACTGCACGTGGTGCCGCACGGGGAACCGCGTCAGCACGACGTTGCCAAAGAGCGCCGTCCGCAGGTGGCGGGTGGGGGCCATCACCCAGCCCATGCCGAGGGCCGCGCCCAGTTCCGCCGCCTGGCCGGCCTTGAGCGGGCTGGCGCCGACCACTTCCTGCAAGGCCACGATGTCGGCGTCGATGGACGCCAGCACGCTGGCAATGCGCTCGAGCCGGGTGCGGCCGTCAAGCCCGCGTCCGCGATGGATGTTGTAGGTGGCCACGCGCACGGTGCGCGTGCGCTTTGGCTCGTCGGCTGGCATCAGGCTCCATCGTATCGCGTTAAGCTATAGCCATGGCCAAGCTGGAGAGCGAACGCGAACTGCCGTGCCCGTGCTGTGGGGCGGTGCTGACCGTCGACCTGAACCTGGGCCGTATCGTGAGCCACGAGGCGCCGGCCAACCCAGACCGCCCCGAGTTGGATCACGCGCACCGCATCTTGGCCGAGCAGGCCGCCAGGCGCGACGCCCTGTTCGCACAGTCGTTCGAGGCGGAGAAGAACAAGGGTGATGCGCTGTCGAAGCGGTTCGAAGAGGCGCTCAAGGAAGCCAAGAAGGCGCCGGTCTCGAAGCCCCTGCGCGGGTTTGATTTGGATTAGCGGTATTCAGCCGGCAGCGGTTCCCATTTCTCGCGCCCGCGATAGTAGGTGGGCTTGCGGTCGTTGTTCGCCTTGCGGTACGCGCGGTACTTGTTCAGCAGTTGCCGATAGCGGCGCGTCGAGCTCTTTAGCTTCCGGTGGGGCAGGTCGATCAGCATCTGCTCCACCTTCCATACGCTCTTCTCGGTGAACCGCCAGTCGTAATTCCCCATGGCCTCGGCCAGGTTCGCCACCCCAAACCCCTTCACGCGGCCTGTGTGATCCACGTAGGCATCCATATAACTGCGCGCGAGCGCCCGCGGCGACCGGAACACCGGCTTGCGTCCATGCAGCCCCGGATCGCGCGAACGCGCGACCGAGCCCCAACGGCCGTTCTGCTGATAGATGAAGATGACGTGGTCGAGCCAGTCCTGGGATTCGAGGCTCATCACGAGCGGAGGATAGCCATGCTGCTCGAGCACGACCGCCGCGAACAACGCCGCCTCCATGCAGTGGGCCGTGCGCAGCCGCGCGACCGGCCGGAAGCTGTGCTGGGTCTCGCCGCCCTTCTCGGTGTTGTAGGGCAGCGCGTTTAGCCACCGCTGCACCTTGGCCGGGGTGTTGAGCCGCGCGATGAGCGCGCGTTCCGTGCGCGAGAACGCACGGTCCGTGCGCG
>JBBQSP010000027.1:0-59426 GCA_038213735.1 Vicinamibacterales bacterium | reverse complement strand
AATTTTGCATTCGACGTCTGCGGCTGCACCGGCGACTGGACCACCGCCTCGTTCATCGACGAGGCGACGACGCGCATCAAGTCTCAGGTAGGCAGCGGGCGAGTGGTGTGCGGCCTGTCGGGCGGCGTAGATTCCACCGTGGCGGCGTCGATCATTCATCGCGCCATCGGCGACCACCTGCAGTGCATCTTCGTGGATAACGGGCTGCTGCGGCTGAACGAGGCCCAGCAGGTGGTGGAGCGTTACAAGAAGCTGGCGTTGCCGGTTCACCATGTCGATGCCACCGACATCTTCCTGAGCCGGCTGGCCGGCGTGACCGATCCGGAGAAGAAGCGCAAGATCATCGGCGCCACGTTCATCGACGTGTTCAACGAGAAGGCCCAAGCGCTCGGCGACTTCGATTTCCTGGCGCAGGGCACGCTCTATCCCGATGTGATCGAGTCGGTCTCGGTCCGTGGGCCGTCGGCCACCATCAAGAGCCATCACAACGTGGGTGGATTGCCGGAAGGCATGAAGTTCAAGCTGGTGGAGCCGCTGCGCGAGCTGTTCAAGGACGAGGTCCGGCGTGTCGGTCGCGATCTGGGCATCGAGAAGGAATTCCTGGTTCGCCAGCCGTTCCCGGGTCCCGGTCTCGCCGTCCGCATCCTCGGCGACATCACCCGCGACAAGATCACGCTGCTGCAGAAGGCCGACGCCATCGTGGCGGATGAAGTGCGCAAGGCCGGGTGGTACGAGCGCATCTGGCAGAGTTTTGCCGTCCTGCTGCCGGTGCAGAGCGTCGGCGTGATGGGCGATGCCCGCACGTACGAGTTCACGGTCGCCGTGCGCGCGGTCGAGAGCCTCGACGGCATGACCGCCGACTGGGCGCGGCTGCCGCACGACCTGCTCGCCTCGATCTCGTCGCGAATCGTCAACGAAGTGCGCGGCATCAACCGCGTCGTCTACGACATCAGTTCGAAGCCCCCGTCGACCATCGAGTGGGAGTAATCGCGCGGTGAAAGACTTCGTTCACCTGCACCTGCACACCGAGTTCTCACTGCTCGACGGCGCCTGCCGCATCGACGAGCTGCTGGACGAGGCCGCGCGGCTGAAGATGCCGGCGCTGGCCGTGACCGAGCACGGCAACATGTTCTCGTCGGTGGTGTTCCACGACGCGGCCCGCAAGCGCGGCATCAACCCGATTCTGGGGTGCGAGGTGTACGTCGCCCCTGGCGACCGCCGCGACAAAAGCGGCACACCAGGTGAGACGGCGAACCACCTGGTGCTGCTCGCCGAGAACGAGAAGGGGTTCAAGAACCTCATCAAGCTGGTGTCGTCGGGCTACACCGAAGGCTTCTACTACAAGCCGCGCATCGACAAGGAACTCCTCGCGCAGCATGCCGAAGGCCTGATCGGCCTCAGCAGCTGCCTCAAGGGCGAGGTCGCGTGCGGCATTCGCGCGGAGCAGATGCCCAAGGCGCTTGCCGCCGCGGCGCAGTATCGCGACATTCTCGGCAAGGGCAACTTTTTCCTCGAAATGCAGTTCCAGGGCATCGAGGAGCAGCGCATCGTCAACAACGGCCTGCTGCCGATTGCCCGCGACCTCGAGATGCCGCTGGTCGTGACCAACGACGTGCACTACCTGCGGCACGGCGATCACAAGCCGCACGACATCCTGTTGTGCATCGGCACCGGCAAGTCGGTGAACGACGAGAACCGCCTGAAGTATCACGGCGACCAGTTCTTCCTGAAGACCGCCGCGCAGATGGCCGAAGTGTTCGGGGACTATCCCGAGGCCATGCAGAACACGTTGCTGATCGCCGAGCGCTGCAACGTCACGATTCCGTCGGGCCAGAACCACCTGCCGAAGTTTGCGGTGCCCGATGGATTCACGCTGGACGAGTACTTCGAGCACGTCACGCGCGAGGGGTTCAAGCTGCGGCTCGAGCGCCTGCGCCAGACCGACGAGAAGGGCGAGCTGCGCCACACCCTGGCGGAGTACGAGGAGCGCCTGGCCTACGAGATCGCCATGATCAAGAAGATGGAGTATCCCGGGTACTTCATGATCGTGTGGGATTTCATCCGCTACGCGCGCGAGCACGGCATTCCGGTCGGCCCGGGCCGCGGTTCGGCCGCCGGCAGCCTGGTGGCGTGGGCGCTGCGCATCACCGACGTCGACCCCCTGCACTACGACCTGATTTTCGAGCGCTTCCTGAACCCGGAACGCGTGTCGCTGCCCGATATCGACGTCGACTTCTGCGAGCGACGGCGTGGGGAAGTGATCAACTACGTGACCGAGAAGTACGGCCGCGAGAACGTCTCGCAGATCATCACGTTCGGCACCATGAAGGCCAAGGCGGTGATCCGCGACGTCGGCCGCGTGATGGACATGCCGTACGCGGACGTCGACAAGATCGCCAAGCAGATCCCCCCGGCCCTCGACATGACGCTGGAGAAGGCGCTGGCCGAGAACCCGGTGCTGCGCGACATGGCGCGGGCCGATCCCCGCGTCAACGACGTGCTGGAGATGGGCAAGCGCCTCGAGGGCGTGTCCAGGAACGCCGGCGTCCACGCGGCCGGCGTGGTGATCGCGCCCGGGCCGATCACCGACTACGCGCCGCTCTTCAAGAGCAACCGCGACGAAATCACGACCCAGTGGGCCATGAAAGAGGTCGAACGCGTCGGCCTGCTGAAGATGGACTTCCTGGGCCTCAGCACGCTCACGCTGATCCAAGACGCCTTGGCCGAGATCAAGCGCACCGAGAACATCGTGCTCGACATCGACACCGTGCCGCTGGACGATGCCAAGACGTATCAGCTGTTCGTGGACGGCCAGACCTACGGCATCTTCCAGTTTGAAAGCTCGGGCATGCGCGAGATCCTGCGGCGGGCCAAGCCGCAGCGGCTCGAAGACCTGATTGCGATGAACGCGCTCTATCGTCCCGGCCCCCTCAAGGGCGGGATGGTGGACGACTACATCAACCGCAAGGCCGGGCGCAGCGTAGTGAAGTACGACCTGCCGGTCCTGGAGCCGGTGCTCGCCGATACCTACGGCGTCATCGCCTACCAGGAACAGGTCATGCGCATGGCGTCGGTGGTGGCCGGGTTCACCATGGGCCAGTCCGACGTGCTCCGCAAGGCCATGGGCAAGAAGGACCCGAAGGTCATGGCCAAGCAGCGCGAAGCCTTCATGAAGGGCGCGCTCGAGAAGAACGTCAACGAGAAGAAGGCCAGCAAGATCTTCGAACTGATGGAGTTCTTCGCCGGGTACGGCTTCAACAAGTCGCACTCGACGGCGTACGCGTTCCTGGCCTACCAGACCGCGTACCTGAAGGCGAACTACCCGCGCCACTTTGCCGCGGCGCTGCTGACCATCGAGGCGGCCAATACCGAGAAGCTCGCCGTCTACATCAGCGAGTCGCGCGAACGCGGGATCGCGGTGCTGCCGCCCGACATCAACGAGAGCCAGTTGCACTTCACGGTGGTGCCGGAGGGCGTGCGCTTCGGCCTGACTGCCATCAAGGGCCTGGGCGAAGGCGCCATTCGCAGCCTGATCGAGGTGCGCGAACGCACCGGGCGCGTCACCTCGGTCCATCAGCTGTGCGAGGAGCTGGACCTGCGGCTGGTCAATAAGAAGGTAATCGAGGCGCTGGTGAAGTCGGGCGCCTGCGACAGCCTCGTGCCGGCCGGCGTGCCGCTGATTGCCGGGCGCGCCAAGCTGTTCGGCGCCGTTGACAGCGCCATCGAACATGGCAACCGTACTCAGCGTGATCGCGACCAGGGCCAGGCCGACCTGTTTGGCGGCGGCGACGAGGGCGGCTTGTCGATTATCCGGCTGCCGGACTCGCCGCCTTGGACCGAGATGGAACTGCTGTCGAACGAGAAGGAAGCGCTCGGGCTGTACCTTAGCGGCCATCCGATCGATCGCCACGCCGACAGCCTGCGCGCGTTCGGGGCCAGGACCGTCGGCGACCTGATGCTCAGCGACATCCCCCAGGGCGTGGACGGCGCCCCTGGCCGCCTGGTGATCGACGACCTGTACGTCGGCGGCATCGTCGGCGGCTTCCGCGGCCTGAAGACCAAGAAGGGCGATCCGATGTGCGTGTTCACGCTCGAGGATCACCAGGGGGCGGTCGAGGTGGTGGTGTTCCCCGAGATGTACGGCAAGCACCGCATGGTGATCGAGAACGGGGCGTTGCTGCTGGTACGCGGGAAGTTCGAGCGCGACGAAGAGAATTCGCGCTTCCAGTGCACCGACATCATGCCCCTGGCGCTGCTCAAGGAACGGCTGTCGCGCGGGGTCAGGATCCGGTTGAAGGCCACCTGCCCGCGTGAGACGATTGAGGCGCTATGGGAACTGCTGCCGAAGCACCGCGGCGATCGGCCGGTGGCCCTCGAGGTCGAGATGAACGGCAGCTCGCGCCACGTGATCGTCCGCGCCGAGGTCACGGCGTCGATTCGCGTGCGGACTTCGGAACAGTTTGTCGCCGATGTGGAACGCATTTGCGGCCCAGGCTCAGTGACCGTTCATTCCTGAAACCATGCCCGACCTGCTTGAATTCGAAGAACCCATCGCCGTCCTGTTGAAGGAAATCGAGGCGTTGTCCACGCTGCCGGCCAGCGAGGACCGCGATCGCGAGACCGCGCGGCTCGAGGCGCGCGTCAGCACCATCCGCGGCGAACTCTACAAGAACCTGACCCCGTGGCAGCGGGTCCAGGTCGCGCGGCACCCGGGCCGGCCGACCACCCTCGACTACGTCGAGCACCTGTTCACCGACTTCGTCGAGCTGCACGGCGATCGCCGGTTCGCCGACGACCACGCGATTGTCACCGGCACGGCGTTCTACAAGGGCGCTCCCGTGCTGGTGGTCGGCCACCAGAAGGGCAGCGACACCAAGCAGAAGATCTACCGCAACTTCGGCTACGCCCGGCCCGACGGCTACCGAAAGGCGTTGCGCACCATGGAGCTGGCGCAGAAGTTCGGCCGGCCGATCGTCTGCTTCGTCGACACGCCCGCCGCCTATCCCGGCATCGAGTCGGAGGAACGAGGCGTGGCCGAGGCCATTGCCCTCAACCTGCGCGAGATGGCGATGCTCGAGGTCCCGGTGATCGTGATCGTGCACGGCGAGGGCGGCAGCGGCGGCGCGCTCGGCATTGCCGTCGGCGATCGCATCCTGATGCACGAGTTCGCCATCTACAGCGTGATCCCGCCCGAAGGCTGCGCCGCCATTTTGTGGCGCGACTCGGCCAAGAAGGTCGAGGCCGCGGAAGCGCTCAAGATCACCGCGCCGGACCTGCTGAAGCTGGAGATCATCGACGAGATCGTGCTCGAACCCGTCGGCGGCGCGCACACCGATCCGAAGCAGGCGGCAGCGCTGCTCGACGTAGTCCTGCAGCGATCGCTGGCCGAAGTCTCGGCGCTCGGCGTCCAGGAGCGGCTGGATCAGCGCTACGCGAAGTTCAGGAAAATGGGATCCGTCGGGATCATCGACGCGTAGCGTGGCCGTTCCCCCAATCTGGAATACTCGTCCTCACGACGAGGCGCGGGCCGCCGAACTGGCGCGCGCGCTCGGGTTAGCGCCGGTGACGGCGCGCCTCCTGGCGATTCGCGGCATCACCGATCCCGATGAGGCGTCCCGCTTTCTCAAGCCGTCGCTCGATCAGTTGCTGGATCCGTTCCGGCTGACGGATGTCGGTAAGGCGGCAGACCGGCTGCTCGCCGCCATCCCGGCGAAGGAACGGATCGCGGTCCACGGCGACTACGATGTCGACGGCATCACCTCCACCGTGATCCTGCGTCGCGCGCTGGAGTTACTGGGCGCCGACGTCGGCCACTTTATCCCCGAGCGCCTGACCGACGGCTACGGCCTGCAGCCCAACACCATCGATCGCCTGCACGCCGAGGGCGTGAAGCTGATCGTGTCGGTTGACTGCGGCATCCGCGGTGCCGAGGCCGCGCGGCGCGCCCGCGACCTGGGCGTGGACCTGATCATCACCGACCACCACGAGCCGGACACGGATCTGCCGGACTGCTTCGCCGTCGTCAACCCGAAGCGGCACGATTGCACCTACCCCGACAAGAACCTGGCCGGCGTCGGCGTCGCCCTCAAGCTCGTGCAGGCGCTCTGCCACCGCACCGGCAAGTCGGCGTGGCTGCCGGCGTTCGTGAAGATTGCCGCCATCGGCACGCTCGCTGACGTCGTCCCGCTCGTGGGCGAAAACCGGATCATCGCCAAGCTCGGCTTGCAGATGCTGTCCAAGGGCCCGCACAAGGTGGGGCTGCGCGCGCTGCTCGAGGCCGCGGGCCTCACCGGCAAGACCATCGACGCGTACCACATTGGCTTCATGGTGGCGCCGCGGATCAACGCCGCCGGCCGCATGAGCACTCCCGACATCGCGACGCGGCTGCTGCTGGCGTCAGACGAGGCAATGGGAGAAGAGGCGAAGGCGCTGGCGGCCCAGCTCGAGGCCGAGAACACGCGCCGCCGCACCGAGGACCAGGACATCCTGGCCAAGGCCAAGAAGATTGTCGAGTCGGATCCCGATGTCGGCGCGCAGAGCGTGCTGGTGGTGGCGGGGGAGGGCTGGCACCGCGGCGTGATCGGTATTGTCGCGTCGAAGCTGGTGGATGCGTTCTATCGGCCGGCGATCGTGCTGTCGATTGAGGACGGCATCGCCCATGGATCGTGCCGCAGCATTCCAGGCTTCGACATGCTGGGGGCACTGGAATCGTGCGCTGGGCTCTTGACTCGCTTTGGTGGCCACAAGCAGGCCGCCGGGTTGCAGTTCGAGGCCACACGCATCAAGGAGTTCCGCCAGGCGGTCAACGCCTTTGCCGGCAACTGCCTCGGCCCGGACGACCTGCGGCCGCGCCTGTGGCTCGACGGCCCGCTCAAGCTGAACGAGCTGAGCGACCGGGTGATCGCCGAGTTCGCCGCCCTGGCGCCGTTTGGCCCGAGTAATCCGAAGCCCCGTTTCCATACTGGACCGGTCGCCGTCGTCGACGGCCCGCGCATCCTGAAGGAGCGCCACCTCAAGATGAGCGTGAAGCAGGAAGGTCGCGTGCTGCGCGCCATCCAGTGGAATGCGGCCGAGAGGGAGGCGAAGCTCACCGCCCAAAAGGACGGCGTCGAGATCGCGTACACCGTCGAAGAGAACGAATTCCGCGGTGAAAAGTATGTCGAGCTGAGGTTGGACGACTTCCGGTAGCAGACTGGTACAATCCAAGTTGTGATTTCCTGGCAGAAACGCGCGCAGCTCGTCCTGGCGGTGATCGCCATCGGCGTGATTGGCGCGGTCGGTTACACCCTGCGCCCGCGTGAGACGCGGCTCGCGCCGCCACCGATCGAGCGACTCGACCCCAAGGCCACCATCGAGACACGCGGCGGCGACGTGATCCAGCTCAAGGGCTCGCGCCAGGACGCCCGCATCGAGTTCCAGAGCCAAGTCACCTACGACACGGGCGAGACCAAGTTGGTTGGCGTGAAGGTGTCGGTCGACAACCGCGAAGGCCGCAGCTACACCATCACCGGCCAGGAAGCGCGCGTCGGCAAGGACCAGGCCAGCTACGACCTCAAGGGCAACGTCAGGCTCGAGACCACCGACGGCCTGACCGCGTTTGCGGAAACTGCCACGTACACCGACACCGAGAAGATTGTGAAGGCGCCAGGACCCGTGCGCTTTACCCGCGGCCGCATCTCCGGCAGCGGCATCGGGTTCACGTTCGACGAACAGCGCGACACGCTGTGGCTGCTCGACCAGGCCGTGATTCACGTCGCGCCCAACGGCGAGAGCGCGGCGATGGATGTGACCGCCGGCGCCTTCGGCTTTGCCCGCACCGACCGCTACATGCGCTTCGAGCGGACCATGCGGATGGACCGCGGCGGCCAGATTATCGACGCCACCGAGGCGATGGTGCACCTGTTTGCGGATCGAGATGAGCCGGACCTGATTGAGCTGCGCGGCAATTCACGGGTCAGCGGCGGCACGGGCATGGGCGCGCTGCAGTCGATGTCGGCCCGCGACATAAACCTGGACTACGGCGACGACGGCCGGACCTTGCAGCAGGCCACGCTGGCGGGGCAGAGCCAGATCCAGCTGGCCGGCACCGGTGGCGCGGCCGGGCAGCGTCTGAGGGGCGAGTTCCTCGACATCGCGCTCGCGCCGGATGGCAGCGTCAAGCAGCTGTCCTCGCGACAGAACGTCAGCGTCACCCTGCCCGCCACACGCGACACGGCGGCGCGCACCATTCTTGCCAACGTGCTGACCGCGAGCGGCGGCGCGCAAGGCCTGTCGTTGATGAAGTTTCAGGAAGGCGTGAACTACACCGAGGATGCCTCGAAGACACAAGGCGCGCGCGTCGCGCGCGCGCAGAGCCTGGATGCGCAACTGGACCCGGCCGCCGGCTCGCTGCAGGACGCCACGTTTACCGGAGCGTTCCATTTCACGGATGGCCCGCTCACCGCCACCAGCAACCAGGCCCGCTACCGGATCCAGGCCGGGACGCTGGCGCTCAGCGGCAAGCAGGGCAACGCCGACCCGCAGATCAAGACCGAGGCGCTGACCATCGATGCGGAAGCCATCGACGTCACGCTCAAGCCGCTCAAGATGGTGGCGGCCGGCAAGGTGAGAAGCGTCTTGCGGGCGCCAGGCAAGCCGGTCGCCGGCGCGGCCGCGGCGAAGCGGCCCGGACTGCTCGGCGACAAGGAGCCGGTGCAGATCATCGCCGAGTCGCTGACCTACGACGAGGCGCTGCGCCGCGGCGAGTACAAGGGGCAGGCGAGCCTCTTGCAAGGTCCGACCTTGATCAAGTCCGACACGCTGATCATCGACGAGGTCGAGGGCGACCTGACCGCGGTCGGCAAGGTCATCACCACCCTGGCCCTCGTCCGCAAGGACGCCGAGGCCGGCACGCCGTCGCCGGCGACGATCGGCCGCGGCGGATCCTTCACCTATACCGACCAGGCGCGGCGCGCGGTCTACCAGACCGCGGCGACCCTTGACGGCGAGAGCGGTAACTTGCGCGCCGAGAAGATTGAGATCGTCCTTGCCGCCGGCGAGAACAGCGTGGCACGCCTCGACGCGACCGAACAGGTGACGGCCATCGTCGACAAGCGCACGGTCACCGGCGCACGGCTGTCGTACGAACCGGCCGACGAAAAGTACGTGGTCACCGGCGCGCCCGTCACGATGCTCGACGCCGAGTGCCAGGAGATGAGCGGCAAGACGTTGACCTTCTTCAGGGCGTCCGATAAAGTCCAACTTGACGGCAACGACGAGGTCCGCTCGCAGACCAAAGGCGGCGGCAAGTGTGCTGCGACACCCCCCAAGTAACATCCCCCCATTGATGGCCTCGACCCTCAGCACCCAAGAACTCACCAAGACGTACGGCGGCCGCACGGTCGTACGCGGCGTGAGCCTCGAGGTGAATTCGGGCGAGGTCGTCGGGCTGCTCGGGCCCAACGGCGCCGGCAAGACCACCACCTTTTACATGACGGTCGGCCTGACCTCGCCCGACTCGGGCCGCGTCACGCTCGACGGCAAGGACGTCACCGGCGACGCTATGTACGTGCGGGCGCGCAAGGGCATCGGCTACCTGCCGCAGGAGGCGTCGATCTTCCGCGGCCTCACGGTCGAGCAGAATATCCTGGCGATCCTGGAGACGCTCGACCTCGATGCCTCGGAGCGCCGCGCGCGGCTGCGCGAGCTGCTGGCCGAACTCGGCCTGACGCCGTTGGCCAACTCGCCGGCCTACACCCTGTCGGGCGGCGAGCGGCGCCGCGCCGAGATCACGCGGGCACTGGTCATGAACCCCCGGTTCATCCTGCTGGATGAGCCGTTCGCCGGCATCGACCCCATTGCCGTGACCGAGATCCAGAAGATCATCTTCCACCTCCGCGACCGCGGCATCGGCATCCTGATCACCGACCACAACGTGCTGCAGACCCTCAAGATCACCGACCGCGCCTACATCGTCACGGACGGCGCGATTTTCCGGAGTGGGACGCCGACGGCGCTGGCCGCTGATGAAGAGGTCCGGCGGATTTACCTCGGGGCCGATTTCCGGCTGGACTAAGATTGTAAGAGCCGGATATGGGCATTCAGCAGAAGCTACAGACCAGGCTCGCACAGAAGCTGATCCTTACGCCTTCGTTGCAACAGGCGATCAAGCTTCTGCCAATGTCGACCTTGGAACTCGCCGACCTCTTGAACCAGGAGGTCGTGGAAAACCCGCTGCTCGAGGAGATCCCGACCGAAGACCTGCAGGCCGCCGACACCGCCCCGGCCGTCGAGAAGGAGGCCGAGGACAAGGCCAAGGCCGACAAGACCGACTCGTGGGACGACGCCGACTACGAGTATTTCTTCGGCGACTACCTCGACGATGGCTACCGCCCGCGCGCGCCGCAGGAGGTCAAGGAACTGCCGCCGATCGAGAACACGCTCTCGACCAGCTCATCACTGACCGACCACCTCGAATGGCAGCTGTCGCTGCAGACTGAAGCCGAGGCTATTCGCGAGATCGGCGAAGCAATCATCGGCAACCTGGATGACGACGGCTACCTGGTGGCGTCGGTGGACGAGATCGCGTCGATGGGGCCCTGGCCGGTGGACGAGGTCGAGCGGGCGCTGCGCCTGATCCAGAGCTTTGACCCGATCGGGGTCGCCGCGCGCGACCTGCAGGAATGCCTCACGCTGCAGATCAGGCACTTGCACCTCGAGGGCACACCGACTGAGAAGATTGTCTCGGAACACCTGCGCCTGCTGCACAACCACCAGATGCCGGACCTGGCGCGCAAGCTGGGCTTGACCATCGAAGAGCTCAAGGGCCACGTCGAGATCATTCAGCACCTCGACCCGAAACCGGGCAGCCGCTTCAACCCGCAGCCCTCGCAGTATGTGATTCCCGACGTCTACATCATCAAGGTCGAGGACCAGTACGTCGCGGTGCTGAACGAGGACGGCCTGCCGCAGCTGCGCATCAGCCCCACTTACCGCCGGCTGCTCGACAAGGGTGCCGCAGAGAACAGCGACGAGACGCGCGCCTACGTGAAGGACAAGTTCCGCTCGGCGCTGTGGCTGATTAAGTCGGTTGAGCAGCGGCAGAAGACCATCCACAAGGTGGCGACCAGCATCTGCACGTTCCAGCGCGACTTCCTCGATCACGGCATCGAGCACCTGCGCCCGCTGGTCCTGCGCGACGTGGCCAACGATATCGGCATGCACGAATCCACCGTCAGCCGCGTCGTCACGAACAAGTACATGCACACGCCGCAGGGCGTGTTCGAAATGAAGTACTTCTTCCACAGCGGCATCAGCAGCTCGTACGGCGATGCCGTGTCCTCGGTGACCATCAAGAACCGCATCAAGAAGATCATCGAGAGCGAAGATCCGAAGAAGCCGCTCAGTGACTCGAAGATCGTGAACATCCTGCAGCGCGAAGGCCTGATGCTGGCGCGGCGGACGATCGCGAAGTACCGGGAAGAACTGAAGATTCCCACCTCGAATCAGCGGAAGGTAATGTTCTAACCGCAAGGCGATGTCGATCACCCCGGCCATCACCGTCCGCGGCCTGCTCGACGCGCGGCCCGAATCGGTCGGCTTGACGATCGACCTGCTGGCCGGCGCCGACGGGCTCGAACGGCACATCACCAGCCCTTACATCCAGAAGACCGGCCTCGCGCTCGCCGGCTTCCACGAGTACCTGCAGCCTGGCCGCATCCTGCTATTCGGCGACAGCGAAGTGCGCTTCCTGGAAAACATGACCCCGGCCGCGCGCCAGCAGGCGCTGGCGAAATGCTTCAACGAGTCGCTGCCGTGCCTGCTGATCACGGGCGGCGCCGAGCTACCACCCGAGGTGGTGTTGGCCGGCGACCGGGCCGGCGTCCCGGTGCTGCGCACGCCGGTGCCGACGGCGACCGCGATCGGCAAGCTGACCGGCATTCTCGAGGATCGGCTGGCGGCGCGCGAGATCATCCACGGCGTGCTGCTCGATATTCTCGGCCTGGGCGTGCTGATCGTCGGCGACAGCGGCATCGGTAAGAGCGAGTGCGCGCTTGACCTGGTGGTGCGCGGCCATCGCCTGGTCGCCGACGACACCGTCGAGGTGCGCCGCCGCGCCGACTCGATCGTGATCGGCGCCTGTCCCGAGTTGACCCGCCACCACATGGAAGTGCGCGGCCTCGGCCTGATCAACATCCGCGATCTGTTCGGCGTGGCCTCGACGCGCACCTCGAAGCGGGTCGAGCTCGTCGTCCAGCTCGACCGGTGGGGCCCCGACCGCGAGTACGATCGGCTGGGCCTGGACGATGCGTGGTACGAGCTGATCGGCCTGAAGGTGCCGTTGATTCGCATGCCGGTGGCGCCCGGCCGCAACCTGGCCATCCTGGTGGAAGTCGCGGCCCGCAACCAACTGCTGCGCATGCGCGGCATCAACGCCGCCCGCCAGTTGGTGGAGCGCCTCGATGCCGGGTTGCTGAGCACCGCGGCGCCTCAGCGCCTGAGCACGCCCGCACCCAAGCACCTGGAAGAGGACGAAGAGCTGTGAGCAAAGCGCGCTTGCCCTTGAGTTGGGCGCGATTCATCGTGTTGACCGGCCTGTCCGGGTCGGGCAAGTCGCAGGCGATTCGCGCCCTCGAGGATCTCGGCTACTACTGTGTCGACAACCTGCCGGTGTCGTTGCTGCCGGTGATGGCCGAACTGAGCGAACGCCAGAGCGAACACAACCGGGTCGCGGTCGTGATGGACGTGCGCGAATCGCGTTTCGTCAGCGACTTCCCGCGCGTCTACCGCCAGCTGAAGACCAACAAGCACCTGCGCACCAAGCTGATCTTCCTGGAGGCCGGCCACGCTGAACTGGTGCGGCGCTTCAGCGAAACCCGGCGCCCACACCCGCTGGCGCCCGATCGGCCCATCACCGAAGGCCTGTCGGAAGAGCGCGCCTCGCTGCGCACCATTCGCGCCATGGCCGACAAGGTCGTCGACACCTCCAAGCTGAACGTGCACGAGTTGCGGCAACAGCTGCGCGAGCTGGTGTCGGGCCAGAAGCAGGCGTCGAAGCTGGTGCTGACGTTCCTCAGCTTCGGGTTCCAGAACGGCCCGCCGGCCGAAGCCGACCTGGTGTTCGACGTCCGCTTTCTGAAGAACCCGCATTGGGTGCCGGCGCTCAGGCCGCAGACCGGCCGCGACCCGGCGGTCGCCGCCTATATTCGCCGGCAGCCGGTTGCGCGCGCGACAGTCAAGCGGTTGTCGGCGCTGCTGCGCTGGATGGTGCCGCTGTACGTGCAGGAAGGGAAGTCGTACCTGACGGTCGCCATCGGCTGCACCGGCGGCCGGCACCGGTCGGTCTACATCGCCGAGGCGTTGAAGCGTGAACTGTCGGATGTGAAGGGTGTCTCGGCGCGCGTCGCGCACCGCGACCTGGCGAAAGGCCCGCGATGATCGGAGTTGTCGTTGTCACGCACGGGCAGTTGGCCACCGAACTGGTCAACGCCGCCGAAACCATTGTCGGCGACCTGCCGCACTTTGCGGCGGTGTCGATTGGCTGGCACGAAGACGTGCAGGACGCCCGCGATGCGATCGCGGCCGCGATCGCGCGCGTCCAGCAGCCGGGCGGGGTGCTGCTGGCCACCGACATGTTCGGCGGCACGCCCTCGAACCTCGGCATCACCTTCCTGAAGCAGGACGCCATCGAGGTCGTCACCGGCGTCAACCTGCCCATGTTGATCAAGGCCGCGAACCTGCCCGACGGCCAGCGGCTGACCGACGTGGCCCGCATGCTGCGCGAGCACGGCCGCAACGCCATCTGGGTGGCGTCGGACTTGCTCACCGGATCGGCCGCCTCAGGCCCGAGCGCGCCTGGCGCCAGTGGCGACGGTCCGACGGAATGACCACGCGCGAATGCGTGATTCGCAATCGTCTCGGGCTGCACGCCCGGGCCGCGGCGAAGTTCGTGCACCTGGCGACCCGGTTTGCGTCACAAGTCCGCGTCTCGCGCGAGGGCCGGACGATGGACGGCAAGAGCATCATGGGCATCTTGTTGCTCGCCGCCGCGCCCGGCGCGAGTATTATCATTTCTGCCGACGGCGCCGACGAAACCGAGGCGGCCGAGGCCTTGTGCCGCCTGGTCGAGGGCGGATTTGGAGAAGAGCTGTGGAACGCCTGACCGGGATTGGCGTGTCATCCGGCGTGGTGCTCGGCCGCGCAGTGGTCCTGACCCAGCGCACCGAGGTGATGCGGTTCCCAATTCCGCCTGATCGCGTAGGCCAGGAAGTCGCCGCACTGTTGCGCGCGCAGGCCGCGTCGAAGCAGCAACTCCAGGACATCAAGACGCGGGTCGAGCACGGGCCCGGCAGCGAGCTGGCGGCGTTGTTCGACGCCCAGCTGCTGATGCTCGACGATCCCATGCTGGTGGGACGGGCCGAGACGATCATCCGCACCGAACGGGTCAACGCGGCGTGGGCGGTGCATCGCGCCTACGAAGAGCTGTACCACGTGTTCATGTCGATGGAGGATCCCTACCTGCGCGAGCGCGAGACTGACGTCGCCGATGTCGCCGGCCGGCTGCGGCTCAACTTGCGCCACGGCGCCAAGGGACCGAAGGAGTTGCTGAGCCAGGTGGACGGGCCGTCGGTGCTGATCGCCGACGAGCTGACCGCGTCGGTCGCGGCGCAGCTCGACTGGACGCGGGTGCAGGCGTTTGCGACGGACGCGGGCAGCCGTACGTACCACACCGCCATCCTGGCGCGCTCGCTGAAGGTGCCGGCCATTGTCGGCCTGCACGACGCGTCGCTGCGCATCCCCGCCGGCACGCCGGTGGTGCTCGACGGCACGACCGGGGAGCTGATCGTCGCCCCGACGCCCGAGCAGATCGACGAGGCGCATCGGCGGGCGACGCGGCCGCGCCGCCGCAGTCAGGCCCCTGGCGATCCTGGACCGGTCTCGACCACCGACGGCGTGCGCATCCGTCTCGAGGCCAACATCGAACTGCTCGAAGACCTGCCGTTCCTCAACGAGCACGGCGCCGAGGGCGTCGGCCTGTACCGGTCAGAGTTCATGTTGTCGGGCCGCCCGATTGCCAGCGTGACCGAGGAGGATCAGTACGCGCTCTATCGCAGCCTGATCGAGCAGGTCGCGCCGCGCCCGGTCACCATTCGCACCTTCGACCTCGACGAGCGCCAGTTTGCCGGTCCTGGCCGCGGTCCGGAGCGCCGCCGCACGCGTCCCGGCCTGCGCGGCCTGCGCCTGGGCCTGGCGAATCCCGAGGTGCTGCGCACGCAGCTGCGCGCGCTGGTCCGCGCCTCGGCGCACGGGCCGCTGCGCATCATGTTCCCGTTCGTGACCGCGGTCGAAGAGGTGCGCGACGCGCGAACGATCCTGGCCGACGTGGTGGCCGGCTTGAGCCGAACCCATCCCGGCCAGTTCGATCCCGCGCGGATCAAGGTCGGCGCGATGATCGAAGTGCCGTCGGCGGCGCTGGCGGCCGATTTGCTGGCGCCGGAAGTGGACTTCTTCACCATTGGTACCAACGACCTGATCCAATTCTGCCTGGCGGTCGACCGCACCGACGACCGGGTGTCCGACCTCTACGAACCGCTGCACCCGGCGGTGCTGCGGCTGATCCGCACCGTCCGGAGGGCCGCCGCGCGCCACCGGATCCCAGTGTCGTTGTGTGGCGAAATGGCGTCGGACCCGGCGCTGGTCGGGTTGCTGGTGGGCCTCGGCCTGACCGAGTTCAGCATGACCCCAGGCGCCATCCCGATCGTCCGCCAGGTCATCGCCGAGATGAGCGCCACCGAGGCGCGCCGGCTGGCCAGCCACGCGCTGCGGTTGCCGACCGCAGCCGAGATTGAGCAGTACCTGTTCGACGCCCTGGCCGCGTCGGCCATTCAAAGGAGCCCGTTGTCGTGAGTGAACCGTTGCATCGCGTCGAGAAGCCGTGGGGATACGAACTGTGGTGGGCACGCACCGACCGCTACGTCGGCAAGCAGATCCACATCAACAAGGGCCACGCCCTCAGCCTGCAGTACCACAACAAGAAGGACGAGACGATCTTCGTGTGGTCGGGGCGGATCCTGTTCGAGCGGGAAGTGGACGGCAAGCTGGTCGCCACCGAGATGGGCCCGGGCGAGGCCGTGCACGTGACGCCGCCGACGGTGCATCGCATGACGGCGATCGAAGACGCGGATGTGCTGGAAGTCTCGACCCCCGAGACGGACGATGTCGTCCGCCTCGAGGATCGGTATGGTCGGAAAGGGACGTAACTAGAAGGGGATGTCGTCGTCGGTGACGGGGGCGGGATCGCGCATCGGATCCTGGTAGCCGCTGTCAGCGCCGCGCTCCACCTGGCGATCGCCGCCGCGGCTGCCGCCGCCACCGCCGCCAAGCAGCACGATCTTGTCGGCCTTGACCTCGGTAGTGTAGTGCTTCTGGCCTTCCTTCTCCCACTGTCGCGTCTGCAAGCGGCCCTCGAGATAGATCTGCTTGCCCTTGACCAGGTACGGCTGCAGCGATTCGGCCGTCTTGCCCCAGAGCACAATGCGGTGCCACTCGGTCTGTTCCTTCTTCTCGCCTTCCTTCGACGTCCAGTTCTCGGTGGTGGCGATGCTGAAGCTGGCCACCGACTGTCCGCCCGGTGTGACGCGCACTTCGGCATCCTTGCCGAGGTTGCCCACCAGGATCACCTTGTTCACGCTGCCCATGTCTCGTCGCCTTTCTCACTCACAATCGCGCTTCGATCGCTGTCGTCGAGGTCACGTCACTTACTGATCATCGCCGGATGGCCTACTTGGCCCGGGCCATTGCCGCAAGCCGCTGCTTGGCCAGCCCCGCCAGTTCCGAGTCGGGGTACAGCTTGAGCAGGGACTCGTACGCCTCGCGGGCCCGGTCCGGTTGCTTGGTGGCGGCGAGCGCCAGGCCCATCTTGTAATAGGCGTCGGGCACCCGGTCGCCCTTCGGGTAGCCGGTGATCACACGATTATACGCCTCGATCGCCTCCGGAAACTTGCCGTCCGAGTAGTAACAATCGCCGATATACCACTGCGCATCGTCGGCATTGTCGGTCCTGGCAAAGCTCTTGAGATAGGTATTGAACCCGTCCACGCACAGCGTCCACTGGCCGGCGGTGAAGTCGGCCAGCGCGGTGCTGAACAGCCGTTGCGGCGACATCCCGGGCGCCATCGTCATCGGCGGCGCTTGCGACAGCGGTGCCTGCACGTCGCTCGGTGGGGCATTGGGATCCACCGGCGGGGCCGGCGCGGCCATGCTCATGTCGGGAATCGCCAGGCGCAGCGCCTCCACTTCCTGCGAGAGGCTCGTGATGCGCACGTTGCTCTCGTCGATGCGCTCGCGGACGATGCGCAGGTCGGAGCCGAACTGGTCAACCGCCAGCTTCTGATCGGCGAACGACTTGCGGGTCGCCCCGGCCTGTTCGTCAACGCGCGACGAAATCGCCTTCAGCTGCGCGCCGATCGCGTCGAGCGCCGCCTGCAGTTGCTGCTGCAGTTGCTGCGTCTGTTCCTGCAGCATGCGGATGTCGGCCATCATCTGCATTTCGCGGCGTGACTGGGCCGCGGCCGGGGTGGCGCAGGCGAGAGCGGCGAGTAGGGCCAGGGTACCGGCCTGCAGTCGTCGAGTCATGCGACCCATTTTACTTTGCCGTAATCACGAAATGCGCCCGCCGATTATTCTTCCACGCCGCATCGTCGTGACCGGCGTCGAAGGGGAATTCCTTGCCGTAGCTCACGGTCTTGACCTTGTCGGCCGGGATGCCCAGCGAGACCAGGTAAGTGCGCGCCGCCAGGGCGCGGCGCTCGCCCAGGGCGAGGTTGTACTCGGCCGTGCCCCGCTCGTCGCAGTGGCCTTCAATGGTGATCTGCCACGTCGGAAACTGTTTCAGGACCGCCGCGTTGGCCTGCAGCACGACCTGACCTTCGGCGTCGACTTCCGAACTGTCGAGGCCGAAAAACAGCGGCTTCAACGGCGAATCACGGTTGAGGTCGTCAAGCGACTTCGAACCGATGGTGTCTTCCATCGGCATGGGCGGCACCGGCACCGGTTCGGCGACCGGGCTGGGCGGCGGAGGCGGCGCCGGCGGGGCCGTCTCGGCACCCGTCATCGGTGGCGGCATGGGCCGCGCCACCGGCGGCGTCTTCTTCGAACACGCGCCCACCACCACCGAGAGAAGAACCACCATCACCATCAACGACTGTGCTCGTCTGTTCATAACTGTCCTCATTCGCAACTTCCGCACTGCACTTTAAGCACTCTAGGCACCTTATTTATTTACTGCGACCAATGCGGCATCTGGTTGTTGCCGTCCCTGGTGATCTGCCGAAGGTTACGGCCATCGCGATCGACCGTGAAGATCTGGCTGCGGCCGGCGCGGGTGGACATGAACGCGAGGTGGCGGCCGTTGGGCGCCCATGCGGGGCTCTCGTTGCTGCCCTCGCCAAACGTGATCTGGCGCGTCTCGCTGCTGCCGATGTTGAGAATCTTGATGTCGAACCCCGGCCCGGTGCGCGCGGCAAACGCAATCTCGTTGTACGGCGGGGGCGACCAGGTGGGGCGGTCGGCATACGATTCGAACGACACCTGGCGCAGACCAGTGCCATCGACGTTGACCACGAAAATCTGCGGCTGGCCGCGACGCTCAGAGGTAAACGCGATCTGCGTGCCGGTCGGCGACCAGGTCGGCGTCACGTCAATCGCCGGATTGTTGGTGAGCCGCATGAGGTTCGAGCCGTCGCGGTTCATCACGTAGATCTCGCTGTTGCCGTCTCGGGTCGACATGAAGGCGATCCGGTTGCCGTCGGGGGAGAACACCGGCAGGAAATTCTGGCCGACCCCTTTCGTGGGCGACTCCATCGTCCCGGCGTAGATATTGGAGATCAGGACGTCGGGCCGGCCGCTGCGATACGAGGTGTAGGCAATCGAGCGGCCGTCGGGGGACCAGTTGGGCGTGACGTTGAGGTTGCGATTGATGGTGATGCGCCGAGCGTTGGCGCCGTCGTAGTCGGCAATGTAGATTTCCTTCACGTCGCGCTTCTCAACCGTGTTCATCACCGGTTCGCGATTGCGATCGGAGGCAAACGTCAACTTCGTCCGCGCCACCCCGCGCAGCTGGCGCTGCGAATCGTGCAACTCGTCGGCCATGGTGTGCGCATAGATGCGCGGGTTGGCGGCCGCCCCGGTGTACTCGCGGCCGTAGGCCGACTGTCGCGCGCGCACGTTGTACAGGCGCATCTCGACGCGAATGCCGGTCGGCGTCTTCTGCACGGTGCCGATAATCACGCCGTCGGCGCCCAGTTCGCGCCAGCGATCGAACGGCACGGCGTCGATCGAGCCCGCGACCGGGATCGACTTGTAGGTGTCGCGAGGAATCAGCGAGAACTCACGCTCGAAATCGAGGTCGGCGAACAGCACCTCGCTGATCGTGCGGGCCGCTTCCTGGGTCTCGCGGTCGGGCGACAGCGCCAGCAAGTCGGGCACCGCCCGCCGCGGCGGGGTGCCCGATTCGCCGGTCAGCCGCAACTCGACGCTGGTGGGTGGCTGTGGCGGGGACGCCGGCGGGGCCGGTTGCTGGGCGGTCAGTACCGCCGAGGCCGCCAACAACATCGCCCCAAAAAGTTTCGTCGCCAGTGATCGGTTCGTCATGCTCACGTTCCCTGTTTACCGCACGTACTCAAACCACAAGTAGACCGGCAGCGCCGATCCCGTAAATTCGGCTGGCAGCGGGGGCAGCTTGGCCAGTTGCAGGGCCCGCGACGCCAGGTAATCCAGGTCGGCCCGGCCGCTCGAACGTTCCACCTTCACATCCACGATGCGGCCGTCGCGCTGCACCACGAAACGCATTTGCGTCTCGGCGACCGTGCCTTGCTTCGAGCTCCAGTTCATCGTGATCTGGTCCTTCATCGTCGCCAGGTAGCCTGGGCAGCAGAAGTTGACCACGTCTACGTACCCGCCCTTGCCGCCGGCGCCCGAGGACAAGCCGAAGCCCTGCCCCTTGGCGCCGGTCTCGGCGATGGCGGTGCCTTTCTGGATCTCGGCCCCCTTGGTCGGCGTGGCGCCACGGGGATCTTTCACGTTCGACTTGGCGGGCGTCGTCTTGCGCGGTGGCGCCTTTGTCGGTTCGATCATCGCCGGCGTCTGCGCCGCGGGCGGCCGCACTGGTTCGACGGCTTTCTTGGTTTCCACCACTTGCTGGATGGTTCGGCCGCCGAGTGTGGCGAGCCCGCCGTCGGCCGGTCCGATCGGGCCGCCGAGGCTAATCTGCAGGATCACCTCCGGCTCGCGCTCGACCGCGCCGAACCAGGCGCCGGGTAGGAAGGCCACAGCCGCCACCAGTACGATGTGCGCCATCGCCGACCAGCCCACCATCGAGGTCAGGCCGTCGGTCTTGGCCGAGCGCGCGATCAGGACTTCCGAGACCGCGTCCATGGCCTATCGCGCCGACCTCGGCTGGGCGGTGATGCCGACATTCTGCACGCCCCCCGCCTTTAGGCGATCGATCACGTCGTAGAGTTCCTGCAAGGTGACCCCGGCGTCGCCGCGCAGAAAGACGTCCTTGTCGGTGCGTGTTTCCATCAGCTGGCGCATGCGTTCGGAGAGGACCGCGGCGTTGACCGGTTCCTCGTCGATCCAGACCCGCTGATCGGTTCGGTAGGAGAGCGGCACGCTGATGTAGGGACGCGCCGCGGTCAGCTTGTCGGCGCGCCGCGAGACGGGGAGCTTCACCTCGATCCCCTTCTGCATCATCGGCGCCGCCACCATGAAGATGATCAGCAGCACCAGCATGACGTCCACGAGCGGCACGACGTTGATCTCGGACAGCGACGTCGTCACGCGCCGGCCACGACGGCGGCCGGTGTTGGCGTCGGGCGGGGCCGAAATCTTCGGCACTAGGTGAAGTTCCTTTCCGAGATGTTCAGGAACTCCAGTGCGAAGTCGTCCATTTCGGAGGCGTAGTTCTTCACCTTCGAGGTGAAGTGGTTGTAGAAGTAGACGGCGGGTATGGCCGCGAACAGGCCGAGCGCGGTGGCAATCAGCGCCTCGGCGATCGGACCGCTGACCACGGCCAGGTCGGTCGAGCCTTGCTGGCCGATGTTCATGAACGCCGTCATGATCCCCCACACCGTTCCGAAGAGCCCGATGAAGGGCGTGATGCTCGCGGTCGTCGCGAGGAACGTCATCCGCTTCTCGAGCTTGGCCACTTCAATGGACGAGGCGCGCAGCAGCGCGCGGTCGACCGCCGTGATGCTCTTCAAAGTAGGACGTGGCGCAGGCGTTCCAGGACTGGCCGCCCCCTGCGATTGCCGCAACTGGGCCGTCAACTCCGCGTAGCCGGCCTGGAACATCCCGACCAGCGGGCTGAGTGCAAGGGAAGGGCAGACCGCCTGCACTTCAGAGAACTTGGCCGACTTGCGGAAGACCTCGAGAAACGTCGTGGATTGCTTCTCGATGCCGCGGAACGCCCAGAACTTGTGGAGGACGATGCCCAGGGAAATGATCGAGAAAATGAGCAGGGTCACCATCACCATCATGACGATGGGACTGGCGGCGAAGATTAGGTCGGCGAACTCCCCGGCAGCCGCTCGAGTGGGCGGCAGTTCGCCCTCGAGTTGCAATGCCAGGACAAACGATCCAGGCGTCGGCAACAAAGCCTCCGAATCAGGTCCATTGGGAAAATGCGCGCTGGGAAGCGCCGTACTGTGCAACCGTAGCACGCTCCGTGAAATTCTGTCAAACCCATGATACGATGGCAGTTCCGCTCGCCACACGATTCCCGCAACACGAGGCGCCACCCGCATGATCCGCTACCTCGCCATCCGCAACCTCGCGGTCATCGAGTCGGTGGCGGTCGATTTTGAACACTCGTTCAATGTCCTGACCGGCGAAACCGGCGCGGGCAAGTCGATCCTTGTCGAAGCCGTCGGCCTGCTGCTCGGCGGCCGCGCGACCCAGGACCTGATCCGCACCGGCGAAGACATCGCCAGCGTTGAAGCCGTCTTCGAGACCGCCGACGGGGAAGAGCTAATTGTCAGGCGAGAGATCACCTCGCAGGGACGCAGCCGCGCCTTCGTCAACGGCACGCTCGCGACCGCCGCGGCCTTGAAGGACCTGGCTAACTGCCTGGTGGAACTGCACGGCCAGCACGAGCATCAGCAACTGCTCGATCCGTCGCAGCACCTGGCGTTGCTCGATACGTGGGCGGGTCTCGATGCGGAACGCAGCCGGGTCGCCGCCGCGTTTGAGACCGTGCGCAGCTGGCGCGACGCCCTCGATCGACTGCGCATGGACGACCGAGAGCGCGCCGCCCGGCTCGACCTGGTCGAGTTCCAGCTGGGCGAACTGCAGAAGGCAAAGCTGCAGGCCGGAGAAGACGAGACGCTGGCGGCGGACCGCCAGTTGCTGCGCAGCGCCGACACGATTCATCGCCTGTGCAACGAGGGCTACTCCGAGCTTTACGACACCGAGACGGCCGCGCTCGGCGCCCTCGGCCGGGTCTGGAAGCGGGTGGGGGAGTTGGCCGCGATCGACCCTCGCTTCGCGCCGTACCTGGAGGTCCGCGACGGGATCAAGGCGCAGCTCGAGGACCTGGCGTTCACCCTCCGCGACTTTGCCGACGGCATCGATGCCTCGCCGGCCCGGCTCCAGCAGGTGGAGGATCGGCTGGCCCTGATCGAGCGCCTCAAGCGGAAGCATGGCGGGACCCTCGAAGCGGCGATTGCCGTCCGCGACCGGCTCGCCGCCGAGCTCGAAGCCCTGACCGGCGGCCAATCCACCCTGGCTGAGATCGAGCAGCGCATGGCGGATGCCGGCAAGGTGTTCCTGGACGAGGCCCGTGGGTTATCGTCGGCCCGCCGGTCCGCCGCCACGCGGTTCGCCAAGAGTATTGAGACCGAGCTGGCCGACCTGGCCATGGCCCGGACGAAGTTCGAAGTGCGGCTGTCGAGCAGCGAGTCGGAATCGGCGTGGACCGCGGCCGGCATAGACGCGGGAGAGTTCTTCTTGTCGCCCAACGTCGGCGAGGAGCTCCGGCCGCTGGCGCGCATTGTCTCGGGCGGTGAACTGTCGCGGGTCATGCTGGCGCTCAAGACGCTGGGCGCCAGGGACGGCATGGCGGGCAAGACCCTGATTTTCGACGAGGTGGATGCCGGCATCGGTGGGCGAGTGGCCAGCGTGGTCGGCGACAAGCTGGCCGCCCTGGGTCAGCGATTCCAGGTGCTCTGCATCACGCACCTGCCGCAGATCGCCGCGAGCGGCCGCACCCAGTTCCTGATCGAGAAACGGGTGCAGGGTAGCCGGACGGTGACGAGCGTGACCCGCCTCACGGCCGAGGATCGCGTTCCCGAGATTGCCAGGATGATGGGCGGCTCTGCCGCCGGCGTCAAGGCGCTCGAGAGCGCCAGGGAGCTGCTCGAAACCGCCCAGGCGAAAGGTGAAACGGCGGCGAAAGCGAAAGGCGAAAGTTCGCGGCGGGCGAAAGCGAAACTGAAATGAAATACTTCATCGAGACCTACGGCTGTCAGATGAACGTGCACGACTCCGAGCGCATGGCCGGGCTGCTCGAGCAGTCGGGCTACGACGCGGCCGAGTCGGAGCGCGATGCCGATATCGTGGTCGTCAACACCTGCAGCGTGCGCGAGCGGGCGGAAGAGAAGCTCTATACCCGCCTTGGCGAGATCAAGGAGATGAGCCGCGAGCACGGCCGCGACCCGCTCGTGGTGGTCGCAGGCTGCGTGGCGCAACAGGAAGGTATCAAGCTCATCAAGCGCTCGAAGGGCGTCGTTAACCTGGTGGTCGGCACGCAGCAAGTGAAGATGCTGCCGATGCTTGCGAAGCAAGCCCTGAGCGAGCGACCGGCCGTTTTCTACGGCCGGTCGAGAGTCGATGGGCTCATCGCGATCGAGAACCCGTACGAGGACCCCTCGTTCCCGCTGGGCGTCGTCCGGCGGGGCGATCCGGTCCGCGCCTACGTGACAATTATCGAGGGCTGCAACGATTTCTGCGCTTTCTGTGTCGTGCCGTATACCCGTGGGCACGAGCGCATGCGGTCTAAAGCCGAGATATTGGCTGACGTGCGAGAGGCGGCTGACAGCGGGCGGCGCGAGGTGCAACTCCTCGGGCAGATCGTGAACCACTACCAGGCTCCGGATGATCCGGCGTGCGACTTCCCGGCCTTGCTCGAGGCCGTGCACGAGGTGCCTGGCATTGACCGCATCCGCTTTGCCAGCCCGCATCCGCGGCACACGAGTGACCGCCTCATCGGTACGGTTCGCGACTTGCCGAAGGTGTGTAAACACCTGCACCTTCCCGTGCAGTCGGGGTCGTCGCGGGTGCTGTCATTGATGCGGCGGAGACACACGCGCGACGAGTACCTCGACCTGGTTGCACGCATTCGCGCGGCTATCCCGAACGTGCAGCTATCGACCGATATGATCGTTGGCTTCCCAGGAGAGACGGCAGCCGACTTCGACGAGACGATGAGCCTGACCGAAACGGTCGGCTACCACAGCATCTACTCGTTCAAGTACTCGGAGCGCCCGAACACGCTGGCCTCGAAGCGGATGCCGGACGATGTGACGGGCGAAGAGAAGAAGCGGCGCATCGTGGCGCTGCAGTCGCTCCAGCGGTCGATCCAGTCGAACCTCTTCCAGCGGTCGATTGGCACGACCCATGAAGTGCTGGTGGAGGCGACCAGCCGGCGAAGCGGGTGGGAACTGACGGGCCGAACCAGCGGCAACACGGTGGTCAACTTTCCAGGACCACCCGAGTGGCTGGGGCGGTTGGTGGACGTGACGATCCGGCGCACCGGCCCCAATAGCGTGTGGGGCGAAGCCGCGGGATCGCCGCATTGAGACTGCAAGCACGGTGGCATTGAGCGGGGACGCAAATGATCGAAATGAACATCAAGGGGCTGATGGTGGATCCCATCACCAACATGCCCATCATCATCCTGCGCGACTCGGAGGGGCAGAAGGTGCTGCCGATCTGGGTGGGCGTGTTCGAGGCCAACGCCATTGCGTTGCAGATCGAGAACATCCAGACGCCGCGGCCGATGACGCATGACCTGCTGCGCAACATCATCCAGGACTTGCAGGCGACGGTGGACAAGATCGTGGTGTGCGACCTGAAGGAGAACACCTTCTACGCGATGATCCACCTCAAGACCCCGCTCGGGCCGGTGGCGATCGACGCCCGGCCGAGCGACGCGATCGCCCTCGCGTTGCGCACCCGCGCGCCCATCCTGGTGGACGAGAAAGTGATCGACCACGCCAAGACCGTGGACCTGTCGAACGAGAAGCAGGACAGCGACCGCCTGCAGCAGTGGCTCGAGCAGCTCGACCCCGACGATATGGGCAAGTACAAGATGTAAGGTTCACGGGTTCACAGGGTTCACAGGGTTCACAGGGCTCACAGGGGTTCAAAGGTTCAAGCGGTTCGGAACCTGGTGAACCTCTGAACCCGTGCACCAGTGAACCAGTGAACCTGCCTTGTCGAACCTGCCTTGTCGGCGTGCCGACAATTCCCCTAAGTGCCTGTGTTTTGACATCTTAGCTGCCCTAATTCGCCTTAACCTCCCGACGCCGACATCCCTCGTATTTGACTCTCGCCGCCCACGCTCCTAGAATGCGTGTTGGACCGCACATTCCTGCTCGATGATTCTCAGTATTGCCAATCAGAAAGGCGGCGTGGGGAAGACCACCACCGCCATCAACCTCGCAGCTGCTCTTGCCATGCGAGGCAAGCCGACGCTGCTCATTGATCTGGACCCGCAAGGCAACAGCAGCATGTCGTTCATCGACATCCGCACCGCCACGCGAAGCATGTACGACGTGTTCGTGGACAACACCGTGCACCTGGCTGACGTGATCGTGCCGGCCTCGCTGCCAAACCTTTCGATTGCACCGGCCCGGATTGCCCTGGCCAAGCTCGAATCACGGTTGGTCGGCGAACTCGATGCGCCCTTCCGGTTGAAGGACGAACTGGCCGCGCTGCAAGTGCAGTACGCCAACGTCGTCATCGACTGTCCGCCGGCGCTGGGCCTGCTGACCATCAACGCGCTGGTCGCGTCCACCCATTTGCTGATCCCGATCCAGTCGTCGTACTTCGCGCTTGAAGGCACCGACGACCTGCTCGAGACCATTGAGAAGGTCCGCCAGCGGCCGAACCCTGAACTGCAGATCCTGGGAGTGGTAATCACGATGCACGACAAGCGCACGGCGCTGGCCCGCGACATCCAGGAGCAGATTCGAAAGGTCTTCGGCGACAAGGTCTTCCGCACCGTGATCAGCAAGAGCGTGCGGCTCGAGGAGAGCCCGGCGTACCGGGAATCCATCTTTACCTTCGCGCCGGAGTCGTCTGGCGCGACCGAGTACTACCGTTTGTGTGAGGAGGTGATCGACCGTGCCTAAGCCTCGCGGATTGCCAGACAACCTGCGGATGCGCCACGACGCGCACTACGTCGAAACCCTCGCGGCCTCAGCCGGCGCCCCGGTCGGCCGCATGGTGCCAATCGACCAGATCGACCCCAACCCCGACCAGCCGCGACAGGCCATGGGCGACCTGGCCGAACTGATTTCGTCGGTCACGGAGAAGGGCATTATCGAACCCCTGGTGGTCCGCCAGCGCGGCCCACGGTACCAGATCATTGCCGGCGAGCGGCGGTATCACGCCTCGGTCCAGGCCGGGCTCACCGAGCTGCCGGTGGTCATCCGCGACGTGGACGACCGCGAGATGCTGGAACTGGCGCTGGTCGAGAACATCCAGCGGAAGGACCTGACGGCCTTCGAAGAATCGGAAGCCATGCAGGCCCTGGCGCAGCGCTGCGGTTACACGCACGAGGACCTGGCCAAGCGTCTGGGCAAGTCGCGGACGTCGATTACCGAGGCGCTGTCGATCAACGGCATCCCGCCAGAGGTTCGCAAGGTCTGCCGGCTGGCCGGTATCAACAGCCGGTCGCTGTTGCTGCAGGTGGTCCGCCAGGGCGATCCGCAGAAGATGCTGGCGCTGGTCGAGAAGATCGCCAACCAGGGCGCGACCCGCGAACAGCTACGCAAGGATACCCAGAAGGTCAAGCCCGGGCGGCCCAAGGCATTCGTGTTTGCGTTCAGGCCACCGAGCAAGGCCTTCAACATGCGCCTCAGCTTCAACAAGAAGAACGCGAGCAAGGATGAAGTCATTGCCGCGCTCGAGAATATTCTTCAGGAACTGACGCACGCGAAGTGATCCGGATTTGTGGTCTGTCACTGGCAAATCTGGCGATTGGGTATTTAGTTAACATAACATGTATTATCAGACCTAATCGAATACTCACGTAAACACGACCTGTGGACGGTTTGTGTGGGTTTTATGATGAGTTGTCTGGCAACTGCCCTATAGATACCAGTCCGAAGTTGCTGAACTCGGCCCCGGAACCACCACGGTCCAGGGACCGCCGGCTGGAACCGTCTCGAGAACGTCGCTGGACAACGCCCGAACCTGAAGCCGGAATTCGAGGCGCTGACCCGGAAGGACTTCGAGTTCGTCGGCCGGGATGATCACCTCTGCCAGCTCATCAACAGACATCCACGCCGGCTCGACCGGCACTTGCCGGGTGTCGGGGGCGGACACCAGCACGACCAGGGTCGCCGATCGAGACGCCAACAAGCCGACCACCGGGCCGGCGAGGCGGAGGCAGAGCCCGCCCGCCGCATCGAACCCGACCAATAGTTCGGTCATGGGCGAAGCGGCGGCCACCTCATGCATGGCGCCGGCCGGCCGGACCAGCGACGGGCGCGATGCGCCCACCCATTCCAGGTAGCTTGTCGCGCGCCCATCAAGGGTGATTGAAACCACTCCCGACGGGTTGAGTTCGGTGGCCGCGCTGGTGGAGATGTTGGACAGGTAAAGCTCATCCGGAACGGGGACGCCCAACGCCGTATAGGCATTGCGCAGGTGGAGCCGAAACAGCTCGTCGAACTCCTGGTCGTGGTCCGAGGAGTGGTCATCGCCGTACCACCAGAACCAATCACTGCCTTCGGCGATCAACAGTTCCTCGAAAGCCTGGCCGCGCCGGCCGGCGGCTACGCCCTCCGCATGGCGGTCGAACGCATCGCGCGCCTCGGCCACCTGCGACCAGGCCCGGTGGTCGTCACGATGGCCCATCCAGATATAGAAGTCGGCGTTGATCCACGACCCGGCGTGGACCGACGCCAGCGGCACCGCCGGACCGGATGCCGCCTCGGCCATGGTTACGGTCCGGATGTCACCGGCTTCAGCCAGCGCCGAATAGAGCGCGCGCAGGAACGGCCGGCCGCCCTCGGGATAATGCTCCCACGCGTTCTCCCCGTCGAGGATCACGCTGACCGTCCCGACTTCCCCGCCGGTGGCTGCGGCAAACCGTTGGCCTGCCGTCCGCACCCGGTCAACGAAATCCGCGGCGGCCGCTCGCGCATCCCAACTTTGATAGTTGAAGCCAATCCGATCCGACAGCGCGTGATCGCGAAACAGCGCGATTGGGCCGGCGGCGCCCAGGCGATAGGGCCGGTACAAGATCTCGGGCCGGAGCGCGTGGCCGAACTCGTCTCGCGGCAACGCCACGCCAAGCGAGCGCGCGAGGATGTCCTCGTCGGTCGCAATCCATGTCACGCCGGCCTCGGCCATCAGCGCCACCGCGGCGTCCGACACCGAGCCTTCCGAGGGCCACATGCCCGCCGGGCGCCGGCCGAACGTGTCGGCGTGAAACGCGAGGGCCCGCTCGATCTGCGTCCTGGCATCATCGGGGCGCGCAAACCGGGTGCGCGGCCGACCTGCGCCCGGATGCGTGCCGAGCCCAACATCGGAGTCGTGCAGCAGCGGCAGAATCGGGTGATAGAACGGTGAGCACGCCAGTTCGACCTGCCCTCGCTCGCCGGCTTCACGATAGGCCGGCACCACGAGCCGCAGCAGTTCGAGTTCGATTTGACGAAGGGCCCCCTTGTCGGCCTCGGTGTAGTCGCGGTCGCGGGCAATCAGGTCCAGGAGCCGCGGGTCGCGCGTCAGCCAGTCGGGGTCGATCCAGGCGAGCTTGTGCCAGACCTGCAGGTCGCGCAGGTCGGCAGGCGTGAACGCGGCCCCGGCCAGGCGCGCGGCGTGCAGTTCCGCGTAACGCGGATAGGGCGCAATCATGCACCCGTACGGTGCATGAAACCCGTTGGCAACGAGCCAGCCGGCTTCGTCTCCGGTCAACTCATCCGCCGGCTTGAGCCCCGCGGCGAGGTGTCGGTCCGAGGCCTGGTCGGCCGCAAACGCCTGGACCTGCACGACCAGCGAGGGCACCAGGTTGAAGGTCGCGCGCACGCCCGGGAATTCGCCCATCAGGGCGACCATGCCCCAGTAGTCCTTGATGGCATGCAGCCGCACCCACGGGAGGATGTGCTCGCCGGTGGCGAGGTCCTCGTAGTAGGGCTGGTGCATGTGCCACAGCAGGGCGAGGTTCACCATGGGCGATAATGGGGGCAGCTTGCGCGCCCAAGAGGCGCGCGTGCGCGCCCAGGAGGCGCGCGGAACCCCATGCGCATGCGCATCATCGACCGGTACGTCATTCGGGAGATCCTCCCGCCGTTTCTGATTGCCCTGCTGGTGTTCACGTTCATCCTGATTATCCCCTTCATCATCGATCTGGCCGAACAGATGATCGCGAAGGGGGTGCCGTGGGTCACCCTGCTGCAGCTCATGGCCACGCTGCTCCCAGGGGTCGTCGCCCTGACCATTCCCATGGCGTTGCTGATCGGCATTCTTGTCGCCTTGGGCCGGCTGTCGGCCGATCGCGAAGTGGTCGTGTTGATGGCCTGCGGCGTCAGTCCGTACCGCCTGCTGTCACCAATTCTCCTGGTCGGCGTCGTCTGCTGGGGCGTGTCCTCGTGGCTGATGCTCGAGGCGATGCCGGACGGCAACCAGACTTTCCGCGACATCTCCAACAAGATTGTGATGGATCGAGCGGAGGGCGAGGTGCGGCCGCGCGTCTTCTTCGAGGACTTCCCCCACCTCGTGCTTTACGTCAACGAGGTCCCGGCCGGTGGCACGGGTTGGACCGATGTGCTTGCCGCGGATTCGCGCAACCCCGCCGAGCAGGTAATCTACCTCGCCAAGCGCGGGCGCATGATGATCGACCGCGACGCCGAGACCATCCAGATGGTCCTCGAAGACGGGACGCGTCATCGGACCAACCCGACCGACCCCAACGCCTACGAGGCGACGCGGTTCGAGAGCATCCTGCTCTCGCTCGATCCCGAAACCGTGTTCCCGCGTGAGGGCCCGGCCCGCGGCGATCGCGAGCTGAGAATTGAGGAGCTCTACGCCAAGGCCGAGGAGTTCCGCGCGAATGGCGAGTCGCCGCACAACCAGCTGATGGAGATCCACCGAAAGTTCTCAATCCCGGTCGCGAGCTTTGTCTTCGCATTGCTCGGCCTTGCGCTTGGCGCGTCAAGCCGCAAGGACGGCAAGCTGGCCGCGTTTGTGCTCGGCATCGGCGTGATCTTCAGCTACTACGTCGTGATGTACGGTGGCGAGGCACTGGCCAAGGGATTCTGGCTGTCGCCCTGGCTGGCGGTGTGGCTGCCCAATTTCATCCTGGGCGCGGCCGGCCTCGCGCTGCTCGCCTCGCGGTCGCGTTCGGCGGGATCGCCGATCCGCATCACGCTGCCTGGCTGGCTGACGCGGCGCCGTGCGGCCACCGCCACCCCCGGCGACGTGGCCACGACGCCCGCCGGCGCGCCCTCCCGCACTCGCCGCGTGGTCGTCGTCGTGAAGGTGCCGCAATTCTCGCTGCCCGGCCCGCGCCTGCTCGACGTCTACCTCGCCAGGCAGTACATCCGCATTCTCGGCATGACCACAGTCGGGATGCTGGGCCTGTTCTACATCTCGACGTTCATCGACCTGTCGGACAAGTGGTTCAAGGGCCAGACCTCGTTGGGCATGCTGGCGCAGTTCCTGTTCTGGTCCACGCCCGAGTGGCTGACCTACATCCTCGCGCTCGCCGTGTTGCTCTCGGCGCTCGTGACCATCGGCCTGCTCACCAAGAACAGCGAGCTCATCGTCATGCGCGCGTGCGGCATCAGCCTGTATCGCACGGCGTTGCCGCTTGTCCTGTTCGCCATCGCCGCCAGCATGATCCTGTTTGCGATGGAAGAACGGGTGCTGGCCACCGCCAATCGCAACGCCGATCGGCTGAAGCACATCATACGCACGGGTTCGCCGCAGACGTTCGGCGTCATGAACCGAAAGTGGATTGTCGGCCGAGACGGCGAGGTCTACCACTACGAGCACTACGACCCGCGCCGGCGCGAGCTGAACAGCCTGTCGGTGTTCGACTTCGACGAGGCGGCCCATGCCATTCGCTCGCGGACGTTCGCGGCCAAGGCGACCTATGCTCCCGTCGCCGGACCGGCCGGGGTGGTGCCGCAGTGGCGGCTGGAGCAGGGGTGGTCGCGCGACTTCGGGCCGAAGGTGGAGGTCAAGGACCAGGGCTTCGCCAAGTTCACCGAGCGCACGGTGCCGCTCGAACCAGCCGATTATTTCGTGACCGAGACGCGCGAGCCCGACCTGATGAACTTCGGCCAGCTGCGGACCTACATCGGTGAGCTGCGCGCGAGCGGCTATAACGTGCTCGAGCACGAGGTCGGCCTGTATCGCAAGACCGCCTTCCCGTTCGTCACCCTGGTGATGACGCTGATTGCGGTGCCGTTCGCGGTGTCCACGGGCAAGCGCGGCGCGATGTACGGCATCGGCATCGGCATCGTGCTCGCGTTGGTCTACTGGGTGATGATCAGCGTGTTTGCCGCGTTCGGCGCCGGCGGCCTGCTCGATCCGATCCTGGCGGCGTGGGCACCCAACCTGATCTTCGGCGCCGCGGCCGCGTTTCTGCTGTTGACTGTACGCACATGACCAAGGTTCCGCAACGCCCCTCACCCACTCGCTACGTGACCGCCGGCGTGTGCCTGATCGCGGCCATGGTGTGCCTGCCAGCCGGCTTCATCCAGATGATCCTCGCGCTGCAACGCGGCGGCTACGGCACCATCAGCATGGCGTACCCGATCGCCTGGCTCGCGCTTGGTGGCGGGCTGCTGGGGTTGGGGATCGCGTTGATGATCTGGGAGCTGAGCGTCCGACACGGGGTGAGGCACTAAAAAGATAGGGTGCCTAAGGTGCCTAGGGTGCTAACGGACGAAGGCGATTTCAGACAAGGTCATCGAACCCGACGCGCCGGGTCGGCTGTTGAGCGTATCGACGACAAACAGCAGCGCGTCGATGCGCGCCAGCGGTGGTGCCGCGGTGGACGTGGCGCCAATCGGCAGGAAGTTGCGCAGCGACAGTTCCACGACTCGCGGCTCCTCGTCGGCATAGAAGGTCTTGCCCCACCGCTCGGTCGCCGGACCCGCCCGCAATTGCAGCCACGCCCGCAGCGGCGCCGCTGATCGCACCGTAAACCGCACGCGCTCGAAGGCAGACACGCCGCCGGCGACCGGCAACTGGACCGCCGCGAACTGTCCCGCGGGCACGCCCGATGACAGGGCAAAGCGCCACCCGATGGGCTGCTCGCCTGCCAGCTGCCGCGCGCGCGCATCGGCGAGCTGCGCGTCCACCAGCTCGCTGACATCGCCGGCGCCGTGCTCGGTGGCGACCTCGGCCGCGCGCGCGGGAATGCGCGACAGCGGCGCGGCGTGCGGACCGCCATCCACGGCCGGCGGCCTCGGCAAGCCGACATAGATGGGATTCGACAGTACCCACGGGACCGGCGGCGTGCCGGGCGCGCCGGGCACGTGGGCTTCGACGCGGTAGACACCCGGCCCGCTGGCGCTCCACGACACTTCGGCATCGCCGCCCTCGTGCACCACTACACCGTCACGCATCAGCCGAAGCGTGGTGCCGGGCGGTCCGCTCACACGCGCGCGCAGGTTCACCCCTGCCTCAAGCGGCACTGATTCACCCATGTGCGCCACCACTCCTCCGCCGGTCGCGGTGTAGGCGAGTCCTCCTGGCGAGGCCAGGGCATCGATGACGGTAAAGACCCGACCGCGGGCAATCGCGCTGACGATGGCCGTGGCATCGGGCGTGGCGACGCCGGCGAGGGCCTCGGTCAGCACGACATGATTCGAGAAGGCGCGAAACACCGCCTCGTAGCCTGGCACTGGCAGTTGCAACGCCGACGTGTCGCCGTCGGCACCAGGGTCGCGCAGGCTGATCCGCGCATGGGCATCGGCTGCGGCCAGCGCCGGCACGGATTGCGTGGCGCCCATGGCATCCCATCGTGCCAGCAGGCCCACGGGCCGATCGAGCAGCCAGGCCACCGCTCCACCCGGCCGAATCGGATAACCAAGCACCGCGCGCGCAAGGGCGCTGGCCGGCTCGTCTCGCCAGCTGCTGTCGGCATTAATCCATTCCACGCCGTCGACCGCGACATCCCAGGCGGTCCACCCCAGCGTGGTCCTCGGTGAATCTGGATGGGCGGCAATACCGTAGCCCCCAAGGCGCCGCACATCTTCCATCACGTCGGCCGCCGTGCCCGCGAGCGGATACGGCGCGGCCGGAATTCCCAACGCCACCAGGTGGCCGCTGGCCGTGTTCAGTTCGACCGCATCGATCACCAGCACACCATGACGGTACTGCGGGGCGTCGGGCGACCGCGTGCCATCACCGTGGTCGGTGACGATCACGAACTGGAGACCGGCACGTTGGGCCGATTGCGCGATCTCGTCGAGCGTGCCGATGCCATCGGACCGGTCGGAGTGCACGTGGTACGCACCACGCACCGTGTGGTGGCTGCCCTCGAGCACGGGCGCGCCCAGCGGTGCGGGTGGCAGCATGGCCAACCACGCGAGCGCGCTCAGCACAACCAGGACGACGGCAAGGCGGCGGCGGGTCAGGGTCATGAACGCGGATGAAAGCGGTCGTAGACCGCGCGCAGCCGCGCCTCCAGAATATGCGTATAGATCTGGGTCGTCGACAGGTCGCTGTGACCCAGCATCATCTGGATGGCCCTGAGGTCGGCGCCGCGCGCGAGCAGGTGCGTTGCAAACGAGTGACGCAGGACGTGTGGACTGAGGGCGCCGGTCAGTCCGCATTGCCGCCCGTACGCCTTCATGATCTTCCAGAAGCCCACGCGCGACAGCCCGGTGCCGCCGCGCGCATTGACGAACAATCGCGACGAGGTCCGCTTCTTCAGCAGGACCGGCCGCGACTCCGCCAGGTACCGCACGACCCAACTCGCCGCCTCATCGCCGAGCGGCACCAGCCGTTGTTTCCGGCCCTTGCCAGTGGTCGTGAGGTAGCCGCTCTCGAGGTTCACGTCCTGCGGCTTCAGGTTGATCAACTCCGACACGCGCAGGCCGGTCGCGTACAGCACTTCGATCAGAGCCCGGTCGCGCAGGCCGCGCGGCACGGTCGTGTCGGGCGCCGCCAGGAGCTTGTCCACATCGTCCACGGACAGGAACTTGGGCAGCGCTTTCCAGGCCCGCGGGGCCTGCAGGTCGTCGGCCGGGTTTACGGTGCGATGGCCCGAGACGACCAGGAACCGGTAGTAGCCGCGGTAACAGGCGACGCCGCGCGCGACCGAGGCGGGCGCTCGCCCCTCGCCCATGAGTTGCCGGACCAGCGCCTCGAGGCCGCGGCGATCGAGGTCCTCGACGGGCCGGCCTAGTCCGGCGGCAAACTGCTGCAGCTGGGCCAGGTCGCGCGCGTAACTTTCCACGGTGTTCGGCGACAGCCGGCGCTCCACCGCCAGGTGGGACAAATAGGCGTCGACCAGCGCACTCACCGCACAAGGATAGTCTCATTGACAGCAGGCACACCGGGGACTAGCATCAGCTGTTACCGTTGTTCGCAGCAGAGATTAGCTAGTGGCCCCTACCCGTTCTCGATGGCAGTCGCTCCCGACCGAAGCCATTAACCCCTCGTCGCTCAACATCGACAAGCTGGACGCGGGCGGCATTGTCGACCTCATGCTCACCGAAGATCGCCGCATGCTCGTGGCGGTGCAGAAAGAGCGCGACCGCATTGCCCTGGGCGCCGACATGTGCGCAAAGGCCCTGCGCAAGGGCGGCCGCCTGGTCTTCGTGGGCGCCGGCACGAGTGGACGGCTGGGCGTCGTCGAATCGGCCGAGATGCCGCCAACCTTCGGCACCAACCCGCTGCTGGTGCAGGGCATCATGGCCGGCGGCAAGAACGCGATCATCCGGGCCAAGGAAGGCTCCGAAGACAACTACGAAGAAGGCGCGCGCGCCGTCACACGGCTCGACCCGACCAAGAAAGATGTCGTGATCGGCGTCTCGGCCAGCGGCATGACACCGTTCGTCCGCGGCGCGCTGACAAGCGCCCGCAAGGCCGGCTCGCGCGTGGTGTTTGTCACCTGCGATCCGCGCAACGAACTGCAGGCGTTCGTGGACCTGACCATCGCCCCCGCCGTCGGGCCCGAGATCATCGCCGGCTCGACCCGGCTCAAGGCCGGCACCGCCACCAAGATCGTCCTCAACATGCTGACGACCTCGGCGATGATCCTGATTGGCAAGACCTACGGCAACCTGATGGTTGACGTGAACGCCCTCGGCTCCGAGAAACTGCGCGACCGCGCCCGCCGCATTGTCCACATCGTCACCGACCTCGACTACGACGAGGCCGAGAAGCTGCTGAAGAAGGCGCACTGGAACGTCAAGGTCGCCATCGTCATGCAGAAGGCCGGGCTGACCTACGCCAAGGCCGTCACGCGACTCCGCAAGTCGGACGATCTGATCCGCGATGCGATTGGCGAAGACATCGAACCCCGCCTCAAGGCGCTGATCGCAGGAGCGCTCTAGGCCATCGCCCCTGCCCTGAGCGAGCCGGGTTCGCCAGCGGCGAAACCGGCGAGTCGAATGGGCGCGGTCTAAGCCAGTCGAGAAGCTGCGGCAGAGTCGAGCATCACCGTGACGCGCGCATGCAACTGCAGGAACGACGCCGGCAGCCGCGTCGTGATCGGTCCGTCGATCATCCCGGCGACGGCGGCCGCTTTTTCCGCGCCGGTGGCCATCAACACAATCTCCCGCGCGTGCAGGATCGTCGCCATGCCCATCGACAAGGCGTACGTGGGCACCTGGCCCAGGTCGCCGCTGAACAGGCCGGCATTGGCCTCCCTGGTTTCGCGGCAGAGTTCCGCCACGTGCGTCTCGGCATCGAGCGCGTCTCCGGGCTCGTTGAACCCGATGTGCCCATTCGCACCAATGCCGAGGACCTGGATGTCGATGCCCCCGGCCTCGTCGATGGCGCGTTCGTAGCGAGCGCACTCGGCGGCCAGGTTGGCGGCGCGGCCGTCGAGCATGCCTATGTTCACCGACTCGATGCGGACGTGGTTGAACAACTCGGCCTGCATGTACGAGCGATAGCTGCCCTCGTCGCCGTCGCCAAGGCCGACGAACTCGTCGAGGTTGAAGGTGCGCGCTTGCGACCAATCGACGTGGCCGCGATGGCTGCGCGATCGGATCTCGCGATAGAGCGCCACCGGCGTACGACCGGTCGGCAGGCCGAGCACCAGCCGCGGCTTGAGGGACAGGGCTTCGATCAAGCACGTGGCGAGGGTCGAGGCCAGGACATCTTCGTGGTCGAATCGTTTAATATTCACTGAGGTGTCGTACGAAAGGCATCACAGTAAGGGGGAATGCTGACGCCGCCGGCGGCTTCCGCCAAAGCCAAGCGCACCGCGCCAAGTGCCGGTTCCACATCAAGGGCGGTCACGGTGCAGCGGGGCGCAACCTCGGCCAGCCGCCGGCTGACCTCGACGGCCAGCCACGGCGCGCCGCGCAGCATGCCGCCGGACATCAGCACGGGAAACTGTTCGCCGCGCATGTCGAGGCTGGCAATTACCGAGGCCGCAGCCAGCGTCAGTTCCTCTGCCGCCTTGCGCATGATCTCGCCGGCCGCGGCATCGCCGGCCGCGCGCGCCTGCTCCACCAGCGGCCCAAGCGACGCGATCGCGCGCTTGCCCTTGGCGTGGTCGTAGATCTCTGAGACCAGCTGTTCCGGCCGGGACAGCGTGAAGTGCGACAGGACCAGTCGCGTCAAGCCGGTCGCCGGGCCGCGGCCGTCGGCCGCGCGCGTCACCGCCTTGAGGGCGCGGCGACCGATCCAGTAGCCGGAGCCCTCGTCGCCGAGCGACGTGCCCCACCCGCCGGCGCGAGCCGCGAGCCCATGGCGATTAACGCCGTAGGCGATGGAACCGGTGCCCGAAATCAGGACGAGGCCCGGACCCACCGCCACCGTGTCGTCAGCCAGCGGCACTCCCGCAACCAGTGCAATCAGCGCGTCGTTGACGATCAAGGTCCGATCGCGGAAGCCGAGACGCCGCATGACGGCCGCGATGACCTGGCTGTCGCCCTCACGATCGACGCCGGCCAGTCCGAGGCACACCGCGGCCGGCACACCCACGCCGCCGGCCATCGCCTCATCGATCACGCGATGCAGGACTTTCTCCACTTCGAGTTCGCCATGCGCCTGCAGGTTCGCGCCACCGGCCCGGCCCTCGCCGACGATGCGGCCGGCCGCATCGGCGAGAAGGGCGACGGTCTTGGAGCCGCCGGCGTCGATGCCCAACACATGCATTCACCTAGCTTACAGCCCGGACGCGCGCCCCCATAGGGCGGGAGACATGCTAAGTTGATGTGTTGTCAATGTTTCGCCCCACTCCCCCCGTGGCGGCGGGCTCGGCCTTTTGCCTCGCGCTCGCCGGCCTGATCGCCGTCGCCGTATTTGGTGCCAGGGCCGCCACACCCGAAACACGCGCGTTGTGGGTCACGCGAACGACGCTGTCGTCGCCCGAGGCCATTCGCGAGATGGTGCGTGCCGCCGATGCCGGCGGATTCAACACGTTGATCGTTCAGGTGCGTGGACGCGGCGACGCGTACTACGCGAGCACAATGGAACCGCGCGCATCGGAACTGGCCTCGAAGCCGGCGTTCGATCCGCTCGCCACGGTCCTCGAAAACGCGCATGCCGCTGGCCTGAAGGTGCACGCGTGGGTGGCGGTGAACCTGGTCTCCAGTTCGGTCAGCCTGCCCGCGGCGCGCGAGCACGTCATTTACCGCGAGCCCGAATGGCTGATGGTCCCGCGCGAGCTGGCCGCCGAGATGAAGAAGGTGGACCTGCGCAGCCCGGCCTATCTCGGCCGGTTGGCGCGTTGGACACGGGCCCATGCCACCGAGGTTGAAGGGCTGTACACCTCACCGGTGCATCCCGGGGCGCAGGCGCATGCGGCGGCGGTGATTGGCGAACTGGTGCAGAAGTACGCGGTCGACGGAGTGCACCTGGACTACGTCCGTTTCCCGAACGAAGACTTCGACTACAGCCCCTCGGCCATCGCGTTGTTCAAGGCCACTATCCTTCCCGACATGAGTGAGCAGGAGCGGCGCCAAGCCGCGGCCCGCGAGGTGCTCGACCCGGCCGCCTATCCGAACCTGTACCCCGGGCGATGGAATCAGTTCCGCCGCGACGGCCTGACCGCGCTCGTCAGCAAGGTGCGCACGGCCGTGAAGGCAGCGCGGCCGGGCACGCTGTTGAGCGCGGCCGTCGTTCCCGATGCGCAGCAGGCCACCTCCTCGCGGCAGCAGGACTGGCGCGCCTGGCTCGACCAATCGCTACTCGATGTGCTGTGCCCCATGGCCTACACCACCGACACTGGGGTGTTTGCAGAGCAGGTCAAGGCGGCGCGCGACTACGCCGGTGACGTGCCGGTGTGGGCGGGCATTGGCGCCTACCTCCTGCCCCAGGCGCAAACGCTGCAGCACATTGCCGCCGCCCGCCGGCTGGGCGCCGCCGGCATGATCCTGTTTTCGTACGACGCCCTGACTGCGCCACCGAACAGCGCCGGCACGCTTGGCGAACTGGGCCGGGCCGCGTTTGGGCCTGGATCGCACTGAGACGGCGATTCGCACTACACTGCGACTGACTCATGTCGCTGTCCGCGGTCGACTACGCCGTCATCGGCGTCTACCTGCTCGCGATCACCGCCTTCGGATCGTGGTTTGCGCGATACCAGAAGACCACGCGCGACTACTTCCTGACCGACCGCAGCGTGCCCTGGTGGGCCATCTGCTTCACGATCGTCGCCACCGAAACCAGCACGCTGACCTTCATCGGCATTCCAGCGGCCGCCTACGGCGGGAATATGACGTTCCTGCAGCTGGCCGTCGGCTACATCATCGGCCGCGTACTGGTCAGTCTCCTTTTCATCCCGGCCTATTTCCGCGGCGAGCTGTTCACGTCGTACGAGCTGCTGCAGCGCCGGTTCGGCACGCGCGTCAAGACGCTGGCCGCCGTCATCTTCCTTATTACGCGATCGCTGGCTGACGGCATCCGCCTGTTCACGACCGCCCTCGTGATTTCGATCGTGACGGACGTGCCGGTGACCGGCGTGGTCGTCATACTGGGCGCGGCGATGATTCTCTACACCATGCGCGGCGGCGTGTCGGCGGTGATCTGGACCGACGTGGTGCAGATGTTTGTCTACATCGCCGGGGCCGCGGCGGTGGCGTGGGCACTGCTCGGTCGAATTCCCGGCGGCTGGCCGGAAGTCGTGCGCGCCGGGCAGGAGACCGGCCGATTCGTGTTCTTCGACCCGGCGTTCGACCTGACCCGGCCGTACACCATCTGGGCCGGCCTGCTCGGCGGCGTGGCGCTGACGTTGTCCACCCACGGCACCGATCAATTCCTGGTGCAGCGGTTGCTGTCGGCGCGAAGTGCAAGGGCGGCATCGCGCGGGCTGGTCTTGAGCGGCTTCATCGTGTTCGCGCAGTTCGTGCTGTTCCTGCTGATAGGCGTGATGCTGTTTGCGTACTACCAGCACGTGCCGGTCCCGCAAACCTTGACGCGCGCCGACCAGATCCTGCCGATCTTCGTCGTCAGCGAACTGGCGAACGGGCTCGCCGGCTTCATTGTCGCGGCGATCGTCGCCGCGGCCCTGTCGCCGTCGCTGAATGCGATGGCGGCGACCACCATCAGCGACTTTTACCTGCCGTACGTCAACCCGTCGGCCGACCAGGCGACCCAGATGCGGATCGCGAAGTTCGCCACCGTAGGCTGGGGCATCGTGCAGCTGGCGGTCGCGATCGGCGCGCAGTGGATGGAGCGATCGGTGCTCGATGCCGGGCTGGCAGTGTTGGGGTTCGCCTCGGGACCGGTGCTCGGCGCGTTCCTGCTGGGCACACTGGCGCCGAGGGTGAGCGAGCGCGACACGTTCGTTGGCATGATCGCCGGGCTCGTGTTGATGACCGCCGTGTGGTGGGCCACCCCGATCGCCTTCACGTGGTATGTCCTGATCGGCTCTGTCACCACCTACGGGGCGGCGTGGATCCTGGCGACCGTCCTGCCGCGCCGGGCCGCGCCGGCATCCTGATGACCGCCCCCTTGCCAACGATCGCAAACGTGCTCGACCGCGCCATCGCCAATCGGGTGTTCCCTGGCGCGGTGGTTGAGATCGGCCGTCGCGGCGGCGTGGTCGCGGCCCTCGCGCGGGGGTCCCTGACCTACGCCGACGGCGCGGAGGCGGTTGCCACCGACACCATTTACGATCTCGCGTCGCTCACCAAGGTGCTGGCCACCGCGGCGCTCGCGGCAAGCGAGTTCGCCGGCGGCCGCATGCGGCTGAACGATCGCGTACGTCACTGGATTGCCTCGTGGACCGGCGAGGACCGCCGGGCGGTCACGATCCAGGACCTGCTGGAGCATTGCTCGGGTTTGCCCGCGCATCGGCCGTATTGGGAACGCCGCCGTGGCCGCGCCTCGTTCGAACTGGCGATTTGCGAAGAGCCGCTCGACTATCTGCCCCGCATGCAATCGATCTACAGCGACCCCGGGTTCATCCTGCTCGGCCTGGCGCTCGAACACGCGGCCTCGACGCCACTCGATCAGCTGTTCGACGGCTGGCGCGACCGCGAGTTGGGGCGAGGGGTTGAGTTGAGGTTCCAGCCGCCGGTCGAATGGCGCAACCGCATTGCCCCGACCGAGGACACGGCAGACGGTGAAGAACGGCGCGGTGAGGTGCACGACGAAAACTGCGCAGCGCTCGACGGTGTCGCCGGTCACGCCGGGTTGTTCGGCACGGCCGCGGCCGTCGGCGCGTGCGCGCGCTGGTGGCTGGCGTCGCCGGCCTTCGCGAGGTTCGCCCGGCAGAGCAAGATTCCGGGCAGTTCTCGCGCGCTCGGCTGGGACACCATGCTCCCCACTTCGTCGTGCGGCACGCGCTGGTCGACGCACGCCATCGGCCACACCGGTTTCACGGGCACGTCACTCTGGATCGATCCTGATCGGGACTTGTATGTGGTGTTTCTCTCGAACCGCGTGCACCCAAGCCGCGCCGGTGACGGCATCCAGGAAACGCGGCGCGCGCTCCACAACGCGGTCGTCACCGACCTGAGCTAAAGCACCATCGGCACCCTAAGCACCTAGGATCCCTTACTGCCCTGGCGGGCGCGGAACAGGAGGACGGTTCGGTTGGGAACCCTGAGGCCCAAATGGCGAAGGACTGTTGCCGAAGGGACTCTGCTGTTGTCCGCCACCCGGCCGCTGTCCCGGTCCGGGGAACGAACCTGGCGGCATGCCGAACGCGCCGGGGCGCTGCGGTGGGCCGCCGGTGGCGCCCGGCTGCTGCTGAGCCGGCCCTCCGGGCCGCTGGGCCGTCTGAACGTGGACGAACGCCCATTCGTTGTATTTGTTCCGGCCGTTGTAGAGCCTGAGCGAGGTTTCAGTGCTCTTGGACGTGACACCGATAATGCCGCCGGCGCCGGTCGCCCCGGTGCTGCCAAAGCCCATTTGCAGGGTCTGGCGGGCAGGAGTGCCCAGGTTGGCACTACCCTGCTGGCCCGGATTCGTCGATCCGGTTGGGGAACCGAGGCCCTGTGCGGCCTGGTTGGCGTAGATCGGCTGGAAGTCGTCGTTGGTGATCGGGTCCTTATATTTCTTGCGGAGGAAGCGTTGCTCAACCAGGACGTCAATGCTTGGCGGTGCAGTATTCGCAAATTTGCGCTGGAACAGTCCTATCGCCCGGGCGTACTGGTTCCCCCGGAACACCAACTCCTGCTCCTTTTCGCGCGTCGCGAGCGTCGTCCAGTGCGGCAACAGGGCGCCCATCAACACGGCCATCACGCTCATGGCCACCAGCAGGGCGGCCATCGCGTATCCGCGCGACGTCATCAGCTGGCCCACCGGCCCGGCGGGCAATCCTTGACCCGCTAACTTCATGCGTCTATTATCCTTAACAGGCCTTTCAGTGTCACCTTCCCAATCGCTTCGCCAGCGGGTCAAGCTTTCGTTGCGGTCCATCAACCTTAATGAATCAGCGCGCTCGTTCGTGGTCTCCTTCGCGGTGATCGGCGCCGTAGTCGCGGCCTCGTGCGACAAGGTCCCGCTGACCTCTCCCACCGGCTCAACCATCACGCTCACAACCGACAAGAGCATCGTGCCGGTGAATGGCCAGGCGACGATTACCGCAGTCGTGACCGAGTCGAGTGGCACGGCCGTGCACAACGGCACGATGGTGACGTTCCAGCCTACACTGGGCCGCGTTGATCCTGCGGAAGCGCCGACGGTCAACGGCCGCGCCACGGCCGTGTATATCGCTCCGAGCGTTTCAGGCACGGCGACCATCAACGCCTACTCGGGCAGCGCCAGCACGGGTTCCGGCAACACCAGTTCCGGCGGTGTCCAGGTTCGCGTCGGCAGTGCCGCCGTCGGATCGGTCGCACTGACCGTGACGCCCTCGGCGGTTCCGCAGAACGGAGGGACCGTCACGCTCTCGGCGCTTGTCCTCGACGCCGCGGGCAATGCCCTGCCAAGCGTGGCCGTTCTGTTCTCGACCGATCAGGGCACGCTCGCCACCAGCACCGTCTTTTCGGATCCAAACGGCTACGCCGCGACGACGCTGACCACCAATCGCGTCACCAAGGTCGCCGCCACGGTTGGTTCGCAAAAGAGTCCCGACTTCACGATCAACGTGAACACGGCGCCGACCGTCACGTTCTCGGCGATCACGCCCAGCAACCCCCTGGTCGGCAGCCCCATCGCGGTGACGCTTACTCCGGCGGTGGCAACAACCTCGGCGCCGATTCAGTCGGTGCTCGTCGAGTACGGCGACGGACAGACACAACAGCTTGGCGGGATTACCGGTCCGATCGGCCTGACCCATACGTACAGCCGCGCCGGCGGCTACACGATTACCGCCACGGCCACCGACATCAACGGCCAACGGGGCGTGTCATCGGTGGCGCTGGTCGTGGCCGACGCAGCGCTGCCAGTCATGACGCTTTCGGCCTCGCCCAATCCCGTGCCGATCGCGAACAACGGCCTGACCACGATTACCGTCGGAGCAACAGCCGGGGCCGGGGCGCCGCCCATTCGCTCGGTAGTTGTCAGGCTGGCGAACGGCACCGTGATCTATTCGGGGACCGGTGGTGGATCGTTTGCCTACCAGTTCGGCACGTTCCCCGGGGGCACGACCTACACGATCACTGCAACCGCGACTGACGCGCTTGGAAACACGGGCACCATTTCCAGTGCGGTCGTGGTGCAGTAGTCTTCGCGATCAGTTCCGATACACCAGCTCACCAATCGGCGTATCGCGTGCCGTCGAGGGCGGTGCGCTCCGAGCCGCTCTTGACCGCGTAGATGCCGACTTGCGACGCCGGGTTGTTCGCATCCGGCTCCGCTTGCGTCGTCACCCAGGTATCCTTCGACTTGGTCATCGGGTCGGTCGGGATCTCGCGCAGGTAGCCCTCCGACGCCAACTCGGACAGGTCCGAGGGCCACTTGTTCTTGTCGGCGTAGTACTGATCGATGGCGTCGTTCATCCGGAACAGGTTTTCCTTCAGCACGGCTTCCTCGGCGCGGGTCACGCTGTTGCGATACTGAGACATGCCCATGCTGGCGAGGATGACGATCAGCGTCAACACGACCAGCACTTCGATCATGGTGAAGCCGCTCGCCGGCGACCGTCGTGTGAATCTCAGTGTCACGGCGCTAGTCCCAATCACGATACTTGGTGCCGTCAAGCGCCGTGCCCTGGTTCTTGGAGTACACGTCGTAGACGTTCTGCCCGCTCCAACTCGAGGAATCGGGCTTGTCCTGGTACGCCCTGAGCCCCCAGTCGTCGTCACCCATGGTCGGGTCCACCGGGATGCGGCGCAGGAACTTCAGCTTGCGGCCGGTGGCGTCGTTGGCCACCGACACGCCGTCGACCAACGCCTGCAGATCCGGCGGATAGCCTTCGCTGTTGGCCTTCAGCTCGGTGGTCGGGATCTGGCCCGCGTCGGCGGCATCCTTGAACTTGTCGATCGCCGTGCGCATCTCACGCAGCACGCGCCGCAACTCGGCTTCACGGGTACGCTGAATGGTGACCCTCGCCAGTGGCTGCACCGCCGACGCCAGGATGAGGACAATGGTCATCACCACCAGCAGCTCGACGTAGGTGAACCCGCGCGTCTTCATTACCGCACCGTCACTCCGGCCGGGAGGAACTGCAACTGCACGCTGGCGCCGCCCGGCACGCTGGCGGAGCCGGTCACCGACAGCGACCCGGTGCCAGCGGCGACGGGCTCAATGAGCAGCGCTGCCAGCAGGCCCGCACTCGACGCGCCGGTCTGGTCGCCGGGGCGCGTGATCACGAGGTCGACGCGCCCGCTCTTCTCGTCGATCTGGCTCGTGAACGCGGGGGTCACGCCGCCCTGCCGCATGAAGGTCCCTTCCTGGACGCTACGAACCCGGACGAGGGCAGGGTTGTAGGTCATCGAGATCGTGAGCGTGGACACGCGCGTCGCGCCGGAGATGGAGATCGGCACGGTGTACGGACCGCTGCCGATTCGCATTTCGCTCGGCGGGCTGACCGAGATGCGCGCCGGTACCACCGCGGGTGGCGATGCCGGGGCGGCGGCAGGCGGCGCTGGAGGTGCCGAAGGCGGCGCGACCGGCGCCGGCTCGGGCACGACGGGCTCGTCTGGCGGCGGGGCGGTGGCAGGACTTGGTGCCGCGGCTGCCGCGGCTGGCATCGTCATGCCGGGAATGGGCGAACTGCCGGGTGGAACCACGGGTCGGGGTCCGCCACCGGGCAGTACCGGCGCCGCCGCGGGTTGCATAGCCGCGCCTGGGGCCGGCGAAGGCGCCACCCCGGGCGTCGGCGGCGGCACCGCGATGGCGGGCGTTTCGGGAACGGCTGCCGCGGGCGCATCGCCGCCAATCACGGCCGGCGGGCCGCCGAGCATCATGTTGCTCTGCGTGCCGATGTAGATCGGGCTCAGGTCCGACGCGCGCAGTTCGTGGGTCCGCAGAATCCGCGGCGTCAACAGCATCACGATGTCGGTCTGCCGGATGAGGTTGTCGTTGTTCGAAAACAACTGCTTCACCACCGGCAACCGCATGATGCCGGGAAAGCCGGTCAGCGACTTGCGTTCGTCCTCGCGCAACAGCCCGGCCAGCAGGTTCGATTCGCCATCGCGCAACCGCAGCTTGGTCTGCACCTTGCGCGAGAAGAACGACGGCAGGTTCTGGCCGGCGATGTTGGTGTCCTGTCCGCGCGCGCTGTTCTCGATGCTGATCTCAAGGATGATGTCACCGTCGTAGGTGACCCGCGGCGTCATGTCGACGATGATGCCGATGGTGCGGTAGCCGTAGGAGGTCAGCGGGTTCACCGTGCTGCCGCCGGCAGCAAGTGGCGTGAACGTCGTGCTCGGCACCGGCACGTCTTCACCGAGGTTGAGCGACAGCTTCTGCCCTTCCGTGCCGCGCAGGTTCGGCTTGGCCAGCACCTTGGTTTGCGAGTCGCTTTCCAGGAACCGAACCACGGCAGACGGCACCTGCAGGTAGAAGTCAGCTGTGCTGACCCCCTGCGAGATGGTGTTCAGGTTGAACGGCTTCGAGTCGGCGCCCGGCGCCGACTCAGGCGAGAAGTTCAGCGCCGCCGAGTAGCTGCCCAGGTCGAGACCGTAGCGCTTGGCGCGTTCGCGGCTGACCTCGAGAATCTGGACGTTCACCGACACTTCGGCGCGCGGCTTGTCGTTGGCCTCGATAATGCGCTCGGCCACCGCCACCACGGCCGCCGTGGCGCGAATCGTCAGCGTGTTGGCCGTCTTGTTCGGAACGATCTGCGGCTGGATGGCCATGCCCGCCACGCGCAGCATGCCGGTAAGCAACGCCTGCATTTCGGTCGCGTCGGCGTTGGAAATGAAGAAGGTCCGAATCACCTGGTCTTCGTACTGCGTCCGCTTCTGCGTGCTGTCGGCGGCGACGATGATGGTCCGCTCGTTCAGCACCTTGTAGAAGAGCTGATTCGACAACATGATTTGCTGCAGGGCCTGTTCGAGCGACACGCCCTCGAGCTTGAGCGTGATCGAGCGGTCCTGGAAGTCGCGATCGAACGTGACGTTGATCCCGCTGTAGTTGCCGATGAAGCTGAGGATCTCGCGCAGGCTGGTGTTCACCAGGTTCACGATCAACGGTTCGGGATTGGTCGGGCTCAGCACCGGCTCGACGCTGCGGCGCGCCTGCTGCCGGAGCTGATCGATCGCCGGCGGCGGCGTGGCCGCCTCGATGCGGTCGCGCAACATGCGCTCGATCTCCGCCGCCTTGGCGGCGATCGTGCGGTTGGACGGCTCGAACTCCATCGCCCTGGTGTAGGCGCGCAGGGCTTCTTCGGGTTGGCCCGCGGCCTCGAACTGCCGGGCGCGATCGGTATACTGGGTCGACGCCATCAGCATGGCGCGCTCGAGCGCAATCTTGTAGTCGGGGCGATCGGGGTCGTCGTCGAGCGCCTGGCGATAAAAGCCGACGGCCGCTTCCCAGTCGCCGGCCTGGCCGGCCATTTCGCCACGCGAAAACGAGCGGCCGGTGGCGCACCCAGCAGCCAGCCCGGCGGCCAGCGCCACCAACACGACTCCGTTGACCAAACGCCTCATCATCATTCGCCCTACTGCCCCGTCAGCCGAATCACCTGGCGGCCCCGCCCATCGAGGTGGGTGACTTCCACCGACTCAGCGCCGATCTTCACAATGCGGTAACGACCGTCAATGGTATCGCCGTCCTTGCCGTACATGGTCACCTTCCCGTCGCTCAGCACCGCCCATTTCACCCCGCTGGCTCGCTCGACCAGCGCGATGAACTTCAACGGTATCGGCGGCGGTGGCGGCGGCCCTGACGGCGGCGGCGGGGCCACCGGCCGCGCCACCTCGGTCCCAGGCGCGACTACCGGTCGCGGAGGCGGCGCCACCTTCGGCTGGAACCGGAACGGATTGCGCGCCGTCCCGCTAGGCTCGCCTCGGTCCGCGGCCAGCATCTCGAGGTCGACCGGCCTTGGGGCTTCGGCCACCGTCCCCGCGACCGACCGCGGGGCCCGGGTGCGAGCGCCCGCCCCCGGCGCCGCGGCCGGGTCCGGCCCCGCCTGGAGCCACACGACGAGCGCCAGCACCAGCACGAGGCCGCCCCCGATCAGCAGCCGGCGACGATCAGGGAACATCCCGCCTCGACTGGAAGTACGTCGACACCGCCAACGACAGCGACAGTGTGGCGCCATCGCCACCCTGCTCCAGCGACAGATTGTCAATGACCACGAAGTCGGGCAGCGTCTCCACCGCGTGGATAAACCGCTGCACGTCTTCCCATTCCCCGGTCAGGCTGTAGCTCACGATCAGGCTGTCGAGCGACGAATCCCGCAGCGATTCCGGCGACGTCGAGCTTTGCCTGAACACGACGTCGTGAGACCGTGCGAGCAGGCTCAACTTCGAGTGCGTGAGGCGTTGCGCGGCGCTCAGGTCGGCCGGCAGCACCTCGCGATAAAACCGTTCCAGGTCGCGGGTCGCTTGCGCATGGCCATCGCGCGCCGCCTCGGCGGCCGCCAGTTCCGCGCGCGCGTCGGCCAGCGCCAGGCTGGAGGTCTGCGCCCGCGTGCCGCCGCTCGCCACCGAGGTCCGCAGCGGCAACACCAGCAGGACCAGCACACCGATGTTGATCGCGAGCAGGGCGCCAAGCGGCACGAGCACCCGCCGATGGTCGGCGACGACCCGGGCGAATGGCACCTCGCTGCCCGTCGCAAACAGGGCCCTCATGGCCGGCCTCCCGCCACGACCTTGGCCGCCGAACGGTTCGCCGGCGCGGCCTCGCCAGGTTCAGACGCCGGCGGCGACGGGTTGGCCGCCGGTGGCGCTTCGATGGTGGCCGGCGGGCGGTTGTAGTACGCCTGCAGGGCCGAGGTCAGCGAGAGGTCTTCATTGCTCGTGTCCGACCGTGACAGTACGTCCAGGAACAGGCCGGACTTCTCGAGCGCCTCGATGAAGAGGTCAAGGTCCTCCTGCTGGCGCGACTGGACGGTGAACGCGACCAGCAGCCGGCCTGCGTTATCGACCTGCGGCTGCACCGACGAGATGCGCACTTCCGGCGGCAGGGTGGCCTGGAACTGATTGAGCAACTCGGTCCACGAAAACGCGCGACGATCGATCAGCGCGTTGGCCTCGCCCGCGGCCGACGACACCTGCGACAATTGCGTGCGGTCGATGGTCTGCTGAACAGCACGCGTCTTCTCCCGCAGGTCGCGCGCGGCGCTCTCGTTCTCGACGACGGTCCGGCCGAGGTCGCGATTGGCCCGCTGCAAGCGCCACAGTTCAACGGTGTTAAACACCGTGAGCCCGGCCACCATCACGGCGACCGCCGCCAGCCCCATGCGCACGGCACGGGTGTTGTAGAAAGGCCGCGTCGACAGGTTGGTCCGCAACATTGCTAGGCCACCGGTCCTTCCCTCAGCAGCACGCCGACCAGGGGCGCCAACACGTCGAGCACCTCCTGCGAGGCGCCGATGCGATCGGCGAGCGCGGCCGCCAGGCGCGGGTCCACGGACTCGACGCCGATGCGCAGCCGTTCCTCGAGCCCGCGCCGCACGCTTTCCGCGCCGCCCGGCAGCCGGCCGCCGCCGGCGATCAGCACGCGCGTGAAGCCGGCACCATGCAGGCGGTCTTCGTAATACATCGCGGTCTGGTGAATCAGGTCCGCTAGCGTCCCCTCGGCCTCTTCGCCGCGGTGGCGGAAGAACAACAGCGCCTGTCCGCGCATGACGGCGAGGGTCAGGTAGGTGTCGGTGATGTGCACCAGCAGCCAGTCGCCCGTCAGCGTCCCCCGGGACGACCCTGAGCCGGTCGAAGGGTCGCCGGCGGGGCCGCCCGCCCCGGCGAGAATGCCGTTGAGCACGCTGAACGACGCGAGGTCCACCAGGCCGGCCTCGGCGCCGGCCATCAGGCAGGCCTGCTCGTATTGCTGGATCACGTCGGCCCGTGCGAGCGACACCACCATCTCGCGGCTGCCGTCAGCCGCGGCCAGTCCAGGCGACACGCTGATCACGGCCTGCTCAATCGGGAACGGCGCGGTCTTGCGCACCTGCCATCGGACGATCTCCTGCAGGTCGGCGGCCTTGGACGGGACTTTCTCCAGCCTCAGCAGCGAGACCTTGGCGACCGTGTCAGGCACGACCAGGGCGACGCGGCTCGGCGGTTTGCCCAGCTCGGCCAGCACGCGGCCGACGGCCTTCGCCACCGCGGGCACATCCGGGATGTTGAGCGAGGCCAGCGCCGGCACCACGGCGCCGGCGGGCAACGTCTCGTGCGCGTGCGCCGCCACCACGGCCTGGTCGCCGCGCCAGACCAGGCGCGCCGCCGCCACGTGCGCGTGATCGATCTCGATGGCCACGTCGGGCGGTGGGGATTGGAAGAAGGACCGCAAGCTCATTCGACGAACGTCACCTTGTTGATTTCGCGAAGCGTGGTCTCGCCGCTGAGCACGCGCTCGACAGCCGACTCGCGCAGCAGCCGCATGCCCTGCTCCTTGGCGGCGCGCTTCACCTCCGAGATCGGGCGCTTGTCGAGAATGATCTCGCGGATGTGATCGGTCAGATCCAGCAGTTCGCAAATCGCCATGCGGCCCTTGAAACCGGTGCCGCTGCACTCGATGCAGCCGGCGCCCTCGTAGAACGTGTGTTTCGCCGCGACCCCGGCGTCGATTGCCGACTCGGCCAGCAGGTCCGGAGCGATGGTCACCGGATGCTTGCACGCCTCGCAAATCTTGCGCACCAGCCGCTGCGCCATCACGCAGTTAAGCGCCGAGATGAACTGGTAGGGCTCCACGCCCATGTTGAGGAACCGGCCCAGCACGTCGAACACGTTATTGGCGTGGACCGTCGTGAACACCAGGTGGCCGGTCAGCGCCGACTGGATCGCGATCTGCGCGGTCTCGGGGTCGCGAATTTCGCCGACCATCACCTTGTCGGGGTCGTGTCGCAGAATCGAGCGCAGGCCGCGCGCAAAGGTCAGGCCCTTCTTCTCGTTGATCGGAATCTGGGTGATGCCCTTCAACTGGTACTCGACCGGATCCTCGATCGTGATGATCTTGTCTTCGATCGTGCGAATCTCGGCCAGCGCCGCGTAGAGCGTGGTGGTCTTGCCGCTGCCGGTCGGGCCGGTCACCAGCACCATGCCATACGGCTCGCGGATGTACTTGCGGAATCGCCGAAGCTCCTCTTCGGGGAAGCCGAGGATGTCGAGGCGCAGTTCGGTGAACTGCTCGCTCATCGACTGCTTGTCGAGGATACGGATCACGGCGTCTTCGCCGTGCACACTCGGCATGACCGACACGCGGAAGTCGATGGTCTTGCCGGGCACGCGCAGGCGGAAGCGGCCGTCCTGCGGCACCCGCTTTTCGGCGATGTCGAGCTCGGCCATCACCTTGATGCGCGACAGGATCGAGCTGTGGAAGCGCTTGGCGATCGGCCGCATCGCCGACTGCAGCACGCCGTCGATGCGGTACTTCACGTACACCGCATCGTCCTGCGTCTCGATGTGAATGTCGCTGGCGCGGCGCTGGATGGCGGTGTAAATGGTCGAGTCCACCAGCCGGATGATCGGACTGCTGTCGCTGGTCAACCGTTCGACGGTGAGGTTCTCGTCACTGAGGTCGTCGTCTTTGAGGACCTGGATCTGGAACTCTTCGGTCGCTTCGTCGAGGACGCGCTGCGAGCTTTCGCTCTTCTTCAGCATGCCCTCGATGGCCGACCGCGCGCCCACCATCACCCGCACCGGCGTGCCCAGGATCACGCTCAGCTCGTCGATCATCGGCAAGTCGGTCGGGTCCGAGACGACGATCACCAGCGACTTGCCGTCGCGGCGGTACGGCACGAAGCCGTAGCGCAACATCAGGTCCGCGGGAATCGACCGGAACAGTTCCTGGTCGATCCGGAAGTCGTGCATGTTAAGGAAGTCGAGCCGGTAGCGCTCGGCCAGCCGGCGCGCCGCGGCCTCTTCAGCGCTGCGCTCGGCCGCCGACACTTCCGGGATCGCCGGCTCCTCGATCAGGGCCTCCGGGTCGAGGGTCTCGTCGGGAGTTACGTCCACTTGCCGCGTCCCTTCGTCATCAGCTGCCGCCAATCACCGAGGTGAGCTGGAACAGCGGCATGTAGAGCGCCAGCACGATGCCGGCGATCACCACACCCATGAACACGAGCATGGCCGGTTCGATCACGGTCACAAAACGCGCCACGTCGGTTTCGATTTCTTCGTCGTAAAAATCGGAGAGGCTGTTGAGCATCTCGGTCAGCGCACCGGTGGACTCGCCGACTTCGATCATCTTGACGGCCACATCGGGTACGGTCTTGCGCTCGAACACCGTCGCCGAAAAACTCTGCCCCTCGCGGACCTTGGTCGCGACGATCGCCAGCTCTTCGCCCAGGTGACGGTTGCCGGTCGAGCGCGACGCGATCTCGAGCGCGTTCACCAGCGGGATGCCGCCCCCCAGCAGGGTGGCCAGCGTGCGCGCCATCTGCGTCGTCGCGAACTTGTGGAAGCTCGGCCCGATGAACGGCAGCTTGAGCAGCAAGGCATCGAACTTGGAGCCATGCCCGGGTTGCCGCAGCCAACTCCAGAACGCCACGGTCCCCACCCCAAGCGCGATCAGGATGAGCCAGGCCTGCGCCCGGAGCACGTCGGACACGCCCACGATCACGCGCGTGGACAACGGCAGGTCGGCGCCGAAGCTGAGGTAGAACTCCGAGAAAGTGGGCACCACCTTCACGATGATGATTGAGACCAGCACGATCGCGAGCCCGACCAGGATCGCCGGGTAGATCATGGCCGAAATCGTCTTCGAACGGACCGTGTCGACCGTCTTTGAGTACGCGACGTAGCGACGCAGCACCGCATCAAGATTGCCGGCCCGCTCACCCGCCATCAGCGAAGCGGTGTAGACGTTCGGGAACAATTCGCCGTGCGCGGCGAAGGCATCCGACAACGCGGTGCCGCCGCGCACCTTCTCGTGCACATCGTCCAAGACCGACTTGAACAGCGGGTTCGTGAGGCGGGTCCGCAGGATGTCGAGCGACTGCACGAGCGGCATGCCGGCCTTCAGCAGCGTGGCCAGTTCCTGGTTGAAGACCAGGAACTCGTGGCGGGTAATCTTGCGGCTACGCGACAGCGTGAAGCTGCCAAAGCCGAGCCGGGGCCGCAGCGCCAGAACGTGCAGCCCCTTATCCTCGAGCTCGCGCCTGAGGGCAGCTTCGCTCTGGGCCACGTACACGCCCTCGATAATCTCACCCGATGTGGTGCCGAGCCGGCAGCGGAATTCCATCCCTAACAGATTGACCCACAGGGGATTATACGGAATTACGACCTGTATTCCCACCCGTTTAGACGGCGGCCACCGCCGATTGGTCTACCGGCTGGAAAGCGAGTGGCCGACCCGCTGCAGGATGCGGCGGACGTAGTTCTGGGTTTCGGGGAAGGGCGGCAGGCCGCCGTAGCGCCGGATGGTGCCCTCGCCGGCGTTGTAGGCCGCCAGGGCGGTGGGCAGTTCCAGTCGGCTCAACAGGTCCGCGAGGTGACGAACCCCGGCTTCGATGTTGGCCTTGGGGTCGTAGGAATTGCGGACGCCGTACTGGCGGGCCGTTCCGGGCATCAGCTGCATGAGGCCGCGCGCCCCTTTTTTTGAGCGGGCCCGGGCCTGGTAGTTCGATTCCTGCTCGATCACCGCGTGAATGAGCCGCGCGTCAACCTGGTAGCTGGCCGCGACCGAGGCGATGATGTCAGCGAACGGGCGGGCCGCCAGCACGGCGTCGGGTACGCCAACCGGCACCACAGGCGCCGGCACGACCGCCTCGGCCTCAACCGGCAACTCGGCGACCAGCACCGGGTACGGCACTTCGTCCGGGTCGACCCTGATAATGATCGCCGCCGGGAACGTCACTTCCCCGCCGGCGCGCAGCACGGCGGTGGCCAGGTCGCCGTCCACCCGGTAGGAGCGAACCGACATGCTTTGGCCGCTCTTGAACACAAGGATCTCCGCGCTCGCGGCAGTCGCGAACAACAGCACCGATGCGGCAAGCGCGACGATCCTGAGCATGTCCTATTGAATAAAGGCGTGGAAAACGCGGACGCCCAACTCGCGGGGGTCGCCGCTCTTCATGGCGGGGTCCAGGGCCGGCACGAACGTCTTGTCGGCCAGGAACTTCATTTCAACCATGTCACCCTGGCCCAGTTGGGCCGCGCTCACGCTGTAGGTCCGCACCGGCGCCTCGCTGGCGCTCAGTGCAACGGTCGTCAACACCTGGTCGCCGACCATAATCGTCAGTTGCTGCGCGCCGTTTGGCCCGGTGACGGGATTGTCCACCTGGAGATAAAGCACGACGTCTCTCTTGGGATTGCGGAAGGAGATGGTCGCCTCTTTCTTGGTCCACTGCCATTCGGTGCGGCCGGCGCCTTCCGACACGACCTCGGCCGGGTGCCAGCCATCCTTAAAGATGACAAAGATGTTCTCGGTCTGCGGCAACAGCTCAAAGTCGACGACCTTGTAGGAGCGATCGCCGCGGTCCTCGTTCGTCAGCTTGAGCCGGTCGTTGCTGCCCGGACTGTAGATGCCGGCGACGACCTTGGCGGCCCCGACGTAAGGGTAGCTCGGCACGAACATCGTCCGCTGGTACTCGACGCTCTGCCCCGGTTTCCACTCGGTGCTGGGGGTCGGCGGCTCGTGATCGTCGGTCCACATCAACTCATCGTCGGCATCGAGGAAGTGTACGAACACGCGGCGGGCGCCGAGGTTGGGGGCATCGGCCGCCGCGGTGAACTTGTAGGTCACCTCGACCGGGCTGCCGAGCGCGATCTTCGCGCGCGACAACGACACCTCAAGTGTGCCGACCGGCGGGGTCGTGTCTTCGGCCTCGCCACACGCCGCCAAGGTAACGGCCAGGGCCGTTAGTACAGCGGCTGTCCGCAATCGACTAACCATGTCTCTCCGTTGCATAGGGCTTCAAACGAGAATATCATGCAGTCCATTCCGATGGACACTCCACGAGACGCCCTGGGCATGGTCGAGACGAAAGGCTTTATCGGCTCGGTCGAGGCCGCCGACGCCATGGTCAAGGCGGCCAATGTGGCCCTGATTGGCACGGAATACATCGGCGCGGGCTACGTGACAGTGCTGGTCCGGGGAGATGTCGGCGCCGTGAAGGCCTCGACCGACGCGGGCGCGGCGGCCGCTCGCCGAGTCGGCGAACTGGTGTCGGTCCACGTGATTCCCCGGCCCCACGCCGAGGTCGAAAGAATCCTGCCAAAGGCTTAGGGCTTTGGCCGCCGCCGCTTCACCACCCCAAACCGACAAGGACCTGGCCTCGATCGCCGAGGCCCGGGCGCTTGCCCGCCGCGCCAAAGTGGCGCAGGCGACGCTGGCCGAGTGCTCCCAGGAGCAGATCGATCGCATTGTCGAGGCCATGGCCCTGGCCGTCAGGCCCCATGCCGAAGCGCTGGCGCGGCTCGCCGTCGAAGAGACGACGTTCGGGGTGGTCGCCGACAAGATCCAGAAGAACCTGTTCGCGTCGAGCCGCGTCTTCGAGTTCATTCGGCCCATGAAGACGGTCGGCGTCGTCAACCGCTTCGACGACCGCAAGATCATCGAGATTGCCGAGCCGTTCGGCGTCGTCGCCGCGGTCATTCCCTCGACCAATCCCACCTCGACGGCCATCTACAAGATCCTGATTGCCATCAAGGCGCGCTGCGCGGTGGTGATGACGCCGCATCCCTCAGCCGCCCGCTGCATTACGCGAACCGCCGACATCATGTACGAGGCCGGCCGCAAGGCCGGGCTGCCCGATGGGGCGATTGGCTGGATGACCACCGTCACGCTCGAGGGCACCCAGGAACTAATGAAGGCGCGCGAGGTGTCGGTCATTCTCGCCACCGGCGGCATGGGCCTGGTGCGTGCCGCTTACAGTGCGGGAAAGCCGGCGTACGGTGTGGGCCCCGGCAATGCGCCTTGCTATATCGAGTCGAGCGCCGACGTACGGAAGGCCGCCAACGACATCCTGACCGGCAAGTCGTTCGACAACGGCGTGCTCTGTTCGTCTCCAAACTCCGTCGTGGTGGATGAGGCGGTCGAGGCCGAGGCGAGGCGCCAGTTCAAGGACCAGGGCGGCCACTTCCTGTCCCCCGCGGAAGCCGAGACGCTCGCCAGGCAGTTGGTGACGCCGCAGCGGCTGCCCAACCCGGCGTTTGTGGGAAAGTCGGCCGTCCACATTGCGCAGCAGTGCGGTATTACCGTGCCGGCCGGCACCAGGGCCCTGATAGCGGAGCTCAAGGGCGTGGGCCGCGAGTTCCCTCTATCAATCGAGAAGCTGTGCCCGGTGCTGTCGTACTACGTGGTGAAAGACTGGCGCGAAGGCTGCGAGCGGTGCAAACAGATCCTGAAATACGGCGGCATGGGCCACACCATGTCGATTCACTCGCAGAACGATGCCGTGATCCTGGAGTTCGGCCTGCACAAGCCGGCCTACCGCATTTGCGTAAATACCCCGACCACGCACGGGTCGATTGGTCTCACGACCGGGCTGGACCCGGCCATGACACTTGGCTGCGGCGGCTTTGGCGGCAACATCACCTCGGACAACATTTCCCCCAGGCACCTCCTCAACATTAAGAGAGTCGCCTACGAGTTGCGACCAGCCACGCCGTCGCCGCCCCCACAACAAATCACTTCTCTACCCAAAGCCCCCGCGAAGCCTCAACCGGAGTCCATCTCGGCGGATGCGCTGACCAGCCGGATCGACCGGTTCCTGGCCACCCGCGGTTTGGCACCCGCCAGCGCACCTCAGGAACCCCAAGCACCTAAGGCAGCTGAGGCACCCTTGGTTCCTGAGAAATTCATCTGCGAGGACGATGTTCGCCTGGCGGTTCGCGAGGGAAGAAAGCTCCTCATCGGGGAGAAAACCATTGTGACTCCATCGGCCCGCGATGCCGGTGAGGCCGCCAGGGTCTTCGTCCAGGCTGGCTGGCCGCTGTAAACAACTGAGCCGTAACAGGTTGACCCCAAGTTATCGGCGTGCTACCCTGCCTCGGGTTAAGTCTTAAACCCCAAAATATTGAATGCTGAGCCCTTACTCGTTCCCCATCGCGCTACTGTGCTGCACAACGGTGTTTGCCGGTTGCATCACAGGCTCCGGCGCGAAGACGGCTAAGGTCATTCCGCAGCCGCCGGCGGCGGTGGAGCCAGCCCAAGTAGCTCCTACGCTGGCGGATCCGATCGCAGTGCTCATCACCCAATCCGATGCCCACTTCGCCACCGGCCAGCGGGAGCTAGCTCTCGGTCACCTCGTGCGAGCCCGCGCCGAGTTCGACCGGTCGCTTGACATCCTGCTCGAGTCGGCTGACGGGGCCAGGGCCGATGCCCGGCTGCGCGAGCACTTCGACCGGCTGGTCGATCGGATCAGCGTGCTCGAGCAAGGCGCGCTCGCCAAGGGCGACGGTTTCACCGAAACCAAGACCGAACCGGCGTCGATTGATGCGCTGCTCGCCATCGAGACCTTCGACACTGCCAAGCCGACCCTCGCCACCGCTGAAGCCGTTGAGGCCGACCTCGAAACCACGGTCCACGACATTCCGATCCCGAACAACGACCGGGTGCTGCGCTACGTGGAACTCTTCCAGGGCCGGTTGCGCGAGTTCCTGACCGAAGGCCTGGCGCGCGGCGCCCAGTACCTGCCGATGATCCAGGCGACGTTCCGTGCCGAAGGGCTGCCGCTGGATCTCGCTTACATCCCGTTGATTGAAAGCGCTTTTAAGCCGACGGCGCTGTCGCGCGCCAAGGCCCGCGGCGTCTGGCAGTTCATGCATGGCACCGCCCTCGAGAATGGCCTGAAGGCCGACTGGTACATCGACGAGCGCGCCGACGCCGAGAAGGCCACCCTCGCCGCGGCGAAGTACCTCAAGACGCTGCATCGCATGTTCGAGGATTGGCACCTGGCCATGGCCTCGTACAACGGTGGTCCAGGCCGCGTAAAACGGGCGCTCACGAGAAGCCAGAAGAACGACTTCTGGCAGCTGACCGCCACCAAGCAGTATCTGCCCCGCGAGACCCGCGATTACGTGCCGATGATTCTCGCCGCGGTGATCATCGCCAAGAACCCGGCCCAATACGGCTTTGACATTGAGCCGATGGTGGCGCCCGCGACCGAGACAGTGAAGGCCCCGGCTGCGCTCGACTTGCGCCGGGTCGCTGAGTGGGCCAACGTGCCGGTCGACGACATCCAGAAGCTCAACCCCGAGTACCGCCGCTGGACCACCCCGGTCAAGGCGGGCGAGTACCAGATTCGCGTGCCGCAGGGCACGGGCGATCGCGTGCGCGAGGGCCTCGCCGCTTCGGCGCCCAACCAGCTGAACGCCTTGCAGTGGCACACCGTCAAGAAAGGCGAGACGCTCGCCACGATTGCCAAGAAGTTGCGTGTCAACCGCACCGACTTGGCCGAGGCCAACTACCTGAGGGTCAATTCGCGGGTGAAGACCGGCGCGAAGTTGCTCATTCCGCGCATGCCGTCATCGGCGCTGCTGGCCCGGGCCTCGTCCGCGGATCTTGAGAAAGCGGCCGCCGCGACCGGGGCAGAGATTCTGGAAGAAACCGCGGCGTTGCCGGAACCGGCCGCCGCCAAGACCTACCGGGTGCGCGCCGGCGACACGCTGTCGGCTATTTCCCGGAAGATCGGCGCCTCGGTTGCGCAACTCCAGCGCTGGAACAAGATGCGCGGCACCAAGCTGAACGTTGGCGACCGGCTCATCGTGCAGCCGCCCACCGCCAAGACCGCTAATCAATAAACAGGAGCCAGAGAGGCAAGGAGTCTCTCCTTATCTCGCGCTGGCGGGTCCGTAGGAACAGGCGCTCGACGCAGAAATTGCGCCATCTCCGAGGGGCGGGTGCATCGTTTTCTGCGACGCCCGGCCACCCGCTGTCGTTCGTACGGCCGTTTTTCGCGGCAATTGTCTTGCCGGTCGGCGGCAGTCCGCTTGCACTTTCGCTGCGCATGCTGGCAACTGTCGAAAGCGCCACCGTCATTGGAATCGAGGCCTGCCGCGTTCACGTCGAGATTGACGTCAGCTTCGGGCTTCCCCACTTCCAGTTGGTCGGCTTGCCCGACGCGAGCGTGCGCGAGAGCCGCGATCGCGTGCGGGCGGCCATTCGCAACTCGGGGTTCGAGTTTCCCGCGCATCGCATCACCATCAACCTCGCGCCGGGCGACGTACGCAAGGCGGGGCCCGCCTTCGACCTGCCGATCGCGCTGGGGATGCTGGCGGCGACGGGCACGGTCCTGCCGACGAGCCTTGCCGGCATCGTGCACGTGGGCGAACTGTCGTTGGACGGCGCCATCCAGCCGGCGCGAGGCATGCTGGCCATTGCCGCCGAGGCCCGCCGCCACGGCGCCCGCGCCCTGCTGCTGCCCCACGACAACCTCGCCGAAGCCGCCGTGGTCACCGGCCTGAGGCTCCTGCCGGTCCGAACGCTGGTGGAGGCGGTCATGCTCCTCAATCAACCGCCCGGCGACTGGCCGGCACCTCCGAGCACCCCTGGCACCCCAGTCACCTCGGGCACCCTCGACCTGGATCTGTCCGATCTCCACGGCCAGTCCTTCGCCCGCCGCGCCCTGGAAGTGGCCGCGGCTGGTGGTCACAACTTGCTGATGATTGGTCCGCCCGGCGCCGGAAAAACCATGCTGGCGCGCCGGTTACCGGGCATCCTGCCGCCGTTGTCGTTTGACGAAGCCATTGAGGCGACGACCATTCACTCGGTCGCGGGTCAGCTGCGTCCCGGCGTCGGCCTGCTCACCGAGCGGCCGTTTCGCGCGCCGCATCACACCATCTCGGACGTCGCCCTCGTCGGCGGTGGCTCCACACCGCGGCCCGGCGAGGTCAGCCTCGCCCACCACGGCGTGTTGTTCCTGGACGAGATGCCGGAGTTCGACCGCCGCGTACTCGAGGCCTTGCGGCAACCGATCGAGGAGGGCCGGATCACAGTGTCACGCGCATTGCGGTCGGTGATGTTCCCTGCGCGCTTTGTTCTCGTCGCGGCGATGAATCCCTGTGGCCGCGTTGCCTTTTTGCCATGATTTCAGACGAGGAAGGAACGTATGAAAGGTCGATGGACACGCT
>JBBQSP010000026.1:0-60577 GCA_038213735.1 Vicinamibacterales bacterium | reverse complement strand
CAGGGCGCGAACATCCCGTCCTCCTACATCGCGCCGACGGCGTTCAACAACTCGCCGATCCGCGAGCACAGCAACGAGATCATTGGTTACTACGACCAGGACATCAATGCTGGCGGCCCGATCAAGCGCGACAAGCTGTGGTTCTTCGGCACCTACCGCCAGCAGAAGAATCAGTTGAGCCAGCCGAACTGGAACTTCGACCAGACCTTCGACACCACGCTGTGGAACCCGGTCGCGAAGGTGACCTATCAGATGAACCAGAAGAACAAGTTCGTGGGCTACTACCAGTGGGGCCAGAAGACGCAGCCCAACCGGATGTTCAGCACCGCCTACACCTACCAGACGCCGGGCCCGACCTATTCCCAGGATTCGGGCAGCTGGGTCTACAAGGGGGAATGGAACGGCACGGTCAGCGACAAGCTGTATGTGGAAGCGCGCTACGGCGACTTCGGCTACTACTTCCCGCTGATCGCCAACAGCAGCGACAACTTCTGGTTCCGCGACATCGGCCGGGGCTTCGTCGAAGGCGCCAACCAGATCTGGCAGCTCGACCGCGACCGCAAGCAGTACACCACGGCCGCCACCTACTTCTTGGACACCGCCAAGGGCAGCCACACCTTCAAGATGGGCGCGGAGTTGCTGAAAGAGCAGTCGTGGGAAGGCTACCAGCAGACCTGGGGCGGCAACATCGATCACGTCTACAACAACGGCGTGTCGAGCCAGGTGATCTTCGCGTTGCAGACGGCCACCAAGGCCGGCAGCCTCGACGCGCACGACAGCCTGACGTCGCGCGCCGCGCTCGATCAGATCGGCGTCTTCATCAACGACACGTGGTCGGTCGGCCGCTTGACGCTGAACGGCGGCGTCCGCTATGACCGCTACCACGGCTGGCTGCCCGAGCAGCAGCAGCTGGCGTCGTCCACGGGTCCGATCTCGGTGGCGGCGAAGACCTTCGCGCAGCGGGATCTCTACACGTGGAACCTGTTCGCGCCGCGCATCGGCATGACCTTCGACCTGGGTGGCGACGGCAAGACCATTCTGAAGGCCAACTACGGCTACTTCCTGCACAACCCCGGTGCCGGCGTCGGCGGTTCGGCCAACCCGAACATTGCCGCCAAGCGCGGCACCTACGGGTGGAACGACCTCAACGGCGATCGCCGCTGGCAGTCGGGTGAGGAAACGGCCGTCCAGAGCCTCGCGCTCGAAGGTGCCATTCAGCTCGACCCGAACATCTCGGCGCCCTATACGCATGAGGGCAGCGTGTGGCTCGAGCGCCAGCTCACCGACACCATGGGTGTGCGGGCCGGCTTCGTCTACAAGACCGAAGACGACCTGATCAGCACCTACATCCCGAACCGCGGCCTGGACGTGTACGCCGCCAATGGCGTGCCGTTCAACTTCACCGACATCGGCGTCGACGGCATTCGCGGCACCGCGGATGACCGCGTCATCCCGATGGTAGGTCTGCCGAGCGCCCGCCAGAGCGAGTTCCCGGCCCAGTCGGTCGTGATGAACCTGCCCGAGTACGGCCGTTACAAGACGGTTGAGGCCTCGCTCAACAAGCGTTACGGCAGCAAGTGGTCGGCGTCGATGGGCGGCGCCTACACGCTGCAGACCAACTTCCCGAACGGCTACCCGCAGAACCCGAACCAGCCCGGTGTGGACGACCGCACCAACTGGAGCTTCAAGGCGAGCGGCAGCTACGACGGCCCGGCGGGCATCCGCATCTCGCCCGTGATTCGTCACCAGTCGGGCGTCAACTTCGCCCGCACCGGGACGATCTCGACGACGGGCACCGGCACGTTCGTGTCGGGCACGACGTTCTACACCGAACCGTCGGACTCGAACCGTGAAGACAACATCACGGTCTTCGACGTGCGCTTCGAGCGCACGTTCAACCTGACGCAGAGGATGCGCTTCCGCGGCATGTTCGACATGTTCAACATCACCAACAGCCACGCCTCGGAGACCATCACACGGTCAACGGGCACGGCCTACTTGAAACCTTCGGCCATCCTGGCGCCGTTCACGATGCGCCTGGGTTTCCGCTTCATCTTCTAACGCATTCCTGACGGGAGGGATCACCTCCCGTCGGGATGCAACTCTCGTCGGGAGGACACCTCCCGTCGGGAGCAATCTCGACTCCTGTGGGGGAGTCGTCTTGGCGGGGGGGCGCTACGCCGGCGTCCTTCCGCCTTTTTTATTTGGGGATTTGGTGATTCGGCGAGTTGGTGATTTGCTGTGGGGATGGCTGATGAAGCGGTGACCTACGGGAACTACCTCGCCGTTGACGAGCTGCTCGCACTCCAGCGGCCGCGCTCGGCGGGGCCCGAGCACGACGAGATGCTCTTCATCGTCATTCACCAGGTCTACGAGCTCTGGTTCAAGCAGGTCCTGCACGAGATCGACCACGTGATGGCGCTGCTCGATGCGCGCGACCCGTTCCGGGCACAACATTCGCTCAAGCGCATCCTGACCATTCTCAAGGTGATGGTGGCGCAACTCGACATTCTCGAAACCATGACGCCGCTGGAGTTCCAGTCGTTTCGCACGCGGCTGGAGGCGGCCAGCGGGTTCCAGTCGGATCAGTTCAGGCAACTCGAGTTCGTGCTGGGACAGAAATCTCGCCCGGCGGTGGATCGCTTTCCCGCCGGCAGTCGCGCGCAGGCCGCGCTGCTGCGGCGCTTCGAGCAGGGCACGCTGTGGGACGCCTTCCTGCGTTACCTGTCGCACGAAGGCTACGCGGTGCCGGCGCCGCTGCTGGCGCGCGACGTCACGGCGAAGGTCGAGGCGTCGGAAGAACTGCAGGCGACGTTGATCGAGGTGTATCGCCGCGACCCCATGCGCGCGGAGATGTGCGAGCGCCTGGTAGACCTGGACGAAGGTATCCAGGAGTGGCGCTACCGCCACGTCAAGATGGTGCAGCGGACCATTGGCGTCAAGATCGGCACCGGGGGTTCGGCCGGTGCGCAGTACCTGGTCACCACCTTGATGACCCCCGTGTTCCCCGACCTGTGGGCCATCCGTTCGGCGCTGTGATCCAGAGCGCTGGAGTGGCGTTTTTCAATCGGTTGGATTCGTCACATCTTGTGGCCTGACAGCCTCCAACTTTCGGCCTGTTTTGCACAGATCGGCGGTGCCGTTGGCCCGGCACGACGCTTGCTGTATACCGGGTGAAAGTTTGACGTCCCCCACAGGAAGTCATATGAATTTGAGTCAGGCTGACTAGGCCACTGACTCAAGGGGCCCTTGTTGAAGGGCCCTTTTTTTTGCCCTAAAGAAAACAAGAGTCCAAGAGGCCAGGACAAAGGCTTTCTCCTGAACTCTTGGTCTCCTGTTGGCTATGATTTCCCGAGATGACCCGCGGGACCCGGCTCGTGTGTGTTTCGGCAGCCTTGTTGCTGCTCACGCTCGTCGTCCGCGCTTCCGACCAGAGTCCGGCGCCAGGAGGGCGGCCCTTCAGGGCCGCCGAGCTGCCTGCCGTCACATCCGAATACGTCGGCTCTGCGTCCTGCGAGCGCTGCCACGTGAAAGAGCACGCGCAGTGGCAAGACTCCCTCCACGTCAAGATGACCAAGCCGATCGCCGACGCCACCATCGTCGGCGATTTCAGCGAAGGCACCACGTTCGCGGATCACGATCGCGCCTACACCTTCGGCCGCAAGGACGGCCGGCCGTTTGTGACCGTGAAGTTCGGGCAGGCGTCTCCGGAAGCGTTTTCGGTGGATTACACGCTGGGTGCCAAGCGCTATCAAGGGTACCTGTCCACGCTGCCGGACGGGAGCATCTACGTCCTGCCCGTGTTCTGGCACGTCGAGCACAAGCGCTGGCTTGACTGGAAGGAGATCACCCCGATTCCCGATGGCGCACACGGCATCCGGCAGATCTGGAACGTCAACTGCTTCAACTGCCACGCGACCAACATCGTGCAGGGCTACGACGTTGCCACGAAACGCTACAACTCGTCGTGGACCGAGATGGGGATCGGCTGCGAGGCCTGCCACGGCCCCGGCCGCGAGCACAACTCCCTGATGGAGGCGTGGGAGAAGAACCCGGCGCTGAAGCCGGCCTACGACAACACCGACCAGAACCGGCAGTTGAGCGACACGCTGAAAATTCTCTCGACGCGCAGTTCCGATCCCAGGCGGACCTTCGATACGTGCGCATATTGTCACGGCAACAAGAACAACGTGTTCGTGGGCTTCAAGGCCGGGGACCGCTATGCCGACTTCGCCATGCCCTTCCTGATCAGCGAGCCGGTGCCGGCCAACGATCACCAGGGCGAGTTCTGGCCCGATGGCCGCCCCAACCGGTTCAACCGGCCGCAGGCCTTGACCATGAGCGGATGCTTCGAGGCCGGCGCCATTTCGTGCGCGAGCTGCCACCTATCGCACGGGTCGAAGTACGAGGCCTCGCTCAAGGTGGACATCCACGACGGGCGCAAGGGGGATGAGCTGTGTACGCAGTGCCACAGTGGGCCTCGACGAGATCTGACGACGCACACCTTTCATGCGCCGCAGTCGGAGGGCAGCCGCTGCATCAACTGCCACATGAGCGACGTCAACTGGCGGTTGCTGATCCGCAAGCGCGATCACACGTTCCAGGCGCCGGTGCCAGAGAACACTGCGCGATTCGGTATCCCCAACGCGTGCACGACCTGTCACGACGAGCGCTCGCCCGAGTGGGCGTCGCGGCAGATGGACGAGTGGTGGGGCGACGCCGAGCGGCGTGGCCGTTCGGTGACGCTCGCCGACACGATGTACCGGGCCGGCTCCGGTGATGTCTCGACCTTGCCGGGGTTGGCATCGCGCGTCGTGCGGGCCCGCGCCGCCGAGGTGCTGGTCGCATTCGGGGTCGTGCAGCTGCCGGGCCCGGCCGGCGAGGCCCTGCGCAAGGCGCAAGAGGAGTACATCCTCAGCCTGGACATGTTCCCGGATATCGCGTCGAACCACGCCGCCAAGGGTTGGCTCGAAGCCGAGCGTGGCAACACGGTCTCGGCGCTCGATGCCCTGAGCAAGGCCACGATCGTCGAACCGAACTACGCGTTTCCGTGGGTGGTGAAGGGGGTGCTGTCGGCGAGGCAGGGACGGTTTGCCGAGGCGGCGGAGATGTGGAAGAAGGCCCGAAGCATCGAGCCTTCTTACCCCAATATCGATCAGCTGATCGGCGAAGCCGAAAAGCGCAAAGGGCCTTAGCCCTTCTTGAGTTGCGCGATCAGGCCCTTGGCCTGGGCCGCTTCCGGCGAGTTGGGATCGACGGCGATCACCTTCTCCATGATCTCGAGCGCGCCGGCCATGTCGGCCTTCTGCAGCTTGGCCAGGCCGATCTTGAAGAGCGGCTTGCCCCACGTGCCGTCCATGTCCACCGCGCGCTGGTAGTACTTCACCGCCTCGTCTGTTTCGGCCTTGGCGAACTTGACCTCACCGAGGTTGTAGAACACTTCGCGGCTGGCGCTGGTCGAGGTCGCGACTTCGAGCAGCGACTTCTCGGCGTTGGCGAAGTCGCCCTTCTCGAGATAGGTCATGCCGATCTCGATCTTCGACTTGTCGTTGTTCGGGTCGGCCGCGAGCACCTTCTGGTACGACTCGATGGCCCCGTCGTAGTCCTTCTTCAGCCGCTTGACCTGGGCGATCTGGCCGTTGATCATCGTCAGCGCCGGGGTCTTGACGAGAATAGCTTCGTAGGCCGCGATGGCCGCGTCGTGCTGGCCGCCATTGGCCATGTCGATGGCCTTCTGCAGTTCAGCCTGGAGTTCCTTGGTGTTGACGCCGGCCAGCGCGCCGGCGGGACCGGCGGCACCCGGGGCGAGCACGAAGTCCACGGGGGGCATGGGCGAACCGAGCGAGCGCACCGGCACGTTGCCGGACGAAGCCGCGAAGCCCGGCGCGACGGCCGTGACCTTCCACGTGCCGGTCTTGAGGCCGATGATCGAATAACGGCCCCGGTCGTCGGTCGTCGCCGTGAAAGACGAGGGGGAAGCCGCCGGATTCTCGGCCGTTACAGTGGCGCCCTTCAGGGGCTGGCCCTGAGGGTCCTTGATGGTGCCGCCAACGCGGCCCGTCTGCGCCGCGGCCGGGAGGGCCGAGACCACCAGCGCCACGACCAGAGCCGCCGCTGAAAAGATTGTCTTCAAGTCACGCATTTCTAGCTTCTCCCTTAAAGGAACCACAACTGAATCAGTATATTAACCCCCATGGGCTTAATGCCAAAAGGGGCTTGGGGCTTGGGACTTGGGGCTTGGGCCCTGCTCATCCTTTCCTCGCAATCGGTGGTTTTCGGCCGCCAGGCGGCACCGGCGCTCTCGCGCGTCGATGTCCTCGTCCAGGAGGCTATTGCCGCAAAGTCGGCCCCTGGCGTCGTAGTGCTGGTCGGGCGCGGTGACCAGACTGTCTACGAAAAAGCCTTTGGAGCCCGGGCGACGGTTCCTTCTCACGAGCCCATGACCTTGGATACGATTTTCGACCTCGCATCGTTGACCAAGGTGGTGGCCACCACCACGGCCGTGATGACATTGGTCGAGCAGGGACGGCTCAGGCTCAACGACCCGGTGGCCACGTTCGTGCCGGGCTTCGAGCGTTACGGCAAGGGCGGCATTACCATTCGGCACCTGCTGACCCACGTGTCGGGGCTGCGGCCCGACGTGGACCTGCACCCGTGGACCGGCTACGACGCGGCCATCGCCCTGGCCGTGGACGAGGTGCCGACGGCGCCGCCCGGCGCGCAGTTTGTCTACAGCGACATCAACTTCTTCCTGCTCGGCGATATCGTGGCCCGTGTCACGGGCGAATCCCTGGACGGCTACCTGCAGCGCGCGGTCTTCGCGCCGCTCGGCATGCGCGACACCGGGTTCCGCCCGGCGCCGGCGCGGCTGCCGCGAATCGCGCCGACCGAACGGTGCGCCGAGCAGGATGCGTGGCCCTGTAAGCGTCCGGATGCGCCGCCGCTGCGCGGCGTCGTGCATGACCCCACGGCGCGCCGCATGGGCGGGGTCGCGGGGCACGCCGGGCTGTTCGGCACCGCGCGGGATCTGCAGCGGTTTGCCCGCATGTTGATCAACGGCGGCGAACTGGATGGCGTGCGCGTGCTGTCGGCCGCCACCGTCGCGCGGATGATCGCGCCGGTGCCCATGCCGGCGAATGCCGGCACGCGCGGCCTGGGCTGGGACATCGACACGTCGTTCTCGTCGAACCGTGGCGATCTGTTTCCGATTGGCTCGTTCGGGCACACCGGGTTCACCGGCACCAGCCTCTGGATCGATCCCGCCTCGAAGTCGTACGTGATCTTCCTGTCGAGCCGCCTGCATCCCGACGGCGTGGGTGACGTGGGCGTGCTGCGCAGCCGCATCGCGACGGTTGCGGCGGCCGCACTGAGTGGCGGTGTAGGGCCGGGCTTTAGCCCAGCCGGTACACCAAGCCCCAAGCCCCCCACCTCCGCTGAAGCTACGGCGGGCAGGCAGGCCCCAAGCCAGCGAGTCCTCAACGGCATCGACGTCCTCGCCCGCGACGGCTTCGCGCCGCTAAAAGGCAAGAAGGTTGGACTGGTCACCAACCACACGGGCCGGTCCGTGGAGGGCAAGTCCACCATCGACTTGATCAAGGACGCGCCGGGCGTGCAACTGCTGGCGCTCTTCAGCCCGGAACACGGCATCCGCGGCATTCTTGATGTCGAGGTGCCTTCGTCTCGCGACGAGAAAACCGGCTTGCCCATCCACTCGCTCTACGGCGCGACCCGCCGGCCCACCGACGACATGTTGCGCGGCCTCGACACGGTCGTGATCGACCTGCAGGATGTCGGCGTGCGCTTCTACACCTACTACGCCACCATGGGACTGGTGATGGAGGAGGCAGCCAGGCGCCAGCTTGCCGTGGTCGTCCTCGACCGGCCCAACCCCATCAACGGCTGGCAAATCGAAGGCGCCAACCTCGATGCCGTCGGCGACGCGCTGATCACCTATCACCAGATGCCCGTGCGTCATGGCCTGACGATGGGCGAGATGGCGAGGTTGCTGAATGACGAACGGAAGATCGGCGCAGCGTTGACCGTGGTGCCAGTAGAGAACTGGCGGCGCGATCAGTGGTTCGACGAGACCGGCCTGGCGTGGGTGAATCCTTCCCCCAACATGCGCAACCTGAATCAGGCGACGCTTTATCCCGGCGTCGGCGCGATCGAGTACTCGAACATCTCGGTGGGCCGCGGCACCGACCAGCCCTTCGAACAACTGGGCGCGCCGTGGATCGACGGCCCGCGCCTGGCGGCGTCGCTCAATGCGCGGCGGCTGCCCGGCATCCGCTTCTATCCGGTGAGTTTCACGCCGGCGTCAAGTAAGTACGCCAATCAGGTGTGCCAAGGCGTGTTCATGGTGGTGACCAACCGCGCGGTGCTGTCGCCGGCCCGTGTCGGCCTGGAGATTGCCGGCGCGCTGTTCACGTTGTTCGGCGACCAGTATCAACTGGCCAATACCCACTTGCTGGTTGGGTCGCGGGAGAGTCTCGAGCGCGTGAAGCGGGGTGAGGATCCCGCGACGGTTTCGGCGCGGTGGAGTGATGACGAGGCGCGGTGGCGCCGGCTGCGGGCGAAGTATCTGCTGTATCGGTAGGCGCGCGCTTGCGCGCGCATCAGAACCGGAAGCGGATGCCCACGGTTGGCAAGAGAGGGATCGACTGATCGGCTTCCTCCACAATGCGCGGCTGGTCGGCGTTCGGATCGTATTCCAGGCGCGCTTCGAACGCGCCGGCGTTCTGGCGGTTCAACAGGTTAATGATTTCCGCGTAGAACTCCCACCGGCCCGCGGCGCCCCTGGGCCGCCAGGTCGCGCGCAGATCGACGCGGGCAAACACCGGCAGCCGCGCCTCGTTGATGTTGGCGGTGTTGCCGAAGTCCACTTCGTAAATCAGGCGCCCGATGGCATCCCGATCGGGCAGCAGCTCGTCGGTGACGCCGTCGGCGTCACGATCCTCCGCGTCCTCGGTTGCGGCCACCCGCACACCAAGCGGCGCCGTGCGCGGAAAGCCCGAGGCAATCCTGATCGTCGAGGCGAGCTCCCAGCGCGGCGTGAACCGGTAGGCCCCCACCATGGTGAAGGCGTGCCGGCGGTCGTACTCGAAGTCGTAGCGGCGGCCGTAGGCATCGCGGCTGGTTCGGCCCCAGGTGTAACTGGCCCAGCCGCTGACCTTGGCCCCCGAGGGCGGGCTGGTGCGCGAGACGAACACGTCGAAGCCGTACGACCTTCCGCGCCCGTCGTTGGATGGGAGCGTCGTGATCAGGGGATCAACCGGGATGCTGGCCCGCAAGTTGACGGGGAAGTCATAGCGCGCCACGCGGGCGAGCCTCGCTTGGTTTGTTTCGAGCCGCCCGATCAGCAGGTCGGTGAAGTGCTTGTAATAAGCTTCGGCCTTCAGCGTCACGCGGCCGGGCAGGTCGCGCTCGACGCCCGCCGATACCTGCGCGGAGCGCTCGCTGCGCAGCTGCGTGTCGGTGGAGAAGTCGAGCACGTAATCGCTCTGCGCCAGCTTTTCGTACCCCGGGCTCTGCGTGTAGAGCCCGGCCGCCGCTCGCAGACGCGTCGCGTCGCCGACGCCAAGCAAGCCCGACAGGCGCGGCGAGAACAGCGTTTCGCCGGTGGACCCGGGACGGTCCACGCGCAGCCCGGCCTGCAGCGACCCGCGCGTGCCAACCGGGAACGTGTCCTGGATCCAGGCGCCTGTGCGCGTGGACTGCTGCGACGACTCGAGCAAGTCCGGAAGCCCGGCGCCGCCCTGGACGCTCGAGCCGTTCGCCGCGGTCGGATTGCGATCGCCGTCGATCTCGAACCGCAGGGCGGTTGACAGGCGATGCGCCTCGAAGCCGGTTTCGAGTACGTGCGAGCCGAGCGCGAAGGCGAACTCCTGTCGCAGCGAAACGTCCTTGACCGACAGCGCGCGATTGAACGCGACGTTGGCGGTGTCGAAGCTGTCCTCGGGCGGCGCGTTCGAGCGCCGGCCGGTGTTCTCGAAGCTGGCATCGACGCCGAAGGTGGATCGGGTGTCCGAGTACCCGGCCACCGTGTGCGATTGTCCGCGCGTGCCGATCGACGCGTCGAACCGCACCCACGCCAGGTCGTTCTCGGTATCGTCCTGGAACTCCCCCTGCGCATCGTCTTCATCGATCTCGATGGCGGCGTCCTGGCGGCTGCGCAGGCCGAACACGGTGAGCGTGCGGCCGGGCGCGGCCTCCCACACGCCCTTGGCCTGCAGGTCGGCAAAGGCGGGGAACTCCTGGCCGGTGAGCGGTGACGCCACCAAATCGTAGTAGGTGCGGCGGCCGGTCACGAGCCACGAGCCGGTGGCCTGGCCCGGCAGCCGGCCTTCGAGCACCAGGTTGGCGTCGGTAATGCTGAGCGACGCCGAGCCGGCGACGGTCTCGGCCCGCGTCCCCTCGCGATTCTCGACCACCAACAGTGACGACAGCCGATCGCCGTAGAGGGCGCTGAAGCCGCCGGTGGCCAGCTCGAATCGTTCGATGGTCTCGGGATTGAACGCGCTGGTCAGGCCGAACAGCCGGTAGGGGTCGTGAATTTCGACGCCGTCCATCACGGTGAGGTTCTGGTCGGGTGACCCGCCGCGAACCGCGATGCGGCTGCCGAACTCTTCGGTGGCGGCCACGCCGGGCAGCGTCTGAAGTGTGCGATAGACGTTGTCGAGCGCGCCGGGCGTGCGCAGGACTTCCACCGGGGCTATGACCTCGGTGGCCGGCGCGGCCGTGGGCGGCGGCGCGGTCACCGCCACGGTGGTGGCGAAGCCGGTATCTCGGGCCAGCGCCAGCTCGACGTCGGCCAGGCCGCTTTCGGGCACGTCCAGGTCGGCCGCCAGCGGAAAGTAGCCCGCCGCTTCGACCAGCAAGGCGATTTGCCCCGCAGGCAGGGCCAGCGAGAACCGCCCGGCCGCGTCGGTGGTTGCAAGCGGTTGATTCAGGGAGAGCCGAGCGTTCGAGATCGGAGCGCGCGAATCTGCATCAACGACGGTCCCAGAAACAGTTCTGGACGGCGACTGTGCCAGGGCGGGCTCGGCCAGGAACGCAATGGCCAGGGCCAGTGCTAGCCGATTCAACATGCGTAAGGTAGGACGCCCGTCCGTCGCACTTGGTTCCCTTCGTCGGCCCTTCCCATCCACCCTACGAGGCGCGGCGCGCCGAGCCCCACGATGGGCGAAGCCCGAGCCCCACGGGCCGCAAGGCGGCCCGCCCTCTACATCTGATACAGCATCAAATAGACGATGACGCCCGTCACCGACACGTAGAGCCACAGTGGCAGCGTGATCCTCGCAATCTTCTTGTGCTTGTCGAACCGGCTCGACAGCGCGCGCGACACCGTCACGAGGATCATCGGCACGATCGCCGCCGCCAGGATGACATGCGGGATCAGCACCGCGAAATAGACCGTGCGAATCCACCCGGTTCGCTGGAAGGGTACTGAGCCGACGTTGAGGTGGTAGATCACGTACGACGTCAGGAACATGGCCGACACGGCGAGGGCCGCGATCATGCACCACTTGTGCGCCTGCCGGCGGCCGCTCTTGATCAGGAACCAGCCAGTGGTCAGCAGCACGAACGAGGTGGCGTTGAGCGATGCATTCAGCGCTGGAAGATCAGTCACAGTCATTGGGATGGACGGCTCACAAGCAGGGTGCTGATGGTCAGGGTGACCAGGGCGAAGAGCGCCACCGTGCCGGCCGCTGAGGCCAGGTTGGCGGCGGGCACGCCGGTCAGGAACGCGCGGAGCATCTCGACTGCGGGCGTCAGCGGGTTCACGCGCATCAGCGCCTGCACCCAGCCGGACGCGCCGGTGGCGGGGAACAACGCTCCCGACAGCAGCCACATCGGCATCAGCACGGCGTTCATGATGCCGTGAAAGCCCTGTGTCGATCGCATCGGCCACGCGATCATGATGCCCAGTCCGCCCAGGGCCAGTCCGAGCAGCGCGACCGACGCCATGGCCGCCACGATCGCGCCGGCGCCCGGTGACAAACCGGAGACCGGCAACAGCAGCATGAAGACCGCACCGTTGATCAGGGCCAGCGTCATGCTGCCCAGCGCCTTGCCGAACACGATCGACGCGCGCGGCGCCGGCGACGCCAACACGCCCTGCAGAAAGCCCTCCTGGCGGTCTTCGATGATCGAGATGGTCGAGAAGAGAGCCGTGAAGAGCACGATCAGCGCCAGCGAGCCCGGGAAGTAGTAGGGCAGAAAGCCGGCCTCGCCGGTCGCCGATTGAAACGACGTGCCGAGGCCCGATCCAATCACGAACCAGAAAATCACCGGCGTGAGCAGCGCGCCGACGATGCGGCTTGGCTGGCGGAGGAACCGCAGGACGTCGCGCCGCCAGAGTGAGTAAGTTGCAAGGATCATTGGTGCCAGAAGGGCGGAACTTCAGTTCCGCCGTGCGTCGCGGTCATGACGAAAGCCCCGTTCCCGTGTGATGGGTGAACACGTCTTCCAGCGTCGGCGCCCGGGCCGGGAGATTGGCGACCAGGTCAGCCGGCGAGCCGATGGCCACCAACTGGCCTTCGTGAAGAATGCCGACGCGGTCGGCCACCGCGGCTTCCTCGATCAGGTGCGTCGTCAGCACAATCGTGGTGCCCTCATCGTCGCGCAGCCGGCGCAGCTCCTGGAGCAGGTCGCGGCGCGCGGCCGGGTCGAGGCCGCTGCTTGGCTCGTCCAGCACCAGCAGTGGCGGTTCCGGCAACAGCGCTTTCGCCAGTTCTACACGCCGGCGCAGGCCGCCGCTGAGCGCGCCGACGCGATCGCCGGCGCGCGGCGTCAGGCCGAAGCGTTCGAGGCCGCGCTCGATGCCACGCGCGAGCGCCGGTCCCGACAGGCCATAGAGATAGCCGTGGTGGCGAAGGTTCTCGAGCACGGTGAGCCACGGGTCGATGGCCGCCGACTGAAACACGACGCCCAATTGCCGGCGCGCAGCCGCGGGCTGGCGCACCACATCCGTCCCGAACACTTCGACGGTGCCGGAGGTGGGAACAATCAGCGTGCTGATAATCCGGAACAGCGTGGTCTTGCCGCCGCCGTTGGGACCGAGCAATGCGAACAGATCGCCGCGGGCCACCGAGAAACTGAGTCCGCGCAGCGACTCACGCGCCCCGTAACGATGCTTGAGGTCGGTTACTTCGAGTGCCGAGCTTGTCATAACAGGAGTTCAAGCGGTAAGGAGACTAATTATGGCTTTCAACAACCCAAGTTGCTCTTGATCTCTTGACCTCCTGTTAGAAATGCGCTCGGTGGTCGAACACCAGAAGTGCCCAGAGAATGGGCAGGTACAAGATCGATCCGAAGAACAACCGCCTGGCCGTGTCGATGGTGCGCTTGGCCGAGAACTCGAGCGCCATCACCATCAGGATCGCCCCCAACGTCATGGCGCCGACCATGTACCACGGCGAGGCCAGGCCCACGCCGGTCGGCATCATGCTGAGCGGAATCAGGGCCGCGGTGTAGATCACGGCCTGGCGTCCGGTCGAGCGGCCGTCGGGTTGAATCACCGGCAGCAGCGGCATGCCGGCGCCGGCGTACTCATCGCGATACATCCAGGCGATGGCGAGAAAGTGCGGCATCTGCCACATGAAGACGATCCCAAACAGGACCCAACCCTCGATCGAAAGGGTGTTGGTGGCGGCGGCCCAGCCGATCACCGCCGGTAGGGCGCCCGGCAGCGCACCAACAATCGTTGACAACGACGTGCGCGTCTTGAGCGGCGTGTAGAACAGCACGTAGCTGATGGCCGTAAACAGCGCGACGCTGGCGGTGAGCGGGTTGAGGAAGTAGCCCAGCTCGGCGGCGCCGGCGGCGCAGAGCAGCAGGCCGAAGATGATGCCCGCCGATGGTGGCAACCGCAGGTCGGCCAGTGGGCGCATGCGTGTGCGGCGCATCAAGCGATCGGTGTCGCGTTCCCAGACCTGGTTGAGGGCCGAGGCGCCACCGGCGACGAGGAAGGTGCCGAGCAGCGTGTGGGCGAACGCCGCCAGCGTGGCGCCGGGCCCTGCGCCGAGCGAGTACGCCGCCGCCGTGGTCAGCAGGACCAGGAAGTTCAGCCGCGGCTTGGTCAGCGTGACGTAGTCGGCCGCGCGCGACGGCGTCGCCTTCGCCTGTTCCACGTGACTGTCTTCAGCGTGCGAATGTGAAACTGACATCTTTCAATTCTTTCGAGCTGACGGTTACCTGCTGTGTCTTGACGCCAAGTTGTTCGTGCCACGCCTCGATCGTGTACGTGCCGGGCGGCAGGTTGGCGAGGGCGACCCGGCCGTCCTGGCCGGTGGTGCCGAAATACGGGTGCTCGAGCACGCCGACAAACGCGCGCATCCAGGCGTGGACGTCGCACCGGATGTCGACCATCACCTCGCGGGTCGCGAAGGTGCGGTCGAAGGTCATGCCCTCGACCGGCGTGGACATGTTGAAGGGCTGGTTGATCTCACCCTCTGATCGCACGTTGTGCAGCAGCGGATCGCTGTTGCGAATGGTCAGCGGTTGGCCGACGCGCACGCCCAGCACGCGCGGCGTGTAGCGGCACTGGTCCTGGTCGAGCACCACGGGCTCGGTGGGAATCGGGAAGGCGCGGCCGTCAAGGCCGTCCTTGACGTAGACGAACACGTTCTGGAGCGCGCTGCCGGTGCCGAGCAGGATGCTCTCGTCGGCCCGTTGATCGGCTCCAATTTCGGCCACGCAGCGCTTGTCGCCATCGAGCCGCATCATGACGGGGACCGGGGCGGCGCCTTGGAAGTTGACCGTCACGGTCACCCCGGCTGCCGTCGCCGGATCCACGACGGGCGCCGGGGATGGAGGCGGCGCGGTCGGCGAGGCACTGCCGCACGCGAGCGTTCCAGCCACCAGCACCAGGCCCGCCGACCGACGGAAAAACAGCATCCAGCCATTATCTCATCCACCGACCCTTGACCCCTGCCCCTCGGGTCACTAGAATTGGAAGTTCGTATTCCCTAGTGCCGCTATCGTCTAGGGGTCAGGACGCCAGATTCTCAGTCTGGACACCGGGGTTCGAATCCCCGTAGCGGTACCATTCGACTCACCTCCAGCTTGCCTACGGCATGCCGGAGGTTCGCTCATGGCAAGCCATTCGACAGGTCGAATGTCCTGAGTAAGTCGAGGGTCGGCCGCAGGCCGAGCGTCGACGCATCGAAGGGCTCGCTCATGGCAGGCCATTACACCAATCGAATGCCCTGAGTAAGCTAACGGCAAGCCGACGGCTTGACGTTAGCGCATCGAAGGGCCCCTCATGGTGGGCTACCACATCAATCGAAAGTCAACGTCCGCTTTGCCCTCACTTCGACAACCGCGACGACACCACCGGGCCTGACTAATTCGGCGAATCGGGCGAGCGCTTGCTCTGCGGGCAGGTGATGGAGTGTCGCGACCGACACGACCGCGTCGAACGAACCAGCCTCGAACGGAACGTCAAACAGGTCGCCCTGCTGCCAGTCGACACCGATCCCCGCGTGGCGGGTCCTTGCCCGCTCAAGGACCTGCCCGTCTATGTCGAGCCCGATGACCTGTGGAATGCCGGCGCGAACCAGGTCGGCTGACAGGATGCCATCGCCACAACCCACGTCGAGAACGCGCCGCGATTCTGGTGGGATCGCCTCAATGATGAGCGAATGGTAATGAATATTCGCATTCCAAAGCGGCGTGGATGTCATCGGAGCGGCACATCATATCGCGGCCCGTTCGCCCTCGGCCGTCAAGTGCTGCCGCAAGAACTGCAGTGTCTGGCGCAGGATGTCGCGCGACGTTCGGCTGTCGTCGAAGAGATCAAAGGCATGCGGGCCTTCGGGATGGTTCACGAAAGTAATCGGGAGAGTCGTTGATCATTGCCGCACGACGCGGAACGATCCCGGTCGTGGGCCCGGCTGCACGGTCCACCCCGGACCGACGGTCGCCGTCCAGCCATCACCCTTCAGCGTCGTCGCATCGACGACGACGGGCGCCGGCAGCGATATCGTCTCCCCGTCGGCCGACACAAGCGCGCCGCCCTGCGCATCGAACAATCCCCATGCGCCTTTGTTCGCCATCGCCCGGAACACCGTGCCCGCGCCGGGAATGGCCGTGGCCCCGGTGTTGTTGACGCTGCCACTCCCGGCTCTCGGCACGATCAGCACGGGCCCATCGACGTAGCGGCGGCGCAGCTCGGCGATGATCACCTGCTGCTCGCGATCTCGCTGCTCTTCGGCCGCGTGTACCTGCGCGCCGTCGTAGCGGGCAGCCGCGGCGACCGCGTCCGGCGCCGTGGCGGCGCCAGCCGCTGCCGAGAGTAGCTGGCCAACATCGCTCGCCCCTGTGATCGCCCGATGCCAGCCTGGAGACAACGCGTCGAGCAACAGCCCGTAGCCGGCTCCAGACGCGTACGCGAACGTGCGGACGAACGACGTCCTCGTCTCCGCCGCAGCGAGTGTGGCCATCGCGTTCCGGATCGCGTCCTGCGCACCATCGGACCCGGTCACGTATTGCGTGTATGTCGCGATCCCCTCGTTGATATCGACGACGTGTTCAGACGCCGCGGCGCCGGGAAAGCGCTGGTGGCGCGCCCCGCGAAACGCCAGCGCATCCGCAATGGCGGACGTGCGCGCCACGCCAGAGGCGCCAAGCGCCCGCGCCAGGGCCCGCCATTCGAGGCGCATCCAGTAGCGGCCCTCCAGCGAATCGAGGTGAATGTTTTCGCCGGCGCTCGGATCTCTGATCGCCATCAGCCCGAGGCTGGGCTGGACGGCATGAAACAGCTCGTGCATGAACAGCCGTCCGCGCTCCCCCTGATCCGTGGGGAGCATGTGACAGGCGTACGCGGACCACGTGATGTCGCCCCACTGCAACGGCCCGTTCACGAAGCCGAGCGCCCGCGGACGGTCACCGGCTGGCACCGGCTGGCTCGTGGCGATTGTTCCAGTGGCGGCGTCGGCGAAGACCATCGGCCCGCACAGCGAGACACCCCACAGCCGCCCCCCGTCGCGTTCGCAAAGGGCCTGTGCTTCCTTGAAGTACTGCTCGGCGCGCGCCCGATCGACCTGCGCGTCTGCCGGACCCACCGCGACGACGACGAACAGTAGGCACCAGTATCCTCGCCCCATTGCTGCCCCCACTCCCGGTCGTAGCGTAGCTCGAATTGTGATTCAGGTGGCGACGCCAACAAACCCGATGTTCGCGCCAGACCGCGTACGTGCCGCGGCAACTTCCCTCGCATAGACTAGGCGCATCGAACCCGCACAGTCACGCCGTCGCGCCCGTTGGCTTTCGTTCCTCGGCATCAGCACCCTGGCCGCGGCGCTCGCGGGCGCTCTTGGGGTTCTGCCGTTCGTCCAGACCATCGAGCTGAAGACCTACGACCTGCGCGTAACCGCGACAGCGCGCCCCTTGGCGCCTGCCGAGAACATTGTCCTGGTCTGGATAGACGACGACAGCATTCGCCGCATGGAGCCGCTCGTCGGCCGGTGGCCGTGGCCGCGGCTGGTGCATGCCGCGGCGATCGACTACCTGTCGGCCGCGGGCGCGAACGTCATTGCCTACGACATCCTGTTTCCCGAGCGCGACCTCCGCAAGTTCATGGTGGCCGACACCGAATGGACGGGCGATGAGTCAGACGCGGCCCTGGTGGAATCAACCAGGAAGGCCGGCAATGTCGTGCACGCGGCGGAGGCGTCCAGCGCCGAGTTGATTGACCCCTCGCGTGCGCTCGCGGAGAATCTCGACGCGCCGGCGCTCAACCAGCAGATCCCGTCGCCCGGCTGCGTGGAGACGCGGCCGCTGCTACGGCCTCCCTTCCCGGCATTGGCCGCGGCGTCGCGCGGCATCGGTCACACCCTGTTCATCCTCGATCCCGATGGCCCGGTTCGCCGCATCGCGCCGGTCGTGCAGGTTGGCGCGCGGACCATCCCGTCGCTGGCGCTGGCCACGACGATGGCCGCCGGCGCGGTGGTGAACGCCGAGGCGCGGATCGATCACGGACAGTGCGCATCGCTCGTCGCCTGGCGCGGACCGGCCCAGAACGTGGCCGGCCATCCGACGTTCAGTTCCTATTCGTTCTACGACATCTTCGACTCCCAGCAGCAGATTCTCGAAGGCCGCAAACCCGATGTCAATCCGGCGGCGTTCAAGGACCGCATTGTGGTCGTCGGCGGCAGCGGGGCGGGATTGAAAGAGGTGTTCACGACCTCGTTCCCGGCTGGCGCGATCGACGGACCTGAAGTGCATGCCAACGTGATCGATGCGCTGCTGGCGAACCGCTCGATCCACCGCGCACCAGGCTGGGTCACCGTGGCCATGACCGTCGCGGCGGCGGTCTTGGTCGGCATCGCCGGCCTGTATCTCAATGCGTGGCTGACCGGCGCGGTGGCCATCGCGCTGGGCGCACTGCTGGCCTGGCAATCGCTCGCGTTCTTCGGCCGCGGACTGTGGCTGCCCGTGACAGTACCCGGGCTCGCACTCGTCTTCGCCTTTGTTGGCGACCTCGCCTGGAAGTACGTCGTCGAGGGGCGCGAGAAGCGGCAGGTCAAGAAGCTGTTCTCACGCTACGTCTCGAAAGACGTCTACGACCAATTGGTGGCCGATCCGTCGCTGGCGGCGCTTGGCGGCGCACGCCGCAATATGACCGTGCTGTTTTCCGACGTGCGTGGCTTCACGGCGATGTCCGAGAAGGGATCACCCGAGGAGGTGGTCGCGCAGCTCAACGAGTACTTCTCGCGAATGGTCCAGGTGGTGTTCGACCATCGAGGCACCGTCGACAAGTTCGTCGGCGACATGGTGATGGCGCTCTACGGGGCACCACTCGACGATGAGGATCACGCCGAGCACGCCGTGCAGACGGCCCTGGCCATGGCCCGGGGCCTTAACGAGCTGAACACGCGGTGGCAGGCCGAAGGGCGAACCACGCTCGACATCGGCATCGGCATCAATACCGGCGACATGGTCGCCGGCAACATCGGGTCCGACACGATCATGAGCTACACCGTCATTGGCGACGCCGTGAACCTGGGGGCCCGGCTCGAGTCCCTGAACAAGGACTACGGCACCCGGATCATCATCAGCGAGGCGACCCGTTCCCGCTTGAAGGGGCAGTATGATATTCATCCCCTCGGCGACGTGCTCGTAAAAGGCAAAAGTAACCCGGTCGCGATTTTTGAGGTCAAAACACCATGATGCGAACGACGGCGTTGATTGTGATGGCGGTGTTCGGGGCGAGTTTATCTGTCGAGGCCAGACAACTTGGACAGATCACCAAGGGCGTCCAGGTCGCCAAGAAGGCGAACGAGGTTCGTGACCTGTCGATGACCGACGCCGAAGAGGCGGAGCTCGGCGCCAACGTCAGCGCACGCATTCGCACCCGCTACGGCGTGGTGCAGGACGCGGCCGTGCATCGCTACCTGGCCCTGGTCGGGACCGCGCTGGCGCAGGGCAGCACGCGGCCGGCGCTGCCGTGGACCTTCATCGTGCTCGACACCGACGGCGTCAACGCGTTTGCCGCGCCGGGCGGCTACGTGCACATCACGCGCGGGGCGCTCGCGTTGATCAAGAACGAGGCCGAGCTGGCCGGTGTGCTGGGACACGAGATCATCCACGTCACCGAGAAACACACCATTCGCGCCATCCAGAAGAGCAAGGCCGTGCAGATGGGCGCCGCCGAGACCCTCTCGGGATCGTCCGGGTTGATGGAGCGTGCCGTCACCGCCACTTACGACAACATCGTCGAACGCGGCTTCGGCCGGGCTGAAGAGAACGAGTCCGACGAGATGGGCGTGACGCTGGCCAACAAGATCGGCTACGCGCCGAACGGGCTTAACGGCTTCCTGACGACGCTGAAGGATCGGAACAAGGCATCAACCGAGAAGCGCGGCTTGTTCGCGTCGCATCCCGAAATGCAGGACCGCCTCGACCGCATCACCAAGCTGATCGCGTCGAAGAAGCTGACCGCGACGGCGACCGTGCAACCGCGCTACGCCAAGAACATCACCTACAAGCCGGTGGCCGCCACGGCCATTGCCACGGTCGATCCGGGCGCGGCCGGCCTGACGGGCGGCGACAAGAAGGCCGAAGAGGCCAAGGCGGCGGAGAAGAAGGAAGCCGAGGAACCCAAGAAGAAGGGGTTCGGGCTGAGCCGCATGCTGCCGACCGGCGGCGGCGAGAAGAAGTCGGCGCAGGTCACCGCCTCGGGCGGCGCGCGAGGAGTGGACCCCGAGAAGGACTCGAAGGGCGGCTCGAACCCGAAGGTGGTTCCGGTCAAGCTCGTCGCGGCTGACATTGCCGCATTCAAGAAAGACGGAGGCCTGCCGTAGGCCGCTACGTCCGCGGCCGGCTGCAGTTCGCGGCCTGGCTGCTGATCGGTTACGTCCTGCTCGAGGTCGCGGCCCGCCAGGGGCTGGGCGACGTGGCCTTGTTGTCGGCCATTGGCCGGCTGCTCCTGGTGCTGGCGGTCGTCACGGCCGCCGTCGCCATGGCGGCCAACAAGTGGCGCGACGATCGGCCGAGCGATCGCTTCCCGGGGATCGTGCAGGACGTCACCGTGATCGCGCTGTTCATGGCGATCGGGACGGTGCTGCTGCGCGAGCAGATCCTCGCCACCTCCGCCGTCGGCGCGGTCGTCGTCGGCTTCGCGCTGCAAGACACGCTCGGTAACCTGTTTGCCGGCCTCGCCATCCAGATCGAGAAGCCGTTTCGCGTCGGCCACTGGATCCGCGTGGGCGAACGCGAGGGACAGGTGCAGGAAGTGACGTGGCGCGCCACCAAGCTGCGCACGAAGGACGGCGAGTTCCTGATCGTGCCCAACAGCCTGATGGCGAAAGACCCGGTTTTGAACTACTCCGAACCAAGCGTCACGAACATCGTCAGCGTCGAGGTGGGCACCGGCTACGAGACGCCGCCGAACGACGCCAAGCGCGCGATTCTCGAGGCGATCGACAACGCCCCGCTGGCTCTCAAGGCGCCCGCGCCGCAGGTCCTGGTCAGTGGCTTTGGCGCATCAGCGGTCGACTACCAGGCCCTGTTCTGGGTTGACGACTACGGCAAGGAGCGCGAGGCCAGGGACCAGGTGCGGGTCAACCTTTGGTACACGCTGCGTCGGCACGGCATCGAGATCCCGTGGCCGATCCAAATCGAGTACTCACGCGAGGAGAAGCCGGCCCGAACAGACGAGCAGCTGATTGAGGCTGCCGAGGGGCTGGGCCGCGTTGACCTGTTTGCGACCCAGGGCGTCGAGGCGCGCCAGCGGCTTTCGGCCGCAGCGAAGCCGAGACTGTTCGCGGCCGGTGAGGCGGTGGTGCGCCAGGGGGCGGCGGGCGATTCGATGTTCGTGCTGCTGGGCGGCGCCGCGCGGGTCACGCTCGAGCCGTCGGGCCAGGAGGTAGCGGTGATTCCTGTCGGGGGGTTCTTCGGCGAGATGTCGATGCTGACCGGCGAGCCCCGCACCGCGACGGTGCGCGCAATCGAGGATGTGCGGGCGCTCGAGATTTCAGCCGCGGACTTCCGCGAGCTGGCGGTGGCCGATCCGGCGCTGCTCGATCATATTTCCAGCGTCGTCACGGCGCGCCGCACGGGCCTGGACGAAGCGCGCGTGTCGGCGGCCGCCGCGGTGCCCGAAGCCAAGCAGACGTTCCTGGCGCGCATGCGCAAGTTCCTCCACTTATAGCTACTCAGCCCAAATCAGCACGCGTCCTTCAGTAGGGTGATCGAGGTCGAGCACAATCCCGGGTCCCCGCCGCTCGATATCTTCCACCCGCAACCGCACGTGTTCGTCGTCGAAGCCGCTGGCGTACGAGCTGAAGGCAATGGGCCCGGACTTCAACCGCAGCAACCAGAACGGCACGCCCATCTTCACCATGCGACCCTCGTCGTCATCGAAGGCGATGATGTGGAGCGTCGTGAGCTTGACGGACGAGGCGGTGGCCGCCGGGTTGGTGGTGACGTTGCCGCGGTCACCGTTCACGAACTCGATCAGTGGCCGCTGGCCAGGGAACTTCGCTCGCACCTCGTCAAAGGCCTTGGCCGCCTCGGGCGCCGGGGTTTCGACGAACTCCATGTTCGAGGTGACCCAGTAGGCGGTGAAGGCGGCGCCGCCCACGGCCATGACGAACAGGAACGCGAAGACGCCGAGCAGGATCCACAGCCAGGTGCGCTTGGGCTTGCGCGGTTCGACATAGGCATCGGTCATAGCGTCAGCTCCGTTCCCGCGCCGGTTTCGACGGCGCGCCGCAACACCAGGTCGGCGGCGACGACATCCTCAACCGCCATGCCCAGCGACTTGAACACGGTTACGTCGGCATCGCTCGTGCGTCCGTCCACGCGACCGAGCACGACCTCGCCGAGTTCGCCGCGAAGATGCGAGGCGTTGAACAGGCCGCTGGCGATGCCCATTACGACATCACCCGACTCCACGACCGCCGCGGCCCGCGAGTCGACGTAGAGCCGCGCACGGGCGACCAGGGCGGGATCCATCTCTCGCTGATCAGGACGGCAGGCGCCAACCGAGACGACGTGCGCTCCGGCGCCGACCCACTCGTCCTTGATTACGGGCGTCACCGACGAGGTGACGAGAACGATCAAATCGGCGCCGCGGACGGCCGCTTCGGCCGTGTCAGTCGCGCGAACCGGCACGGGGACCTGCCCCGTCATCTCGCCGAGGAACCGCTCGCGGCTGGCGGCTTTCGGCGACCACACGCGGACCTCTTTCAGCTGCCGGACCGCGGCGAATGCCTCCAGGTGGCTGCGCGCCTGCACGCCGCTGCCGATGATCGCCAGCGTCTCGGCATCGCGCCTGGCCAGGAACCGCGCCGAGACGGCCGAGACCGCCGCGGTGCGCGCCTCGGTGATGTAGCGGCCGTCCATCAGGGCTTGCAGCGAGCCGGTCTCCGGATCGAGCAGCAGAATGGTCGCGAGGTGGGAGGGTAGTTGCTTCGACGGGTTCTCGCTGAACACGGTCACCAGCTTGGCGCCGAGGCTACCCGGGTTCGGCACGTAGGCCGGCATCAAGCCGAAGTACGCCTTGGTCGGCCCGACGGTCAACACCGACCTGACCGGCTGCAACACCTCGCCCGCCGAGAACCGGGCAAGCGCCGCCTCCATGGCGGCGATCAGATCGCCCATTGGCAGCAGGGACTGCACTTGTTGTTCGGTCAGGAGGCGAAAGCGTTGGGCCATTTGTGCGCTGCCGTTCGGATGGTGTTGGTGTGGATGGTGACGATGGCGTCGATGTCGGGAGCGTAGCCGCCGCTCATGGAGATGGCAAGGGGCAAGTCGGCAGCCCGGCAGGCGTCCATCACTACCTCGTCGCGCCGTCGCAGGCCGTCGATGGTGAGCTTGAGCCGTCCCAGCCGATCGCCTCCATACGGATCAGCGCCCGCAAGATAGAAGACGAAATCGGGTTGATGGCTGTTCAACACCGACGGGAGGTGCGTTTGCAGCAGATCCAGGTACGCGGCGTCGGCCGTGCCGTCGGCGAGCGGCACGTCGAGATCGCTGACTTCCTTGCGGAACGGGAAGTTCTGGGCGCCGTGCATCGAGAACGTGAACACCAATGGATCGCCGGCAAAGATCGCCGCCGTGCCGTTGCCCTGGTGCACGTCGAGGTCGACGATTGCGATGCGGCTGGCATGGTCGTCGCGCTGCAGGACGCGTGCCGCGACGGCGACGTCGTTGAACACGCAGAAGCCCTCGCCGCGATCCGCAAACGCGTGATGGGTACCGCCGGCCAGGTTGGCCGCCGCGCCGTCATCCAGTGCGGCACGCGCGGCGGCAATGGTCGCGCCGACGGATCGCCTGGCCCGTTCGACCATCTGCGGTGACCAGGGAAAGCCGATGCGCCGCTGGATCTCGGCCGGCACGGTGCCGTTGGCGACGGCGTCAACGTACGCGGCGTCGTGCGCCAGTCGCAGGTCGTCCCAGTCCGCCGCCGGCGCCTCGTGCAGGTGATCCGGCGCGATGATGCCCTCGGCCAGAATGCGCTCGCGCAAGCGCGAGTACTTCGCCATGGGGAACTTGTGGCCGTCGGGGAGCGGCAAAACGAAGTGGTCAGAGTAGAACGCGCGCATCCGTCGTGATCCAAGTGTATTCTCTGCTAGCGCGCATGATTCATCGCATCAAGACGATCGACTCGCACACTGCGGGTGAACCGCTCCGCCTGGTCATTGACGGCCTCCCCAGTCCGGAAGGCCGCACCATGCTCGACAAGCGGGCGTGGGCCACCAAGCGCCTCGACCATTTGCGCAAGGCGATCATGCTCGAGCCGCGCGGGCACACCGACATGTATGGCGCGCTCCTGACCGAGCCGGTCACGCAAGACGGGCATGCCGGCATCCTGTTCATGCACAACGAAGGCTGGAGCACGATGTGCGGGCACGGCATTATCGCCGTCAGCACGATCGCCATCGAGCGCGGGCTGATCTGGTCACAGCAGGAAGGCCGGCCCGCCACCGTGGAGTTGCGGTATGACACCCCGGCCGGACGGGTCGAGGCGCGGGCCCAGGTGACCTATCGCGGCGCCGCCGTCCGCGTCGAGTCGGTCGCCTTTCGCAACGTGCCCTCGTTCGTGTTCGAGCCGTCGCTGCTGGTGCCGGTCGGCGGCCGCAAGATCCCGGTCGACGTCGCCTTCGGCGGCGCCTTTTATGCGATCGTCGATGCCGAAGCCGCCGGTGTGCCGATTGACGCCGCGCACCTGCCCGAGCTGCGCAAGCTCGGCATGGTGATCGCGCGCGAGGTCGAGAAGTTGCGCCAGGTCGTGCACCCCGACGATCCCGGCCTCGCCGGCATCTACGGCACCATCTTCACCGCGCCGGCACAGCTGCCCGACGCCCACCTGCGCAACGTCACGGTCTTCGCCGACGCCGAGGTCGATCGCTCACCATGCGGGACCGGCACCGCGGCCGTGATGGCTGTGCTGAACGACATGGGGCTGCTCCTGGATGACGTGCCGTTCGTTCACGAGAGCATTGTCGGCACGACGTTCACGGGACGTGTGAGCGAGCGGCTGCAGGTCGGCGACCGGCCGGCGATTGTGCCCGAGATCGAAGGCTCGGCGTGGATTACCGGCGAGCACACGTTCCTGATTGACGGGGATGATCCGTTGAAGGCGGGGTTCAGGTTGTAGGGGAGCGGAGGGCAACACTCAAGTGCTGCCCCTTCTGGCACGGCCCTTCTGGCACTACTTCAATGCGGCGATCTTGCCGAAATCCATCTGCGACGCGAACTCGTGCAGCACCTTGGTGTCGGTGAGCTCGCGGCCCTCGAGCGACACCATGAAGCGCTTGTTGACGAAGATGTTCAGCTCGCCGCGCTTTGAGCCGTGGTCGAACTTCTCGAACCCCGGGTTACCGCCGACCGAGATCGATTTCTCGTAGGCGTCGCCGGTTTCGCGGCTGTAGCCAGACGCCAGGAACATCGACCAGGGCGCCATCAGCATTTGCGCGTAGCCGGTGTCGACCACGCGCATCTCGATCTCGGCCTCGCCCTTCTTGTAGTTGGTTTCCACCTGCGAATACGCAATCGGCGACGTCATTCGCTCGGCCTCGGGCGCGTCCATCGTCCAGCCACTCACCGCTGGCAGCGTCGCCTTGAGCGCGTCGGTCGACACTGGCTCAACGGGCTTGCCGTCGGGGCTCGCGCCGCCGATGGCCGCCGCCATGCCTTGCATGGCCTTCGCCATGTCGGCCATGCCCTTGGCGGTGTCGCCGCCCTGCTGCTGGGCCTGCGTGACCGCTTCAGCGGCCTTCTTGATGTCTTCCGCCGCCTGCTCGGCCTGTTTCTCGGCGTCGGACTTGCCGCACGACACGGCGGTGACGAGGGCGAGGGTCACGACAACGAAACGAAATGAGTGCCTGGTCATGGTTACCATCCAATCGCGAGTCCGTCTTTTCGGAGATCGGAGCCGCCAAGTAAGACGCCGGTTTGCGGATCAATAACAATTGCCTGGTAGCCGCCCATCTGTCCGCGGCCCTCGGCCACCGTGTGGCCCTTTTTCTCGAGCGCCTTGCGCACGTCGGCGCCGATGCCGCTTTCAAGCCCCAGCCGGCTGCCCATGTGCCGCATCCGGGCGGCATCGCCGGCTTCCTGCACGTGCATGCCGAAGTCCACGAAGTTGGCGACCACTTGCGCGTGCGCCTGCGCCTGGTTGTCGCCGCCCATCACGCCGAACGACACCCACGGCTTGCCGTCTTTCATGATCATCGCCGGCACCAGGGTGTGCAAGGGCCGCTTGTGCGGGCCAATCTGGTTGGGATGCCCGGGCGTGAGCACAAAACCTGAGCCGCGATTGTGCAGCGTGATGCCGGTCTCGCCGGCCACGAACCCCGCGCCGAACGACCCGAACAACGACTGGATGAACGAGACCACGTTTCCCTGGCTGTCGGCGGCGGACAGGTAGATGGTGTCGCCGAGATCGCGGCCGGCAAAATCCGGCGTCGGTCGTCCCGCGCCGGTGGGCGTGCCCGCCGCGTAGCTCTTGGCGGCCCTGGCCATGTCGATCTCCTTGCGCCGCGCCGCCGCGTACTCTTTCGACAGCAGCGTCTTCAGGATGTCCTTGGCCATATGGTCGCGGTCGGCCAGGTAGGCGCCGCGATCCGCAAAGGCAATCCGCTTGGCTTCGGTCACGACGTGCAGGTAGTCGGCGGTGTTGTGCCCGAGCGCCTTGATGTCGAACCCCTCCATGATGTTCAGCATCTCGAGCGCGACGAAGCCCTGCGTGCTCGGTGGCATCTCCAGCACGTCGTAGCCGCGATAGTTGGTGCCAATCGGCTCGACCCACTCCGCCTTGTGATCCGCGAAGTCCTTCATCTCGAGCAAGCCATCGCGCGCCTTCAGGTCGGCGACGATAGCGCGGGCGATCGTGCCCTTGTAGAAGGCGTCTGGGCCTTCCCTGGCGATCACCTCGAGGCTGCGCGCCAGCCGGGGGTTGGCGAAGACGTCGCCCTGCTTCATGGGCTTACCCGACGGCAGGAAGGTGGCAGCGGTCGCCGGATCGCGCGCGAGCAGTTTCTCGTTCGCGCTCCACTCGTTGGCCATGAGTTCGGCCACTGGGAACCCGTCGCGCGCGTGCGCGATGGCCGGCGCAAGGGCCTTGGCCATCGAGATGGTGCCGAACCGCGTCAGCAGCTGATGCCAGCCTTCCACGACCCCGGGCACATCCACCGTCAAGGGGCCGTTGCCCGGCATTTCCTTCAACCCGCGCTTCGCGAACTCTTCTGGCGTCGCGGCATAGCCCGACCGGCCGGTCGAGTCGAGGCCGTAGACCTTCTGCGTTTTCGCGTCGAAGACGAGGGCCAGCAGGTCGCCGCCAATGCCGTTCATGCTTGGCTCGATCACGGCGAGGACGGCGGCGGCCGTGACGGCGGCGTCGATGGCGTTGCCACCATCCTGCAGCACCTTCAGGCCCGCGGCCGAGGCCAGCGACTGGCTGGTCGCGATCATGCCGTGGCGGCCGACGGCGGGCGACCTGGTGCCGCGGAGGTTGCCCGACGGGCGATCGCCAGGCTGAATCTGTTGTGCGGACGAAGTGGTCATGATCAGGAAGGCTCCGGTCAGCGCGAAGAAGAAATTTCGCATGTGGGATTCTAAGCTGTAAGCCCCCAAGTCCCTAAGACCCTAAGACCCTCTTATACTGGAGGCATGGCCATTCGCGACCGCGTCGCTCGCCTGCTGGACGAGATGCCGCGAGAGGCGCAGTTTCCCTCCCAAGGCGCCACCCTGTTCGTGGACCTCGAGCGTCGCGAGCTGCACACCGCGTTCACGCCCCTGGCGGTCACCCGCACCGTACTCGGCGGCCGTGGCGCGAACATGTATTACCTGCACCGGCTGCTCGACGAATCGCTGACGCCGCTCGATCCGGCCGTCCCGTTGATCTTCGGATCGGGACTGTTGACCGGCCTCGTGCCGAGCGCGGCGCGCGGCAACTGCACGTCGTGGTCGCCCGAGTCGGGCGTGCTGCTCGACTCGAACGCCGGCGACTACTTCCCCTCGTTTCTTCGCATGAACGGTTTCGATCACATCGTCCTCTACGGCCAGGCGGCGGCGTGGACGATGCTGATGATTCGCGAGGGGGTGGTGACGTTCGAAGATGCCGCGCCCTATCTCGGCATGGACAACCTCGACATGCGCGAGGCCGTGGCGCGCGACGTGGGCGGCAAGTGGGCCCGCAACATGGCGATGGTGAACGTCACCCGCGCCGGCGAGAACCAGGTGCTGACCAGCGGGATCATGGGCGGCCCAAAGGCGATCTACGCGCGCGGCGGTCCCGGCGCCAAGATGGGCGCGTTGCGGTTGAAGGGCATTGTCACGGTGGCCCAGACGCGCGAGTTCGTGACCTCGCAGCCGTACAAGCCCTACAACCGGACCATTGCGCAGAAGCTGCTGGCGACGTCGGTGGTCAAGAACGCGCTGTCGAAGACCGGCACCCCCTTTCTGTACAAGCCCAGCCGACTGCTCGGCGCGATGGGCACGAAGAACAACCAGGAAACGACCTGGACCGACGGGCTCGACGCCGAGCATTTCGATCCGTTTCGCCCCGGCATGGAGGGCTGCTTCCGCTGCCCCGTGAATTGCCGGCCGCTGAACGACCTGCACAGCCCCTCGCCCGACAAGTACGACAAGGGCGATGGCCCTGAGTACGTGACGCTCGGCAAGTTCGGACCGAACGTGGGAATAGACAGCGTCGCGTCGGTGATCAGGCTCAACAACATCTGCAACGATCTGGGGCTCGACACGGCCTCGACCGGATCGGCGATCGCCTGGGCGTTCGAGCTGTTTCAGCGCGGCATCATCAGCACCGAGCACACGGGCGGCATCACGCTCACCTGGGGCGACGCCGAAACGATCGAGAAGCTGCTGTTCATGATGGCGGCGCGCGAGGGCTTCGGCGCGGCGCTGGCCGACAGCACGCGCGCGGTGGAGAAGGGGCACTACCCGGCGGAAGCGCTGAAGTACCGCATTGCCGTGAAGGGCCTGGGCCAGAGCGATCCGCACGACGCGCGCATCCTGAAGGCGTTCGCGCTGGGGCTGGCCGTGGCGACGCGCGGCATGGATCACCTGCGCAATCGCGCCACGCTCGAGATCAATGCCCGCATCAACGACAACCCGGCCTTCAAGTCGGAGCTGTATGGCGGAGCCGTGAGCGCCGAGCCCAACAGCTACGTGGACAAGGAACGCGCCGTGCGCGCCTGCGAGAACATCTACGCGGTGGGCGATTCCGTCGGCATGTGCCGTTTCACGACCAAGCTGTTCAACAGCCCCTCGCTGCCGGGCATCGAGGAGTTCCGCGAGCAGCTCGCCAACGTCACCGGCCTGGTGTTTACGGACGAGGCGCTCGAGCAGTGCGGCTTGAACGTGATGGGCGTGGAGCGCCTGATCAACCATCGCCTCGGCGTGCGACGCAAGGACGACACGCTGCCCGACCGCTGGTTCGACGAACCGAACCCCAGTGGACCGTACCAGGGCGAGAAGATCGATCGCCAGGAGTTCGACGCCATGCTCTCGCGCTTCTACGCGATTTCGCGGCTCACAAGCGAGGGCGCGCCCGAGGATGCGTGGCGCAAAGAACTGGTGGGCGCCCTTGGTGGTGACCGTTAACTTTCCAGCGGCGCTGCAACCATTCGCCGGCGGCGCGACGCTGGTTGTTCGCGACAGCGTGACCAACGTCGGCCAGCTGCTGCAGGCGCTCGAGCGCCTGGCGCCGGGTCTGGGCGCGCAACTGGACGACCCGCTCTACAACTTTGCCGTGAACGACGAGTTGCTGCTGCACGCGGTTGATCAGCGTCCAATAGCCGACGGTGACGTCGTCGAAGTGATCCCGACGATGGCTGGGGGCTGACGCCAAGGTGCCTAGGGTGCCTGCTGTGCCTAAGGTGCCTAGGGTGCTAGAGTTCGACGATGGGGCGCGCGGTTGGGGCCAATGTTCGTCGCAAGGACGGTGACGCGAAGGTTACTGGCGCGGCGAAGTACATCGACGACCTGGCGTTCCCCGGCATGCTGTTCGGGGCAACCATCCGCTCCACCATCCCACGCGGCGAGATCGTCAACACCCATCTCGATCTCTCGCCCGACTTCATCGTCGCCGACTACCGCGATATCCCCGGCCAGAACTACATCGCGCTGATCGATCCCGATCAGCCGTGCCTCAGCGAAGGAGAGGTGCGGCACGTGGCTGAGCCGATCCTGCTGGTGGCGCATGCCGATCGCCGCGCGCTATTTGGCGTCGAACAGCGCGTGCGGTTCGACTACGCGGCGCTGAACCCGAACTACGATCCCGAGTCGTCTGACATTTGCTTCAAGAAGATCAACATCGACAAGGGGGAACTCGACCGCGGCTTTCGCGAGGCCGAGATCGTTGTCGAAGGCGAGTACCGCACCGGTCACCAGGAACAGCTCTACATCGAGACCAACGGCGTGATCGCCGTGCCCGGCGATGACCACATCACCGTCTACGGATCGTTGCAGTGCCCGTACTACGTGCACAAGGCGATGGTCGGGGTCACCGGACTGCCCGGACATCGCGTGCGCGTCGTCCAGGCCGAGACCGGCGGTGGCTTTGGCGGCAAGGAAGAGTACCCGTCGATACTGGCCTGTCACGCCGCCGTGCTGGCCATGAAGGCCGGCCGGCCGGTGAAGATGATCTACGACCGCGTCGAGGACCTGCTGGCGACGACGAAGCGCCATCCGGCGATCATTCGGCACCGGACGGGCCTGAAACGCGGAGGGCGGATTACCGCCATGGACATCGACGTGGTGCTGGATGGCGGCGCGTATGCGACGCTAAGCGGCGTGGTGCTGTCTCGCGGCGTGATTCACGCCGCCGGTCCCTATCGCTCGGACCATGTGCGCATTCGCGGCCGGGCGATGATGACGCACACACCGCCCAACGGCGCCTTCCGCGGTTTTGGCGCCCCGCAGACGCAGTTCGCCGTGGAGGCGCACATGGATCGGGTGGCCGACGCGCTCGGGATCGATCCGGTCCGACTGCGGGAGATCAATGCGCTTCGCCCGGGCGATACCACCGCGACCGGACAGAAGCTGGGCAAGGACGCGAGCGCGCTGCCGGTGCTGCGCGAGGCGGTCAAGCGCTCGGGCTTCAAGCGGAAGCGCCGCCAGTGGCGCGGCACCAATCGCGGCATTGGCCTGTCGCTGTTCTTCCACGGCTCGGGCTTCACCGGCGCCGGCGAGGTCAAGCTGGCCTCGAAGGCGTCGCTCGAACTGACCGCGACAGGCGCCCGCATCCTGGTGGCCAGCACCGAGATCGGGCAGGGCACGCGGACCATGCTCGCGCAGATCGTGGCCGACGCACTCGAGGTCCCGTTCGCGGCGATCGCCGTGCACATCCCTGACACCGACGCGGTTCCCGACAGTGGACCGACGGTGGCCTCGCGCACCTGCATGATCGTTGGCAAGCTGCTGGAGCGGTGCGCTCGTGAGATGCGGAGAAAGCTCGGCCGGCTGACGCCGGCGCAGTATTTCAAGAAGCACGGACCGTTCACCGTGACGATGCAATACGAGCCGCCGGCCGGCCAGCTATGGGACGACGTTCGCTATGCCGGCGATGCGTACGGCAGCTATGCCTGGGGCTGCAACGTGGTGGAGCTCGAAGTGGACCCGGTGACCTTCGAGGTGACGCCGAGGCACGTGACAGCGGTGGCTGAAATCGGCAAGGCGATTCACCCGGTGATGGCCGAGGGCCAGATCCAGGGCGGCACCGCGCAGGGCATGGGCTGGGCGCTGCTTGAAGCGGTCGTGATGCGCGACGGCCGCATGGCCAATGCGCAACTGACCAATTACATCATCCCGACGCCCATGGATGCGCCTCCGATCGACGTCGTCATGCTCGAGCGTCCCTATGCGCACGGTCCGTTCGGCGCCAAGGGCGTGGGCGAGATGCCCATCGACGGTCCAGCCCCGGCGGTGATCAATGCGCTGCGCCATTGCGGCTACGACATCCGGTCCCTGCCCGCGACGCCCGAGCGGCTGACGAAGGCGCGTTCATGAACCTGATCATCAACGGCAGGAAGCGCCGGCTCGATGTGCCGCCCATGGCGCGGCTGCTCGATGTGTTGCGTGAGACCTGCGGACTGACCGGCACCAAGGAGGGCTGCGGCGAAGGGGAGTGCGGCGCCTGCACCGTGCTGGTTGACGGGGTCGCGGTTGATGCGTGCCTGGTTCCGGTGGCGCAGGTCGAGGGCTGCCGCGTGGTGACGATCGAGGGCGCGGCGGCGGCGAAGAAGAATGCCAAAGCGCTGCAGGATGCCTTTGTCGAACACGGCGGCGCGCAGTGCGGCATCTGCACTCCCGGCATGATCATGGCCGCGTGCACGTTGGCCGCAGGCTGCTCGCGCGACGAGATCAAGACGGCGCTCGCCGGAAACTTGTGCCGATGCACGGGATACATCAGCATCTTCAACTCGGTCGAATCCGGGTTACGGAAGAAGGGCACCCGTGCCGGTCGACGCTAGGGCGCTCACGCTGCATCGGCCGCGCACCCTGAAGGCGGCGCTGGCCATGCTCGCCAGTGAGCCCACACTCACGCCGATCGCCGGTTGCACCGATGTAATGGTCGGCCTGCACTTCGGCACCAGCGACCAGCGGCAGTTCATCGATTTGTGGCCGCTCGACGAACTGCGTGGGATCTCGGTGGACAAACCTAAAGGTTTGTCCCCACGCGAAGGTTTGTCCCCACGCGAAGGTTTGTCCCCACAGCTGCGGATTGGCGCGCTCACGACCTACACCGAGATCATCGCGTCGCCGATCATCAGGAAACGGGTGCCGATGCTGGTGGCGGCCGCCAGGGAGATCGGCGGCGCGCAGATCCAGAACCGCGGCACTCTTGGCGGCAACATCGCCAACGCGTCTCCGGCCGGGGATACGTTGCCGGTGCTGGCGGCCGCCGGCGCGCGGATCGTGTTGCGCAGCACCGGCGGCGAACGGCGCGTGCCTTTCAACGACTTCTACACGGGCTACCGCACGACCGTGCGGCGCGCCGACGAGCTGATCGCGGCCATCGAGATTCCCGAGATCGACGGACGCCAGTGGTGGCGCAAGGTCGGCACGCGCCGCGCCCAGGCGATCTCGAAGATCATGATGGCCGGTGTGATTGGTCCGGCTAAAGCCGGACGGCGCACGGGTCATGTCTGCATGGCCTTCGGCTCGGTCGGGCCGACTGTGGTTCTGGCCTCGAACGCTGCCGGGGTGTTGGCGAATGGCGGTTCCGTCGCCGAGGCGCAGGCCGCGCTCGCGCTAGAGATCACGCCGATTGACGATGTGCGATCGACGGGGGAGTATCGTTCGCAGGTGGCCGCCAACCTGCTCGCGGAGTTCTGGAAAGGCACGAATGGCTAAGTGGATGGCTCTTGCCGTTGCCTTGCTCTGGCCGGTTTCTGCCGCCGGGCAAGGAGCCGTCGACGGTGACCGCGTGATGGCAGTCGTGCGCGAGGCGCTGGCGCCGGCGCTGCCGTATCCCGATACCGACGACACCGGCTCGATGCCGGCCAACAACTCGCCGGTCCCGTTGTGGATGGTGCGTCCGTTGCAGCCTGGCGAGCGCAGCATCGAAGTGCTGGCCAATCCGCTCAACGAGGTCAACCAGGCGCGGGCGGCGCGGGCCATGGCCCTGATCGGCGCCGCCGTCGAGGCCGCGCAGCGGCGCGCCGAGTTGCAGTACGAGCACGCCGTGGCGGAAGCGAAACGGACCGGCCGCTCGCAGGACGTGGACGGCGTCAGCCTGTCCGACGAGGGCGTGGCCGGCGCTCGCATCGACGCCGAAGCCCATGTCACCATCGAGGTTGACTTCAACCAGCCCTCGTATGCGTTCAGCGTGGAATCGGGTGTCGCGCCGGCGCCGTCGCGGCAGGTCGCGATGGCCGGCGCAGTTGCCCTGATCAAGGTGCCGTCGAACGTTTTTCGCACCAAGAGCGCGGAACGGACCGAAGAGAAGTACGGCGCCGCCGAAGCCATGGTCTATTTCGGTGCGGTGAGGGCGCCGGAAGTACGGGAGCGGTCTGCCAACGCCTATCAGGTCACGGCCGCGGCGGTCCCGGGCGGCACGGCGCCATCCCTGGTCGTACGGTTGCGCGGCAACGAACTCCTGATCGGCGAGATCCTTGGTAAAACCGACTGGAACCGTGTGCAGGAACTTCTGAAGTAGCCCCGCCGTCCTACCTAGTGGCTCCCTTTAACAGGCCAAGGTAGGAAAGCATGTTCAGAATCATCGATTGGAATTTCTCGGGGACCATCCACGTGGTCGTTCCCGCACTGCTCGTCGGTTCGATGCTCGCGGCCGGCGTGCTGTCGTTCTTCTAGCTAAGACTTCGGGTTGTCGGGCGCGGCGAGGTAACTGCGGCGCGCCCGAACTGTCATGCCGGGCCGGTTCACCTTCACCTCGAGCTTGTGGATCTTGCCGTCGAGGTTCGCCGGCGCAAAGCCAATCAGGTACTGGCTCCGCAGTTCTTGCGCCACGCGCGTGAAGGTCGGCGCCAGGTCAATCGTCTTCAGCAGTTCGAAGTAGCCGCCACCGGTTTCGTCAGCAATCTTCCGCAGGTCGCGCGACGGCCGGGTCTTCACAACGCGCTGGCCGTTGAAGAATTCCGACTCCAGGCCAATCGCATACACCATCACTTCTTCGTCGCGGGCCTGCTCGAGCACGCTCTTGAAACTGGCGCGGCTGGCGGTGTCTTCGCCGTCGGTGAACACCAGCACGACGCGGCGGCCGTCGATGCCCTTCAAGGCATCAAGGCCGGCGGCAATGCCGTCGTTGAGGCGCGTCGGGTTGCCGAAGTACAGATCGTTCAGGGCGCCGATCAACTCGTCGCGGTCGTTGGTGAACGTGCCGCTCAACTGGATCTTGTCGTTGAACGCGCCAACCTGCGCGCGATCCACCGGCATCAACCGAAGCAGGAACTGTTCGGCGGCGCGGTTGAGCAGTTTCAGGTTGGCGGTCATGCTGGCGCTGGTATCGAGCATGACGACCGCGCTGAACGGCTGCGACTCGTTCGAAAACAGTGAGACCTCGACGGGCTTGCCGTTGTCAGCGATCGAGAAGTCGGTGCGCTCGAGGTCGGGCACCAGGCGGCCGCCGGCGTCGACGACGGTGGCGTAAATGGGCACGGTGCGAACAGACGACTTGAAGATCGGCTGATCTTGCGCCGACGTCGCCAGCACGGCGGTTCCAGCCAGCAGGACGGCGGCGGACACGATCGAGGACAGCCTGTTCATGACACCCCAACTTTAGCAAAAGTCGTGCCCCGCCCGCCTACACTAAAGGCAGCCCATGCCCTCCGTGTTTCCCGGCCTGTGCGGCGATTGTGCCCACGCCCGCGTCATCGATAGCGGGCGATCCATCTTCCATCTGTGCCAGCGCTCGCTCACCGATCCGCGATATCACCGGTATCCGGCCCTGCCCGTGATGGCGTGTCCCGGCTATCAGCGGGCGGACCCGCCGGACCTGCCGCCCGGTCCAGGGCCCGATGATAAGCTGGCCTGATGATGTTTTCAGGATTCCTCCGGCGCACGGCCATCGTCAGCCTGGCCGCCCTGGCGGTGACCGCCTGCTCCGAGTCGTCCAGTGCGGCGGGACAGGCGCTGCCGGCCCCCGCGGGCAATCCCGACCAGGTCGTGGCCGAAGTCGCCGGGCGGAAGGTGACGCTGCGCGAGGTTGACGCCAAGTGGGAAGAGTTCGATGCGGCCGAGCGCGCGCGTCACCCAGTTGATGTACCAGAACCGCCGCAACATGCTCGACCAGGTGGTCGGCGAGATCCTGATCGAGGACGCCGCCAAGGCCGCGGGTATGCCGGTCCAGACCTACGTTTCGCAGGACGCCGCCAAGCGCGCGCTGCCGGTGACCGATCAGGAGGTCGCGCAGTTCTTCGAGGCCAACAAGGATCGCACGCAGGGCCGCACGTTCGAACAGCTCAGCCCGCAGATCAAGGACTTCCTGGCCAGCCAGCGCACGCAGCAGGCGCGCGCCCAGCTCGTGGAAGAGCTCAAGGCCAAGAGCACCGGCGTGAAGGTGATGCTCGACCCGCCGCGTTATACCGTGAAGACGACGGCGGCGGACCCGGTACGCGGCGCGGCTTCGGCGCCGGTCACCATCGTCGAGTTCTCTGACTACGAGTGCCCGTTCTGCGCCCGCGTCAACCCGACCCTCGAGCAGGTCCGCAAGGTCTACGGCGACAAGGTGAAGATCGTCTTCAAGGATTTCCCGCTGCCAAATCATCCGCAGGCGCCGAAGGCCTCCGAAGCCGGGCACTGTGCGAACGAGCAGGGCAAGTACTGGGAGCTGCACGACCTGATGTTCGCCAACCAGCGGGCGCTCACCGTCCCCTCGCTCAAGCAGTACGCGACGACGCTCGGCCTGGACATGGCGGCGTTCAACCAGTGCCTCGACTCGGGCAAACACGCCGGCCTGGTTGCGGCCGGCCTGGCGCAGGGCGAGAGCATGGGCGTGAACTCGACGCCGACGCTCTACATCAACGGCCGCGCCCTGATTGGCGCGCAGCCGTTCGAGGCGTTCAAGCAGATCATCGACGAAGAACTCTCTAAGAAGTGACGCTTGCCGGGAGGGCACTCCTGGTCGGGAGGGCACTTCTGGTCGGGATCACGGGACTAGAACAATCTTGCCGTGTGCGCCGGGCTCCATCACGGCGACGTGGGCCGCGGCGGCATCAGCGAGCGGCATTTCCCGACCGACCACCGGATTGAGTGCGCCGCTGTCGAGGCCGGCGGTGATCGCCTGATGCGCGCGTCGGATTTCATCCGGCGGAATGCCCCACAGCGCCAGCCCGTAGACCGCGCAGTCTTTACTCATGATCTTGCGCGCGTCAATCTCGACGCGCCCGCGGTTTCCAATCACGACTACGCGCCCGCCTGGCGCGACGACCGTGAGGTCGTGATCGAGATTCACATTCGCTAGCATCTCGAGAATCACGTTGGGGCCACGGCCACCACTGGCGCTCGTGATCTGGTCCAGGTATCCCGCCGATCGATGATTGATGGCGTGCCGGGCGCCTTGCGCGCTTACCACGGCGAGACCGGCCTCTGTGCCGGCCGTGCCAATCACCGTGAGCCCTGCGGCCACCGCAAACTGCGTTGCCGCGATGCCGACGCCGCCGCTGGCGCCATGAATGAGCACCGTGTCGCCGGCGCGGGCGTTGGCGCGCCCAAAGAGCGCTCGCCACGCAGTCACGTACGGCACGAACAATCCCGCTCCCTGTGTGAAGGTAATGCGAGCCGGGAGGCGATGGACCTGTGGCGCCTCGCACACGGCGAATTCGGCGTACGCGCCGTGCGCCTTTCCGGTCGCGGTGCCGCTGATGTAAACGCGGTCGCCGGCTTTCCAGTTGCCGGCATCGCCGCCCACCTGATCGATGACCCCGGCCGCGTCGGCGCCCGGCGTGTACGGCAGGTCTGGCGTGATCGCGTAGCCGCCAGCGCGCATGTAGGTATCGTAGGGGTTCACGCCGACCGCGTGAATGCGGACCCTGACCTGGCCCTGGCCGGCCTCCGGATCGGGCACCTCTTCGAGCTTGAGGACCTCGGGACCACCAAATTCGCGCGCGAGAATGGCTTTCATGGCTTGATTCTAATCGCAGCCCTTGCGGTCTTGTCGGTCCCGACAAGAAGTCTCCTCCCGACAAGAAGTGCCCTCCCGACCTGAATTGCCCTCCCGGCAGGTATTAGACTGTTCCCATGGATTGGCTGACTCGCCTCGAGGCGCCGCAGAACGCGCTCGCCATCCTGACGGCGATGATCACCCCGGCCGTGCTGATCTCGGCGTGCGGTGCGCTGATCTTCTCCACCAGCACGCGGCTCGGGCGGGTCATCGACCGCGTGCGTGTGCTGTCGGAGCGGTTCGAGGTGCTGGCGCTCAATCCGGAGAAGGACGAACTGTTCGTGGAGCGGCGCGAGCTGATCTTCTCGCAGCTCGATCGCCAGACCTCTCGGGCGCGGCTGATCCAGCGCGCGATGACCGCCTTCTACACCGCGCTCGGCGTGTTCGTTGCCTCCAGCGTGGCCATCGCTATCGTCTCGGCCGCGGCCCGCAACTTCACCTGGATTGCCGTCGTCCTGGGCCTGCTGGGCTCGCTCTTCATGCTCTATGGTTCGGTCCTGCTGATTGTCGAAAGCCGCATGGCCCTGGGCGCCATTCACAGCGAGATGGACTTCGTCTGGAAGGTCAGCACGAAGATGGCAGGCAAGGAACTGGCCAGCAAGCCGACCGGCGGTCCGTTTACCTGGCTGGGGCGCAAGATCTGACCATCGGGTGGCGGGGCCCCGCCGTTTCTCCTCAGTCGCGAAGGGCGGCGATCGGGTTGATCGCCGTGGTGCGCCACGCGGGGATCAGCGTGGCGGCGAGCGCGACCAGGCTCAACAGGCCGGCGACCAACGCAAATGTGAGCGGATCGCGCGGCGTCACGTTGAAGAGCAGCGACGCCATCAGCTGCGTCAGCAGCAACGCGGCGCCCAGGCCGATGGCCATCGCCACCGCCGTCAATCGCGCCCCCTGCCCCAGCACCAATCGCACCAGCTCGCCAGGTCCGGCACCGAGGGCGGCGCGCACTCCCAGTTCGCGCGTGCGGGTCGCCACGGCAAACGACATCACGCCGTAGATGCCGATGGCGGCCAGCATGAGGGCGGTCAGCGCGAACAGCCCGACGAGCCACGTGTTGAAACGGCGGGGCGCCAGGGCCTGGTCGAGAATGCTTTCGATGGTTCGGACCCGCGACAGCGGCTGGAGGGGATCGGCCTGGGAGATGGCGGTTCGGACGTCAGCAGGTGTGCCGCCCCAAGTGGTGACGGTGAGGAACGGCCATCGCTCCGCGTTCTGCTCGAGAGGCAGATAAAAGGTGGGATCGGCGGCATGCTCGACCGACCGGAACCTGGCGTTGGCCACGACGCCGATAATCTCGTGCCGCTCGCTTCGGCCGAACAGCAGGACGCGGCCCACGGGGTTGCGGCCGGCCAGGTACTTGTCGGCGAGCGCCTGGTTGACGATCACCACGCGAGGGGCGTCCGTGCGGTCGGACGGCCCAAACGGACGTCCCGACACCAGCGTGATCCCCAGCGTCGTGAAGTAGTCGGCAGTTACGACCTGGAAGTCGGCGTTCGGCTGATCCTCGGGCCGCGGCGCCGGGTCGCCCTCGATTCGAATGCCGCGATTGGGGGCACCGGTCAGCGGCGCGGTGAACGACGCCGCGGCGGCACGAACCCCGGGCGTCCCGCGCAACGTCTCCAGCACCGTCGTGATGAACCGGACCTTGCGCGCCGGGTCGATGCGCCCGTCTTCGTCGATGGTCCTGAGGTAGGCGGGCGCCAGGCTGGCTTCGGCCACGACTCGATCAGTGGTGGCGTAGCCCAGCTCCACGCGTGTCGCCTGCACGAAGCTGACGAGCAGCAATCCGGCGCCCACGAGCAGCATCTGCGCCAGGGCCAGTTCGCCAATCACCACGGCCTGATGTCCGCGCTTGACGCCACGCTGGCCGGCGACCCGGTGACCGATCTGCGCCAGGTCGTTGGCCGACGTGCGGGCGGTCTGCAGCGCCGGACCGAGGCCGAAGATCACCGCCGTCACAAGCGTCATGCCGGCGGTAAACGCCAGCACGCCCGGATCGAGCGCAACCTCGTCCAACCGCGGAATGCCGGCCGGCGCCACCCACACCAGGGCGCGGACGCCAATCGCTGCCAGTGCGAGGCCAGCCAAGCCGCCGGGCACCGCGATCAGCAACGTCTCGGCCAGCAATTGCCTCACCAGCCGCGACCGCTCCGCGCCAAGGGCGACCCGTAACGACATCTCGGCCTGCCGGCCCGCTGCCTGGCCGAGCAGCAGGTGCGCCACGTTCGCGCAGGCGATCAACAGCAGCACCGCCACTGCCACTTGCAGCAGCAGGATCAATGGGCGCACGTTGCCAACCACCTCTTCGTGCAGCGACATCACGTTCACCCCGAGCCCGGCGTTGGTGTCGGGATGCTGTTCGGCCAGTAGCGCCATCACGCTCGTCAGCTGCGACTGGGCTTGGGACCGCGACACGCCAGGCGCGAGACGGCCAAGCACCGTGATGATGTGCGAATCGCGGACCGCCGTGATGTCGCCCGGAAACGGAAAGCTGCGGGGAATGCCGCGGTCGCCCGTCATCCACACTTCCGCGTCGGCGCTCATCGGCATGGTGAAGGAAGCTGGCAGCACGCCGACAATGGTGTGCGGCACGTCGTTGAGCACCAGCGTTTGTCCCAGCACATTGGCGGCGCCGCCAAACAAGCGATGCCACAGTCCATCGGTCAGCACGGCGACGCGCGCCGCGCCCGGCCGGTCGTCGTCTTCGGTCATGGTGCGGCCAAGGGCGGCCTGCACGCCGAGCACGGCGAAGAAGTTGCCCGATGCCGAGACGGCCCGCAAGCGTTGTGCCTCTACGGTCCGGCTAAAGCCGGACGCCACATCTCCGTACGCGGTCAGCGTAGCGGAGAAGTCGTCGAAGGCGGCCAATCCGGAGAAGGCGGCCGCACCCCGCCAATCGAGAAAGTTCGCTGGTGCGACCGGCCGCCGCGGGGTGTCCACGCGCGTTTCCCACGCCACCATCAGCTCATCGGGCCGATCGTAGGGCAGGGGCCGCAGGACGCTGCCGTTCAGCACGGTGAAGATCGCGGTGTTGGCGCCAATGCCCAGGGCCAGCGAGAAGATGGCCGCCAGCGAAAGCACCGGGTGGCGCCGGCAGAGCCGCAGACCGAGGCGAATGTCGTTCATAAGGGTAGAATCCCCGTGACTATGAGAAACCTGTTGCTCGCTGCCCTACTGCTGTCGGTTCCCGTGCCGATGCAGGCTCAGACGGCCCCAGCCGCCAATCCGTTAGCAGGGGAAGCAGACCGGCTGTCGGTGGAACTCAACCCGCAGGTCGTGGCGTGGCGCCGCGACTTCCACAAGAACCCGGAGTTGGGAAATCGCGAGACCCGCACTGCCAAGGTCATCGCCGATGAATTGCGAAAGCTCGGCTTCGAGGTGACCACCGGCGTGGCGACCACCGGCGTGGTCGGGGTGCTCAAGGGCGGACTTCCAGGCCCGGTCGTGGCGCTGCGCGCCGACATGGACGGCTTGCCGGTGACCGAGCAGGGCGACCTGCCGTTCAAGTCCACCGCCAAGACCCAGTGGAACGGACAGGAAGTCGGCGTCATGCACGCGTGTGGTCACGACAACCACATGGCGATTCTTCTTGGCACGGCCACCGCCCTTGCACGCATGAAGGACCGCCTGCCGGGCACCGTGAAGGTGATCTTCCAGCCGGCCGAAGAAGGTCCTCCGCCCGGTGAGACCGGCGGCGCCGAGCAGATGGTGAAAGAGAACGTGCTCGAGAACCCGAAGGTGGACGCCATCTTCGGCCTGCACGTGTTTCCGTTTCCTGCCGGCACGATCGTTTATCGTTCGGGTCCGCTGATGGCGAGTGCCGACTCGTTCCTGATCCGGATCAAGGGCCGCCAGACCCACGGCGCGGTGCCGTGGGGCGGCATCGACCCCATCGTGATCGGCTCGCAGGTGGTCATGGGCCTGCAGACCATCGTCAGCCGCACGGTGAACATCACCGAAGCACCGGCGGTCGTGACCGTGGGACGGTTCGCCGGCGGCAACCGCTCCAACATCGTCCCCGAGTTCGTCGAGCTCGAAGGCACCATCCGCACCTTCAACGAGGATGTCCGCAAGAGCATTCACGATCGCATTCGCGCCATCGCCACCAACTACGCGGCGGCGGCGGGCGCCACCGCGACGGTGGAGATTGGCATGGGCACCGCGTATCCGTCGACCATCAACGATCCGGCGCTGACCGAGCGCATGCTGCCCACGTTGCGGCGGGCCGCGGGCGCCGAGAACGTGAAGCTTGGCCCTCTGACCGGCACCGCCGAGGACTTCTCGTTCTTTCAACAACAAGTGCCAGGCCTGTTTGTTTTCCTCGGCGTGACACCGCGTGACCAGGACCACACGAAAGTACCGCAGAATCATTCACCGCTGTTCTTCGCCGACGAGTCGGCCTTGCCGGTCGGCGTGAAAGTGATGACCAACCTCGCGCTCGACTATCTGTTTGGAGGAAAGTAATGAACCGTAGAGCCTTTATTTCGACCACCGCCGCCGGCGTCGCCGGCTTGGCAGTTGCTGATTCCGCGTTTGCCTTTCAGCCCGCCGCGGCCGCTCCCCCCGTCACCTCGTTCACCGAACTGCGGCGGGGCGTCGGCATGTTCATGGGCTCGGGCGGCACCATTGGCTATCTCGTGAACGCTGACGGAGCCGTCGCGGTCGACAGCCAGTTCATGAATACCGCGGAGATCTGCGTGGCGGGCCTGAAGCAGCGCGCGCCCAAGGGCATTGCGATGCTGCTCAATACGCATCACCACGGCGACCACACCGGCGGCAACAAGGCGTACGGCGTCAGCAAGATCGTTGCCCACGCCAACTGCCTGAAGTCCCACAAGGCGGTGACCGAAGCGGCCAAGACGGTTGACCAGCAGGCCTACGCCACCGCGACGTTCACCGACACCTGGACGGAGAAGTTCGGCGACGAGACCATCGAAGGCCGCTACTACGGCGCCGGTCATACCAGTGGCGACGCTGTGTACCACTTCCAGCGCGCCAACGTGATGCACATGGGCGACCTGCTGTTCAATCGCGCGCACCCGAACATCGACCGCCCGCAGGGCGCCAGCGTGGCCAACTGGATCAAGGTGCTCGAAGCGGTCAACAACCGCGCTTCGAACGACACCATCTTCATCGCCGGCCACGCCAAGGACAACGTCGTGCGCAACACCAAGGCCGAGGTGATGCACTTCCGCAACTACCTGACCGCGGTGCTCGAGCACGCGCGCGCCGGCGCCAAGGCGGGCCAGTCGAAGGAAGAGGTCCAGAAGCTGCCCGTGCTCAAGGGCTTCGAGGACAACGTCTCGCCCAACGCGCGCCTGACCCTCGCGTTCGTGCTCGGCATCTGCTACGACGAGGTCACCGGTAAATGAAACGGTTCGCTTCGCTAGCGCTCGCCCTCGCGCTCACCACGGTTGCGCTGGTCGCACAGGCGCCGCCGCCGGTCACGCCGATCATGACCGCCAACTCGACCGGCACCGGGCCGCTCGATCGGCTGTACTTTCGATCGATCGGGCCGGCCACGCCGTCGGGCCGGGTCGATGACCTGGCCGTGCTCGAAAGCGATCCGGCGACGTTCTATGTCGCCATGGCGACCTCGGGCATCTATAAGACCACTAATGCCGGCACGACCTTTTCGCCGGTGTTCGACAACGGCGGCAGCGGCTCGATCGGCGCCATCGCCATCTCGCAAACCGATCCGAACCTGGTGTGGGCTGGCACCGGCGAGGCCAACAACCGCCAGAGTTCGTCGTGGGGCGACGGCGTCTACAAGACCACCGACGGCGGCCGCACCTGGAAGAACATGGGTCTCGCCGCCAGCAAGCAGGTGGCGCGGATCATCATCGACCCCATCGACTTCAACATCGTCTACGTCGCCGCGACTGGCGACCTGTGGGGGCCTGGCGGCGACCGTGGCGTGTTCAAGACCAGCGACGGCGGCCAGACGTGGACGCGCGTGCTGCACGTCGATGACGATACCGGCGCTACCGACCTGGTGATCGATCCGCTGAACAACAAGACCCTCTACGCCGCCACCTACCAGCGTCGTCGCCAGCAATGGGGCATGAACGGCGGCGGCCCGGGCAGCGGCATTTGGAAGTCCACCGACGCCGGCCTGACTTGGGCGCGCGTTGAAGGCGGTTTGCCGGCCGGTCCCAAGGGCCGCATCGGCCTCGCCATCTACCGCGCCAATCCGAACGTGCTCTACGCGGTTGCCGAGATCCCCGACAACAACGGCGTCTATCGTACCGACGATGCGGGCGGATCGTGGCGCAAGCTGAGCGACACCAATCCTCGGCCGATGTACTTTAGCCAGATCCGCGTCGACCCGCAGACCGACTCTCGCATCTATGTGCTGGGTGTCCAGCTCCATATCTCGGACGATGGCGGGCGCACGTTCCGGAATGACGGCGCGGCGCGCATCCACGTGGATCACCACGCCATGTGGATCAACCCGGCCAACCCGAAGCACATCGTGATCGGCAACGACGGCGGCGTCAGCATTTCGTACGACCGTTCGGCAACCTGGGGCTGGATGCCGAACCTGCTGGGCGCACAGTCGTATCACGTCGAGTTCGACATGCAGACGCCGTATCACGTCTGCACCGGCCTGCAGGACAACAACACCTGGTGCGGGCCGAGCGCGGTGCGCACCAACAGCGGCATCCACAACGACAACTGGTACGTCGTAAACGGCGGCGACGGCTTCCAGCCGCTGATGGACCCGACCGACTCGCGCATTGTTTATGCCGAGTCGCAAGACGGCCGCATGAGCCGCATCGACCGCAACACCAACGAGCGGCAGGTGGTGCGACCGGAGCCGGCCGAGCAGAAACCCGGCGACACGTTGGGTCAGTACCGCTTCAACTGGGACACGGCCATGCAGTTGTCGCCGTTTGACGCGTCAACCATCTATATCGGCGCCAACATGGTGCTGAAGTCCACCGATCGCGGGCGCTCGTACCAGCCGATCAGTCCCGACCTGACGACTAACACCGATCGCGAGACCTTGTCGATCATGGGCGTTGCTGGGCCCGATGTCCGCATTGCCAAGAACGACGGCGTCGGCTCGTTCGGCAATATCGTCACGCTCGAAGAATCTGCGGCGCGGCAGGGCGTGGTGTGGGTGGGCAGTGATGACGGCGTGGTGAGCGTGACGCAGGATGCCGGCAAGACGTGGACCAACGTCACGACGAAGATTACGGGCGTGCCGAAGTGGACCTACGTCTCCGACGTCGTGCCATCGCGCTCGGCGCCGGCCACCGCGTACGTCTCGTTCGACGGCCACCGTGGTGGCGACTTCAACACCTACGTGTTCGCCACCACCGACTACGGCGCGACGTGGCGATCGATTGCCGCCAACCTGCCGAAGGGCGAGGTCGTCCGCGGCCTGGCCGAGGATCGCAAGAACGCCGACATTCTCTATCTCGGCACCGAAACCGGCCTGTGGGTCTCGCTGAACCGGGGCGGCCAGTGGACGCGCATCAAGGCGAACCTGCCGACGATGCCGATCTATGAGATCAAGCAGCATCCGCGCGACAACGACCTGATTTTGGGCAGCCACGCGCGCGGCATCTGGATCCTCGATGACGTTACGCCGATCCAGCAGTGGGCGAAGTCAGAAGGCGCGGACGCGTTCCTGTTCGACGCCGAGCCGGCGACGATCATGAATGCCGCGAACGACCAGATGAAGGGCTTCGAGGGCGATCGGCTGTTCCTCGGCCAGAACCCGGTGGCGGGCGCGACGCTGGCCTACCGGCTCAAGGGCGACGCGAAGGACGTGAAGTTCACGATCAAGAACAGCAGTGGCGATGTCGTCCGCGAGTTGTCTGGCGACACTACGCGTGATGCGAGCAAGGCGGGTCTCAACATCCTGAAGTGGGATTTGCGCGTGCAGCCGCTGGTGCCGGTGCCCCCGCCTCCTGGGGCTGGTGGGGCGGGTGGGCCTGGTGGGCCTGGTGGGGCTGGTGGGGGCGGGTTCGGTGGCGGCGGCAACAACGGTCCCTACGTGCTGCCGGGCACTTATAAGGCGACGTTGAACGTGAACGGACGCGACGCCCAGACGATCGACGTAATGGTGAAGGGCGATCCCGAGATCCAGATTACCGACACCGATCGCCGGATGTGGTTCGACACCGCCAAGGATCTGCACGAGCAGCAGGCCAAGGCCAACGCCGCCGCCGAGATGGTGCAGACCGCGTTCGCGCAGGTCGGTGTGTTGCAGCAGCAGACGCGCGGCGCCACGCTGTCGCCCAACGTCAAGCAGCAGCTCGACGCGGTGGTGAAGGAGTTCGAGGCGGTTCGCCGCCGGCTCGGCCTGGGCCAGCAGGGCGGTGGCGGCGGGGGCGGTGGCAACACCGAGAACGTTCGCGGCCGTATCGGCCAGCTGAAGAACGCGGTGATGAACGCGACCGCGACGCCGACCAACACGCAGCTGATGCAGATCCGCGAAGTGAAGGCGGCGCTGCCCGGGGTGATCGATCAGGCGAACGCCGTCGTGGCGAAGGTGCCTGGCTTGGTGAAAGAGATGGTCGGGTCCGGGGCGTTGTTCCCGGCGATCAAGCCGGTGCCCAAGTAGGGCGGGTGGGGCGGGGCGGCTGCGCCGCCCCGTGCCCGTCCTTTGTCACAAACGCCGAAGCTGCGCCGCCAGGCTCGCCACCTGCACCTCGAGCCGTTTCACTTCGCGCACCATGGCATTCTTTTGGAGCTCCAGCCAGAACCACACCTTGATGAGGGCGAGGCCAGCGAACGCGAGCGCGGACGCGGCACCCCAGCGCAGCATGTCGCCGAGTTCCTCCGCCTCCACGAACCGCCACGCCAGTACGCACGCCACCCCGAACAGAACGAACCCGGCGATCCAGCCGGCAGCGTTGAACCACCGGAGTCGGCCTTCGAACGTCGCCAGCACCTGTCGGTGGAGCGCCTGATCGGCTCCGAGGCGATCGAGAAGCGCGGCGTCCTCTGCCGTCAAGGACTGACGAATGGCTTGATCGAGTTCGTTCATGAGATCCCCCGTTTGTGTGAATCGGCTTCGTTGCGACCGGACGTGCCGGCCGTCAAATGCCGTTTGAGCGCGTCCCGTGCGTGGTGAAGGCGCGACTTGACCGTCCCCGCCGGAATCCCGAGGACCGATGCGATCTCCTCCACGCTTAATTCCTCACCGTAGAACAGGTGGACAGCGGCGCGATGGATTGGCGGAAGTCCCCGAATGGCGCGGGCCAAGTCGATTTGTTGCTCCGATGTCAGATACTCCACTGGTCCAGACGATTCACTGACCGCTGTTTCCGCGTCGAGACGCCTGCGGCGGCTGTTGACCCGGATCACGTCCGCGCACTTGCGTGTCGCAATCCCGTAGATCCACGTTGGGAATTGCGCCGAATCGCGTAGACCACCCAAACCACGGATGGCACCGACCCACGTCTCCTGCACCACGTCGCGGGCGGCCTCGGCCGCGTTTGAGCCGCCGAGCAGCCGCGCGGCATAGCGCAGCAACCGCGGAGTCCAACGCCGCGCCAGACCGTCTAACGCGTCTCTGGATCCCGCCTGGCTCAGCGAAACCAGGTATTCGTCAAGAGCGCGCCCGGAGTTATCGTCCACGTCGAGTCATGCTCGCACGCCTCAATAGTAGAGTCGCTGGAGACCGCCTCCCGGTTCATTCCTGATTGGTGTGGCCTTTCCCTTGGGTATCGACGCGCTGTGCTGGGGCGCGCGGTCGAGGTGGCCGCCGCACGGCCGCGGCCATGACCGGTGAGCGCGGCATGCGCGTGACCGTCCCCGCCACGGCGCTGGTTCGCCCGTCGCGCACAGACGACCAAATGGTAACGAGTGATGGCCGCGACCTCAGGCTGCTGGATCCCGGTCTGCGGCTGCTCGAGGTGTGAGCCTCAGGCGATTCCGGAACGAGGCGGCACCGACGGCACAAGGGTTGCAGAATCGGAGGTATGCCGCGGGTTCGCTGGTTGCTCGTCCCTGCGTTTGTCCCACTCCTCCTGGTGGCTTGTGGATCGCCCACCGCGCCGTCGCCATCGGGTCCGCCGCTGTCGGAGCACGTGTCGACCGCGCACTTCGACTTCCACTGGTCCGCCGGCGACCCGGTCAACACCGAGTGGCAAGTGGCCTTTCACGAGTGGGCCACGCGCGAGTTGCAGGTCACGATTACCCGGCGGATTTCCTACAGCAAGTACCTGTCACCGGCGCACATGCTGGCGTTGCACTACGGCCCCGGCGACGTCAACGCCTGGGCTGATCCGGACCTGTTCACGCTCCATACCATCTGGCCCACCGACAACCACGAGGTGATCCATCTGTATGCCTCGACGATCGGCCGGGCAACGCCGTTGCTCAACGAAGGCCTGGCGGTCGCCTACCAGGTCGACCCGGTGCGCGGTGACATGACGCCGCGATGGAACAATCGCCACGTCCACGATGTCTCCGCGGGCTGGCGGCGGCAGGGACGGCTGGTCCCGCTCGGCCAACTGCTCACGAGCAGCCAGTTTCTCGCGGTCGACGGCCAGATCACCTATCCGGCGGGAGGATCGTTCGTCCGGTTCCTGCTCGACACCCAGGGCGGAGTGCCGCCGATCAGGGCGCTGTTCAGCCGCGCGACCATCCACGACGCGCCCGAGACGACGCGGCGGCACCTCGAGGCCGTCTACGGCAAGACGCTCGAGGCGCTCGAAGCCGAATGGCACGCGCTTCTGGATGCGCGGTAGCGAGAAATTCTCCCTACCGCCGTGGGAACTTCTTCGCGCCGACGCGAAGCGCGTCAGCGGCAGGGTCGGAGCCGCCCCAGATGTGGCGTCCGGCTTTAGCCGGACCCGAGAGCGCCGATGTAGAATTTGCTAGCCACTCTGACCCCGCAGACCATCGGTCTCGTTGCTCACAGCGCTGAAGGCGCCAGCCTGTGCTTTCCCAGTCGTCGTCCAGTTGGTGCCCAGTAAGCCCACACGGCGAAAGCCCGCGCGATGATCCGGTCTATCCGCAGGCGCTCAAACATCGACGTGATGGTCCCCGACGCCGCCACCCGCGCCGCGCTCGATGTATGGCGGACCAGACCGGGATCGAACCGAGGCCCTGATGAATGCGATGCAGCGCATGCCCCAGGAGCGAGCAGAGCGAGCGACCCCCACGAGCGGCGCCAGCCGCGAGCCCGACGAGTGGCCGAGGGCCACGAGCCCCACGCCGAGCGGCCTGTCCCGCCGAAGCGCTTCGCGCGAAGGCGGAAGCGAGGCGCCCCTGCGTCAAGGCGCCGCAGGCGCCGGTGTCGATTGATTCAACCAGGCTGCCCACGCATCGAAGCTATAGGGGCGACCCAGGAAGTCGCGCACCAGTTCGGCGGCCGGCTTGGCGGCGCCCTGCGCGAGCACCTGGTTGCGGAACCGGCGGGCCGGCCCGGGGGCCAGCAGGTCGCGCTGGTCGAATCCGCTGAACAGATCCTTCGCAATGACCTGCGACCACATATAGGTGTAGTACGACGCGGTGTAATTCGGGTTCGACAACTGCGTAAAGGTCCCCGGAAAATGACTGCCCTCCGGATACACCGTCGGCAGGTACTTCATCATCAGGTCCTTGTAGATCACCATCGCGTCGGCGTCTTTCGGATCGCGATTGTGCAGCGACAGGCTCAGGCCCGCAAACACCATCTGTTGGCGCGTGTCGTACCCGCGGCCGAGCTCGTTGGCCCGGCGCATCTGGTGGACCAGCGTGGCAGGAATTGGTTCGTTGGTCTGGTAATGGGTGGCGAAGGTCGCGAGGGTTGCTGGATCCGACACCCACTCTTCCATCATTTGCGACGGTGCTTCGATGAAGTCGCGCTCGGCCACGCGGGTGAGGCCGATCCACTGCTGCTGCTGTCCCGACGAGAGGGCATGCACCAGGTGGCCGAACTCGTGAAAGAACGTCGTCACCTGGTCGTAGGTCATCAGGCCGGGGTCGCCGGGCGTGCCGCCGGGGAAGCGGCAAATCAGCACCACCTCGGGAAGCTGGCGGCCGCGAATGCCGTCGCGCGCGATGGCGGCAGTGGCGCCGCCGCCGCCCTTGCCGTCGCGCGGGTGCATGTCGAGATAGATGCGTCCGACCAGGCGCCCGCCTTCGAACACTTCATAGGGATCGACTGAGGGATGCCACACCGGCAGCGACGGCGCCGGCCTGAACTCGAGTCCGAACAACCGGCCGCTGACCGCGAACACGCCCGCCCGCACCCGTTCGTACGCGAAGTACGGGCGCATGGCTTGTGAGTTGAACTCGTAGTTTGATTGCCGCACTAACTCGGTGTAGTAGCGGCGTTGCCACGCCTCGACGGTGGTCGCTCCCGGCTGGTCCAGCCGCTTGCGATCGAGGATCAACTGGTAGTCGGCGTTGGCCTTCGCCGCCGACGCCGCGACAATGCGATCGATGAACGCGGCGGCGTTCTGCGGCGTCGCCGCCATGCGGTTCGACAGGTCGAAGGTCGCCCAGTCCTTGAAGCCGAGCGTGCGTGCCAGCTCGGCCCTCGTCTCGATGGTCCGCTGCAGCACCGCCAGGTTGGCCGGGTAAGCAACATCGTTCGACTCGAGCAGCATGCGGCGGCGCAGGTCGTCGCTCTTCGCGTACAGCATCACCGGCTGCAGGTCCGACGCGTTGGTCGTCAAGACGATGGTGCCGTCTGGCCTGGGCTTGCGGGCGGCGATGTAGTCGGGCGGCAGGCCGGCCAGCTCACCGGCGTTAGCCACCGTGAGCGTGCGCGCCCCGTCGCGGACGTTGCGATCAAATTCCTGACGCAGCCGCACCAGCTGGTCGCGCAGCTCGTTGATCTTGGCGCGGGTCGCTGCATCCTTGTCGACGCCCTCGCGGCGGTAGTCGTCCAGCTTGAGCTTGAGGTACCGGGTCATGGCGGCGGCCGCACCGGCGGTGCGAATGCCGGCCAGGGCCCCGTAGGCCGCCGGGTTCAGCGCCAGTTCGGTTTCAAACCCTTCCGCGGCCTGGCCCAGCGTTTCCGCGGCCGTGCGCATGTCGGCATCGGGATGGAGCTGGCGAACGACCAATGACAAGTCCCTGGCAGCGGTGATGTGGACGAGGATGTTGTCGTAGGTCCGCAGCGTCTGTTCCGCGGTGCGCGAGCCTGGCGCCGACGTCAGCTGGCCGAGCAGTTGGCGCCCGGCCGCAAGGTGTCCATTGACCAGCGTCGTCAGGGACGCCGGGTCGGTGACCCCGGCAAAGAACGGCGCCGTGCTGCCCGTGACGGCCAGCGGCGCCTGCGCCACGAGATGGCTGGCCGAGGTCAACCCCGCCAGGGCGATAACGACTAACGAGCCGAGCATCAGGCGCATGCGCCGGCGCTCACTCAAAATGCAGTTCCGTTCGGCATCCGGGAACGGGCTGCTCGTTCGACAGCAGGATCAGCTCGACATCTCCGGAGAACGTCGACGCCGGAATACCGGACTCGATGCGCCACAGCCCGTTGAGGATCGGTTGCGGTCGCCCCAGTGGCAGCTCCGCTTCGGGCGCGCCGGGACGCCGCACCACCAGCGCCAGTGAGCCGGCCGGCAGCGTGCGTGCCGACAGCACCATGGCCGCCATCACCGGTCGGTCGCCGCGGAAGAACCGTGTCACATTCGGCCGCGGCGTGCCACCCACGGTCTGTAACAACATGAAGCCGCCACAGGCCGGAGTATCGGTGTTCGGCACGAGCATCGAGACATTGGCCAGCGCCACGCCGGTGCCACGGCCGTCGATGTCGGCCTGCAGCCGCAGTTGGTAACGGCCGGGAGCGAGTTTTTGCCGCACCATGCCCCTGGCGGCGCCGTCCGAGACCCGCACGGTGCCCGAGACGCGGCCCGATTGCACGCCGCGGCCGTCGACCGCCACCAGCGTGTACTTCACCGTGTCGTTGCCCGGCAGGTTGCCGCCCACTTCGAACGGCACGGCCAATGACGCCCCGCCCGCGGGGTCGGGAAACACCACCGGCGCCATCGAGATCGGCAGGCCTGAATCCGGCAGCGGCGAGGCAATCGGCGCCCGGTTGACAACGGCAGCCACGGCCGTAGCCGCCGCCGGTGAATAGGCCCGGCGGTGCAGCAGCGTCGTGCCCGGTGCTCGCGTCTTGACCTCGATCTGCCGGGCGCGGGACTGCGAACCCGTATCCGCGGGCTCGTAGCCGATCAGGTAATAGAACCGGTTCTCGCGCGAGATGCGATTGAACGCGCCCTGGAGCTCGTTGGTGCTGACCACGGCGCGGCCGCCGGTCGCCGCGGCGAGATCGCGCAGCGAGTCGAGGCCGGCATCGCCGGTAATCGGTACCGGGTTGGCGCCGGTGGTCGGATCCTGTGACCCCTGCAGTCCGCGGGGGTCGATGGTGTAGATCGCCACGTTGCCCTCACGGGCCGCGGCCAGCAGGCGGCGCATGGTGTCGAAGCTGCGCGAGGTGCTGTTGGCCGCGAACGTCTCGAGGTCGAACGCGACACCCTGGCTGAACAGCAGCACGGCCTTGCGTCGCGCCGGAATCGGCGAGAGGTACTCGACCACCCGCTGCACCATCACGAGGCTCTGCTCCGCCTGGATGCGCGCGGCCGGTGACTGGTCGAACAACCCCAGCGCGCTGAAGTCGGGCATCTGCAGTTCGCCGCCGGCGCCGGGCACGGGCAAGGTCTCGCCGGTGGAGCCCGTTACGGCGCTCAGGTCGTTGGCATCGCGGAGCCCCTGGGTTCGCGCAATCAGCGGCCGCACCAGCTCGCGATCGGTCGTGAGCAACAGCGGCGAGTTCATGCCGGTACGCATCACCCCGACGTAATCGCCACTCCGTACCTGCTCGTCGATAAACCCATTCGCCGTCTTGTGCATCAAGGCGGTGTGCCGGGTGTCGATGTTCATGTCATCGAGCACGATCGCGAACACGGCGCCGGGCTCGGCGCGATTGCTGAACACGCCAGGCGGATCCACGACTTCGGCGGCGATCGTCTCGAGATCCACGACCTGGAACTGCTTGATCTCCTGCGGCTTGCCGTCTTCGAACACCAGGAAGTCTTCGCGCTTCAGGTCGTGATTGAGGTTGCCATCGGCGCGCGTGGCCACCACGTCGACCGTCACCAGGGCGGTGCCGGACCGGAACTGCCGCGTGGCGACCGGCTCGGTCGCCGCCAGCGCGAGGAGGGCGGCGGCGGTCAGGCCGGCAAGTATTCGCATAGCCGCATTGTAGACAGTTCCCCGGCTCCGGGGCACTACCGTCTTGCAACTGGCCCCAGGGCTTTGGCGGGCCCGGGGCCGAGTCGTTTCATGATCTCAGTCGTGGCTACTACCCATGGCGGTGGCTGTTAGGCATGCCCATGCGCGCCACGGTATCGCGCTCGAAGTCGAACTCGATCAGCACCACCGGCTCGGTGCCGACGACCCAGCCGTCGTGCCCGGGATCGATCGCCACCACTTGCGGCGCCTTGAACTCGACCACGCAACCGTCGGCATACTCGATGTGAATCTCGCCGTGTGCCAGGTAGCCGACGTGGGCGTGCATGCACAGATCGGTGCCAACGGCGGGCTGCATGTCCACCGACCACTTGAAGCCAGGGGGATAGATCATCCGCTTGACCCGTGCGGCGCCGGCCCGGACCACCTCGAGCTGGACACGTCCCAGGTAGCGACGCTCGGCGCCGGGGATTGGCGCGTACAGTTCGTCGGGGGCTAGGGCCGCCTTCCGCTTGACCGCCCCCTTTTTTGCCGGCTTCTTCACGGTCTTGCTGACAGATTTCTTGACGGCCTTCTTGACCGGCCGTGTTCTGGTGGCCTTCTTCGCTGTGGTCTTGCGTGACTTTGCCTTGGTCGTTTTCTTTGCCATTGGGTGTCCCACGGTCCTAGCCGTGGCCGCATTGTATACGCCCTGCCCCCACGAGGCGCGTGAGCGCCGAGCCCGACACGTGGCCGAAGGCCACGAACCCCACCGCGCCCAGCGCGGCCTACCGGAACAGCCGCCGGAAGTTGCCGGCAAAGATCTTGTCCTGCTCGGCGGCGGTAATCCTCAGGCCGTCGAGCGCGGCCTTCTGCTGCACGTAGACGTCACGGTTCCAGCCGCGCGGGAAGAACGACGAGTCGGTTCCGAACAACAGTCGCTCGGCGCTGACGACGTCGAGGGCGGTGCGGAACACCTGCTCCAGTGTCAGGCCCGGCGTCTGCTTGATCCAGGAGTTCGAGCTCGAGGTGTCGAGCACCACGTTCGGGCAGAGGCTGGCGACCATCAGCGCCTCGCGCAACATGCCGGCGCCGAAGTGCGGGATCACGATGTTCACGTTCGGGAACTTCAGCGCGACGCCGTGAAGATCCAGCGGGTTGCCGAACCGGATGTCGAACGGACTGGGCAAGCCAAGTTTCTTGCGGATGCCCACCGACAACACTCCGCAGTGCACGAAAACGCTGGGGCGCCGACCTTTGGTCGGCGTAGGGCTCGCGGCTGCGCCGCTTGTCGGGCTCGGGCCTGCGGCCCTCGTGGGGGTCGAATCGCAGTTCGCCAGTTCAAAGACACGGGCGACGCGCTCATCATGCAACGCGTACTGGTGCATGGCCGGAAACAGACAAATCGTTCGCAGGCCCGCATCGAGCGCCCGCGTCGCGTACGCGATGGCATCCTCCCGAGTCGGATCCAGCATGAAGAACCCGACGAAGCGTGACGGATGTCGCGCCACTGCCGTTGCCACCGAGTCTGCGTCGCCGGGCAAGCTGGCCATCAACGCGGATTCAGAGACGCCGTTCGAATCTAGCTCTGCCACCCAGCGATCGGCGAGCGATTCGACCGACTCCGGGAAGTCGAAGCCGAGCGCCGTAACAGCGGCGCGGTCGGCTTTGAGCGCCGCGAAGAGCCCAGGCGAGAAGAAGTGTAGATGCGCGTCGCAAAGCATGGCTCAGTGACTCATGGGGGCCGGAGTAACGCGGTCAGGCCGTAACAGGTACTGCTTGATCTTCACGGTCCAGGCCCACAGCAGGATCGTGCCGGTGACGATCAGGCCAAGCGACAGCCCGACCCAGAGTCCCCACACGCCCCATCCGACGATGAAGCAGAGGGTGTAGCTGACAGGCAATCCGAGCAGCCAATGGGCCGCGAGGTTCACCAGCATGGGCGTGCGCGTGTCGCCGATTCCCCTGAGGGTCCCGGTGATCACGCCCTGGATGCCGTCGAAGAGCTGAAACACCGCGGCCAGGTAGAGCAGTGACGTGCCCACGCTCAGCACGGCAGGGTCGGTGCTGAAGAGCCCAATCAGCGTTCGCGGAATGGTCACGAACAACGCGCCCGAGCTCAGCATGAACACGACGCCCAGCAGGATGGCCGTCCATCCAGCTGCCGCTGCGCGCACCGGATCGCCCGCGCCGACCGCATGGCCGACGCGAACGGCGCCGGCCGAGCCCACGCCAAGTGGAATCATGAACGCGACGCCGGCGAGGTTGAGCGCGATCTGGTGCGACGCTGCCGAGATGGGGTCGAGCGTGCCGGCCAGGGCGGTGGCCAGGGCGAACACGCCGACTTCGGCGAGCACCTGCGAGGCGGCGGGCAGACCCAGCCTGAGCAACTGCTTGAGCCGCGCCGGATCAACAATGCGTGGCACCTTCCACAGGCTCTCGTGTCCGTGCCGCGAGTCGGTCCACCAGATGGCGACGATCAACGCCGCAAACATGTAGATGCGCGACAGCAGCGTGGCCCATGCCGCGCCGGCCACCTCGAGGCGCGGGAACCCGAGGTTGCCGTAGATGAGCAGCCAGTCCATGGCGGCATTGAAGACGTTCGCCGAGATCAGCGCGAACATCACCGGCTTCACCAGGTGCATGCCCTGCAGGTAGCGCCGGCACGCAGCGTAGCCCAGCAGGAACGGCGTGCTCCAGATCAGCACGATGAAGTACGACTGGAGCGGCGGCGCCACGGCCGGGTGAAAGCCGAGCGACGGGATCGAGTACGCCAGCACGCCGCAGACCAGCATGATCGGAATGGTCATCAGGGCGGCGAGGGTCAGGCCATCGAACAGCCACCGGTGGCAGTCGCGAATGTCCCGGGCGCCGAACGCCTGCGACACCAGCGTATCGAGGCCCAGCAGCACGCCCATGCCGAACACCGCGAACGCAATGTGCATGGCCGCGCCGACGCCCACGGCGCTGATCGCTTCGGGGCCGAGCGGGCCGACCATCAACGTGTCGACCACGCCCATGGCCATCCAGCCAAGCTCGGCCATCACCACGGGGACGGCGAGGCGGAGCATGGGAGCCAGTTCTGAGCGAAGGGAGGCGCGCACGGTAATCGTTAAGCTTACGGTAGGATCGGCCCTGGAGTCAGTCATGCAAATGCGCGTTGCCGTCACCCTTGCGACTTTGATCATCGCCGCCGCTTCGCTGTCGGCCGACACCTGGCCGCACTGGCGCGGCCCGGCCGCGAGCGGGATTGCCGCCGGCCCCATTCCGGCGACGTGGAGCGCCACGCAGAACGTGGCGTGGTCGACGCTGCTCGAGGGGACGGGCGTGTCATCGCCGGTGGTGTCGGCCAACCGTGTGTTCGTCACGTCGCAGGCCGGCGACGGCCGCCGCCAGGATGGCCGCCACCCAACCCTGGCGCAGGGCGCGGATCCGGCCGCCGCCGGCGAAGGCACACTCGCGCGGCGCACCAAGCGTGACGGCGTGGCTTTTATCGTCGAAGCGTTCGATCGCGCCAGCGGCAAGCGCGTGTGGATTCACGAGACGCCGGCCGAGGGCGAACTGCCGCCCGTGCACGACAAGCACAACCTGTCGAGCGCCAGCCCGGTCACCGACGGCGAGCGCGTCTACGCGTGGTTTGGCACCGGCCAGCTGGTCGCGCTCGACGCTTCGGGCAAGTCGCTGTGGAAGCGCAACCTCGCGCGCGACTACGCGCCCTTCGAGATCAACTGGGGGCACGCCAGTTCGCCGGTCCTGTTCAACGACTCGCTGATCCTGCTGTGCTACCACGAACAGATGTCGTACCTGCTGGCCCTCGACAAGCGCACCGGTGCGGTGAAGTGGAAAGTCGACCAGCCCGCCGGCAACGCCTCTTGGAGTTCACCGGTGGTGATCACGGGTCCCGCGGGGCCTGAACTGATCGTCAACTCGAGCACCGGTGTCGAGTCGTTCAACCCGGCGACCGGCGCGTCGCTGTGGCACTACCCCGAGGTGAACCGCTTTCCAATCCCGGTGGCGATGGAAGACAACGGCATGCTGTACCTGAGCCGCGGCTATCGCAGCAGCCCGTACATGGCGATCCGTCTGGGTGGCAAGGGCGACATCACCGCCAGCCACGTCGCCTGGCGCGTGCCGACCGGCGGACCGTACGTGTCGTCGCTTATTCACTACCAGGGCGTGGTCTACATGAGCGGCGAGAACGGGATCCTGTCGGCGGTGGATGCCGCGACCGGACAGCGCCTGTGGCAGGAACGTGTCGGCGGCGTCTTCACCGCGTCGCCGATCGCCGGCGACGGCAAGGTCTATTTCGTCAGCGAGACGGGCGAAACCATCGTCCTCAAGGCCGGCCGGACCTTCGAGGTGCTGTCGCGTAATAAGCTCGAAGGCCACTTCGTAGCCTCGCCCGCAGCGGCCGCCGGACGGCTGTTCCTGCGCGCCGACGACCGCATCTACGCAGTAGGAAAGTAGCCACAGAGGACACAGAGGACACCGAGAAACTCTTTTCTAAATGCCAGATGCGCGGTAGCCACCGTGTGCCGGCATTTCGAAAGACTTACTCTGTGTCCTCTGTGTCCTCTGTGGCCAACGTTTGTTAGGGTGTCGGCAGGGGCGGCATCCGGTCTTTCGGGATACGCGGCAGCATCTCCTCCCGCATCGCCAGGTGGTACACCGCCGCCGCAATCACCATCGCCGACTGCCGCGCATCATCTTCGATGACGCGCTCGTAGGTGTCGAGGTTGGTGTGCCACGTGTGCGAGTTGTATTCGATCGGGTCCTGCTGGATGCCGATGCCGGGCAGGCCCGCTTCGTTGAACGACGTCGAGTCCGTGCCGCCGCGACGGCGGCTCTGGGTGGCGTTGACACCGAAGAAGCCGTTGTCTTCGAAGGGCCTGGTCGCCTCGCGCAGAATGCGGGCAGCCTCGGCGGGACCAAACACCGACATGCCGCGCGCCCGTCCGGTGCCTGAATCGATGTTGAAGTAGCCGGCGAAGTTGGCATGCGCCGGCTTCGGGTTCTCGACCATGCCGAAATGTTCTTTCACGTAGGCCTGCGAGCCGAGCAATCCCTGCTCTTCGCCTCCCCACAGGGCCACCCGGATGGTGCGGCGCGGCTTCACGCCGATGGCGTTCAGGATGCGGATGGCTTCGAGCATGGTTGCGCAGCCAATCGCGTTGTCGGTGGCGCCGGTTGCCGAGTGCCACGAGTCGATGTGGCCGCCCAGCATCACCACTTCCTGCGCCTTGTCGGTGCCCGCAATCTCGGCGACGACGTTGTACTGCGTGGCGCCTTCGGGATAGGAGCGATTGACGATGTTCATTTCGAGTTCGATGGGGGCGCCGCCGGCCATCAGCCGCGAAAGCCGGCCGTAGTCTTCGTTGCGCATCACCACCGTCGGCACGGCCTTAGTGGTGTCGAAGGTGCGGTTGTTGAAGGCGCGGATCTGGCCGTGCTCACGGCCGGCGTCGTTGACGCGCCCCGCAGCGCCAGCCGTGACCAGGAACTGATCGAGCTGTTCGGCCAGCTGCGCGGCCGGCACGATGCTGGGGTTCGCCGGGCTGCCGCCGGGGCCACCGCCGCCAGGAAAGCCGCCCCCCGCCGGCGGGTTAGGCCCGTACTGCGCGCGCACGTCGTTATCTTCGCGGCGCTTTGCCGGTGTGAGGATGGCGACGCGCACCTCGGCGGCCGCGCCCACCATGACGAACTTGCCCTTCATCTTCGCGCGGTTATCGTCAAAGAACCTGGTCAGTACGTCCCTGGTGGGCTGGTTCGGGACGATCAACTGCACGGCCTGCGCGGTGACGGCGCCGTTGGTACCGGGCGTCCACGCCAGCGCTTCGGCGACCAGCGAATCCTTGACCGGTGCGGTCACGTGGACCGACAGCTTTTCGTTCGCCCAGCCTGGATGTCCGAAGTTCCACGGCTCGAGCCTGGCGTTCTTCAAGCCCCACTTGGTGGTTTCCGCGACGACCCATTCCTGCGAGGCCTTCAAGTTGGGTGAGCCGGTCAAGCGTGGCCCGTAAACGTCGGTCAGGAAATGCAGGGTGCGGAGAATCTGGGAGTGGTCCGTGGCTTCGCGGCGAATCTTCCACTGGATGTCTTTGTCGATTTTCTCTTGCGCGGTTGGCGTGACCACCGACAGGGCAGCGAGGGCAAACGTCAGGGCAAAGGTGGTGTAACGCATGCCCGGCATTCTACAATCGATGGGTTATGCAGATCGCGAAACCCGCCATCCTGAAGCCGGGCCTGACCCTTGATACCCTGCCTACGCCGCGTCCGGCCGACTTGGCCGGCAGCGATGCCAGCCGGAGCATTCGCGGCACGGCCCTGATCCTTTGGGATCCCAAGAAGCCCGGCAAGAAGCTCGACGCTATCGATACCGACCAGATCACGCCGGCCGCCGACTGCGTGTCGGAAAGCCTGGAGACGCTCGATGAACGCTGGAAGGCGGGATCGTTTCGTTACCTGATGCCCGACTTCCGCGCTCGCGTGCATCGCGGCGAAACGTTCGTGGTGGCGGGCGATCGGTTTGCCATTGGCAGCTCGCGCGAGATGTCGCCGGCCGGCCTCAAGGCGATTGCCGACGAAGTGGACCTGGAGATGGTGATCATCTGCGGCCACAACATGGGCGACATCTTCCGCCGCAACTCGTTCAACCTCGGCCTGCACGTGGTGCAGAGTCCCGAGGCGGTGGCCGATGCGACAGACGGCGACGAGTTCACCTTCGAGACGGGATCGCGGCAGATCGTCAACGTCACGCAGGGCAAGACCTACACGCCGGTCCCGCTCAGCGCCAAGGAAGACGAGATTCGCCAGAGCGGCGGCATTTTCGCCGTCGGCCGCCGCGAGTTCCGCTCGTCGGCCGAGCGCAAGCCCGAGGTGATCTTTCCGGACGACAAGCTCGCGCGCACCATGTCCACCACCGCGCAGATCGTGTGGGCGCACCGCGTGGACAAGGACGCCAAAGTCGAGCCTGGTGCGACGCTACGCGTGTATGCGGATCTGCTGCCGGCGTCCGACGGCACCGCGCCGTTCTCGATCCACACCTTCAACCAGATCACCGGCGGCAATTCGATCCTGCCGCGGCAGGCCGCGGTCGCCAACGATCACTTCGTCTTCACCGGCAAGGAAGACGATGACAAGCAGACGGGAATCGGGCGGCAGTTCGCGGCGTTTCACGACATCAAGAAGCCGTTCTACGCCACGCCGGGCGACGGCATCTTCCACTTCTATTTCCCCGAGCAGGGACTGGTTGTGCCGGGGCAGTTCATTCCCGGCGCCGACTCGCACAGCCGCGCCTATGGCGCGTACGGCGCCGTCGGCATGGGCGTCGGCTCGACCACGCTCGGCTTCGGCTGGTCCACCGGCTACATCTACTTCACGATGGCGAAGGAGCGGCGTGTCACGTTCCGCGGCAAGTTGAGCCCGTGGGTGACTGGCAAGGACATCGTGCTCGAGTTGCTGCGCCGGTGGGGCGCCAGGCAGTCGCAGGGGATGTCGGTGGAACTGGTCGATGCCGACAAGCAGCTGCCGATCGCCTTCCGCAACACCATCGCGAACATGATGGCCGAGGCCGAAGCGCTGAACGGAATCTTTGCGCCCGACGACATCACCTACGCCTGGTACAAGGCCAAGGGGATGAACGAGCTGCCATACCCCCGGTTTGGCTGCGGGCCCGACGCGCAGTTCGAGATCGACGAAGAGCTGGTGCTGAACGAGATCACGCCGATGATCGCCAAGCCGTTCAGCCCCGGCAACGCGTTCCCGGCCGAAGAGGTAGCGCGCGAGCGCATTGTGTTCGACAAGGCGATGATCGGTTCGTGCACCAACGGCAGCTACGACGACCTG
>JBBQSP010000025.1:0-60667 GCA_038213735.1 Vicinamibacterales bacterium | reverse complement strand
GGACGCATCCAGCGGTTCGACCGCGACGGCACCTTTCGCGGGGAATGGTCGCAGTACGGCAAGACGTTCGGCCTGGTGCTCGACGGCGAGGCGATCTGGCTCTCGACGATTCCACGCGGACCCAACAGCGCGCCGGGATGGTTGCTCAAGCTGAATCGTCGGACCGGCAGCCTGGTCGGGTATGTCGATGCGATGGGGAATCACGGGATGGACGTGATGGCGAACGGCGATCTGCTGCTGGCACCGGGGCCGGACTTGAGTCCGCAGGTGTATCGGGCGAAGCCCTGAAGTCAGCGCGTGGCGCCGAGCTTGCGCAGCAGCTCTTCCGCCGCCTTGATGCCTGATCGGGGTGACGGCCGTCCGTCTGGCAGGGGTGGTCCCGGTAGCGTCAGCGAGAGCGGCGTCTGGCCGTCGCGGTTCACCAGGTCCAGCGTCGCGCCCCGCTCAACCAGCAATTGAATCACCGTCGTCAGTCCCGCAGCGGCGGCGGCATGCAGTGCCGTGTCGCCACTCAGGCTCACGTGATTGACAGCGGCGCCGGCGTCGAGCAACAGCGCGGTGGCGGCCAGGACGTCCGTCTCGGCTCGCGGAATGATGGGCTGGTCGATGTTGACGACGTTCCAACGCTCGAGGTCTGACGGCCTGACTTCTTCCTCAACAGCCGCCCCGGCAGCGGCAAGCAGGGGCGTCGTCCCATTGGCCAGCCCGAGCAACACCTCCGCACTGCCGGCCAACAGCGCGCGCATGATGTCGAGTTCAAGATAGATCGCGGCCACCGTCAGCGGTGTGGCGCCCATGAGAGTACGGGGTAACGCCCACTGCGCCCCGAAGCGGCGGACCGGACTGCCGTTGGTCAACGCGACGTTGGGATTGGCGCCGCGGCCGAGCAGCGCCTGTACCGTCGCCAGGTCGCCCCTCAACACCGCGGCATGCAGCGCCGAGTAGCCGGCGCCGGCAGTGTCCGGATTCGCGCCGGCGTCGATCAGCACTCTTGCCGCCGATGGGTGGCCGGCAAAGGCCGCCACGACCAGCGCGGTGTTCCCATCTGCCGCCTGGTCGTTCTTGTCGGCGCCGGCGGCAAGCAGCCGCGACACCACCTCGGCGTGACCCTCCTGGGCGGCGAACAGCAGCGCCGTGCGGCCGCCGGCGTCGATCTGCTTCGCATCGGCCGCGGATGTTTTCACCGCGCGTCTGGGTCCCTGGTCCAGCATCACGGTCACGGGGCGCACTCGCGACCGCGAGTGGATCCTGGCGCCATGCTCGAGGAGCGCCGTCACGACGTCGGCCTGTCCGCGGGCGGCCGCCCACATCAGCGCGGTCTGGTCCCGTTCGCCCTCGCGGGCATTGGCGTCGGCGCCGTGCTTCAACAATGCGCGGACGACGGCGAGGTGACCGCCGCGGGCAGCCTCCATGAGCGGCGTGACCCCGGCCTCGGACGCGGCGTCCGCGGTGGCGCCTCTGGACAGCAAGGCGGACACGATGGCGGCGTTGCCGTTCGCGCTGGCCAGGTACAGGGGGGTAATCGAGAGGTCGTTGGCGACGTTGACGCGGGCGCCGGCGGCCAGCAACAGGCCGACCAGGTCAGCGCGATCCCCGTACGCCGCCCAATGCAGCGCCGTGGCGCCATCGCCTTCAGGCGCGTTGACGTCGACCTTCTGCCTCAGGAGCGCGCGAACAGCGTCGGCGTCGTGCTGCTTCACCGCGTCCACGAGGGGCACCGTCGTCAACAACAGTGCCAACGCCCACGCGGTCACGATTGGTGCTCCGAGGCAGCAGGGTGCGCGCGATCGGTGGTGATGCGCGTCATCAATCCAGGTTGACCGGTCCCGTGCTGTTGCCGTGGCTCTCAACCGGGACGCCCAGCTTGTCGAGCAACCCGAGATGGAAATTCGCCAGCGGGGTGCCCGCGGCGTACTTGATGTGGCGGCCGCCGGCGAGACGGCCGTTGGCGCCGCCGACCAGGAGAATCGGCAGGTTGCGCGGCACGTGGCCGTTGCCTTCGCTCATGCCCGCGCCGTAGATCATCGCCGTGTGATCCAGGAGCGAGCCGTCGCCGTCGGGCGTGGCCCGCATCTTCTCCAGGAACTTCGCGAACAGCGAGACGTGGTAGTGGTTGATCCTGGCGCACTTGTCCATGCGGACCGGATCGCGCTGGTGGTGCGAGATCGGATGGTGCGCGTCGGGCACGCCGATTTCCGGATACGTGCGCCCACTGAACTCGCGGCCCAGCATGAACGTCACGACGCGGGTCATGTCGCCCTGGTACGCGAGCAGCTGAATATCGAACATCAGCGCGGCGTGCTGTTCGAACGTCTCGGGCACACCGGTCGGCCGATCGAAGACGGGCAACTCGGCATTGTGCGCGACAGCCAGTTGAATGCGTCGTTCAACATCTCGCACGCTCTCGAGGTATCCCGAGATCCGTGTCCGATCGGCTGGGGCGACCTGGTTGCGTAGACCAGCGATTTCATCCATGAGCGAGTCGAGGATGCTGCCCTTGTGCCGCATTCGGGCCCGCCGTGCGGCCGCGTCGCTGTTGGCGCCGTCGCCGAACAGGCGGGTGAACGCCGCGCTCGGGTCGTGTTCCATCGGCAGCGGCGAGGTGGGGCCGGCCCAGGCGATGGTCCCGGTGTAGACGCAACTGCGGCCGAAGTCGCACGAGGTGCCCGAATCCACCGATTCGAGCGCCAACTCCAGCGACGGCAGCACGGTACCTGTCCCGAGCACCCTGGCGGCGATCTGGTCGACTGACACGCCGGCCCGGAGGTTGCGGCTGGGGGTCACGTCGGTCAGGAACCGCGTGCTGGCGTCCGCGTGATTGTTGTACTGGCGCTCGCCCGGTGGCGGGGGCGGCACGCTGTCGAGACCACTCACCACGAGCAGGCGGTCGCGGAACGATTCGAGTGGCTTCAGCGTTGGCGAGAACTCGAACCCGGCGCCCTCGGCGGTGGGAAACCACTGGCCCGGAATCACGCCGTTGGGCACGTAGACGGCGCCAAACCGCAGCGCCGGAGTGGCGGCCGTCCGCTCCAGCGCCGTCAGCGCCGGCACCATCGCGTCGAGCAGGGGCAGCGACAGTGACACCCCCAGGCCTTTCAGCATCGTGCGCCTGGACAACGCCTTCTTCATGATCATCATGACGGGGTCTTCCTCATCTGAAACGGCGCGCTCTGGACGATCGACAGGATGATCGCCGACCAGCGGTACTCGCCCGCCGACGACTCCCGCATCATGGCACGGATGGCGGGCTGATCCTGATAGCCGACCTGGCGGCCCAGCGCATAGGTCAGCAGCTTACTGACGAACGTGTGGACGAAATTCTCGCGATGGGTCAGCAGGAACTTCCGCAGGCCCTGTCCGCCGTCAATGGGCGTCCCGTCGGCGAAGACCGCCGCCGCGTCGATCGCCACGCCGTTGGCCCGGGTCCGCCACCGGCCGATGGCGTCGAAGTGCTCCAGGGAGAACCCGAGCGGATCCATCCGGACGTGGCAGACTGCGCATGCCGGATTGCGCCGGTGCGTCTCCATCTGCTCGCGCATCGACAGCGCACGGCCGTCGGCTCCGGTGGGTTCCAACTCCGGAATGTTGGGCGGCGGTGGCGGCGGCGGCATGCCGAGCAGGTTGTCGAGCACCCAGAAGCCCCGCAGCACCGGCGCCGTGCGATCCGGATAGGACGTCACCATCAGGATGCCGCCCTGGCCCAGCAGTCCGCCGCGGGCCGGATCCGTGAATGTCACCTTGCGAAAGCGCTCGCCCTGAACGCCCTTGACGCCGTAGTGCTCGGCCAGCCGCTCGTTCAGGAACGAGTAGTCGGCGCTCAACAAATCCACGACGCTGCGGTCCTCGCGGAACTGGCTGTCGAGGAACAGCGACGTCTCCCGCAGGAACGCCTGGCGGAGATTCTCGTCGAACTCGGGGAAGATGTCCGGGTTGGGTTGCCAACTGACGGCCTTGCGCACGCCGAGCCACTGGCTGCCGAAGTTGTCAACCAGCGCCGTCGCCCTGGGATCGGCGAGCATCCGCCGCACCTGCCGCGCCAGCACGCCGGCGTCGGCAAGTCGTCCAGCTTCGGCGAGATCCAGCAGGTCCTCGTCCGGAACGCTGCTCCAGAGAAAGAACGACAGGCGCGACGCCAGCTCGAGGTCGCTGATCCGGTGGACGGAGCCCGGCCGGGCATCCGGCGGTTCTTGTTCGACGCGGAACAGGAAGTTGAAGCTGACGAGCAGGCGCTCGATCGCCGACTGAATGCCGGCTTCAAATCCTCGCTCGCGGCGGCCGGTCTCGTAGAACGCCAGCAGGGTCCCGACTTCATCCGCCGTGACCGGCCGGCGATACGCCCGGCGTGCCAGTGTCGACAGGATGGATTTCGCGCACGCCGTTTCGCCGGCCGCGCGGGCAGGCCGGCACGAGAAGATGGCGCGACGACTGGCGGTATCGCCGGCACCACCCGGGCGATAGGGACCCGCAATGGAGAGCGCGTCGACCGCGGCGTAGCCGTCGTATTGCTCGTCGGCGCCGCGTCCGAAGTCCACCTGCAGCGGCTGGGCCACCCCTTCCGGCTCCCACGGGCTGTCAACAAACGCCGCGGTAACCATGCGGGCGCCGGCGGCTACCGCGGCGCGCACTTCGAGGCCGGAATCGGCCGCGTGCATGTACAACTCCCACGGCGTGTCACCAACGATCTCACCGTTCCATGTCATCGGCCCCGGCGTACCCTTCGCCTCCCCGCCCACGGTGAATCGATGAACGCGGGTGCCGTCAATCCGGACATCGAGGTGCTGTGGCTGCCCCATCCCGATGATGTAGTCGTAGACCTGCCGGCGCAGCCGCACGGTGAAGACGTACTCGCCCTCGAGCGGAAAGTAATGGCGGATCGCGACGCCGCCCCGCGATCCGAACGGCATGGCCTCGCCGGCGCGAACGTCCTGCTCCAGCAGCTTGGGAACACGGTAGGTCGACGAACCGGCCGCCGCGCCCAGCGACGAATCGCCGACGGCGAGCTGGCTGATATGCCTGGCGGCCGTCAGGTAGCGTTCCAAATGGGCCGGTGAGAGGGCGAGGCTGGCGGCAACATTGTCGAACCCCTCATCCGCCTCGTCTGGCAGCAACAGCGAAGGCGTGTCGATCTCGAGTTGCAGCAGGTCGCGAATCGCGTTGGCGTATTCCGCGCGGTTCAGGCGATGCAGGCCGACGCGGCCAGGATTCGGGTTGGCGGCCGCCGATCGGTTGAGCGCTGTGGCCAGCGTCGACATCATGGCCGTGAGCGCGACGGGATCCGGCCGCGGACGTCCTGCCGGCGGCATCTGTCCCGTGCGCAGCTTCTGCAGCACCGTCTCCCACAACTCGGCCCGGTGGCCGATGTCGGCCGGGTCCAGCCCGGCGAGGGACAGCCCCGCCGTGCGCATGCGATCGTTATGACAGGCGGCACAGTGCGTGTCGATGAAGCTGCGAGACGATGCGGCAGGTGCCACCGCCTGCGCGGCCGGCGGCGACGTCACGGGACGAGCCGTCGAGACGGAGCCGGCCAAGATCAGCGACCAAACGATCAGAAGCGCCGGAAACGCCGCTCTGCCCATGCGCGGGCCTCCTCCGGGTGGACTGTATCAAATAAGGGGGGACCGTCGCGCGTGCGCCTGATGGCCTCGATGAGCTCGCCGCGATCAGCAGCAGCCCGGGCCTCTAGAGGGATCTCAGTCACTACTTGACTGCTTGTTGTAGTGCCTGGGTCGCCTGCTCGACCTGGGCTGCCAGTGCGTTGACCGCCGCGGATACGGTGCGCACGCCGCCCTGCGCCTCGGTGAAGCGGCCTTCTTCCAACCCTTCACGGATCTGCGGCATGGTCTTCACGCCGTAGCCGGTGTAGAAACCAGGCGCGTAGATCTGGTGCTTGAACCACTCGCGGCGCGGCAGGCCTTCGGTGTTCCCCAGCTTCCGCTCCGATGTGATCAGCAACTGGTTGAGCGCCTGCAGGTCCTTGCGTGCCTGCAGCGCTTGCGTGTTGGCGCGGCCGAGTGAGCCGTAGGCTTTCTCGAATGCGCGGCCCGCATCCCTCAGCTTCTCCACCGCTGACCGCACCTGCCGCAGGTCAACGTTCGACTCCTTCTTGGTCGCCGCCAGCGCTTCGAGCTCGACCACGTAGCGCATCAGCGTGTCGGCCGTGTCGGTGAACTGGAACGGCAGCACCGGCGCATCGGCCAGGCGGAGGATCAGCGTGCCGGTCAATTGCGCCAGGGTGCGGCCGTAGGTGTAGTCGGTATCCGAATAGGTCTGGTACCACTTGATGGTGTCGTAGGCCGAGTGGTACACGCCGCCAGGACTCTCGCCGCCGAAACTAACGTTCAGCGACGACAGGGTGAGGTGTTGCAGGAACGGCGTGAAGTCAGAGCCTGAGCCGAGCGGGGCAATGCGGAACGACGGATCGGCCTCTGCCGCCTTGCGCTCGGCCTCGGGATGGCCAAGGATGGCGCGGCGCCGGCCCTCGTCGAACACCGGCTTGCCGGTGCGCGGATCCATGATGTCTTTCGCCACTTCGCCGAGGAACTGCTGCAGGCCGTGCGAGCCGCCGGCGTTCAGCCAGCCCTTTCCGGTGCCGTCGGTATTGAGGTAGACGGCCGCCTTCTGCTTCAGCTCTGCACTGTTCTTCTCGGCCCACTCCGTAGATCCAAGCAAGCCCCATTCCTCGCCATCCCACAACGCGATCTTGATCGTGCGCGATGGCCTCCAGCCGGTCTTGAGCAGCTCGCCCAGGCCGCGGGCCGTCTCCATCAAAGAAGAGGCGCCGCTGATCGGATCGTCGGCGCCCATCACCCACGCGTCGTGGTGGTTGCCGAAGATCACCCACTCGTCCGCGCGGGTGGTGCCGGGTATGGTCACCATCACGTTGTAAAGCGGCCGGTTCTTCCACTCGAACGACAACTTCATGTGCAGCTGCGCCGGGCCGGGACCCACGTGATAGGTCACCGGCAGCGCGCCGCGCCATTCGGGCGGCGCGACCGGCCCCTTGAGCTGCCGCAAGATCGGCAACGCGTCGCCGTAGCCGATGGGCAGCACGGGGATCTTCATGATGGTCTGCGATTCCTCCATCCGCAGCTTCTTGCCGCCGGCCTCGCTGCCCCAACCCGGGGTGATCGGATCGCCCGGATGCACGGGCATGTCCATCACGCTGCCGCGCTGCGCGCCGAACTCGGGCCGATAGGGGCCCGACGGATAGACGTCCCCCTGGAAATAGCCATCGTCGCGCGGGTCGGAGTAGATCAGGCAGCCGATCGCCCCGTTCTCGTACGCCACCTTGGGCTTGATGCCGCGCCAGCCGGCGCCATAGCGGGCCAGCACGATCTTGCCCTTGACGCTGACGCCCAGCTGCTTGAGTCGCTCGAAGTCGGCGGGCATGCCGTAGTTGACGTAGACCACCTCGCCGGTCACGTCGCCGTCGGCCGAGTACGCGTTATAGACCGGCGTCTGGTCACCGGAGTCCGGGTCTTCCGGCAACACCGGCTCCTTCAGGAGCAGCGTGTGCTTCTGCGGGCCGACGATCTCGACGCTCGTTTCCACCGGCCATGGCATCATCGCCTCGAACTCTTCGATGCGCGCATCGAGGCCGAACGACTTGAACTTGGCCAGCGCGTATTCGGCCACCTTCTTCGACGACGGCTGCCCAGCCACGTGTGACTCGCCGGCCATGGCCTCCATGTACTCCTTGAGCCGGGCCGCATCGGGGAACGTCCTGAACTGCGCCTCTCTCGCGCGCTGCGCGGCCACAGCGTCATCCGGAAAGCCGCGAAGCCCGGGCGACTGCGCGTGCGAGGGCGCCAGGCTGCTGGCGGCAAGGGTCGTGACAATGGCAACAATGGCAAGGCGACGCATGGGGAATCCTCGGTGGTGACGGGAAGCTACTTTTCCTGCAGGCGTCCGTGCTTCTTCAGGATGGCCTGCAGCTGATCTTGAGGCAGTGCGTAGATGGTATTGCCGTTAATGCCGGTCATGGTCCGGCCCGCAACCAGGGCGTTGATGATTGCCTCCTCGGTGGCGTCAACGGTTGCGTCGAACAACGGATCGATCTCGTCGTTGGGCAACATCGCGAGTGACTTGACGCCTTCGCGGCCCGCGGCACCACGGTTGGCGGTGGAGAACGCCAGAAGATGTCGCCGGAGCCGTTCCCGGCCGTACCACCCGTTCGGCCAATGCCGAGGCTGATACGTTGGGCGATGCGCCGCAACTGGTGGGGCATCAGGGGCGCGTCGGTCGCGGCAATCGCGATGATCGATCCGCGGCCGCCGGCGTCCTGCGCCTGGGGCGGCAATGCGAAATCAACCCTGGGATCGAAGCCGGTGATCTGCCGGCCGACGGGGACGCCGGTAATCGTCAACTGCCGGCGACCGCCAAAGTTGGCCTGCACCAGCACGCCGACCGAATACTTCGCTCCGCCGGTCTCCACGACCCTGGACGACGTGCCCGTTCCACACTTGAAACCCAGGCAACTCATGGCCGTGCCGCCGCCCACGTTGCCTTCAGCGACGGGTCCGGCCGATGCCGAGTCGAGCGCGGCCACGACATGATCGGGTTTCACGTGGAATCCGTACATGTCGTTCAACACGCCGTCGTAGGTTTCGCCGACTACTGGATAGGCAAACCACACGTACGCGATGAGCGGCGAAAAGTATTTTCGCCTCGACATCCACCCGAGCGCAGCATCGCGCACCACCCCAACGCTGCCCGTGTTCGTAATGAGAATCGGCGTCTCGAGGAATCCGGACTCGCCAATCCAGTGCGTACCGGTCATGTCGCCGTTGCCGTTCAAGACGTGCGTGGCGGCAAACACCGGGTCGAACGTCTTGCCGCGCGGGAGGATGGCGGTCACCCCGGTACGGATGGGGCCCTTCCCCTCCACGAGCTTGCCCTCGCCCGAGATCAGCGTCGTGAAGCCGACCTCGATGCCGGCGACGTCGGTAATCGCGTTGAGCGCGCCGGGCGTTCCCTGGAACGGCACGCCAAGGTCACGCGCGCGTGGCGCGCGTTGCGCGCTAACCAGCGCTCCCGCAGCGAGTGCCAAAGTGACCACCAGCGCCAACGGCAGAGCTCGTGACATGTGGCAACTATAAACCGTCCTTTGCTCCGGCCCCGCATGCGGTTTGGGGTATTCTCGCGGTCATGACCCGCATGCTTTCCGCGCTGTTGTTGTCTCTGATTGTCGCCTCCACGGCCGCGTTTGCGCAGGACACCGCGAAGCCTGCTGCGCCGCCGCCGACAATCGTCCAGAAGGTGCGCGCGGCCATCGCGGAGAACGACTTCGTCAAGGCCGAGAAGCTGGTGCTCGATGACATGGCCGCCAACGGCACGACGCCCATCGCCATCGAAGCCTTCTCGTGGCTCGGCCGCGGCGCGGTCGCCGCGAAGAACTACGACGCGGCCATGACCTATGCCGCCCGCACCTACGAGATCGTCGAAGAGCAGTTGAAGACGCGGAGACTGGACGATGAGGCCAGGCTGCCGATTGCGCTGGGTGCGGCCATCGAAGTGACCGCGCTCGCCACGGCGGGCCAGGACCGCCGGTCAGAGGCCGTCCTCTACCTGCGCCGTGAACTCGATACCTACAAGGGCACGTCGATCGTCGAGCGCCTGAACAAGAACGTCAACCTGCTGAGCCTCGAAGGCACGCCGGCACTGCCTGTCGACAGCGCGAAGTGGATCGGCGCCGCGCCTCCGCCGTTGGCAGCACTCAGAGGCAAACCCGTCATCCTCTACCTCTGGGCGCACTGGTGCGCAGACTGCAAGGCCCAGGGGCCGGTACTCGAAGCGTTGCTGGAGAAGTACAAAAGCACCGGACTGACGGTGGTGGCGCCGACCAAGTTTTACGGTTACGTCGCCAAGCGGCAGCCCGCCGGTCCAGACGAAGAGCTGGCCTACATCACCAGCATTCGCGACAGTTTCTATCCGTGGCTGAAGACGGTGCCGGTCCCGATCAGCGATCAGATCTTCGCGCAGTACGGCGTCTCGACGACGCCAACATTGGTGCTGATTGACCGGGCGGGCAACGTCTCGAAGTACAACCCGGGTCAGTTGACCGTAGCGCAGTTGGAACCGCTGATTCAGAAGATCGTCGCGCCGATGGCGACCGCGAGCCAGCAGTAGGGTTTCACTGCGGCAGGCGCTTGAGATACGCGGCGCGCCTGGCCAGCACCCGCGGCGCCAGCGCCTCGGGCATCGGCAGCTTGAGCGCGCGGTCGATGGTCGCGAGCGCCAGGTCGAACGACCCGACCGCGGCATAGGCCTCCGCCAACCCGAACAGGGCCTGCGGATTGGCCGCATCCAGGCGGACCGCCTCCTGCAGGTGCTTGAGCGCATCACCGGTCTTTCCCTGCGCGAGCAGCACCTGCCCCAGGTTGTTGTGCGCCAGCGCATAGTCGGCGCGACGCGCCAGGGCCGCGCGGAACGCGGCCACCGCATCGTCCAGCCGCCCGGCTTGCGCCAACGTGGTGCCCAGGTTGAAGTGAGTCGCCGCCGACTCGGGCTTGAGCGACGCCGATGCCTCGAAGTGCTCGATCGCCGGCCCCATCTGGCCCAGTCCCATATACAACAGCGCCACATCGTCGTGCAGCTCGGCGTCCTTCGGATCCACGCGGAGCATCGTCTCGTAGCCGGCAATGTCCTCGACGGTCATCTTGGTGGCAATCTGGTCGCTCATCAGGCGGCGATCGCCGTCGTTGGCCGCGAGCAGCTGGAACCAGAGGTCGCCCATCTCGTCCTTCGAACGCTGCCCCCAATAGACCTTCGCTGGCGGCAATTGCGGGTTGCGGATGTTCTCTGCCGAGTTGTCGTAGGTGTATTCCATCGACAGCCGGGTGCCCTTGGGCAGGCGGATCGGCGTCACTGGGCGGTAGACGTGCTGCCAGCGGAAGTCCCAGTCGGCGATGTGCATCACCAGCCGCGAGGTGCCGTCAGGCAGGTGCGCGGTGCCGCGGATCTCGCGGGCGCGGTAGTGGGCGTGGGGCTGCACCGCCAACAGGTCGGCATCGACCGGCAGCGTGTAGGCGTCGCGAATCACATAGTGCGGTTCACCCGGCGGAATCTCGATCGCCTGGGAGCCCAACCGCAAGATGGTCGGCGTCCGGGTCGGCGGCTGGTCGCTGAAGTACAGGCCGATCTCAGGCAGCACTTGTTCCACGGCGCCGCTCGGCTGCAGGTGCAACTGCACCACCAGGTCGCTGCCGGGCTCGAGCGTCCACGCCAGGTCGGGCGGCACGAGGGGCGCCACCTGGCCAGGGGTCCAGCCAAGAAAGTGGCCATCGGGATACTCGGCCGACCGCGGCATCAGGCCGTCGTAGCCAGGCAGCGGATCCGCCTCGTCCAGCTTTCGCGTGGCATCGCTGCGATCGATGCGGATGTTGGCGTGGTGCACGACCCGCGGATTGCCGGGGTGAAACTCGATGCCGCGAACGTAGGTGCGCTTCGTCACCGGCAGTCGGATGGCGAAAATGCGAAAGGCATCGGTCGGCTGCGGCGCCAACGTATACGCGCGCGACGGCTTCACGATCAGGTCAGGCTGGCCGAGCAGCCAGCCGTCTGGGAGCCTGGGAAGGGGCGGCAACGCACCCGGCTCTCCCTGCGGCGCACCGGCCGCCGCCCATTTCTCGAACTGGGCAATCTGGTCGCCGGTCAACGGGTCCTGGCCGACGAAATGCCCGACACCCGGCTCCACCTTCCACGGCGGCATGAAGCGGCTCTTGGTGACGGTAGCAATCTGCGTCGCGCGGCGGCGCACCTCGTCGTAAGTGGTGAGGGCAAACGGCGCCGGTCCGCCCTTGCGATGACACGACACGCACGACTTGAAGACGATGGGCGCGATGTCCTTCGTGAACGTCACGGTTTGTGCGCTCACTTCGGCTTCTGACGTTTGGAGGGCGATGGCTTTAGCCATCGCCACCATCGCCACGACTGTCACAGCGGCGGCTAAAGCCGTCGCTCTCCGAACGTTCGGGGTCACTTGACTAGATCCCCCAGGAAACATCCCACCGCTTGTGTTTCGCGAACGGCAACCGGCTTGCCCTGCACAATGGCCTCGAGCGCGCGTTCGAGCGTCCGCTCGGTCGGCTGGGGCCGGTCCTTGCCGAACTCAACGTAGCGATCGTCGATGCGGCCCCGGTACAGCACCGCGCCACCGGCGCCGATCACCGCCACCTCGGGGGTCACTCGCGCGCCGGTGTGCTTCACAAGTTCCTGCGCGGTATCCCGGACGACCGGAATTGAATAGGCGAACGTCTTCACGTGCTCGCGAATCACCGCGGGAGAATCCGCGCCAACTGGATAGACCAATGTGAAGCCAACGCCCTGCTTCGAGAACCGCGCCGCAAGCGACTGGATCTCGGGAGCGTAGCGGTTGGAGATGGGACAGTCGGTGGTGACGAACACCAGCACCGTGACGATGCGTCCCTGGGGCAAGATCAGCGGATCGACGGCCTTGCCCGCCAAATCGACGACGGCCGACAACTGTAGAGCCAGGACCAAGTGGAGCAACATCGGATGGCTCCAGTATAGGGCGGGTGGGGTGGGTGGGCGTATGCGAGATGGGCGGGTGAGGTTCAACCCCACCCGCCCAACCAGTCTTACCTGCCTGACCGGCCTGAAATTACCAGGTCACATCGACGCCGACGCGGATGATGCGGCCCTGGAGGATCACCGACGGGCGCATGTAGGCGGCGGCACCAAACTGCACCGTCGAGACCGACGAATAGTCGTCGGAGTTGAGCGCGTTAAACAGATCGAGTTTCGGCGTGGCGTTGACACGACCGAACCTGATTCGTTTGGTCACCGAGAAGTCCACCTGGTTGATCCGCGGGGTGAACTCGGTTTCCGGCGCCACGAGCGGGACCTGGAGATTGGCCACGCCACTGGCGGCGAGCGCGGGCAGCACCAGCCCACCCGGCGTGCAGGGACCCGTGCAGTTAGCGGCGTAGCGCGTGGCCGAGGTCAGCTGCCAGAAGGTGCCCTGGCCGTTGGGGCGATCAAACCCGGTGCCCGCGGTGAAGCCGCCGTAGGCCTGCGCGGCGGTGCCAGTGAGGTAGCCGTTCAGGTTCTGCCACGAAGCGCTGACCGACACGCCCCAGAACGGCAGCGGGTAGACGACCGTCGCCTTGAACTGCTTCTGCCACGGAATGCCGCTCTCCGACTGGTCGCAGTACAGCGACCGATTGGGGTCGCTCGCCGCCGAGACGCAGACATCGTTGAGGCTGCGCTCGAGGTTGAAGCCGCCGAACGCACGGACGCCGCGGCCCATGCGGGCGTTGAAGTTGATATCCATGCCGTTGTAGCTGCGCTTCATGTCGCTGTTCGTACTGTCGATGTTGGCGACCTGACCGCGGACCTCGGGCTTGATCACCCAGGCAGGAATCACGCTGCCGTCGAGCGGGCTAACTACTTCGAAGCGGTTGTAGCTGGCCTCGTTCAGCAGCGAATTCGTGCGCATCGTGATGTTCCTGAACGAGATGTGGTAATACTCGGCCGCCACGGAGAACCCGGTGAACAGTTCGTGCGTCACACCGACGTTGATGGGCAGCGAGTAGGGGCGTTTGAGCCCGGGATCTGGCGTCGACAGGGAGCGCACACCGAAGCTGGTCGGCAGGTTGACGAAATTGATTTCGCAGCCGGCAGTCAGGTAGGTGCAGCCCCGTTCGCCTTGGGCGATGTCGTCGCCATTGACGTCAGTCCACGGCAGGGTCGCGGTGGTCAGCGCCGTCGGGTTGTAGAGCTGTGAGAACCCCGTGGTCTGGGCGGTGACGAACTTGTTGAGGCCGGCACGCACGGCGGTCCGGCCGTCACCCGACACGTCGTAGACCAGCGACAGGCGAGGTGAGAAGTCCTTCCAGGTCGGCACTGCCTGGAACGATTCGTAGGCTGGGCTGTTGGCGAATCGACCGACCTGGGCTTCCTGGCCGCGAATCGTCTGCTTGTTGTAGTCGAAGCGCACGCCAAGGTTCAGGGTCACGCGATCCAGATTCCACGTGTCCTGTGCGAAGAAGCCGAGGCTGGCGTTCAGGTCTTCGCCGGTGCGGAGCGGGGTGTTCAGGACCGTCACCTGCAGCGGATTGCCGTTGTTGTAGGTCTGGTAAAGGTCAGCGTTGGCATTGTTGTAGCGGATGTACTTGCCGGTTTGCCACGCGCCACCCACCTTGATGGTGTGCGCGCCGGTCACGTACGAGACGGCACCCTGCAGGTTGTAGCGGTCGGGATAGTTACCCAGCTGGGCGCCTGACGCCCCCCACAGCAACCCGGTGCTGTTGTCGTTCTTGCGGACGTTGCGGTACCAGTCGGCGGTATTGCGCTCGGCCAGAATGCCGGGCTGATACAGGTTGTCGTAGCGCTCCCGGTTGCCGGAGTAGCCCAACTCGAGCAGCAGCTTCGACGACAACGTCGAGGTCCACTTGATCGACCCCGTGGCGAACGTCGGCGTGTTCCAGATCACCGACGCCGTGTTCTGGTCGGTCAGGGCGCCCATGGCGTGGCCGCGCAGCCGCAGCGCGCGATCCATATAGACGGCCACCTTATTGCGCTCTGAAGCCTGCCAGGTCAGGCGAACGACCGGGTTGTCCATCTTCTCGTCCGAAACCCCCTGCTCGCAGCTATCGGGGTTCGCACGGCAGGCGGCGAACGCCGCCGGCACATTCTGGCCCGCCGGAATCGCAAACGTGTTGGCAATGGGCCGGTCGTAGCGGGCCTTGCGGAACGCTCCGAAGAACCACAGCTTGTTCTTGACGATCGGACCGCCCTGTTCGACGTTCCATTCGTAAAAATTGGAGATCTTGTCGACGCCGGTCACGCCGAGCGCCCGCAGGTCGTCGGTGAGGTTGTCCCCCTGCCAACCCGATGGCGACTTGAAGCCCTTGGCGCCGCCGCGGAACTGGTTGCCGCCGTCCTTCGGAATCAGGTTCATGTTGACGCCGCCGGTGAGGGTCTCGGCGTTGCCGCCGGCCGTCTGATACACGGCTTCCTGCGTCATCGACTCGTTGTGGTACGCCTGCACGGCGCCGTCGCCCATCAGGCCGTTGGTCATCATGCCGTCCACCAGCACCACCGTCTGCGCGCCGCCCTGGCCGCGCACGGCGAAGTAGGTCTGCTGCATCGCGCGCGACCCGCCGACGTCGGGCACGTTCAGCGTGACGCCGACGACCAGTTGGCCCAGGCCCTGGATGGTGCCGGCGGTCGGCACCGCGCTCAGCACGTCGCGCGTCAGCACCTGCTGCTTGGCGTTACTCTGCACGTCCACCACCGGCGAGGCGCCGGAGACGGTGACCGATTCCTGCAATGTGCCGACGGCCAGGTCGATGTTGATGGTCGCGACGAAGTTGCCCTGCAGTTCCACGGCGTCGCGAATGACGGTGTTGAAGCCCGGCAGCGTGTAGGTGAGCTTGTAGGTGCCCGGCCGCAGGTCGCTGATGCGATAGCTGCCGTTCTCATCCGTGATCGCCGAGCGCACGCCCTCGATCAGGGCCGGGCTCGCCGCTTCGACCGTGACACCGGGCATCACCGCGCCCGACGTGTCTTTCACTGTTCCCGTGAACACACTCTGTGCTCGCGCGAGCGCGGGCACCAGTACGAGGCTTGCCAGTACAAGCACGAACGTTCTTGCAAGAGACTTAAGCGCCATGTAATTCCCCCAATCAGCCACGGGTTCACCTGCGAGCCAGGTGATGCCGCGTGGCCAAGCCAACTAGAGACCTTACTCGTGTGCAAGAGGGCGCGTTGTAACAAGGTTTGGCGCGATGTAATCCGGTACTTTGGAATGCGTGCAGGAAATGAGAGAGCCGCGATCCGGTCATGGATCGCGGCTCTGGTAGTGCCCTTCGCTGGCGCGAAGGCAGTTCGCTGGAGTCGTTCGCCGCTAGTGGCCGCTGGTGCTGGCCGCCTTGACGTTCACCTTTACATACGCCGTCGACCAGCAGCACTGGAAGCCGCCGCCGCCAACACCAGACGAGTCGTTGCCTTCGATGCGGATGACATATTCGCCTGGCATCGAGAAGGTGGCCGTCGTCGAAATCTTGTCCTTCTCGACTGGGGGCCTGGCGTTGGCGAACGTGATGTCGCCGGGGCCACGGTACTTGGTCAGGGTGGCGCTGATGCGCGGACGGCGGGGCGGCGCCTGCGAGCCTGCAGGGGGCGCGGCCGCCGCGCCGCCGGTGGGCGTCTCTTCATGACCATCGTCGGTCAGCCAGGCGCTGATGGTCACGGGTTCGCCGACGACGCCAGCCAGGACCGGCGCGGCCGAGAGCGGCTTGGGCGGACCAGTGAGGGCTTCACCGGTTTCCGAGAACTTGAACACCGGCGGCTTGTTGCCCATGGCGGCATCCAGGAACGGCTCGATCTGGTAGCCCTTGGTGAGGCCGAACTGCCCCGTCACGGTCTTGCCGTTGGTGGTCAGGGTCCAGGTCAGCTTCTTGTCGCCGAAGTCCTTGGGCACCTTGATGGCAATGGTGCCCCAGCCGCGGCCGACCACGAAGTGCGTCGGCTGGCCCTGGTCGGGGCCGCCGGGCTCAATGCGGTTGGCCGGACCAATCGGCACGTCCAGCACCTGCTTCTTGTTGCGGTTGTAGTACCCGATCAGCAGCGTATAGGTGCCGTCTTCGTTCTGGTACCAACCTTCGAAGGCGGGATAAACGTTCAGCCCCGAATCCTTCAGGGGCTCCATGACCAGTTCCTGCTGGGCAGCGGCGCCCGACACCATCAGGGTGCCGACCACAGCCACGGCCGCCGCGACGCGCCTCACGCTCACGAATGACAACATGCGAAAACTCCTGGGTGAAAACACAGAAGGGGCGCCAAGATGGCGCCCCTTCGTGTCAGATCGAAAACGACATGAACTACTGCTGCTGGCGGTCGGTGGTCGTGGCGAGCCGCGCCTTGCGGGCCTCGATCTCCTTGGCCAGATCGTCGTCGCTCATGTAGGTGATGTTGATCCAGAGGTGCGCCATCTCGTCAACCGTCCGGTCGCCCCAGCCAACCCACTGATTCGGGTCGGGGTTGTTCTTGTTGGCGGCGGTGTTGTCGTGCCACGACGTGACCTTGAGGATCGTGCCCTTTGGCAGCAGCGGCGCGTAGTCGTCGGCGAACACGTAGTTGTTCATCCAGTTGAACTCGAACCGGTTGACGTGGCCGAGCACCATCTGCTGGCCGTTGGGCAGGATGGCTTCGAGCATCTGTGCCTTGCCGCGCAAGTGCATGTGGGGCTGGAAGTTCTCGACGCGACCGGCGCGGCGCATCACGTGAAAGTTCTGACCCACGTTGATGGAGTTCGGCGCGATGTCGAGATTGCGATTGCCGCCGGTGACGCCGCTGTAGAGCGACAGCGCGGTGCGGTACTTCGGCTCCTGGCCCTTCGGGTAGAAGTAGATACCGAGTTCGACGTTGTCGGTGATGTCTTCACCACCGGCACTGTAGTGGATGTCCCAGCGGATCTTCGAGCCGGGTAGCATCAGCTTGCCGGTGTTGGCGCGCATCAGCTCGCCCTGCTTGTTGACCGCCCACTCCATGAACAGGCCCGCGCCGCTGTCGGCATCGGGATCGCTCAGGAGCGCCTGGGCTTCCTTGTCGTTCTGCATCAGGTAGGCCAGCGCGTGGTGCGTGATCTTGCGGCCCTTGATGGTGGTGGGACGCATCTCGATGGCGCGCACCCAGCGGGGCTCGGTCAGGCCGGTGTCGGTGACCGGCTTGTACCAGGCGTCCATGGCCACGGCCTTCTGCGTGTACTTGGGCGACGAGATGATCAAGTCGGGCGGGCCGCCGAACTTGCTGGCGAAGTTCCAGCCGTTGGTTTCTTCCCACGTCTTCGGCGCCGGCATGTCCTTCATGTCGCCCTTCGGCGCACCGTTGGAGGCCCAGCTGACGATGGTGTCGATTTCCTTGTCGCTGAGCGACCGGTCATCCTTGTAGTGCTGGATGCCGACCGACTTGTCGATGTGCCAGGGCGGCATGTTGCGCGACGCCACGCGGTCACGAATCGAGCGCGCCCACGGGCGCGTCTCTTCGTAGGTAACCAGCGAGAACGGCGCGATCGAATCCGGGCGGTGACACGACTCGCACTTGTTCTGGAAAATCGGCGCGACGTCCTTCGTGAACGTCGGCGTTGCGGTCGTTTGAGCTGCGAGTGTCGCAGGAAGAGCCAGGAGGCCCACCATGCCCACCGCTCCACTCATTACCCGGCCGAAGATACCGTTAGCCATCTTCTTCCCCTCCGAAAGATTTATCAGACCGACTCTTCGCGGTTGGGGAGTGTACACGCGATGTAACTCCCTGTCATCCCTGCGCCAGCCTAATGGCTACCATCAGTTACGCGAATGCTGCCCGCACCTTTATCGGTTCGGCAACACGCTTATTTTAGGCCAGTTTACGGAGAATCAGGCACTTCAAGTAGTAGGTCTCGGGAACGCCCAAAAGGACGGGGTGGTCACGTCCCTGCATGCGTTTTTCCACGACAGTTACGGGGATATGGGCATCGGCTGAGGCGGCGAACACCGCCTGGGCGAACATGCTTTCGTCGACGTTGTACGAACAGCTGCACGTGATCAGGTAGCCGCCGGGGGCCAGCAACCGCAGCGCCCGCAGGTTGATCTCCTTGTAGCCGGCCAGCGCGTTGGTCACCGAGGCCTTGTTCTTGGCGAACGCCGGCGGGTCCAGGACGATGGTGTCGTAACGCGCGCCGTCGCGTTCGAGGTGCCGCAGCTCGTCGAACACGTTGGCTTCGCGCGCGGTCACGTTGGCGAGGCCGTTGGCGGCGGCGTTGGCCGCGATCCGGGCGACCGCGTCGGCCGAGACATCGAGCGCCTCCACGGTCTGGCAGCGCGGGGCCAGCGCCAGCGCGAAGCCGCCGTTGTAGCTGAAACAATCGAGCAACGCGCCGTGCGCGTAGCGCGCGGCGGCTTCCCGGTTCTCGCGCTGATCGAGAAACAGCCCGGTTTTCTGCCCGCGCCACGGGTCGACGTCGTACGTCACCGCGCCCTCGCGCACGCAGATGGTCTCGGGCACCGCGCCGTGTACGGCCTCGACTTTCTGCTCGAGGCCCTCGAGCAGCCGCACCTTCGGGTCATTGCGGGCGAGCACGCCCTTCGCGCCGGTGAGCTCCACCAAGAGCGACACCAGGGTCGGCGTCAGGCGATCCATGCCCTGCGACAGCGCCTGGATCACCAGGTACTCATCGTAGCGATCGACAATCAGCGACGGCAGCAAGTCGGCTTCGCCGTGCACCAGGCGACAGGCGGTCGCGTCGATCTCGAGAATTTCGCGGAACCCGATGGCGTTCGACAGGCGCTCGCGCCAGAACGCTTCGTCAATCGCGCGATCGTCGCGCGAAATCATCCGCAGCGTAATCTGCGACTGATCGCTGAACAGGGCATGTCCCAGGTCGCGGTCGCGCGGCCCGCGGACGTTGACGACGATGCCGGGCTCGACCTCGGCGACATCCATCACGTCGGAGCGGTAGATCCAGGGATGGCCGCCGCGAATACGGTCCTCTCCCTTGGCGTTGACTATTGCAGTGGGCGGCACCTCTCTATAGTGTCATGGTGCCTGGGGTGCCTGAGGTGCGGCGGCTATTTCTCGATCTGGTGGATCTTGCCGACGCGAGTCGCGTGGCGTCCGCCTTCGAACGGCGTCGCGAGGAACACCTTGACGATCTCGCGCGCCCGGGCTTCCGGGGTGACGCGGGCGCCAAGCGTGAGCACGTTCAGGTCGTTGTGCTCGCGCGACAACTTCGCGGTGTCGGTGTCGACGATCGCCGCCGCTCGAATCCCGGGCACCTTGTTGGCCGCAATCGCCATTCCAACGCCCGTGCCGCAAACCAGCACGCCGCGGTCGAACTGCCCGCTGGCGACACCGGTGGCAACCGCCTGCGCAAAGTCCGGATAGTCGACCGACTCGGCCGACGCGGTGCCGAAGTCGTGGTAAACGACGCCGATCTCATCGAGCGCGCGTTTCAGCGAGTCCTTGAGGTGAAAGCCCGCGTGATCGGCGCCAAGTGCGATGCGCATGCCCAGATTCTAGCGCCGATCACCGCACCCCTGGCACCTCTGGCACCCTTGGCACCCTTGGCACCCTTGGCACCCTTGGCACCCTTGGCACCTGTTAGAATCATGACTTCCACATGGACAACCTGTCACTGATGCAGCGCTCCCTTTCGCAATCAGATCCCGAGATTGCCGCGGCCATCGCGAACGAGACCACCCGCCAGGCCGACGGCCTCGAGCTGATCGCGTCCGAGAACTTCGTCAGCAGCGCCGTACTCGAAGCCGCCGGCTCGGTGATGACCAACAAGTACGCCGAGGGCTATCCCGGCAAGCGCTACTACGGCGGGTGCGAGTTCGTCGATGTCGCCGAGTCGCTGGCGATTGCCCGCGCCAAGGCGCTGTTCGGCGCCGATCACGCCAACGTGCAGCCGCACTCGGGCGCGCAGGCCAACATGGCGGTCTACCTCACGCTGCTGAAGCCTGGCGACGTGGTGCTCGGCATGAACCTCGCCCACGGCGGCCACCTCACGCACGGCCACCCGCTGAACTTCTCCGGCAAGCTCTACACGATCGTCCCCTACGGCGTACGCCAGGACGACGAGCGGCTGGATTACGACGAGTTCGAGCGGCTCGCCCATGAGCACAAGCCGAAGATGGTCATTGCCGGCGCCAGCGCCTACCCGCGCGTGTTCGACTTCGAGCGCATGGGCAAGGTCGCCCGCGCCGTCGGCGCGCCGCTGATGGTCGACATGGCCCACATTGCGGGCCTGGTCGCCGGCGGCCAGCATCCCAGTCCGGTGCCCCACGCCGACTTCGTGACGACCACCACGCACAAGACTCTGCGCGGCCCGCGCGGCGGCATGGTGCTGTGCCGCGAGCAGTACGCGAAGGACCTCGATCGCACGGTGTTCCCCGGCGTACAGGGCGGGCCGCTGATGCACATCATCGCGGCCAAGGCGGTGTGCTTCCGCGAAGCAGCGACCCAGGCGTTCAAGGACTACCAGAAACAGCTGGTCGCCAACGCCAAGCGCCTGTCGGCCGCGATGACCGCGGCCGGCTTCCGCATTGTCAGCGGCGGCACCGACAACCACATCGTGCTGGTAGACACGTTTTCGAAGGGCATCACCGGCAAGGTCGCCGAAGCGGCACTCGGCCAGGCCGGCATCACCGTGAACAAGAACGCCATCCCCTTCGACAAGAACCCGCCAATGGTGGCAAGCGGCGTGCGCCTGGGCACGCCGGCGGTGACCACGCGCGGCATGGGCGAGGCGCAGATGGACGAGATCGCCGGCTTCATCGCCCGCGCTCTCGCGTCGCCCGAAGACGCCGCCTCGCTCACGATGATCAAGAAAGAAGTCGAGCAGCTGTGCCGGAAGTTCCCGCTCTATCCGGAACGCCGGGCCTAGTCGCCGCCGTCGAGGCGGCCTTCGCGGACGACGGCGTCCTGGCGCGGGCGGTCGATCAGTTCGAACCGCGCGCGGGCCAGCGCGCCATGGCGCTGGCCGTGGCCGAAACGCTGGGCGAGGGCGGCGTCCTGCTGGCGGAAGCCGGGACCGGCACGGGTAAGACGCTGGCGTACCTCGTGCCCGCGATCCTGAGCCGCCAGCGCGTGCTGGTCTCGACCGGCACCAAGAACCTCCAGGAACAGATCTACTTCAAGGACCTGCCGGTGCTGCGCGAGGCGCTGGGCGTGCCCTTCAAGGCCGCGTACATGAAGGGCCGCGCCAACTACCTGTGCCTGCACCGCCTCGATCAACTGCGCGCGTCGCCCGCGGTGCCCCACGACTTCGTGTCGATGGTGGACGAGTGGCGCCGGGTCACCGAGACCGGCGACCGCGCCGAGTTGCGCGACCTCCCCGAAGACTCGTCCACCTGGCACGACGTGTCGGCCACCGCCGACACCTGTCTCGGCAACGACTGTCCACAATACTCCGAGTGCTACGTCACCCGGATGCGCCAGCACGCTGCCGAGGCCGACGTGGTGATCGTCAACCATCACTTGCTGTGCGCCGACGCCTCGGTGCGGCAGAGCAGCTACGGCGAAGTGATTCCCGAGTGTCACTACGCGGTGCTCGATGAAGCGCACCAGCTCGAAGATGTCGCGACGCAGTACTTCGGAATTGCCGTGAGCAACTACCGCGTCGATGACCTGGTGAAGGACGGCGAGCGGGCGCTCAACCTGGGCACGGTGGAAGACGCCGACTCCAACATCCGCCGCGCGCTGCTGAGGGTGGACGATCACGCGCGCGAGTTCTTCGGCCGCTTGGCCCTGGCCCGCCAATCACGAGGGTCGTTCGGCGAAGAGCGGCTCCGCATCAGCGGCGAATGGTTCGGCGACATGATCGACGACGGCCTGGGGTTGACCAGCGGGCTGGATGCCGTCGAGCACGAAATGACGCGGGCGGCCGGCACGGCGGAAGCCGGCAGCATGGCCAACGAAGAAGCCGCGGCGCTGGCTCGTCGCGCCGCCGAGTTGCGCGACCACTTGCAGTTCCTGCTCGAAGCCTCGAGGCCGTCGTTCGTGTACTTTCTCGAAACGCGCAATCGCGGCGTGTTCCTGCGCGCCGCGCCGATTGACGTCTCTTCCATCATTCGCGAGCAGCTGCTTGATCGCATGCGCGCCACGGTGCTCACCTCGGCCACGCTGACCATCGCCGGTTCGTTCGAGTACGTGAAGCGGCGCCTCGGCGCCGATGACGCGAACCAGCTGGTGGTGCCCTCGGAGTTCGACTTCACCGAGCAGGCCATCCTGTACCTGCCGCGCCTGATGCCGGCGCCGAAGTCGCCCGACTACGGCGAAGCCGTCGCCCGTGAGGTGCTGGAGCTGTTGCGGCGGACCGAGGGCCGCGCCTTCGTCCTGTTCACGAGCTACGCCATGCTGCGCCTGGTGCGCGAGCGAGTCGAACTGGAGCTGCCGTACCCGCTGATCGTCCAGGGCACGGCGCCGCGCAGCGTGCTGCTAGCGCAGTTCCGGACCACGCCACACGCGGTGCTGCTGGCCACCTCCTCGTTCTGGCAGGGGGTGGACGTGGTGGGCGAGCAATTGAGCTGCGTGATCATCGACAAGCTGCCATTCGCGTCGCCCGGGGACCCCATTACCGCCGCCCGGATCGAGGCGATCACCGCCGAAGGCGGTGATGCCTTCCAGGAGTACCAGGTCCCGCTCGCGATCCTGGCCATGCTGCAGGGCCTCGGCCGGCTCATCCGTCATCGCAGCGACCGCGGCGTGCTGGCCGTGCTCGATCCGCGCCTGCGGACCATGGGCTACGGCCGCCGCTTTCTCGATTCATTTCCGCCGGCGCCGGTGACCCAGAACCTCGACGCGGTCTCTCGATTTTTCGCCGGGTGACGTAGACTGAAGACCTGAGGCAGATCGCAATGACACACAATTTCACGACCCGGATCGCTCCCCTTCTGTGCGCTCTCCTGGTGCTGGCGTTCGCGCCCGCCGCCGTCGCGCAGACGACGATGATCAAAGGCAAGGTGGTGGACGCCAAGGACCAGCCCATCGTCGGCGTCGCCATCGTCATTGAGTCGATGACCGGCGCGCGCAAGCTCACCACCAAGACCGACCGGCGGGGCGAGTTCATCCAGTTGTTGACCGAAGGGGGCCAGTACCGGGTGACGGCGACCGACGAAAAGGTCGGTTCGGCGCAGGCCGAACTGGTCGTCAGGTTGGGCCAGGCCCGCGAAACCAAGCTGGTGCTCGCCGTGGCGACCACCGCCAACAACGACGCCAAGGCCGCCGAGTTGAAGAAGGCGTTCGAAGATGGCGTGATCGCCAGCCGCGCTGGTAACCACGACGAGGCGATCGCCAGGTTCCAGGCCGCGTTCGACCTGTCCCCCAACTGCTTCGACTGCCTTTACAACATCGGCGTGGCCCAGCTGGCCAAGAAGGACGAAAAGGCGGCCGAGGCGGCGTGGACCAAGGCGCTCACGGTCAAGCCCGACTACGCGGAGGCGATGAACGCGCTGTCAACGCTGTTCAACAACCAGAAGCGCTTCGACGAAGCCGCGGCGATGAGCGCCAAGGCCGCGGCGGCCGGTGGCGGCGGCGGCGCCGACGCCAGCTTCAACCAGGGCATCATCCTGTGGAACCAGGGCAAGATCGCCGAGGCCAAGGGCAAGTTCGAGGAAACGATCAAGGCCAACCCGGCGCACGCCGACGCGCACTATCAGCTCGGCATGGCGCTCTTGAACGAAGGCAAGCTGCCCGACGCGGTCGCGGCCTTTGAGACCTACGTGAAGCTCGCTCCCGACGGCCAGTTCGCCACGCAGGCCAAGGGGATGATTGCGCAGCTCAAGAAGTGAGAAGTTAGGCGTCTTGTACGAGCACATCCCCGGGCACCTGGCTGAAGTCCGCAATCGAATTGCGGACGCGGCCGGGCGCGCCGGACGGGCACCGGATTCCGTCCGGCTGATTGCCGTTTCGAAGACCCACCCGATTGACGCCGTCAGGGCCGCCGCCGAGGCGGGCCAGCTGGATTTTGGCGAGAACAAAGTCCAGGAAGCCCTGCAGAAGATCGCGCTGTCGGCCGATACCAGGCTGCGGTGGCATCTCCTCGGCCACTTGCAGTCGAACAAGGCCGGAAAGGCCGCGGCGGTGGTGCACGCGATTCACGCCGTCGACAGCATCGAATTATTGAAGAAGATCGACCAGGCCGCCGCCAAGTCGGGGCGAACGGTCGAGGTGCTGGCGCAGGTGGACCTGGCGCTGGAAGATACGAAATTCGGTGCGCCCGTGGATGCGGTGCCCGGAGTTTTCGCGGCGGCGGCGGACTGCCGGTCGGCGGCGCTGGTGGGGCTGATGCTCCTGCCCCCGCTGGCCGAAAACCCTGAAGACGCGCGGCCCTGGTTCGCCAGGTTGCGGGCCTTGCGCGACCAGTTGGAAGAGAGCGGCGTGCCGCCGGCCCGGTTGCGCGAGTTGTCCATGGGCATGAGCCACGATTTTGCGGTGGCCATCGAAGAAGGCGCGACGATGGTGCGGGTTGGCACCGCGATCTTCGGCGCGAGGGATTACACATGAAAGTGACACCACTCGACCTTCGGCAGCAGCGCTTCAAGACCGTGATGCGCGGGTACGATCGCGGAGAGGTGCAGGCCTTCCTGCTCGAGGTCTCCGACGACTACGAAAACGCGCTGCGCGACAACGACAAGCTGCGCCAGGAAGTCGCGAAGCTCGAGGCGGTGCTCGGCGAACATCGCGGGCAGGAACGCAACCTGCGTAACACGTTGCTCACCGCCCAGAAGATGGGCGACGAGATCAAGGAGCACGCGCAGGCGGAGGCCGCGCTGATTGTGCGGGAGGCTGAAGGCCGCGTCGACATGCTGCTGCAGAAGTCGCAGGCGCGGGTCGACGACATCCAGCGCGAGATCGAAGGCTTGCGGCTGAAGCGGCGTGAAGTCGAAAACGACATCGAGGCGCTCGTCCGCACGCTCAACAGCACGCTCGAGTACATTCGCGAGCAGGACACGCGGTCGCGCGAAGAGCGTGTGCTGCTCCACCGCCCGCGGGCCGTCGAAGCGGCGCCGACGGCGGCGGCGGCGCGGCCGCCGGAGGTCGCACCCAAGACCGACACCCAGGTCGGATAGCACTCGCGGCGCTCGGGCTGTCCTGAGCGACAATGGCCCGGATGACGGCCGACTTTCTCATCCACGACGCTGACCTCGTTGCGACGTGTGCCGGGCCTGGCCCTCGACTGGGGGCCGCGCAGAACTCCATCTCTGCCATTGAACGGGGCTCGGTCGCCGGATTCGAGGGGCGCATCGTCTTTGCCGGCCCCGCCAACGAAGGCGATCGGGTGATTAATCTCACCTCCAACGCGCAGGTCATCGACGCGCGTGGTTGCACGGTGGTGCCTGGCTTCGTCGATTCGCACACCCATCTGGTATTCGGCGGCGATCGGCGGGAGGAACTGCGCCGGCGGCTTGGCGGCGCCACCTATGCCGAGATCGCCGCCGACGGCGGTGGCATCGTCAGGACCGTGGCCGCGACGCGCGCGGCGAGCGAGCACGAACTGATCGAAGGTGGGCGGACCCGCCTGGCCGAGATGCTGGCCCTCGGGACGACGACGGCCGAGGCCAAGAGCGGCTACGGTCTCGACCTTGAAACCGAATTGCGGATACTCCGGGCCATCCGCACCCTGGCCGCCGGTCAGCCAGTCGAGTTGACCGCCACGTTCATGGGCGCCCACGAGGTGCCGGTGGAGTATCGCGGCCGGCGCGCGAATTACGTGCGCCATGTCATCGATGACATGCTTCCCGCGGTTACGCGCGAGGGCCTGGCCGAGTGGTGCGATGTCTTCTGCGAGACCGGTGTCTTCACGCCGGAAGAATCACAAGCGATTCTCGAAGCGGGCGCGCGTCACGGGTTGAAGCCGCGCATTCATGCCGACGAACTGGCCCTGAGCGGCGGCGCCGCGGTGGCCGCAGCCGTCGGGGCGCGCTCGGCCGATCACCTGATCTTCGTGGACGAGCCGCACGCCCGGCGCCTGGCCGAGCGCGGTGTGGTCGCCACCTTGCTGCCGGCAGCGGCGTTCTTCCTGAAACTGGGCCGCTTCGCGCCGGCCCGCATGCTGATCGACCAGGGGGTTGCCGTGGCCCTCGCCACCGACCTCAATCCCGGCGGCGGCTTCACCACGTCGATGCCGTTCGTGATGTCGCTCGCCTGCTTCGGGATGAACATGACCCTCGAAGAGGCGCTGGTGGCGTCGACAATCAACGCCGCCGCCTCGATCGATCGCGCTGACTCCATCGGCAGCCTCGAGCCGGGCAAGCAACTGGACGCCGTCATCGTTCAGGGCGCGCTGGCCGACCTGATCCGCGTTGGCGCGCCGGTCATCCGCCAGGTCGTCAAACGCGGGAGAATGCTCTGATGAAGTTCGCTGAGATGACCGTGGCGCGGTTCCTGGAGGCGCTCGCCAGCCCCGACCCCACCCCTGGCGGCGGCACGGCGGCGGCGATGGCCGGCGCCATGGGCACGGGGTTGCTCGTCATGGTGACCGGCCTCGCCAGGTCCAACACCAACAGCGAGGCCGAAAAGGCCGCCCTGGCGTCGGCCAGGCAGGGACTGCAGCCGCTCATGCCCGCGCTGACCGGCCTGGCCGACGCCGATGCGGCTGCCTTCGATCAGGTGATGAGTGCCTACCGGCTGCCCAAGGCCACCGACGAGGACAAGGCCGCGCGATCGGCGGCCATCCAGGCGGCACTGCAGGGCGCCACGACGGTCCCCCTGCGGACCCTGCGGGCCTGCGCCGCCGCCATGGCGCACGCGGAAACCGTGGCGGCGAACGGCAACCGCTCGGCGGTCAGCGACGTCGGCGTGGCGATCGGATTGCTCGAAGCCGCAGCCGGCGGCGCCGAGGCCAACGTGCGCATCAACCTGGCGAGCGTGCGTGACTTGGGCTTCACGTCGGCGGCCGGCGACGAAACCGGCCGGCTGATCTCGGAGGTCACCCGACAGGCCGCGGCCGCGCGGCTCCGCCTGGTCTAGCGCCGCCGCTGGTTCAGCGTCCGGACCGACGCGCTCGGCGAAAAGGTGATCGGCTGCGTGATGATGCCGGGAAGAAACGCCACGTCAGTGGTGTAGGTGACGTCGACAATGCGGTCCGACGCGCGCTCGCTGATGGCGATGTTGCCTTCCTCCACCGGCAGACCATATTCATAGGCCAGCGTCATGACCTGCTGAACCACCTCCTCGTCGGTGGCGTTAGGCGCGAACAGCAGGGCCTGCTCGACCGCGTCCTGGAACTGGTAGTTGGACAGCGTGGCCCGCGCTCCCTGGAAAGCGGCCGTGAGCAGCGCGAAGACCAGAACCAGCTTGATGATCGTTGTCATGCAGCCACAGGGCGCGCGGGGGGACGTCCGGCGCCTGCGAACATCATACGCTTATTGGAACTTCCGCTTCCTAGTGGATCTGGTGCAACAACCGGTCCCAGCGCACGCCCAGGAACGACTCCGGGGCCGAGCCATCGTCGGGGGTGTCGAACGACCAGTAAATGAACAGCGCGCGGCCCTTCACGTACGACGCCGGCAGGAACCCCCAGAAGCGGCTGTCCTGTGAATCGTCGCGGTTGTCGCCCATCATGAAGTAATGCCCCGCGGGCACGGTCACCGGGCCGTACTTGCGGCGCAGATCGAAGCCATCGACTTGCCCCTCGCCCATCGGCGGAAACAAGTAGTGGGCGTAGGGCTCGATCAACGGCATGCCATTGATGTGAATGGTCTGGTTCTTCAGCTCGAGGGCATCGCCGGGCAGGCCGACGACGCGCTTGATGAAGTCGCGTTCCGGCTCCTCCGGGAACTTGAAGACGATGACGTCGCCGCGCTCGATCGGCCGCATCGGCAGCAGGGCGCGTTCGAGCGCACTGGCGGTGGGAGCGAAGATGAACTTGTTGACCAGCAGGTGGTCGCCCACCAGCAGGTTGGGCTTCATCGAGCCGGTCGGGATCTTGAAGGCCTGGAAGACGAAGGTCCGGACGAACAGCGCCAGGATGACGGCGACGACAATCGACTCGAAGTACTCCCGCGCCGTCGATTTCTGAAACGTCGCCTCGGCCATGGCTATTCGTCTCCGATCTTGAGCACGGCGAGGAAGGCTTCCTGCGGGATGTCGACCGTGCCCACCCGCTTCATGCGCTTCTTGCCTTCCTTCTGCTTCTCGAGCAGCTTGCGCTTGCGCGAGATGTCGCCACCATAGCACTTGGCGAGCACGTTCTTGCGCAACGCCTTGACCGACTCGCGGGCAATGATGCGGGCGCCAATCGCCGCCTGGATCGCCACCTCGAACATCTGCCGCGGGATCAGCTCGCGCATCTTCGACGCCAGCATGCGGCCGCGGTCGTAGGCCCGGTCGCGATGGACGATGATCGACAGCGCATCCACCGGCTCGGCGTTCACGAGGATGTCGAGCTTGACCAGTGGGGATTCCCAGTAGCCGGTGACGTGGTAGTCGAGCGAGGCGTAGCCGCGCGAGATGGTCTTGAGGCGATCGTAGAAGTCGAGCACCACCTCGTTGAAGGGCAGTTCGTAGGTGATCAGGACGCGGTCGGCCGCCTTGAACTCGAGCTGCTTCTGCACGCCGCGCTTGTCCTGGCATAGCTGCAGGATCGCGCCGACGAACTCGGCCGGCGTCAGGACCATCGCCGTAATCACCGGCTCCTCGATCTTGCTGATGTGGCCGGGCTCGGGCAGCTTGGCCGGACTGTCGATCTCGACCGTTTCGCCGTCGGTCTTGGTCACGCGGTACAGCACGCCCGGCGCCGTGGTGACCAGGTCCATGTTGAACTCGCGCTCCAGCCGCTCCTGGACAATCTCCATGTGGAGCAGGCCGAGGAACCCGCAGCGGAAGCCAAAGCCCAGCGCGAGCGACGTTTCCGGCTCGAAGAAGAACGCCGCGTCGTTCAACCGCAACTTCTCGAGCGACTCGCGCAGCTCGGAATACTGGTGGCTCTCGACCGGGTACAGGCCGGCGAACACCATCGGCTTTAGTTCCTTGAAACCGGGGAACGGTTCGGGAGTGGGCCGGTAGGTCTCGGTGACGGTGTCACCAATCTGCGCGTCCGAAACCACCTTGATGCCGCAGGCGATGAAGCCGACTTCGCCGGGCCCCAGCTGCTCAATCGGCACGGCCTTCGGCGAGAACACGCCCAGCGTTTCCACCTCGTGGTCCTGCTTGGTCTGCATCATCGTGACCTTCGTGCCGGCGCGAAGGGTGCCCTCGAGGACGCGCACCACGATCACGACCCCGCGATACGCGTCGTACCACGAGTCGAAGATCAGCGCCTTCAACGGCGCGGCCGGATCGCCTTCGGGCGGCGGCAGCCGGGTCACCACCGCCTCGAGGATCTCGACGACGCCGGTGCCTTCCTTGGCGCTGGCGAGGATGGCGGTGTCGCCGTCGAGGCCGATGATCTCCTCGATCTGGCGCCGCGCCTCTTCAGGCTGCGCGCTCGGCAGGTCGATCTTGTTGATGACGGGGATGATCTCGAGATTGTTGTCGACCGCGAGATAGGCGTTGGCCAGCGTCTGCGCCTCGACCCCCTGCGACGCGTCGACCAGCAACAGCGCGCCCTCGCAGGCCGCCAGCGACCGCGTCACTTCATAGCTGAAATCGACGTGGCCGGGCGTATCGATCAGGTTGAGGACGTAGGTCTTGCCGTCCTTCGCGGTGTAGTTCAGCCGCACCGGGTGGGCTTTGATCGTGATGCCGCGCTCGCGCTCGAGGTCCATGCTGTCGAGCACTTGCGCCGACATTTCGCGCATTTGCAGCGCGCCGGTGACTTCGAGGAAGCGATCGGCCAGTGTCGACTTGCCGTGGTCGATATGCGCGATGATCGAAAAATTACGGATGTGGGGCTGATTCACTGAAGGTTCTGTCACTATTATGACTCATGCCTGACCCCGGTCCGGGATTCAGCCGGCTCTGCCCATCGTGCGGCCGCCGTGTGCCGAGGACCGTGCCCACCTGCCGCTGTGGGGCCGACGTCCCCGTCGACGCCGGCCAGGACGCGGCGGCCGGGCCCACCGGCGATGGCAGCCGGGCCGCCGCAAATCTGATCGTCGGCGCCCTGCTGGTCGTCACCCTCGCGGCCATCGGCTACTGGACGCTGTCGGGGCCCTCGCCGGGTGATCCGGAGAGTACGCCGGCGGCTGGCGCCGGCGCCTCGGAGCCCGCGACGATGGCACCGCCGCCACCGGAAGCCGGCCAGGAGGTGTCGCCGGAGCGCCGTGCGTGGGAAGCGGAGATGGCCAGAACCGCAACCCCGCCGGCGGCGGACACGGCCCCCGTAGCTGAACTCGCGGCTGCGCCAGCATTGCTCGCCAACACGGCTGCCTCACTGGAAGACATCGTCGGCCGCGTTATGCCCGCGGTGGTCCTGATCGAAACCTCGTCCGGGCGCGGTAGCGGCTTCTTCGTCCGGCCCGACACCCTGATCACCAACGTTCACGTCGTCAAGGACGACAGCGTCGTGAGGCTGCGACGCATGGACGGCAGCTCGATCTCGGCCCGCGTCGATTTGCGGGCGCCGGCCTTCGACATCGCCATCCTGCGCGTGACGCCGGCCGCCAGCCAGGTCGTCATCCCGATGGGATCGGCCGAGGCTCTGCGGCCGGGCCAGGAAGTGTTCACCATCGGCTCGGCGCTCGGCACGCTGCAGAACAGCGTGTCGCGCGGCATTGTCAGCGGCGTCCGCCGTTCGGGCGAGGCGACCCTGGTGCAGACCGATGCCGCGGCCAATCCCGGCAACAGTGGCGGGCCGCTGCTCGACCGCAACGGCACGGCCATCGGCATCACGACGATGGGCTATCGCGATTCACAGGGCTTGAACTTCGCGGTGGCGATCGATCACGCCCGGGCGCTGCTCGAGGGGCGCTTAAGCAGCACGACCTCGGCGCCGTTGGCCCTGAATGATGTGAAAACGCCCGGCGCGGCGCGGCCAACAGAGTCGGAGCGCGCCATGGAAGAGGGTGAGCGCGCCATGCTGGCGACGCTCACGCAGTTGTCGCGAGCGGCGGACATGCTCGACGGGGATTGGCAGCAATTTCGGCAGTCGTGTTACACCGCCGCCGTGCCGGGTTCGTACACCCGCGAGTGGCTCGTGGTGCTGACGCCCCGCGCCATGACCCCGGCGCAGGTCGGCGCCGGCTCTTGCGGTTCGTTCCTGCTGGCCTTCCAGAAGCAGGCCGGCCGGTTGGGGACCGAGATGCGGACTGCGCTCGATCGCGCGCGCCGTGCCGGCGTGTTGCCTGGGGTGATGCGCGACGCCCTGCGAACCAACCGGCTCGAGTTCGACGGATGGGATCGCTGAGCGAGCCGTTCGAATCAGCCGCCTAGCGGAAGAGTTTCTTCAAATCGAGCGCGAAGCCCGGCAGCAACGGCGTGGTGAGTGTGTCGGCGTTGGCAGCAGCCACTGTCTCAGGAACGCGAAACCGTCCTGGCTCCTCGACGCGGTACACCGAGATGCCGTCGTTGTCGGGATCCACGATCACCAGACGAACCGACAGTTCCTGGTGCCGAAAGATCGGCGAAGGCGTCACGGCGTGTTCTCCATTGATGAGCTCGTGACGCTGCCCATCGTTGGGGAACTTGCGGAAGTCAGCGTAGGTGAGCCGCCGCTGTGACCCGCCGGCTTCGTCGGTGTGCTGATGCCCGGTCATGCGACCCATCCTAACATCGTCCGCCAGCACGCAAGCGCCGACGAACAAAGTCCGCGAGTTGGTTCCTTCCGATGGACAGCGTCGGCCAGTACAGGAGCTAGATCCGTGCCGATCGATTTTGCTCGGAACCTCGCAAATGGCACCCTGGAGGATCGCAATTCGTGAGATGGTGAGGCCGTTTCGATGTTGAAAATATTGCGATCCGCTGCCTTCATCGCCGCGACCGTGCTGGCGGCCCAGTCAACCCTGATCACGGTCGTGATCGAGACGTCCGCCGGCGTGATCGAGGTCGCCGTGGATCCCGTTCACGCGCCGCTCACCACGGCCAACTTCCTTCGCTACGTCGATGCCGGCATGTACGACGGCGGCCGGTTCCATCGGGCGGTCAGGCGCGACAACCAGGTGCGGCAGGACGTGCGGATCGAGGTAATCCAGGGCGGGCGCGATCCGGCGAGCGCCAAGACCACGCGTGGCTTTGGGCCCATCCCGCTCGAGCGCACGGCGGTGACCACCTTGACGCACGTCGACGGCGCCATCTCCATGGCGCGGGGCACCACCGCCGACAGCGGCTCGTCGGACTTCTTCCTGTGCGTGGGACCGCAGCCGGCGCTCGACTTCGGCGGCGCGCGCGCGGCCGATGGCCAGGGCTTCGCGGCGTTTGGCCGGGTCACGAGGGGCATGGACGTGGTGCGCCGCATCCAGGCGGGCCGCACCAACGAGCGCGAGCAGCTGATCAATCCGATCCGGATCGTGCGCGCGTATCGGCAGCAGTGATAGCATTCGCGCTCGATGCAATTTCGCAGCGACATCCCCAGCCCCGCCCTGCTGCTCGATCTGGATGCGTTTGAATCGAACATCACGGCCATGGCCGCGTACCTGCACGCGCGGGGCAAGGGCTTTCGGCCTCACGGCAAGACGCACAAGTGCCCGGAGGTGGCGCGGGCGTTGATCGCGGCCGGCGCCGTCGGTTGCTGCGCGGCCCGGCTCGCCGAGGCCGAGGTCTTCGCGGACCACGGTATTCCCGGGTTGCTGATCACGACGGCCGTGATCGGCCGCGACAAGATCGCCCGGGCGGTGGCGCTGGCCAGGCGCGCGCCCGACAGCATTTTCTGCGTGGATGATGCCGACAACGCCCGCGAGCTGAACGCGGCCGCGAGCCAGGCCGGCGTGACCGTACGGGTCGCCATCGACCTGTACTTCGGCCGCACCGGCGTCCCACCCGGCGAACCGGCGCTGGCACTCGCCCGCGTGATTGCCTCGCTGCCCCATTTGTCGCTGAGCGGGTTGCAGTCGTACGACGGCGAGGCTGCGCACACAACCCCGTTCGAGGCCCGCAAGGTCCGCACCGATGGCTCGATGGCGAGGGCCGTCGAGACGCGGGCGCTGATCGAGGGCGACGGCATTCCCTGCCCGATGATCACCGGCGGCTCGACCGGCACCTATCGGTTCGATGCCGAGAACCCGGGCATGACCGAGCTGCAGCCCGGCAGCTTTGTCTTCATGGACCTCGATTACGGCCGCATTGGCGGCCCCGCCGGTCCCGAGTACCGCGACTTCAAGAACGCGCTGACCGTCGTCACCACCGTCGTATCGCGACCGCCGGGGTTTGCGATTGTCGATGGCGGCTACAAGGCGTTCTCGACGGATCGCCCCTTCACGCCCCGGCCCGTGGACCTGCCCGGGGTCACGTACGGATGGGCGGGCGACGAACACGGCCGGCTGGACCTGGCCGGGACGTCGCGTGACCTCAAGGTCGGCGATCGGCTGGAGTTCATTCCGCCGCACTGCGACCCCACCGTGAATCTGTACGATCAGATCTACGCCGTTCGCGGCGAACGTGTCGAAGGCGTGTGGCCGATTGCCGCCCGCGGCAAGAGCCAGTAACCCATGAGCGAGGTTCTCCGCCAGGAACTGGCCGCGGCGGTGGACGGCGAAGTTCGCTTCGATCGGGTCTCGCGGGCCCTCTACTCGACCGACGCCAGCGTTTACCAGATCGAGCCGCTCGGCGTGGTCGTGCCACGCTCCGCCGAGGGCGTGATCCAGTCGGTGAACATCGCGGCCCGCCACGAGGTGCCGATCACGCCGCGCGGCGGTGGCACGTCGCAAGCCGGCCAGGCCATTGGCGCCGGCCTGGTGCTCGACACCTCCAAGCACCTGAACCGGATCCTCGAGATCAACGCCGACGAGCGGTGGGCGCGCGTGCAGCCTGGCGTGGTGCTCGATGACCTGAACGCGGCGCTGCGCCCGTTCAACCTGCGCTTTGCCCCGGATGTGTCGTCGGCCAGCCGCGCGACGGTCGGCGGCATGATGGCCAACAACTCGAGTGGCGCGCGATCGGTGCTCTACGGCAAGACCCTCGATCACGTCCGCGAACAACACGTCGTGCTGTCGGATGGCCGGTTGGCGCACCTGCGGCCGCTCACGGGGGCGCCGCTGGCCGAGGCGCGGCAGGGCGACAGCATCGAGGCGCGCGCCTATCGGAGGGTGCCGGAACTTGGCCGCCGCCATGCCGCCGAGATCGACCGCCGGTTCCCCAAAGTGCTGCGGCGGGTCGGCGGCTACAACCTCGACGAGTTCGTGGACCCGGCCCGCGCCGTGGATCTCACCCGCATCCTGGTCGGGTCCGAAGGCACGCTGGGCTTCATTGTCGAGGCGAGAGTCGGATTGGTGCCGCTGCCGGCGAGCAAGGCGGTGCTCACGGTCGAGTTCGACGAACTGCTGGACGCGCTCGGCGCGACGCCCCTGATCCTGAAGCACGGGCCGTCGGCCGTGGAGGTGATGGACGACTTCATTCTCCGCCACGCCCAGGGCCATGCGGTCCTCGACGCGCAGCGGCGCTCGATGATCGACCGCGACGGCTCGGCGCTGTTGTGCGTTGAATTCTATGGCGACCATCCAGACGACCTGCTGGCCCGAATGACGGCCGTCGAGCGGGACCTGAAGGGTGTGGGGATCGGCTGCCGTTGCAGGCAGATTGTCGACCCGGCGGCGCAACAGCGCATCTGGAGCTTCCGCGAGGCGGCGTTGGGCCTGTCGACGGCGATGAAGTCCGACGGCAAGGCGATCTCGTTTGTCGAGGACACGGCGGTCGCACCCGAGCGGCTGCGTGACTACATCGACCGCTTCGTCCGGATCGTCGAGCGCCACGACACCGTGGCCGGCGTCTACGCGCACGCGTCGGTCGGCTGCCTGCACGTGCGCCCCGTGGTCAACCTGAAGACCGCGCACGGCGTGGCCACGTTCGAGGCCATTGCCCACGAGGTGGCCGACCTGGTACTGGAGTTCGGCGGTGCGCTGTCGGGTGAACACGGCGACGGCCTGGTGCGGGGCGCCTTCAACGAGCGGATGTTCGGTTCGGAGCTCTACCAGGCGTTCCGCGAGGTCAAGCGCACGTTCGATCCGGACGGGCGGTTCAACCCCGGCCGCATTGTCGACACGCCCGCGATTACCTCCCACCTGCGATTCGGCGCGGGTTACGAAACCCCGGAGCCGGCCACGGTGTTCGACTTCTCCGCGCACGGCGGCTACGGCCGCGCCGTGGAGATGTGCAGCGGCGTCGGGCTGTGCCGGAAGACCCGCGAGGGCACGATGTGCCCGTCGTACATGGTGACCAAAGACGAGGCGCACTCGACGCGCGGCCGGGCCAACGTGCTGCGGCTGGCGATGGCCGGCCGGCTGGGCGAGGCCGGGTTGGCCGACGAAGGCGTGCACGAGGTGCTGGACCTGTGCCTCGAGTGCCGGGCCTGCAAGTCGGAGTGCCCGGTCGGCGTCGATGTCGCGAAGTTCAAGAGCGAGTTTCTCTCCGGCTATTGGGATCGCCACGGCCTATCGGCCCAGGCACAAGTGTTCGGCAATGCCCGTTCGGCCGCCGAGTGGGGCAGCCGCTTCGCGCCGCTGTCGAACGCGGTGGCGGCCAGCGCGCCGGCCAAATGGCTGGCAGAAACAGTGATCGGTATCGATCGCCGGCGCCAGTTGCCCCGCTTCACCCGCCACACGCTGCGCAAGCGCCTGGCGGGCCGGCGGCCGCCGAGCGCCACCCCGGGCGCGGTGCTGTTCGTCGACACGTTCACCGAGTTCGAGGATCCCGAGATTGGCATCGCCGCCCTCGACGTGCTGGACGCGGCCGGTATCGGCGGCACGCTCGCGCCGAACGTGTGCTGCGGCCGGCCCTTGATCTCGCAAGGACGCTTGCGCGAGGCGCGCAAGCTGGCCGCGGCCAACGTGCATGCGCTCTACGAACTGGCCGAACGCGGCACCGCACTCGTCTTCGTCGAGCCCAGCTGCCTGTCGGCGGTGCGCGAGGATGCCCCGGGGCTGCTCCGCGGCGAGTTGCAGCGCCGGGCCCGGGTCGTGGCGGGGGCATCGGTGCTGTTCGAGGAGTACCTCGAACGCGAGCTGTCGGCGGAACGCGCGAATTTGGACCTCAAGAGCGGTCCGACGAACGTGCAGCTCCATCCCCATTGCCACCAGCGCTCGATGGGGTTAGCCGCGCCGGCCAAGGCACTGCTGTCGCGGATTCCCGGCGCGCAGGTCACCGACCTCGAGGCCGGGTGCTGCGGAATGGCCGGGTCGTTCGGTTATGGCCAGGACCATTACGAGGTGTCGCGGGCGATTGGCGAGCGTAAACTGCTGCCGGCCGCTCGCGCGCTTGACGATCGCTCCACGTTGGTGGCGGGCGGCACGTCGTGCCGCCATCAGGTGGCGCATTTCGCCGGTGTGCGCGCCGTGCATCCGGCAGTTTTGCTCAGATCACTACTGGCAGGGTCCGGCTAAGTCCGGACGCTATACAGAGGGGAAGGTCCGGCTGAAGCCGGACGCTACAAGGTTTAGGAGACTTGATGGACCTCGCGTGGATTTCGCTGGCGGCGCTGGTGATCGCCGTGACGCTCAGCATCGTCACCAGTGTCAACGTGGGCGTGGTGTCGCTGGCCTTCGCCTGGATCGTCGGCGTCTACCTCGGCGGGATGCCGCTCAACACGGTGATCGGCGCATTCCCGATCCAGTTGTTCCTCACGCTGGTCGGCGTGACGCTGCTGTTCGGCATGGCCAACGTCAACGGTACGCTCGGGCGCATTGCGACCCGCGCCGTGCGGCTGTGCCGCGGCAATGCCGGTGTCATCCCGGTGATGTTCTTCCTGATCGCCCTGGGCCTGTCCAGCATCGGGCCCGGCAACATCGGCACCACGGCGATCCTGGCGCCGATGGCCATGGCGGTGGGCGGGCGGGCGATGGTGCCGCCGTTCCTGATGGCATTGATGGTCGGCAATGGCGCGCAAGCCGGCGCCCTTTCGCCGTTCGCGCCGACCGGCGTGATCGTCAACGGCATCATGGACCGGATCGGCCTGCCGGGGTATGAGCTCCAGACCTACGCCAACAACCTGCTGGCCCATGTCGTGGTCACCTTTGCCGCCTATGTGCTGTTCGGAGGATGGAAGCTGTTCACGGCACGACCCGTCGAGCGCGTGATCTCGCAAAGCGACCAGGCCGGTGCCCGCGGCGAAGTTGAACTGGTCGAGACCGAGCCGTTTGCCTGGATCCACTGGGTGACTCTGGCCATCCTCGCGACGCTCGTCATCGTGGTCGTATTCCTCAAGCTGCAGGTGGGCATGGCCGCGCTGACTGGCGCCGCCTTTCTCGCGCTGCTCCGGCCCGGTGATGAGAAGGAGGCCTTGAAGCGGATGCCCTGGGGCGTCGTGATCCTGGTGTGCGGCGTGACCGTGCTGATCGGCGTGCTGGAGAGGACCCAGGGCATGTCGCTCTTCGCCGACCTGCTGGCGAAGATCTCGACGCCAGGCACCGTCACGCTGACGATTGCGTTTGTGACCGGCCTCGTCTCGGCCTACAGCAGCACCTCGGGGGTCGTGTTGCCGGCATTTCTGCCGACGGTGCCGGCCCTGGCGACACAGTTGGGCGCCGATCCGCTCGCCATCGCGTCGGCCATGAACGTCGGTGGCCACCTGGTCGATCTCTCGCCGCTGTCAACCATCGGCGCGCTGTGCATCGCGGCGCTGCCGCCAGAGGCCGATCCCAAGAAGCTGTTCAACCAGCTGCTGGCGTGGGGCTTGTCGATGATGTTCGTCGGGGCGGTAATCTGCTGGATTCTGTTCTAGGGTCAGACCCCTGAGAAGCGGGGGGGGCGGCCCTCGAGAAACGCCGCTACGCCTTCCCTGAAGTCGTCGCTGCCGTAACAGGCGCTCAGGATGTCGTCGGCCGCTCCGGCCGGCGGCCGGCGGTGGTTGCGCAGCCGCAGCAGCATGGCCTTGCTCGCCTTGACCGTGCTCGGGGCCCGGGTCGACAGCTCCGCAGCCATCTTGGTGGTTTCCGCTTCGACCTGGTCGACGGGCAGCACCACCGCGGCCAGTCCGCGCTGGTACGCCTCGTACGCATCCATCAAGCGGCCGCTCAGCAGCAGGTCCCGGGTCAACGCCACGCCGATCAGATCGACCATCCGCGCGGTGTTGGCGATGGAGAGGCAGTTGCCGAGCGTGCGCGAGACCGGCACGCCGAAGCGGGCCCGATCCGAGCAGACGCGAAAGTCGCAGGCCAGGGCAATGGCGCAGCCGCCGCCGACCGCCGGGCCATCGACTTCGGCAATGGTCGGCATCGACAGCTGCTCGATGCGATCGATCACCGCGTCGAGCCGGCGTTCGTAGGCCACGCCGGCCTCGCCATTGGCAAACTCGCGGAACTGCGCGATATCGGTGCCGGCCGCAAAGGCGCCTCCGGCTCCGCGTATGATGAGCACACGCACGTCGCCGGCCGCTTCGGCCGCCTCGCACGCCGCGACGAGTGCGTCGTACATGTCCCACGTCAGCGCATTGCGCGCCTCGGGACGATTGAACGTCACCACTCCAACGGATCCGTTGATGTCCCAGTCCAGGTTGCTCGAAGGCATAGTGGTTCTCGATACGACGCAGGTCATGGCCGGCCCGTATTGCGCGATGTTACTGGCGGACATGGGCGCGCGTGTCATCAAAGTTGAGCCGCCGGCCGGCGACTCCACCCGCGTCATGGCCGGGAGCGTTGGCAGCGACTCCGCGGCGTTCAACGCGGTCAACCGAGGCAAGCGTGGCCTGGTGCTGGACCTGGCCAAGGACAAGGGCCGGGAGGTGTTCATGCAGCTGGCCCGCAGCGCCGACATCCTGGTCGAGAACTATCGCCCTGGCGTCATGGCCAGGCTCGGGCTCGACTACGCGACCTTGTCGGCCGGGAACCCCCGCTTGATCTATGCCTCGATCTCCGGCCATGGCCAGACCGGGCCGTGGGCGCAGAAGGGCGGCTTCGACCTGATCGCGCAGGGTTTGTCCGGCATCATGTCGGTGACCGGCGTGCCAGGCGGACCGCCGGTCAAGGCCGGCCTGCCGCTGACCGATCTCGGCGCCGGCCTGTTCGCGCTGGTCGGCATCCTCGGCGCCCTGCATCACCGCACGCAGTCAGGTCGCGGGCAGCACGTCGATACGTCGCTCGTCGACGCCGGTCTCGCCCTGTCGGTGTGGGAGGTGACCGACTACGTCACCACCGGGCAGGTCCCGGGGCCCATCGGCTCGGCCCATCGGCTGTCGGCGCCGTACCAGGCCTTTCAATGCGCCGACGGCCACATCACGATCGGTGCGGCCAACGACCGCAACTTCGTGAAGCTCACGACCGTGCTCGGGCACCCCGAATGGGCGGCGGATGCACGGTTCGCCACCAACACCGTGCGCGTGTGGAATCGAGTGGCCCTCGCGGTGCTGATCGAGACCGTCACGGCCACTGCGCCACGGGCGGCCTGGCTCGAACGCCTGGACGCCGCCGGCGTCCCTTGCGGCCCGATTCTCAATTACGAAGAGGCCCTGGCCACGCCGCAGGCCGTCGCCCGGGAGATGACCACCGAAGTCGACCATCCGATTCTCGGGCGGCTACGGACCATGGGGACGCCGATCAAGATGTCCGAGACCCCGCTCGATCCGCACCATCGTGCCCCGATGCTCGGCGAGCACACGGACGAGGTACTCGCCTCGGCCGGCTACAGCATCGACGAGATCGAGCAGCTGCGCTATTGCGGCGCGGTCGGCTAGGAGCCTGCCTAGGTCCAGATTACGGGCGCACCGTACGGTTCAATGGCGCGGTCGTGCGTGACGCGCGTCGCCTTCTCGGCCAGGGCCTGGGCCACGAGCAGGCGATCGAAGGGGTCGGAGTGATGAGGCGGCAGGTCGAGCAACCGCTCGGCGTGAGCGAGCGACACCGGCAACTCCGTGAAATCGTCAGCCGCAACCAGGATGCGAAACTTTTCGTCGAGCCGCAAACGTCCCAGAGCGGCCTTAATCGAGGCTTCCCATCCGGAAACTGCACTGACCCACACGATGTCGGCAGTGGCAATCGCCCTCCGCGCCTCGCGGCCCAACCGGCGATCGTCAGTTTGCCACCACAGCACCACGTGGGTGTCGAGCAGCAACCTCAATCACGATCTCCGTTGAACGCCGCGTGCAGCTCGGCGGGCAGGGGCGCGTCAAAGTCGTCGCCAATCCACACCACAGCTTTCGCCCGCCCAGGTTTTCGGCGGGCCGTCTCGCGGAACGCCACCAGCTTCGCCAGGGGCTTGCCGGCCTTGGCAATGATGATTTCCGCGCCGTTCGCCGCTTCGTCCACGAGGGCCGACAATTGTGTCTTCGCCTCGTACAAGTTCATCAGCTTCCCCATGGCGACGACGATACCGTCGTCACCATGATTGGTCAAGTTGGTCAAGCCCGTTTCAGTGGCGGCGGTTGGATCGCCGCCTGTGAAATGCGAGACTGTGTGAAGCAACCTCGTGTCACACCCCGCAAAACCCATATGAACAAATCCCCCATCCTCGCTCTCGCCCTGCTCGCTACCCTCGCACTCACCGCCGCCCTGGCGGCGCAGGGCATGAGAAGCGGCACCCAGATCGCCCCTGGCCAGGAGTGCCCGCCGGGCACCACCGAGACTCGGCCGGGCAACTGCCAGGCACCGACGGAACCGCCGCCGAGCATCCTCGACTACCGCCCACGGTCGACGCTGGTGACGGCCGAGCACAAGGTGCCCAAGGCGAAGTTCCCCGCCATCGACGTGCACGGGCACCCGGGCAACCTGACCACGCCCGACGCCATCAACCGGGTGATTGGCATCATGGATTCGCTCAACCTGAAGGTGATGCTGGTCGCCGAGAACCTGTCGGGTGCGCGTCTCACGAATACGCTCGCCGCGCTCAACGCCAGTCCACACAAGGAACGCTTCCGCGTGCTGGCCGGCGTCGACTTCCGCAACGTCGGCCCCGGGTGGGGCGAGAAGGCGGCCGCGCAGCTCGAGGCCGATCTCAAGGCCGGAGCCATTGGCGTCGGCGAGGTCGGCAAGCAGTTCGGTCTCAGGATCACCAAGCCGGATGGCTCGCGCCTCAAGGTCGATGACCCGGAACTGGACACGCTGTGGGCGGCGTTCGCGCGGCTCGACGTGCCGGCGTTCATTCACACCGCCGAACCGCAGGAGTTCTTCCAGCCGCAAGACCTCAAGAACGAGCGCTGGCTCGAACTCTCACTCTTCGCCGACCGTCGCAACAACCAGCCCGGCCAGGTGACCTTCGAGCAACTGATGACCGAGCGCAACAACGTCTTCCGCAAACATCCGAGGACGCGGTTTGTCGCCGCCCACTTTGGTTGGCACGCCAACGACCTGGCGCGGGCGGCGAAGATGCTCGACGCGTTCCCGAACGTGACGATCGAGGCCGGCGCGATCCTGCATGACCTGGGCCGCCAGCCGCGCGCGGCCCGCGAGTTCTTCGTCAAGTACGCCGACCGGATCATGTTCGGCAAGGACTCGTTCCAGCCGAACGAATATCCCTACTATTGGCGGGTGTTCGAGACGGCTGACGAATACTTCGACTACTACCGCGACTACCACGCGTTCTGGAAGTTGTACGGCATGGCGTTGCCAGATGATGTGCTGAAGAAGGTGTATTACCAGACGGCCCTGAGGGTCTTCAAGGGCCTGCCGCAATCGGGCTGGCCGCAGTAACTAAACTGGTGAGGCAACCCCACCCCGGGGTTGCCTCACCAGATTACTGCCCGTAGCGCCTACTGCTGCCCGGACGTCCGCGCCGGCGCCGGCGGAAAGCTGAAGGTGATGCTCGTGTACATCATCTCTTCCCACGTCTGATCGCCCCACGTCACCGTCTTGGTCGGATCCGGGTTCGACTTGTTCCTGGCCGAATTGTCGTACCACGCCTTGGCATAGAGCTTCGAACCGGCCGGCAAGCGCAGCGGCTGCGTGAACACGTACTCGTGCTGCCAGTTGAAGTCGTAATTCGGCACCGCCAGGATCACTGCCTTGCGGCCATCTGGATAGATTGCCTCGTAGTGCCAGCCGGTGCCGCGCACGTGCGTGTGCGGGATCAGGCTGTAGATCACCACCTCGCGATTGAACGTCATCGCGTTATCGATTGTGTAATCTGCGGCGCCCGGCGGAATCGACAGCGACGCGTTGATCAGCGCCATCGTGTTGAGGACGGTCGTCGGCGGCGTCGTCGTGAACTTCAGTCCGATCTTCGAGCGGTCTGTGGTTGCCTGACCGTAGGTCGTGTAGTGCATCTGGAACACGAGCGAGTAACCGGCCGGGATGCGCATGCCCGTTCCCTCCGGGAAGTGGCGGATCGATCCTCCCGGCGAGAACCCACCCATGCCCGCGCCCATGCCGATCGGCCGCGGCCGATAGTTCGGGCCCAGATCCTTGCGATGCTCGGGCGGCAGCGGCCGTCCGCCGCTTTGTCCCGCGGGGATCTCGACGCAGCAGGCAAATTCGAAAGGCGGGACCGGGCGCGGCGCGGCTGATGCGCCGGCCGCCGGCGGTGCGCCGAACAGCCGCTGCAGCATCATGCCCTGCTGCCGCTTCATCTGCGCCTCGGCCACGTCTTTCGGGGCCTTCAAGTAAAGCAGCATGTGGTGCACGGCACGACGGTCGCCGGGCCGATACTCCCAGTCCGAGATATAGCGATCCTCAGCGAAGTTCGCGGGGACCTCGAAGTACTGGTATGGCACCTCGCCAGTCGCGGGAATCGGGTAGTCCTCCTGCATCGACAACACCGCGTCGGGCGTGCCGATGTTCCACCCGTCGGCATAGACCGGGGTCGGCGGCAAATCCGCAGCCTTGCCTTCTGGCGCACCGGCCGCGACCCACTTGGCGATCGTCTCCTTGTGCGCGACGCTCAGCGCACGCGCACCCACGAAGGTGCCGTGTTTCGGATCGGCGTGCCAGGGCGGCATGGTGCCGTCGGCCACCTTGGCGGCGATCGACCGTGCCCACGGCCGCGCGTCCTTGTAGGTCAGGAGCGACATCGGCGCGATCTCGCCGGGACGGTGGCAGTTGGTGCAGTTGGCAAAGAAGATCGGGGCCACGTCCTTGCTGAAGGTCGGCGCCGCTGGCTGCGCCGATGCCGGGGCCGCCAACCACGTGAGAACGATGGCGATGGCTGCAATCTGCTTCATGGTTGTCGTCTCCTCTAGCGCTGCTCGACGGGAATCCAAGTCTGCGGATACCCGGGGCCAGTATAGTCGGCCCGGGGCCGGATCAAGCGGTTGTTGGCCAACTGCTCCAGGACGTGTGCAGTCCAGCCGGAGACGCGGCTAACTGCGAAAATGGGCGTGTACAGGTCGATCGCAATGCCCATCGTGTAATACGTGGATGCTGAATAAAAATCCACATTCGGGTGCAGCTTTTTCTCGGCCTTGACCAGGGCTTCAATCCGCTCGCTCATCTCGAACCAGCGGGTGTTGCCAGCCTGCTGTCCCAGCTCTTTTGACATCTGGCGCAGGTGCGTCGCCCGCGGATCCTCCGTGTTGTAGACGCGATGGCCAAAACCGGCGATCTTCTCTTTGCGCGCGAACTTGCCCCTTACGAAGGCATCGATGCGCTCGGCCGGAGCGTCCTGGCCAATCTCGATCAGCATCTTCATGACCTCGGCATTGGCACCGCCGTGCAGCGGCCCCTTCAACGTGCCGATGCCGGCGACGATGGCGGAGTGGATGTCGGTGAGGGTGGCCGCGGCGACGCGGGCCGCAAATGTCGAGGCGTTCAGCTCGTGATCGGCATGCAACGTCAGCGCAACGTCCATGGCGCGAATCGACGTCGCATCCGGCCGCGTGCCGAACAGCATGTAGAGGAAGTTGGCGGCGTGCCCCATGGCCGGATCGGGCGCGATCGGCCCGCCACCTTGCTGCATGCGGCCCCAGGTCGCCACCAGGCTCGCAATCTGGCCGGTCAGGCGCACCGCCTTGCGATAAGACGCGGCCGGCGAGTTGTCGTGCGCGTCACGGTCGTAGTGTCCGAGCGCCGAGGTCAGCGTGCGCAGCGCGTCCATGCCGTCCGACGCGGGCAGCATGTTCATCAACCGGATGATCGCCTCGGGCAGCGGCCGCGCGGCGGCCAGCTGCGATTGCAGGTCGCCGAGCTCGGCGCGGTTCGGCAGCCGGCCATGCCACAGCAGGTAGCAGGTTTCCTCGAAAGTCGCGTGCCGGGCCAGGTCGTGAATGTCGTGCCCGCAGTACGCGAGCACGCCGCGATCGCCATCCAGGAAACATATCCGTGAGGACGTCGCGACGACGTCTTCGAGTCCGCCTTTGGGTTTTGCCTCTGCCGCCATGGTCCCGATCTTACTGCCTTCGGTGCCGCAACCGGATCGGCGTCATCGGCGTCATCTGAGGCCCGTCACGAAACTCATACCAACCGGCCGCCTTGTGCTAGCGTTCTCACATGCGCCGTATCTCGATCGCCCTTGCCGTTGTGATTGTGTCGGTGGCCGCCGTGCACGCCCGCCGCGCGCCGGACGTCGCCTGGCCCCAGTTCCGCGGGCCGGCCGGCGCCGGCATTCTCGATTCGGCGAAGCTGCCCTCGGCCTGGTCCACGACCAGCAACGTCGCGTGGCAGGTCGAGGTGAATGGCCGCGGCTGGTCGTCTCCCGTGGCGTGGGACAACCTGGTGTACGTGACCTCGGCGATCAGCCCCGGCGCCTTCAAGGCGCCCTCGACCGGCATTTACGGCAACGACTACGCCGCGGAACTGGCCAAGCAGGGGTTGTCGGATGACGAGGTCATGAAGCGGGTGACCGCGCGTGACATCGAGTTGACCGGCGAAAGCGGCGACATCCGCTACATGGTCTACGCGTTCGACGCCGCCACCGGCAAGCTGCGGTGGGAGCGCGAGGCGCACAAGGGGGCGCCGTTTGGCGGCCGCCACCGCAAGAACACCTATGCGTCCGAGACGCCGGCCACCGACGGCGAGCGCCTCTACGTGTATTTCGGCAACGTCGGGCTGTTTGCCTACTCGCTCGACGGCAAGCCGCTCTGGAACACGCGGTTCGATCCGCAGCCGATGTACCTCGATTTCGGCACCGCCTCGTCGCCCGTCGTCCACGACGGCCGGGTGTACGTGCTACACGACAACGACGGCAAGTCGTTCGCGGCGGCGGTGGACGCGAAGACCGGAACGCCGGTCTGGCGCGTCGACCGTGCCCTCAGGTCGGGACAGATGACCTCGGGCTGGTCCACGCCGTTCGTCTGGACGAACGCGATCCGCAGCGAGCTGGTGATCATCGGCCAGCAGCATGCGGTCAGCTATGCGCTCGACAGCGGCAAGGAACTGTGGCGGATCGGCGGACTGACCGGCCAATCCACGCCGAGCCCGCTCGCCGCCAACGGCCTGCTGTATCTCGCCACCGGCTCGCAGGGCGAGAACAACCGGCCGGTTTTTGCAGTGAAGCCGGGGGCGAGCGGCAACATCTCGCTCGCCAAAGGCGAGGAGCACAACGCGTTTGTGGCGTGGGTCCATCCGCGCGCCTCGGCCTACACCTCCTCACCGCTCGTCTATCGCGGTCGGATGTACGTCGTGAACGATAACGGCATCCTCACGGTGTTCGACGCCGCGACCGGCAAGGAGATCTACAAGGCGCGCGCCGGCGGCTCGGGCAACACCTTCTCGGCCTCGCCGTGGGCATCGGACGGCAAGGTCTACCTGCTGAGCGAGGACGGCCACACGGTCGTGATCGACGCCGGCGACAAGTACGTCGAGCTGGCGAAGAACAGCCTCGACGAGATGAGCCTTGCCTCGCCGGCGCTGGCGCCCAACGCGCTGTTCATGCGGACGCAAACGCGTTTGTATCGCATCGGCCGCTTGCCCTGAGCGAAGTCGAAGGGCTAACCCTGCCATTCCGGAGTATGCTGAGGCCCCCTGAAGGAGGGCCTCGCATGGCAGTCCAGTCCTACAAGAGCCACACCCGCTGGCTCCCGGCGTTTCATTTCTTCGCGGTCCCCGTCCTGCTACTCAACACGCTCAACGAGCTGCGCCATCTCATCGCCGCTCCTACGCGCAGCACGGCGTTCGCTGCCCTGGTGGCGGCGGCCCTGCTGACCGTGGCGTTCCTCGCCCGCACGCAGGCGCTGACCGCGCAGAATCGCCTGATTCGGCTCGAGATGCGGCTGCGGCTGCAGTCGCTATTACCGGCCGAGCTCTATGCCCGCTTCAACGACCTGACCGTGGCCCAGCTCGTCGCTCTGCGCTTTGCCAGCGACGGCGAGATGGCCGAGCTGGTGCGCACGGTGTTGACTGACGGCACCAAACAGGCCGACATCAAGAAGATGATCAAGCAGTGGCAGGGTGACTACGTCCGGGTCTGACGCGCCGCGAGTCTTACGACTGGGGCGGCGGCGGCATGGCGACGGAGTACACTGGATCCAGTTGCCATGCCCACCGTGTTCCAGACCTTGTCCACGCCTGACCAGCTCGACCGCGCGCTCGACGAATCGTCGCGTCGGCCGCTCGTGATCTTCAAGCACAGCCCCACCTGCGGCGTCAGCGCGCAGGCGTTCGAGTCCATTTCCGAGTGGATGACCGCCGAGGTCAGGGACGCCGACTTCTTCATCGTACCCGTGCAGGCCAACCGGGCGGTCTCCACGCTGCTGGCACAGCGGTTTGGCATTCGCCACGAGTCGCCGCAAGTGATGGTGATCGACCGTGGCGAGGTCGCGTGGCACGGCTCGCACTTCCGCGCGACGGCAGACTCGATTGCCGCCGCGCTCGACAAGCTGGTCGCGACTACTTAGGCTCGGGGATCGGCTTCCCGCTGAGGTCGACGAAGGTGATGTTGGTGAACGCGCTCAACTGGTCCTTCACCTTCGGGTAGTCGCCCACGATCACCACCACCGAGTCCTCGGATCCCAACAGCATCTCGGCGCCGGTCTTGATGGCTTCTGCCGACGGCTGTGAAATCTGCCGCTGGAACGTCTCGGGATAGTCCTTGGGCAGGCCAAAGGTGTTGACGGTGTTGACGGTGCCGGCGAGTCCCGCCTGCGTGGCGTTCTGGATCAGAAACAGGCCACGCGAGTACTGCTTGGCGTCGGCCAGCTCTTCGGCCTCGGGACCGCCGGCGCGCAACTTGTCGATCTCGGCGTAGATCTCCTTCAACGTCGCGCCCGTCACGTCGTTGCGGACGTCGGCGGACGCGCGATAGAAGCCGCCCTCGGCCATGGCCTGGAACTGCGACTGCGGCGAGTAGGTGTAGCCCTTCTCCTCGCGGATGTTGCGCACCAGCCGCGAGTCGAACGCGGCGCCGTAGATCTGGTTGGCCAACTGCAGCGTGTACCACCGCGCATCGTCACGGCGGGTAGTGAAGTTGCCGACCGAGATCGACGACTGCACGCTGTTGGGGCGCTGGACGAAGACCAGCCGGCGGCCCTTAACCGTGGGCATGACCGGGGCCTTCGCCTCGGGCACGGCGGCACGCGCCCAGCTGCCAAACGCCTGCTCGGCGGCGGCGAACACGGCTTCGGGGGCGACATCGCCAACCACCACCAGGAAGGCGTTGTTCGGCCGGTAGTAGGTCGAGTGATACGCGGTGATCGCCGCGCGATCGATCGCCGGCAGGGTCTCCGGCGTCGGGCCGGTACGCGCGTACGGGTGCTCGCCAAACAGCGACTGCCGGAACACCTTGTTCGACACGAACTGCGGCGAGGCCATCTGCGCCTGGAGCTGTTGCGCGGTGTTGGCCTTGAGCAGATCGATCTCGGCTTGCGGGAACGCCGGGTTGCGCACCACGTCGGACAGCAGCGCCATCATCTGCGGCATCGATTCCGTCAGGCCGCGCATCTGAAAGGTCGTCGAATCCTGGCCGGCAAAGCCCGACAAGGTGGCGCCCATGCCGAACACTTCGCGCTTGATCTGCTCGCTGGTGCGCGTCGCGGTCCCTTCCTGGGCGGTGTCGGCGACAAACTGCGCGAGGCCGCCTTTGCCCGCCGGATCGAGGGCCAGGCCCGCCTTCACGGTGAGCATGGCCGAAATCTTCGGCACGGTGGCGTAGCGGACGGCAATGACCTGCAGGCCGTTGGCGAGCGTGCGCTCGACCCGCGGGGGCGGCGCGAACGGCTTTTCGGGTCCGACTTCGGGTTTGGGCAGCGCCTGCGCCCAGGCCGAACTGGGGAGCATCACCGCGGTTGCGGTTGCGACAAGGGCCAGCCGCAGCATGCGGCCAGTCATCGGAGACCTCCCTGTGCCGCCGCCGGTTTCGCGGCCGGACGGCTGTCGATCGACGTGCGGTTCGTGGGCACGAGCCACCGGCCCGCGGCCGCCTTGACGTCGTCCACGGTGACCTTCTCGAGCTCGCCGAGGATGGTGTTGATTCGGCCCGGGTCGTCGTCGAACAGGGCGAAGGCCGCCAGCAGGTTGGCGCGGCCGAATCGCGGCATGAAGCCGCCTTCCAGTTCGTCGAGGAAGCCCGAGCGAATGGTGGTCTTGGCCTGTTCCAGCTCCGTTTGGGTCACGCCCTTCTGGCGCACTTCCTCGAGCACGCTCTCGATTGCCGCCAGCACCTGGTCGGCGGTCTTGTCGTTCAGGTAGTCGACCCGCATCGTGTAGAGCATGGGCCCCTTCATGTCGAAGTTGTTGCCCAGGAAGTTGAAGGCGCCTTGCGACGACATGGCCAGCCGCTCGTCGCGCACCAGCTTGCGATACATCCGCGCGCTATCGTCGCTGTTCAGCAGCGGGTCGAGCACGCTCAGCGCGAAGAAATCCTTCGTCATCCGCGCCGGGAGGTGCCACGCCGCAGCCAGTGCCGGCGTGCGCGCCAGCTTGTCTTCGCGCGTGAACTGCTTGGTCGCGGTCTGCGGCGGCTCGGAGGTATCGGCCGGCGGGGGCAGCGGCTGGCGTGGAATCGACCCGAAGTGCTTCTCGGCGAGGCGCCGCACTTCGGCCGCGGTCGTGTCGCCGACCACCACCAGCACGGCGTTGTTCGGCGCGTAGTAGGTCTTGAAAAAGCTCCTCACGTCCTCGAGGGTCGCCGCCTCCAGCTCCTTGAGGTCACCGTAGAAGTTGTGGGCGTTATGCCAGTTGGTGTTGGCGCGCTCCCAGATCTCGATCCACTCGAACCCGCCGTGAGGCTGGTTGAGCACGTTCACCCGCACCTCTTCGCTGACCACGTTCTGCTGGTTCTTGAGGTTCTCGGCGCTGACATCGAGCGAGCGCATGCGGTCGGCCTCGAGCCAGATGGCGCGTTCGAGCCCGTTGGCCGGCAACGATTGGAAGTAGTTGGTGTAGTCGAATCGGGTCGAGCCGTTGACCACGCCGCCGGCCTCCTGCATGAGGCTGACATGCTCCATCTTCTTCACCTGGGCCGAGCCCTGGAACATCATGTGTTCGAAGAGATGGGCAAAACCGGTGCGGCCTTTGGGCTCGACCCGGAAGCCGATGTTGTACATCACCTCGACCAGCACCACCGGGGCGGCGTGGTCCTCGCTGACCACCACCTTCAGTCCATTCGGCAGCGTGAAGTAGTCGACCGGGACTTGAAGCCCTGGGCGGCCGCCGGCAAGGCGACGGAGATCAGGAGCAGGGCGGAGAGCAGCTCGGCCAATGGTTTCGGCATGGGTTTCACCTTGGTCACCCAAGGATAGACGAAGGCCGGGGCCGAACGGTTGCGTGAGGGCTAGGCTTCCTTGCCCTGCACGACTTCGACGCCGGAGTCGCCGCCGTACTGTTGCAGCAGCGACAACATGCCCGTGTAGAGGAAGCCGACCTGGAACAGCATCAGGAACGGCACGGTGCCATAGATGCCGTTGGCGAGCGCGTAGAACAAGGTGCCGGTGAAGTAGATGCCCAGCGCCAGCTCGATCATCGGCTGCACGGCCACCGACTGGCGGTACTTCTTCTGGCTCCACTCGTCGCCGTTGGCTTCGACCGCGTACTTCGGCGTGCGGACGAACTCGCTTGGCTTGTGGAACAAGGCCTCGAACACGGCCTTGGTGTTATTCACCGCCAGGCCAATGCCAATCGACATCAGGATCGGCAGGTACTTCAGCCGTTCGGTCCAGGTCTGCGGATACAACTCACGCTGGCAGACCATGTAGAAGTTGGCGACCGATGCCGTCGCCGCGAAAAACAGCGGGATGTCGATCAGCAACATCTCGTACCAGCCCATGTTGTAGCGAATCACCATGGACGGCCCCATCAGCACCGACAACACCACCATCAACGGGTAGTTGAAGTTGGCTGACAGGTGGAAGAACGCCTCGGCCTTCACCTTGAAGGGTTGATCCGACTGCAGGATCCGCGGCATCAGCTTCAAGAACGTCTGGATGGAGCCCTTGGCCCAGCGATGCTGCTGAGACTTGAACGCGTTCATCTCGACCGGCAACTCGGCGGGCGCGACGTGATCCTGCACGAACACGAACTGCCAGCCCTTGAGCTGCGTGCGGTAGCTCAGGTCGAGGTCTTCGGTCAGCGTGTCGTGCTGCCAGCCGCCGCCGTCGGCAATTGCCACCTTGCGCCAGATGCCGGCGGTGCCGTTGAAGTTGAAGAAGCAGCCGCCGCGATTGCGGCTGCCGTGCTCGAGCACGAAGTGCGCATCGAGCAGCACGGCCTGGATCTTGGTCAGCAACGAGTAGTCCTCGTTGATGTGGCCCCAGCGCGCCTGGACGAGAGCGACCTTGGAATCGGTGAAGTAGTGCACCGATCGCATCAGGAAGTCGGGCTTGGGAATGAAGTCGGCGTCGAAAATCGCGACGTACTCGCCGCGGCAGACCTTCAGGCCCTCATCGAGCGCACCAGCCTTGTAGCCGGAACGGTCTTCGCGGTGAAGGTACTTGATGTCGACGCCCTGCAGCGCGTGGCGGCGGACGGCGAGCTGGGTGATCTGCCGCGTCTCGTCGGTCGAATCGTCCAAGACCTGGATTTCCAGCTTCTCGCGCGGGTAATCGATCTGGCAGACCGCGTCGATCAGGCGATCGACGACGTACATTTCGTTGTAGAGGGGCAGCTGAATCGTCACGACCGGCAGGTCGTCGAAGGTCGCCTTGGGCACGGGCTGTTCGTGCTTATGCTTCATGTAGATGTACACCAGGTAATACCGGTGCCATCCGTACACGGCCAGGATCAGCAGGACGAAAAAATATGAAGCGAGTATGAGCGTTTCGACTGCGGTCATCTTAATGGTCGTCCGGCCTGAGGTGGCGGATAATGGCCAATCCCCTTATTCTGCGATCCGGCGGCCGCGACATCGGAGCGGCCGATGCGTCTTTCGAGCAAGACTCCACTGATAATGGAGGCTTCTGCCCCGTAATCCAGTCAATCATTATAAGAACCGACTGCCAGTAAAGTCAACAAAACACGGACGATAGCGTCATGACACCGGCTGAACTACGCATCATTCTGGAACAGGTTCGCGAGGGTCGAACCGACACCGCTCAGGCCTACGACCAACTCCTGACCGCGTTTCGCGACCAACCCTTTGAGGACCTTGGGTTTGCAAAGGTCGACCACCACCGGTCGATCCGGCAGGGCTTTGCCGAAGTCATCCTGGGTTTAGGCAAGACGCCGTCTCAAATCGCGACAATTGCGGCTGAGATCGTCGGCCGTGGCCACCCCCTGCTGGTGACCCGTGCTGACCGGGCGGCCTGGCAGGCTGTCCATGAGCTGGTGCCCGAGGCGGAGTATCACGAGGTGGCGCAAGCGATCAGCCTGAAGCGGGACGTGCCCCGCGGCGCGGGGACCATTGCCCTCTGCTCGGCCGGGACCTCCGACATCCCGGTCGCCGAAGAAGCGGCGGTGACCGCAGAACTGATGGGCAATACGGTGGACCGGCTGTATGACGTCGGCATTGCCGGCATTCATCGCATCATGAAGCAACGCGCCCGGCTCGAAGCCGCCCGCGTGATCATCGTCGTGGCCGGCATGGAAGGCGCGCTGCCGAGCGTGGTCGCCGGCATGGTCAGCGTGCCGGTGATCGCGGTGCCAACGAGCATCGGCTACGGCGCCAGCTTCGGCGGCGTGGCGGCACTGCTCGGCATGTTGAACTCGTGCGCCAACGGGGTGTCGGTGGTGAACATCGACAACGGCTACGGCGCCGGCTGCATCGCCAGTATGATCAATCATCTGTAACAGGAGTTCAGGAGGTCAGAAGGAGACTTTCTCTTGATCTCTTTAGCTCCTGTGGACTTCCTATGCTCGCCCTCCGCACGCTTGAATTCGATCGCATCGTTGACGCCGTGACGGCGCTCGCTCTAACGCCGCTTGGGACGGCGGCGCTCTTGGAGCTGGCGCCGTCAACCGATCCCAAGGTCGTGGTCGCGGCGCAGGAGGCGACCAGCGAGACCGTGCGCTTTATGGAGCGGCATCCGCTGTTTCCGCTACGGGCCGGCGAGGGCCTCCCCGACGCGCTGGCGTCGCTCGCCATGACCGGCCGGCCACTCGAGCCGCTGCAGCTTCTGATGCTCGCCGACTTCGTGGACTCGGTGGACCAGGCCGGGGTGAGCGTACGGCGCGCCGGCGCCGACTTCCCCCTTCTCGGCAAGCTGGCGGCGCCCGTCGCCTCGTTCAAGGACGAGGTCGCCGCGGTGCGCCACGCCATCGACCCCGGCGGCGAGGTGCTCGATCACGCCAGCCCAGAGCTGAAGCGCATTCGCAACGAGCTACGCCAGAAGCGCCAGAAGCTGCGCGGCACGCTGGAGCAGTTCACGCGCGGCAGCTCGGCGAAGTACCTGCAGGAAGAGATCGTCACCGAGCGCAACGGGCGCTTTGTGCTGATGGTGCGAGCCGAACATCGGGGCAACGTCCCGGGCATCGTGCACGGCAGCTCGACGACCGGGGCGACGTTGTTCATGGAGCCCGCCGCCACCGTCGAGATCAACAACGACATCGTCGAGCTCGAGGATCGCGAGCGCGAGGAGATCTTCCGGATCCTGCTTGAGCTGACCGATCGCTTCCGCGCCCGCCCCGCCGACCTGGCGGTGATCGAGGAGGTGGCGCGCGATCTCGACACCCTGCAAGCGAAGGCGCGCTACAGCGCGAAGGTGAACGGGATCGCGCCGGCGTTCACGGCCGACACCAGCCTGGAGCTGAAAGGCGCACGGCATCCCATGCTCGAACGCGCGGTGCCGGTGGACGTGCTGCTCGATCCACCAAACCGGGTGCTGCTGATCACGGGTCCCAACACCGGCGGCAAGACCGTGGCGCTCAAGACCGCCGGCCTGTTTGCGCTGATGGCGCAGGCAGGCTTGCACCTGCCGGCCACTGTGGCGCGGTTGCCGGTGTTCCGGTCGGTGTTTGCCGACATCGGCGACGAGCAGTCGATCGAGAACAGCTTGAGCACGTTCTCGTCACACATCACCAACCTGGTGTCGATGGAGCGCGACCTGCAGTTGCCCGCGCTCGTGTTGCTCGACGAGGTCGGCACCGGTACCGATCCCAACGAAGGCGGCGCGTTGGCCACGGCGATCGTCCAGCACTTCCGCCAGCGCGGCGCGCTGGTGATGGCGACGACCCACTTCGATTCGGTCAAGACGTGGGGGATCGGCACCGAGGGCGTGGCGGTGGCGGCGTTTGCCTTCGATCCGCAGAACTTCGCGCCCACCTACCGGCTGATCTACGGCGCGCCGGGACGGAGCCTGGCCATCGAGATGGCGCAACGGCTGGGCATGCCGCAGGCGGTGATTGCCGCCGCGCGTGGCTACCTGAGCGACGACCAGAAGCGTCTGCAGGCGCACCTGTCGCGGCTCGATGCGCAGGCGCGCGCGCTCGAGGCTGACCGCATCAGGCTCGAACGCGAGCGGCGCACATTCAATGAAACCAACGCCGCCCTGTCGCAACGCGAAAAGTCGCTCGCCGAGCGAGAGGAAGTGTTCAAGAAGCGCCTCAACGAACGGCTCGACGAGCGCCTGCGGCAGGCGCGCCGCGATGTCGATGCAGTGATCGATCAGCTCAAGGAGAAGTCGGAGGCGCTCGCCGAGAAGGCGTCGCTGCGGGCGGCCATCAACACGGGCGAATCGGGGGCCGTGAAGGCCGGGGCCCGCGCCGAGATCGATCGCATTGTCGAGGGGCTGCGCCACCCCGCGGCACCGGGGTCTGACCCCGAGCCGCATGGTGCCGAGGCGTCTGACCCGGTCGTAGGCGCCAGGGTCACCGTGGGTGGGCTTGGCCTGGAGGGCACGATTGTTTCCATCGATGGCAATCGCGTCGAGATTGATGTGCGGGGCAAGCGCATTCAGGCGAAGGTGAAGGAACTGCGCGTGATCGGAAAAGGCGGCCCTACAGCAGCCCCTGCCAAAGGACGCGTCCGCGTCAGCGTTGACCTGAAGCCGCGCGAAGGCATATTGAGCGAGCTCAAGGTGATCGGCATGACCGTGGACGAAGCGATCGATCGCGTCTCGCGCTTCCTCGACGACACGATGGTCACCGACGTCTCGCAGGTGCGCATCGTCCACGGTCACGGCACCGGCGCGCTGCGCAAGGGACTGCAGGCCTTCCTGAAAACGCATCCGCTGGTCGAAAAGCACTACCCTGCCCCCGACAACCAGGGCGGTGGCGGCGCGACCATCGTCGAGCTCAAGGAGTAGGGTTCCCGCGACTGGGGCCGGGCACTGGACACCAGGACCGACTGGTCATAAAATGTGTCCATGAAGCATGTGCCGGCCGCCAAGTTCAAGGAAACCTGCCTGGCGTTGCTCGATCAGGTCGACCCTGAAGGCATCGTCATCACCAAGCACGGCAAGCCCGTGGCGAAGCTGATCCCATGCGCCGCGGATTCGTCGGACCTGATCGGCTCGCTCTCAAAGAAGGTGCGCATCAAGGGCGACATCATGTCCACCGGTACCTCGTGGCATGCTCAACCTTGACACCCACATCCTGCTGCATGCCATGGCCGGCGAGCTGCGGCCAGCCGAACGGAAGCTGCTGATCGCGCATCGCTGGAGCATCTCGGCGATCGTCCTGTGGGAGGTGGCCAAGCTGGCCCAACTCGATCGCATCACGATGGATCTGCAGGATCCGGAAGTCGTACGGGTACTCGCCAAAGTACACGTGTGGCCGCTGACGCGCGAGATCGCCCACGCCTCGACCCGCCTTGACGTGCGCGGCGATCCGGCCGACGAGCTGATCGCCGCTACGAGTGTTGTTCACGCAGTCCCGCTGGTGACCCGCGACGCGGTGCTTCGGCGATCCAAGATAGTGCCGCTCGCCCGCTGAGACAGTCGCCGCCGTGGCACGACAATCGCGTTTACTGCCGCTGACCGCAGGCCTGGCGGGCGCGGTCTGCTTCGAACGCGGGAATCCCGGTGAGCGCGATTCGGCGCAGCCGCTCCTCGAGATACCCGGGCTCGGAGCATCGCGCGCCTGACGGCAAGGTGGTTGTCAGCGTCGACGCCGGGCCCAGGTACAACACAGCATCCAGCTGATCCTCGATTGCCAGCTTGCGCCACTCAGCTTCTGGAACCTGTGCCAGGCGGCCATCGCGCACGCCCATCCGGCCGCGGGTTGGCATCAATTGGGTGATGTCTGCCGCGCCCAAGCGCGTGCCCTGGACTTTGGCCAGCGACGGCGCGGGCCAGGTGGTGACATCAGGCTGCAGCTTCGCAATCTCGTCGCTGAAATGCCACACCGTGAAGATCCGCGCCGGCGTGCTGCGCTCGAGCAGGCTGACGATGGTCTGCATGCGCCAGTCGTCCATGACGAAGTTGGACATGAGGTTGTGGCGCTGGAAATGGCGTTGTCCGTAGACAACCAGCGCGCGGCGCTGTTTCGCGAGCACCTCGAGCTGCACCAGTGCGGCCGGGTAAGTGACGCGCATCGCCAGCCACCTTGAGTGATCGTCGCGTGTTTTCACGGCCGACCAGTCGATCGGCGGATCGCCGAGCAACACACGAAGCTGCCGCTCGCGGGGCAGTTTCGCGTTCACCTCCCTGACCGTGTGGAAGAAGGTCTCATCGACGGGAATCTCATTCGGGATCGTGGTCTCGGTCCACACCTCGCGTAGGGCGGCCTCGGCAACCGGTTCGCCGCGAACGAAGCGATCCATTCGATCCTGGTAGCGCGCGTTGCCGGACTCCCAGACGATATCGTTCACGAGGGTGGGAAACCGCGGGTCGCGGACGAGCGCCTCCAAGAACAGCTGGCTTTGACGGTTGCCGTGCGCGTCGGACAACGCGACGATGTCGTGCGCGCGAAACGCCTCGATGATCGCGGAGACGGGCTCGAGCGGAGTCGCCGCCGGCGCGGGTTGCGGCGACCCGAAAGCCAGCGAGAGCAAGACGGCGATGGAACGCAGCATGGGCTCAGTGAACAGGTGCCGGACCGGCTTCGAGGTCCAGCGGCGCGTTGCGGGGCTTCAACATTAGCGACGACCCCACGCCGCCGAGCAGGCCCGCAATGAAGGCAGCGGTCGTCCCCACCTGCTGGTAGAACTGCGGCAGTAAGAGTACGGGGGCCGAGAGCTCTTCCGCCGCCTTTAACCCACCAATGGCGCACAACATGGTGGCGGTGCCAAATCCAATCACCCGGGCCACACGATGGTCGCCGCCGGCGCAGACCATGCGACCCACGATCAGTCCGGCAAGCAGCGACAGCAGCGGCGCTGCCAGTGGCCAGTGCGCCAACCAGGCGGGCACGCGCGAGAGGACCTGCACGCCTTGGACTCGCAGCAGCCAGTCGGTCACGTTGACGACGAACACCACGTAGAAGCCCAGCATGAAAAGCATGATCAGGCCGAGCATCGCCGGTTCGAGGCCAGCCAGGCCGTGGGCGCGGACCGGGCGGGCGAACGCCACACCCGCCGCCGCGGCAACCTGCCGCCAGTACCACAGCCGTGATCGTCCCGCTGCGAACTCCTCGAGCAAGTCGCCGTGCAGCGCGTCGTTGGCGGGTTCAACCCACTCGAGCAGGGTCTGAGCGAGAACGGGTGGGCGGCGGGGTGTCATGCACGACCTCCTCGTAGCTGCGGCAGGTTACTCCAAAGCGCGGTGAGGGCCTGCTGGGTGTCTTTCGTCTGGCTCAGGCCCTTGGGCGTCACGCGGAACAGGCGCTTCGCGCGGCCGCCCCGCTCGGGAGTCGGTTCGCCGAGCGAGGAGCCGACGAGCCCGCGCGATTCCATGCGATCGAGCGCGGCGTAGATGGCAGCCAGTTGCGCGGAGCGTCCGGCAGTTTCTTCGATTTCACGCGCAATCCGTACGCCGTAGGCATCGTCTTCCACTCGGAGGATGGCCAGCAGGATCATCAACTCGAAGTCGGTCAGCAGGCGTCGAGCCATTTGTTTACATATTGTGAAGTAATAGTCCTGCCGCTGTCAACCTGCTCGCCGGAGGAACAATCCCGGCCATTCCCCGTCCAAAGTCCTGACATGGGATCGCTCTTCGGCGACATAAAGCTGTCGGTGCGCCAACTCGCCAAGGCCCCCGGGTTCACGGTGGCGGCCATCGTCGTGCTGTCACTCGGCATTGGCCTGAACGCAGCGATGTTCAGCCTGGTCTACGCCCTGGCCTTCATGGGCCGGCCCTATGCCGAGCCGGATCGCGTGGTGCAGCTCTACTCGAGCCAGGTCACGCAGGTCGACTCGTACCGGGCCTTCTCGTACGCGGCCTACCGCGAGATTGCCGCCAACCCCGGCCCCTTCTCGAGCGTGCTGGCGCACACGCCAACGCTGGTCGGCCTGAGCGAAGGCGGCGTGGCGCGGCGAACCTTCGCTGAACTGGTCAGCCGGAACTTCTTCGAGCTGCTGGGGGTGCCTGTCATCCCGGGCCGCGGCTTCACCGACGAGGAAAATCGTCCGGGCCAGGACATTCCAGTGGTCGTCGCGACCTACGCATATTGGCAGCGCACGGGCTTCAAGCCCGACTTGATTGGATCGACCATTCTCGTCAACGAACGGGCGTTCACCGTGGTGGGCATGACGCCGCGCGGCTTCACCGGCACCATGATGGTGCTCGGTCCGGAGCTGTTCTTTCCCCTCGGGGTGTTCCACTCCCTGTCGGACGACTTCGCGAACGAAGCCAACCGCTCGCTGCAGCGCAGCGATGCCTACAACCTGTTCCTGGTGGCGCGGCTGGCCGACGGTGTGACCGCCGAAGCTGCGACGGCCCGGCTCGAGGCGATGGGGCCGCAGCTGGCGCGCGCTTTTCCCGCCGAGTATGACGATGCGCGCGTCACGCTGGCAGCGCTGCCGCGCTTCGGTACCAGCACGGCTCCTCTCAACGAAGGCGTGATCACGGTGCTTGCCGCCATGATGTTGAGTCTCACGGCGGCGGTGCTGCTGGTCGTGTGCCTGAACCTGGCGGCAATGCTGATGGCGCGCGGCCGCGCGCGGCGCAAGGAGTTCGCGATTCGCCTCGCCCTCGGCAGCGGCCGCGGCCGCATCGTCCGGCAGTTGCTGACCGAAGGACTGTTGCTCGCGCTGGCGGGCGGCGCAGGCGGCATCGCCCTCGGCCTGCTCGCCACGACCTCGCTCGTCAGCGCGCTGGCCTCGGCGCTGCCAGTGTCGATCGTGCTGGAAGGGGTGCTGTCGCCCGCCCTGGTGATCGCCACGCTGCTGTTCTGCGGCCTCGCCACAGCCTGGTTTGCGCTCGGCCCGGCGCTTCGCTACTCGCGCGCCGATGTGATGACCGACCTCAAGCCGCAGGCGGGTGAGGATGTTCAGGAGCGGCGTCACCGCTTCATGCCGCGCAATCCCCTGCAGGTGGCGCAGATCGCGCTGTCGATCTCGCTGCTGATCGCCGCCGGCATGTTCGTCCGCATGGTGCTCGGCGCCTTGAGCGTCGACTTCGGGTTCCGCGCCGACCAGACCGTGCTGGCCGAAGTCGACAGCCGCCTGGGCGGCTATTCGACATCGCAATCGCTGGACCTCTACGCCAACCTGGAGCGCCGGCTCGCGGCGATGCCGAACGTTGAGTCCGCGAGCATTGCCGCAATCGTGCCGCTCGGCATGGTCGAGATCAATCGCGGCGTGCGGCGCGCCGGCATCAACGTCCCCGACGGCACCCGCCCCCAACGGCCGGAGGACGGCCAGGAGATCGTCGTGCCGTGGAATGCCGTCAGCAGCGGCTACTTCACGTCGATGGGCGTGCCGCTGAAGCAGGGGCGGACCTTTACCGACGTCGAGGCCTACATGGCTGGTGGGCGCAGCATCGCCATCGTTGACGAAGCCCTGGCCAATCGCTTGTGGCCAGGCGGCGCGGCGCTTGGGCAACACGTCGAGATCGTGGAACGCGAGCCCGGGGTCGACCAGGCACCCGCGTCGTTCGAAATCGTCGGCGTCGTCGGCTCGACGCATCGCCAGTTGTTCGAGGACGAGTTGCGCGGCGCGATCTACCTGCCGTTCGCGCAGGGCGCCATGGGCAACGCCACGTTCCATGTCCGGCCGAGAGCGGCGCAGCCCGAGACCGCGACGCTGGAGGAGGCCGTGCGCCGCGAGATCCGCGCGGCGGCTCCGGGCCTGCCGCTGTTCAGCGTGCGCACGTTCACCGCGCATCTGTCGTCGGCGCCTGAGTACTGGGCACTGCAGGCCACGGGCGGACTGTTCGCCGCCTTCGGCACGCTGGCGATGCTGGTGGCCCTGGTCGGCATTTACGCGGTGATGAACTACGCCGTGGCCCGCCGCTCGCGCGAGATTGGTGTTCGCATGGCGGTGGGCGCCATGCCCGGCACTGTCAAGCGGATGATCCTCGGCGAGGGCCTGCGGCTGACGCTGACGGGGGTCGGCCTTGGCCTGGCCTTGGGTCTGGGCGTCGGCCGGATGATGGGGAGCCTGTTCGTCGACCTTCCCAACTTCGACCCGGTCACGTTTACGGTCGTGCCGCTCGCGTTTATCGCCGCCGCCGGCATCGCCGCCTGGCTGCCGGCCCGGCGCGCGACGCGGGTGAACCCGGTCACCGCGCTTCGCAGCGAGTAACGACCCCGGCCGCCCGGTGGGCGGCCGAACGCGGTAAGCTGGCAGGTGTAAGCCGAAGCTCACCGTGGCCCTTTTTCCCCAGACGTTCATCGACGAAGTGCGCGCGGCGGCCGACATTGTCGCCGTCATCTCGGACTCCGTCTCGCTGCGCAAGGCGGGCGCCACGTACAAGGGGCTGTGCCCGTTCCACGGCGAGAAGACCCCGTCGTTCACCGTCAACAAGGACAAGGGCTTCTTCCACTGCTTCGGCTGCGGCGTCGGCGGCGACGTCTTCAAGTTCATCGAGCTGCAGGACAAGATTGGCTTCCAGGAGGCGGTGCGCACGCTCGCGCAACGCTTCGGCATT
>JBBQSP010000024.1:0-61881 GCA_038213735.1 Vicinamibacterales bacterium | reverse complement strand
TCGACCAAGCACCACGGGTCGGTGATCGACATGGCCGGCATCGACGTCGCGCGCGCCCTTTCGATCGTGGAAGGCCGCCAGTCGCTGGACCGGCTCGACCCCGAGCCTCGCGAGCGCAGCGGCATCGACGTGATCCGCCAGGTCGCCGACGCCCTGGCCGACGAGGCCGCCGAAGGGCGGCTGGTGTGCATTGAAACGACAGTGCTCGACATCGATCGTGGCGAGCCGGCCGTGTCGCACGTGCGGGCGGCGCTCGAGGGCCAGGCGCACGTCGTGACGGCCAACAAGGGGCCGGCGGCGTTCGCGTTCCACGAACTCGAGGCGCTCGCCGAGTCGGTCGACCGCATCTTCTTCTTCGAAGGCGCGGTCATGGACGGCGTGCCGGTGTTCAACCTGGTGCGCGAGACGATGCCGGCGATTGCCATCGACGGCTTCCGCGGCGTGATCAACAGCACCTGCAACTTCATCCTGTCCGAGCTCGAACGCGGCAAGGAGTTCGACCAGGCGGTGGCCGAGATGCAAGCGCGCGGCATTGCCGAAGCCGACCCGTCGCTCGATGTCGACGGCTGGGACGCCGCCGCCAAGACGGCAGCGCTGGTGAACGTGTTGATGGGCAGTGCCATGACGCCGCATCACGTCGCGCGCACCGGCATTCGCAACGTCACGGGGCTCGATGTCTGCGACGCACTTGGCCGGAACCGCCGCATCCGGCTGGTCGCTTCGGCCACGCGCCAGAACGGCAAGGTGCGGGCGCGGGTTGAACCCGAGGTGCTCGACCGCTCCGACCCGCTCGCCAGCCTCGAGGGGGTCGAGAATGCCCTCTATCTCAACACCGACTTGCTCGGCCAGGTCGGCATCGTCCAACGCTCCGGCGACCTGACGCAAACCGCGTATGCGCTGCTGAGCGACCTCTCGCGCATCTCGCAACGCTTGCGCGACCTGTGACCAACCCCATTTCATTTCGTGGGAGCTCATGCCCGGACCGTTAACAGGTTTCACCGTTCTGGATCTCACCCGGGTGCTGTCGGGCCCGTACTGCACGATGGTGCTCGGCGACCTCGGCGCGCGCATCATCAAGGTTGAGCAGCCAGGCAGGGGCGACGACACACGGGCGTGGGGTCCGCCGTTCATCGGCGCCGAGAGCGCCTATTTCCTGAGCATCAACCGCAACAAGGAAAGCGTCACGCTGGACTACAAGCCGGCGGCCGGGCGGGCCGTGCTGGAGAGGCTTGTGGCGCAGGCCGACGTGCTGGTCGAGAACTTCCGGCCCGGCACGCTCGAGCGGGCGGGCTTCGGGTGGGAGGCCATGCACGCGCGCTTGCCGCGGCTGGTCTATGCGTCGATCGCCGGTTACGGGCAGACCGGGCCGCGGCGCAACGAGGCCGGCTACGACGCCGTGATGCAGGCCGAGGGAGGCCTGATGAGCGTGACCGGCGAGGCTGATCGCCCCGGCTACCGCCTGGGCGTGGCCATTACCGACATGGTGTCGGGCCTCTACTGCGCGCAGGGCATTACCGCCGCACTGCTGGCGCGCGAACGGTCGGGGCGCGGCCAGCGGGTGGACATCGGCATGCTCGACACCACCGCGGCGTTGCTGACATACCAGGCCGCCAACTGGTTTGCGACCGGCAAGACGCCGCAGCGCCAGGGCAACCGTCATGCGACCATCGCCCCGTACGAGACGTTTACCACCGCCGATGGCGAGATTGTGATTGCGGTTGGCAACGACGAGATCTGGAAGCGCTTCTGCCCTGCGGCCGGCCTGCCCGAGTTGGCCGGCAATCCGCGGTTCGCGACCAACAAGGACCGCATGGCGAATTACGATGAGATGCGTCCGCCGATCGACCGCGTGTTCCGCACGGCGACGAACGCCGAGTGGATAGCCCGGTTGAACGCGGCCGGGGTGCCCAACGGCGAGGTGCGCGACATTGGCCAGATGCTGAACGACCCGCACCTGGCCGCGCGCGAGATGGTGCAGACGCTGATGCACCCGACCATCGGCGCCACCCGCGTGATCGGCGCGCCGATCAAGCTCTCGGACACGCCCGCCAGCCTGCGCACGGCGCCGCCGGTGCTGGGCCAGCACACCGACGCGGTGCTCGCCGAACTGGGCTACTCGCCGGCGGAGGTGGCCGCCCTTCGCAACACCCGGGTGGTCTGAACGAGTAAGATCAGAGCAATGGCTGATGTCGCTGTCGTGCGGAAGCGGGTCAAAACCGCGATTGAACAAGCTCGCAGGGACCAGGCGGAACGCCGCGGCCGGGTGACCGAGGCCACCAAGGCCTATGAGACGTTCCTCGAAAGCGCCGCGATCCCGGTGTTCAAGATGTTCGCGAACATCCTGAAGTCCGAGGGCCTGCACTTCGAGGTGATGACACCGGCCGGCGGCGCGCGGCTGCAGTCGGAACGTCAGCGCGACGACCGCATCGAGCTGGAACTGGACGCCGCCGCCAACCCGCCGCAGCCGCTCGTCACCATCACCCGCGTCCGCGGCAGCCGGATCGTGCAGTCGGATCGCCCCATCAAGGGCAGCACGCCTCTGGCGCATCTCACCGAAGACGATGTGATCGAGATGTTGTTGGAAGAACTGCGGCCCTGGCTGCTCTAACCACCCACGCGCGGCTGCCGCACGCGGGGTCCGGTTTATGCCAAGCGTTCGACGACGCTGGTGTCGATGCCTTCGCGCTTGAGGCCGGCGACCAGGCGGTCCCGATCCGGCGATTTGCGGAACGCTTCGCGCACATCGACCACTCCCGAATGCACGAGCCCGACCAGCGCATCGGCCATGGGCACCATGCCGTGCTTGCGGCCGCCTTCAAGCGCTGACGGCAACTGTCCCGGTACACCGTCGCTAATGACGCGCGTGACCGCGGCCGTCGCCAGCAACACTTCACGCGCCGCGACCCGTCCGCCACCGGCCTTCTTCAACAGCACCTGCGCCACGCCGCCGCGGAACGACTCGGCCATCGCCGCCTGCACGCCGGCGCGGGCGCCGGCCGGCGCCAGCTCGACGAAACGTTCGACGGCGTCGGTCATCGACGGCGCCGCGATCGAAACGAACACCAGCGCTTCGGAAGCAGCCTGCAGCAACAGCGGGACCATTTGCGCCGACACGAGGTCGTCCACAACCAGCACGTCCGGATCTTCGCGCAGGGCCGCGCGCGCGGCGCTCAGCGCATCCTCGCCGCCGCCGCGAATCTCGCGCTGGCTGACAATGGCGGCGCGGTTGTCGTGGACCAGCCGGATCTGCCGTTCGAGCGTGACCACGTACTCGGCCCGCTGGCGGTTGACGAGGTCCACGAGCGCCGACATCAGGGTGGACTTGCCGCTGCCGTGCGAGCCGACGACCAGCACCAGGCCCTGAGGCTCGGTGGCCAGCGCCTGCACCTCGCGCGACAGGCCGAGTTGTTCGGCCGTGGCGGCGCGGGTCGCGATCATCCGGAACACGACGCCCGGCCCGCGGTGATCAGTAAAGGTGATGCAGCGCACGCGGCCGAGGTCGGCAAACTCGGTGATCCACTCCGTGGATTCGCCGCGGCCAACCGCTTCCTGCGCCTTCTCGGGCACAATTTCCATGACCGCCGCTTCGACGTCGGCGCGGCTCATGGTGGGCTCGGTTTCGAGCGGGCGAATGTCGCCCTCCACGCGAATCGATGGGCGGCAATCCGACGTCACAAACAGCGCCGACGCGGTGCGCTCGGCCGCGAGGCGCAGCAACCGCTCGACGCCTGACCCGCGCACGGTAGTGGACCGGGGCGGCACTTCGATGCGGACCGTCCGCGTGATCTGGAGCACGGGCGCCAGTTCCGGCGCGTCGGGCGCGTGGAATGCCGCGGGCGCCTCGAATGCGACCGGCGGCTCTACAACCGGCGCTTCAATCGTGGCCGCCGGTTCAACGACCGTTGGGGGTTCGATGGCCACCGGTGGCTCGAGCGTCTCGAGCAGCTCTGGCACCCCTGGCACTGTTGGCGCGATTGCGACATCAAGCACCTCAGGCGCCTCCCGCACCTCGGCCTGAGGCCACAACGGGCCTTCCATCAGCTGGACCGGCGGCTCTTCGGCGGCGACAGGCTCCGGGGCCACGGGCTCGGGAATCTCAGCGATCTCGGCAACGTGCTCTGGGAACTCGGCGACTGTCTCGGCGACTTCGGCCAGCGGGACAGCCGACGGCACCACGAGCATGGGCTCGTCAGCCATTGGTGCGGACTCTTTGGCCACCGGCCACAAATCCGCGCCGGTCGACACTGGCTCTTCGAGTGCCTGCACGTCCTCGATCGCTTGCGGTTCGTCGAGCACCCGCTGGTCGTCTTCAGTCAACGAGACTTCGACCACCACCGGCGCCTCGGTGGGCGGTGCGACCTCGATGGCCGCGACGGCTTCAACCACAACTGGTTCGGGAACGTTCGCGACGATCGGTTCGGGAACGCTTTCGATTTCTGATTCGACAGCGCTTTCGATGACGGGCTCAGCAACGCCGTCGACCACGGGTTCGGGAACAGGATCGATGACGGACTCGGCGGCGCTCTCGACAATCAGTTCCGGGACGATTTCGAGGACGGGTTCCGCAGCCATCACAGCGGGTTCGGAAACCGGTTTGATGATTGGTTCGGAAACGCTCTCGTTGATCGCCGGTGGCGTTATGACTTCAACGGCGGCCGGGGGGACGGGGGCCACGGCGGCCGGTGCGGCGGCCACGGCCGCCTGGCGACGGCGGCGAATCTCGATCCAGATGTCGTCGCCACCGCGCGCGGCGACCATGTTAAAGGCATCGCCCTCGTGTGCCGGCAGGCGATGCTCCACCGCGCCAAACTCCTGGAGCGAATACTGCGCGGCCGTCGGCAACAGGTGCTCCAGCATGCCGGTCATGGCGTCGAGGTGGAGAATCTGCGTCGACAAGTCGAGCGTCCCGGCGCCCACCACGACGTACGGCCGCTCGCCGACGTGCATCACCAACGCCTCGCCGTCGGCGCTGACCATCGCGGAAAGGAGGGAGTCAACTAATGCCACAAGAAACCCGGGTGCCTAAAGTGCCTACGGTGCCTAGAGTGCCACAGTGTCAGCGTACCAGAGTGCAGGGCGCTGCATGGCAGTGCACACTTCGAGCCCCGCGTTCACATAGTTTGTCGGCTGAGGAGGGAGCCGACGTTAGCGGGAACGCTGCGCCACGTGCAGGGTCATCAGCCCAAACAACAGCGGCACCACCGTCACTCCGGTGAAGCCTCGCGCGGTCAACAGCTCAGCCACACCGGCGGCGCCAGGGTAGCGTCGAATCGAGGCGGGAATGTAGCGATAGGTGTCGGGGTCGCGGTGCAGCAGCCAGCCGAGGCCGGCGCCGACGACCGTGAGGTATGCCAGGTAGGCACGACCGACCAGCGGCGACTCGGGGCGGTTGAAGTCGAGCGACAGCAGGCGGCCGCCTGGCCGCAACACGCGCGCGATCTCGTCGATGGCGGCCGCGAGGTCCGGCACGTTGCGCAGCCCATAGCCCGTCGTCACCACCTCGAACGACCGCGGCCCGAAGGGCAAATGGGTCATGTCGCCGGTGACCAACCCGGCCGCCGCCGACTTGCGCGCCGCCAGTTGCAGCATGCGGTGAGTGAGATCCAGCCCGACCACGCGCGTCCCCTGCGACGCCGCCGCGAACGCGAGGTCGCCGGTGCCGCAGGCGAGGTCGAGCACGCGCTCGCCCGGCTGCAGGCGCGCTCGCGCAATCAGCGTGCGCTTCCAGCGCGCGTCCTGTCCGTACGAGAGGAGCTTGGTGATCAGGTCGTAGCGATCGGCGATGGTCGCAAACAGCTCGCGGTTGTGGGCGCGCTTGCCGTCAGGCGTGTCGAATGCCGTCCGCAGGGACATCAGAACCCGAAGAAGGTGCGGGCGATCGCGGCGGTCAGCAACGTGACGATGAAGCCCAGCGCCAGCGGCATCAACGCGCCGATCGCCGTCCACTTCGCGCTCAGCGTTTCCTTGTAGATGGTGATGATGGTGGTGGCGCAGGGATTGTGCAGCAGCGAGAACAACATCAGGTTGACCGCCGTCAGCATGGTCCAGCCGTGCTCATCCACGAGCAGGGCGCGCAGGCCGTCCATCGAGTCCATCTCGGTCATCATGCCCTGCGACATGTAGACCATCAGCATGGTCGGCACGACGATCTCGTTGGCCGGAATGGCGATGATGTAGGCGAGCAGGATCACGCCGTCCAGGCCCATGGCCCAGCCGAGCGGATCGAGGAAGGTGGCGGTCCGCGTCGCCAGGCTCACGCCGCCGGGCGAGATGTTGGCCAGCAGCCAAATCACCGCTCCCGCCGGGGCCGCCGTGACAATGGCGCGCCACAACACGAACAGCGTGCGATCGATCAGCGAGGTGTAGAGAATCCGCGCCATCGCCGGCCGGCGGTAGGGGGGCAACTCGAGGGTAAAAGCCGAGGCCTCGCCCCGCAGCACCGTCTTCGACAGCGCCCACGACGCGACCAGCGTGAACAGCACGCCCACCAGCACGATCCCCACCACCGACCCGGCGGCCACGAGCGAGGCCACGGCCGGCGGAAACGAGGCGGCAACAAAGATGGTGGCCAGCATGATCAAGGTTGGAAAGCGGCCGTTGCAGGGCACGAAGTTGTTGGTCAGGATCGCGACCAGTCGTTCCCGCGGCGAATCGATCACGCGCGTGGCAATCACGCCGGCAGCATTGCAGCCAAAGCCCATGGCCATCGACAGCGCCTGCTTGCCGTGCGCGCCGGCGCGCTTGAACAGGTAGTCGAGGTTGAAAGCCACCCGCGGCAGGTAGCCCAGGTCCTCGAGAATGGTAAAGAGCGGAAAGAAAATCGCCATCGGCGGCAGCATCACGCTGATCACCCACGCCAGGCCGCGATACACGCCGTGCCACACGAACCCGGTGATCCACCACGGCACGCCCAGTTGCGTGAACCAACCCGCCGCGAGGTCCTCGAACCAGAAAAACCCGGATGCCAGCATCTGCGACGGCACGTTGGCGCCGACAATCGTGAGCCAGAAGATCACCGCCAGGATGCCCAGCATCAGCGGCAGCCCGAACAACCGTGAGGTCACGACGCGATCGATCCGCTGATCGAGCTCCAGCGGACGCGAACCGGAATCCTGCACGGCGCGCCGCGTGATCCGTTCCACCTCGCCGTACAGCGACGTCACGACCTCTTCGCGGAAGCCGGCATCGAGCGATCGGCGCAGGGCCGCCGCCTCGCGGACGATGTCCGCGGGGGTGACATCGCGGACGATGTCCCCCGGGGTAACGGCGATCGACTCGCTCACTGCGCCCCCTGGAGCGCGATCTTCTTGCTGAAGCGCGCATCCGGCGCCTGCTGTCGCACCACCAGTTCGGCCAGCCGGCCGCTGGCCAGCGCCTCTTCCACCGGCACGTCGCCGTCCAGCAGGCGAATGGCGATCCACCGCGCGTTCGGCACACCCGGCGCCGCCGCCTCGATCATCGGCACCAGCGTGCTGATGGCGCGTTCGAACTCCGGCGTCCCCTTCGAGCGTAACGGCTGCGTGACCGCCTCACCCGAGGCAACCGACGCGACTTCGCCAAGCAGCGCCATCATGTTCTCGCCGGTGCGCGCCACGATCGGTATGGCCGGCACGCCCAGATCGCGCGCGAGGCTGCGGGTATCCACCTCGATGCCGCGCCGCTTGGCCTCGTCCATCAGGTTCACCGCCACCACGACGCGATCGGTGATCTCGAGCACCTGGAGCACCAGGTACAGGTTGCGTTCGAGCGCGCTGGCATCCACCACGACCACGGTGCAATCCGGTCGGCCGAACAACAGGAAATTCCGCGCGACCTCCTCATCGTCCGACGCCGACAACAGCGAGTAGGTGCCCGGCAGATCCACGAGCTTGTAGCGGACGCCGCCGAACTGAAAGCCGCCCTCGGCGCGCGTGACGGTTTTGCCGGGCCAGTTGCCGGTGTGCTGGCGCAGGCCGGTCAGCGAGTTGAACAGCGTGGACTTGCCGGTGTTCGGATTGCCGGCCAGGGCCACGACCCGGTCGAAGGTACCGACGGCCGCACCAAGCTGCGCCATCTCGGCGTGCACCGGGCAGGCTTCGCAGTTGTGTTCGACGCTCATGATGCGCTTCTCAGTCCTTCATCAGGCAGCTGCTTGACGAGTACGCGATCCGATTGCTCGCGCCGCAGCGCAATGGTGGTGCCGCGCAGCCGATAGGCGCGGGGATCGCCGGCAAAGGTCGCCAGGTCACTGCGAATGCGCACGCCCGGAGTAAAACCGAGGTCGAGCAATCGCCGCCGCGCGAAGCCGCGAAACGCGGGATCGAGCGCAACCACTTCCGCCGTCGCGCCCGTCGGCAGGCCGCTCAGCGGGATCACGCCTTCGGGCCAGGCGGCGGGCACCGAGTCGGTCAGCACCGCGGCCACGTGAATGTTGGCGGCGACCACGGGGGCCAGGCGGTATTCGTTCTCGCCATCGCTGAGGACGACCCGGGTCGGCGAGCGATCGATCACGCGGATGACTTGCCCGAGGCGCAGTCCCTCCGCGGACAGTTGCGCGTAGGCCAGCGGCGGCTCGTCCTCGAGATGGACGATGCGGCCGGGCGTGGACGCGGGCCATGCGCCCAGTGGTGTGCCCGGCGACTCGGGCACGGTCCCGTCGGCCGTGGGGATCGGATCGCCGTGCGGATCGTGCGCCGGATGGCCCATGGAGGCAGACAGCCGATCCAGCTGCTCCCGGGTGAGTCCGTGTTCGGCACGCTCGGCCTGCTCGTGCACGCGATCGATCGGCACGCCGAGTTCATCGGCCAAGTACAGCTCCCACAGCCGATGCGCGCGCAGGACGTGCAGCGCCACGCGCTCCCCCTCAGGCGTCAACTGGAACTGCGCGCCTTCGGACCGGACCAACCCCTCGCGCTCGAGTCTCTGGGTGAGGGCCATCAACTGCCGGTCACCCATGCGGAGCACACCTTGCAACGAGGCAAACGACGCGGTCTGGCCGTCAGTGGCCTGCCGCAACAGGTGCTTGAGGGCGTTCTCGGTGCGCTCGCGCGTCTGCGCGAGGCGATACCCGCGCACCTGGGCAATCAACCCGAAGGTCGGCGCAAAGAGGGCGAGTGCGGCCACGATCAGAACGAGTAAATAGCCGAACAATTTTGAGTCGTCAAAATTACATCACGGCAGGATACAAAAAGTCAACTCGCGTTTGAGTGCAAGTTTGGTAACATGCTGAAAAATAGATGCTTCCGTCAAGTACCGTCGAAAACTACCTGAAGGCGATTTACGTCGGTGAGACCCACCTCTCGGCCGGCCAGAAACTCGTCCCGATGGGTCAGCTGGCCGTTGCTTTGGGCATTGCTCCCGGCACCGCGACCACCATGGTCAAGGCCCTCTCCGAATCAGACCTCGTGGTTTACGAGCCGTACAACGGCGTGCGGCTGACGCCGGCCGGCCAGAAGCTGGCCGCGCGCGTGCTGCGGCGCCACCGCCTGATCGAACTGTTTCTCGTCCAGGTGGTCGGCATGAACTGGGACGAGGTGCATGACGATGCGGAGCAGATGGAGCACGTGGTGTCGGACCGCCTGATCGAACGCATCGACGAGATGCTGGGGCAACCTGAAGTGGATCCCCACGGCGACCCCATTCCCACCGCCGAGGGCCACCTGCCGCACCGCACGCTCGAAACGCTGCTGACCTGCCCGCTCAACACGCCGGTGACCGTGGCGCGCGTGACCGATCAGGATGCCGCCTTCCTGCGCTTCATCGAAGGCAACAACCTCAAGCCCGGCCAGACCATTGAAGTGGAAGCCCGTGATGAAGTGTCCGACAGCGTCCGCCTGAAGGGCGCCAACGACGAGCGCATGACGATCGGCGCGCGCGCCGCGTCGAAGTTGCTGGTTACCGAATAGCGTCGAGCACCGCCGACAGTTCGCGGGGGTGATCGATGACGTGCGCCGTGACGGGCGGCGCGGCCGCGAACTTGATCGCGCCGAAGCCGTAGCGCGCGAACACGAAGGGACAATCCGCGGCCACGGCGGCCTGGGCATCGGCGGGGGAATCGCCGACCAGGACGATCAGCTCCGAGGGTGCGAGTTCGCGCAGCGCGTGCAGGCCGGCTGGATCAGGCTTGCGTCCGTACTGCCGTCGCCGCCGATGACGCGCGAGAAGAAGCCGCGCAGGCCGAGGGCTTCGAGCAAGCCGATCGCGGGGCCGAGCGGCTTGTTGGTCAAGACCGCCAGCGGACCCCGCCGCACCGCACGCGCCAGCTCCTCGCGGATGCCGGGGTACGCGACCGTGTGATCCATCAGCCGGCGGTCGTAGATCCGCAAGAAACGTTCGAGGGCACCAGGGGTCCCGGGATCGAGTCCCGACGCTGTCAACGCGCGCCGCACCAGCACCGGCGCGCCGTCACCCACCATCGTCACGACCTGCGCGACCGACAATGGCCGGGCACCGTACCCCTGGACCAGCTCGCTGGCCGCTTCACCGAGGTCGCGCGCCGAATCGATCAGCGTGCCGTCCAAATCAAAGGCGATGATCACGACGAGGCGATCATAGCCGCATGTTCGTGTGCCGGCCGGACCACCTTGGCAGCCGACCGTCGGCGCGTGTAGACTCCCCGCATGCTGTCACGACAACACGCTTTTCAGGTGGTGGCGATCGCCCTGCTGAGTACCCTGCCGGTGCCGAGCCGCATGCTCGCCGCGCAAACACCCGGAACCGCGACTGTCACGTTGACGGTTGAGGGTATGACCTGAGAGGGGTGCATTGCGCCAGTGCGGTCCGCACTGCTCTCCGTTAAAGGCGTCACTCGCGCGCAGGTCAGTCTCGAGAACTACGAGGCAATCGTGACCTACGACCCGGCGCAAGCGACCATCGAGGACATGATCAAAGCCGTGTCCGAAGCGCAGGGGCCAATCGGACAGGAATACACCGCTACCGTGAAGAAGGAGAAACCGGGATCCAATTGAGGACGACGCGCAATTCTGAAAGCGCGGTCGCCGGAGAGGCGCTGGTGATCATCAGAAAGCGCTCGTTGCCGCTCATCACGTCGTAGCCTGCGGCATCGAAGGTGCCGGCTTCGCCTGCGGCTGCCACGACCACGCGGCTCGGCCGGGACGTGCCGCCGGCGAACGGCGCGACCAGCAGCTGGCCCTCCGAACGATAGTAGAGCGCGTCGCCATCCCGGCGCCACACGGGTTCCGTTCCCCCCTTGACAGACACTCGACGCGACACGGCGGCCGGGCTCGTCGGACGCAGGTAGACCTGCGGCTGTCCGGACTCGTTCGAGACGTACGCGATCCAGCGGCCATCCGGAGAGAACCGCGGCGCGCTCTCGTCCGCCGTGGTGTTCATGAACGCCACCCGGTCTCCGCCGCGGCCGAGTAGCATGATGTCCCGGCCCGTCGACGCATGCTGTTCCATGAACGCCAGGGTCTGGCCGTCCGGCGACCATGAACCCGGGACCTGCAGCGACTCGCTCGGCGTCAGTCTCTCGGCGGGTCCCTCGCCATTCGCGGGTACGACGAACAAGTTCAGCGCGCCGTGGAGCGTGGACGCGAACGTCATGCGCTGGCCGTCGGCCGACCAAATCGGGGCGCGGTTCGCGGCCTCGAACGTCAGTTGCGTGAGCGCGCCGGTCGCCAGTTCGTACGACCACACGTGTTCGGCCTTGTCGGCCACGCCGAGCAGGACACGCCGGCCATCCGGCGACAAGCGCGGGGTCACGTACGCATGCAGCGGCGCGGCGAGCGGCGTCTGCTCCGTGCCGTCGACGACGACCAGGCGTCGCGACGAGGCCAAGAACGCCGGCTGATAGACCATCGCGCCCGACGGCGAGACCGCAAACTGCGCGGCGCCATCCACCGTCGTGGCCACCTGCTCGAGTGCGCGAACCGGCTTGCCGGTGAACGCCAGCCGCTGCGCGTCGAACGCGGCAATCCAGATGGCGCCATCGTGGGCGTACGCGAGGTGCCCGGACGCGAGGTAGCGCGGGTTGCTACCGCCCTTGACTACCTCGGTCCGGCGGCCGCTGCTCAATGAGTACGCCACGATCTCGGCCTCATCCCATTCGCCGACCGTGCCGACGGTGACGAGGACGGTGTCGCCGCCGGGCAGCGTTTCCGGCCATCGATGGCTGAACTCGCCTCGGCCCACGTCGAGTTCGGTCGCAGGCGACGGGACGCCACCGTCGGCGGAGACCCGCTGTAAGGCGGCGCCAGTCGCCGCCGCAAAAACGATCGTGCCGCTGGTGCTCCAACTGCCGCCAAGGCCATCGGCCGCGTCGCAGATGACGACCGGCGGGCCGCCGCCGGCGGGCATTTTCTTCAGCCTGCCGTCGGCGAAAAAGGCCACCCATTGGCCGTCGGGCGAAAAGAACGGGCTGACCGCGCCGACCGTGCCCTGGAGCACGGATGCCGTCGCGGAATCGAGGGTCCGCCGCAGCAGTTGCGTGGTGGAGCCGCGACTGGCGGCGTAGACCACGGACCGGCCATCGGGCGCCATCGCAATCGCGCCGAGGGCCGTCGCCGCCAGCCGTTGCTCGTCTGGCAAGGCGATCGAGAACTTCACTTCGGTGGCCGGGGTCGAATCGGGGAGCGGCCGCCAAGCGGCGACCGCGAGGCCACCCAAAGCGGCGCCGGCCACGCACCATGCCGCGGCGCGCATCCACGGCGCGCGGCGCGCGCTGCCGGCCGCCGGCACGCCCGCGGCGCTTTCAATCGCGGGCGGCTCTTCCAGCTCCAGCCGCACATCACCGATGTCTCGAAACCGGCGTCGCAGGTCCTTCTGGAGACAGCGTTGCAGCAGCCGCCGGACATGCGGCGGCGTGTCCGGGGGCAGCGCCGACCACTCGGGCTCGCGCTCGAGAATGGCGACGATGATGTCCGAGCGCGAGCCGCCGTCGAAGGCGAGGCGCCCGGTCAGCATTTCATACAGCACGCAGCCAAAGGCCCAGACATCGGTGCGGCGGTCGACCGGCGCGCCGCGCGCCTGCTCGGGACTCATGTACGGCGCGGTTCCGAGCACCGCGCCGCTGGCGGTCACGAGGGTCGAGTGGAGGGCGGCATCAGGGTTGTCACCGTTCCTCTTGGCCAGGCCGAAGTCGAGAACCTTGACCTGCCCGTCGGTGGTGATCTTGATATTGGCCGGCTTCAAATCACGATGGATGACGCCGCGCTCGTGCGCCGCCTCGAGGGCCGCGGCGATCTGCGCGCCCAGCCGCAGCGCTTCGGCGACCTTCACCCGGCCCGGCCGCAGCGTGTCGGCCAGCGTGTCGCCACTCACCAGCTCCATGACCAGGCCGCAGCTCCCGCCGAACTCAGCCAGTTCGTGCAATGTGGCGACGTTGGGATGGTTGAGGGCGGCCAGGGCGCGGGCCTCCCGGCGCAGGCGCGTCAGGCTCTCGGGATGGTGGCAGAAGTCGGGATGCACCAGTTTGAGTGCGACCTCGCGGTCCAACACCGTGTCGTGCGCCCGGTAGACCTCGCCCATGCCGCCGGCACCGATGCCGCTGATGATTTGGTAATTGCCGAGCCGGGTTCCCGGGCTGAGCATGGCTAAGCAGAGTATAGACGGATGTTCGTGTATCCTAGCGGGCAGCCATGGTCAGGATTGCTGTCTTCTCGCTACTGCTGGGCGCGTGGATGACCGCGCCGGAGGCAACCGCTGCCCGCCAGTTGCCCCTGAAGGTCGGGGACCCGGCGCCGCCGTTCACCCTCCAGGGGTCGGATGGGCGCGAGTATCACCTGTCCGACTACCGAGACAAGCAGGTGGTGGTGCTGGCCTGGTTCGCGAAGGCCTTTACCAGCGGTTGAACGGCCGAGTGCAAGTCACTCCGTGAGAGTGGCGAGGAGATCCGGCGGTTTCACGTCGCGCATTTTTCCGTCAGCGTCGATACCGCGGAGACCAACCGGGCCTTCGCCCAGTCGCTCGGTGTCGATTATCCGATTCTGAGCGATCCCTCGAAAGCCGTGGCCACGGCGTATGGCGTGGTCGATAAAGACCAGCCATTTGCGTCGCGCTGGACATTTTTTATCGGACTCGACGGCCGCATCTTGCACATCGACAAACAGGTCAATCCGTTCACGCACGGCAAAGTCATCATCGCCAGGCTGGCCGAACTCGGCGTCCGGCGCCGCGGGGCACCCTAGACGGCCGAGGTCAGACCGCTTCGCGCAACGGCACGTCCCCTCGTTACCGGATCGCGTCGAGCACCGCCGACAGTTCGCGCGGGTGATCGATGACGTGCGCCGTGGCGGGCGGCGCGGCGCCGAACTTCACCGCCCCAAACCCGTAACGCGCGAACACGAAGGGACAATCCGCGGCCACGGCGGCCTGGGCATCGGCGGGTGAATCGCCAATCAGGACAATCGGCTGAGAAGGTGCCAACTCGCGCAGTGCGTTCAGGCCGGTGGGATCGGGCTTGCGCCCGTACTCGCCATCGCCGCCAATGACCCGCGTGAAGAAGCCGCGCAGGCCGAGCGCCTCGAGCGACCCAATTGCGGGACCCAGTGGCTTGTTGGTCAACACCACCAGCGGCCCCCGCCACACGGCGCGCGCCAGTTCCTCGCGGATGCCGGGGTACGCCACGGTGTGATCCATGAGCCGGCGATCATAGATCCGCAAGAAGCATTCGAGGGCGCCCGGCGTCGCGGGATCGAGTCCCGACTCGGTCAACGCGCGCCGCACCAGCACCGGCGCGCCCTCGCCCACCATCGTCACGACCTGCGCCACCGTCAGCGGCCGGGCGCCGTAGCCCTGGACCAGTTCGCTGGCGGCTTCGCCGAGGTCGCGCGCCGAATCGATCAGCGTGCCGTCCAAATCAAAGGCTATGATCACGACGCGTCGATCATATCCGCATGAACACGTTAGTCTTACTCTCGGGCGGGCTCGATAGCGCGGTGCTCACCGCGCACGAAGCCGAGCACGCGATGGTGCAGCCGGTCTACGTGAGTGCCGGCTTTGCCTGGGAGACCGGCGAGCTCGCCGTCATCGGGCGCCTGCTGGCCGCGCCGGTATTTGCCGGACGAGTGTTGCCGCTTGCGCGCGTCGAGTTCGCCATGCGCGACATCTACCCCTCGACGCACTGGGCCGTGGGCGGGGTGGCGCCGGCTTACGACACACCCGACGAGAACGTGTACCTCCCCGGACGCAACGTGGTACTGCTGGCGAGGGCCGCCATCCTCGCCGCGCAGAACGGCGCGAATCGTATCGCACTGGGGCCGCTGGCGAGCAATCCCTTTCCCGACACACGTCCCGAATTCTTCTCGGCCATGGCCACCGCGCTGTCGCTAGGGCTCGCTCATACGGTCGAGATCGGGACTCCGTTCTTGAGCTGGGAGAAGGCGCAGGTGGTCCGGCGCGGGGTCGAGCTGGGTGTGCCACTGGAACTGACGCTGTCGTGCATGAATCCGGTGGCCGGTGATGGGCTACCACTGCACTGCGGGCTCTGCAGCAAATGCCGCGAGCGGCGCGATGCGTTTGCCAGGGCCGCCGTGCGCGATCCGAGCGAGTACGCCAACCGGTCGCCACGCTAGCGCTTCGCGTCGTCGGGCACGTGGGCGACAGTCTTGCAAGGACTGACTGCGGACGTTGTCGACCCGACAACCGCTCGCTTCAACTGAAATTATAGGAATAGAACATGAACACTTTTGACACAACTAAGCAGCACACCGCTACCGCCGAAGCGTGGCAGCACTCTGAAGGTAAGGTTGCCCGGACCATCGAACAAGAAACGGCAAAGCTGCCGTCCGATACGTTTCTGTGGGCGGCGGGGGGAGCGATGGGCGTGGCGCTGTTGCTCCAGCTGACCGGGAAGAAGCCGGCCAGCCTGTTCGTGGGCCAATGGGCGGCGCCGCTACTGCTCCTGGGCGTCTACAACAAACTCGTGAAAGTGGCCGGAGCGGATCGCGTTCACGCCTAGCGCGGCTCTGTGCTGTCGGCCACCCGCGCGCGGGAGGCCGACAGTCCGAGTGTTACATTCCGCAGGTCGCGGCGACCATCTTGAGCGACGTCACGGACCAGGCGGCCTTGCCCTTGCCCATGTTGTCCTTGCTCATCGTGTCGCCCTTGCCCATGGCCATGCCCATGCCGTTGTCGGGACCCGTCACCGACACCTTGTGACCGACGTGCTTGGCCAGGTCAACCGACGTGCTGGTGATGACCATCGAATGGGTGCCCGCGTCCTTGCCCGTCGTGCCCTTGCCCATCGTGTCCTTGCCCGCCGGGTCCTTCTTCATCTCGCCGTGGCCGCCCATTCCCATCTCAGCGGTGACATGGGTTAGGGTGTAGCTGCCAGCCACGTCGCCGGCCGCGATGCAGCCGGTGTAGGTCTTCTCGTTGCCCATCGGCTTGGCCATCTTGTCCTGCGCGATGCCCACCTGGCTCATCGCCGCGATGGTGAGAATGGCCAGTGCGGGTGTCATCAAGTTCTTCATGTGCTCTCCTCGAACGAATGTCTGCCTGCGACGAACTGTCGCCTTGCCAGTAAATGTCCGCCGTTGATCGGATCACGTCGATCGATTGCAACAACAAGGCCATGACATGGCACATCCGCTCGCATACGGTCGAGGCGTGGAGTCGGCGTTAACTGAAGAGGAAGTGCCAACGACGCGACCTCGAGCGGTCGCGTCGTTTGGCCACGCTGATGGTGCAGCGCCAGGTCGAGTTACTGCTGCAGGTGTGCGCGCATCGCGGTGACCGCCGCCGCGTTCGTAATCACACCGACGTGATCGCCGCCCGCGATTTCGACCAGGCGCGCGCCGGGGGATTGCTTGGCGAAGGCCACTGACAGCGGGTGAAGCGGATCGCCCGTACCGGCGACCAGCAACGCCTTGGTGCCGCCCTTGGGCAAGCCGTTGACGGCCATGGCCGGCAGCGACTTCATGACGCCGATGAGTGAGCCGAGGTCATTGCCCTTCATGGCCTGCGCGTTGACCATGCCGGCCATCTCCGGCTTCATCGCCGGGAACAGCCACTGCATGAAGTTGACGAGTCCGGCGCCGCCTTCGAGGTCGGCGATCCATTTCGCCGACTCCGCGCTGAAGGTGGCCGCGTCGGCGTAGAACGGGCCCGCCACGAGTGTTGCGGTCGTGACCCGGTCTGGGTAACGCGCTGCGATGTTGGCGGCAATCAGCGCGCCCATGGAATGGCCGATCACGTGCGCGCGCGGGAGCTTCAGGTGATCCATCAACCGGATCACGTCATCGACCATCTGCTGGCCGAAGCGAGCCGGCTCGGCAAACTTGCTGCTGCGGCCGAAACCGCGCACATCGAGTGCGACCATCCGGTATGTCTGCGGCAGCGCCTTCGCGACGCCCAACATGCTCTCGAGCGCCGCACTGTAGCCGTGAATGAGCACGACGGCATCGCCGGATCCCGCCTCACGGTAGCGCAGCGTCACGCCGTCGGCGGTGAACTGCTGGTCCGGCGCGGTGGCGAGTACCGCTGGAATCGGCGCCGAAGCGACCTGCGCGGGCGCGGCCTGGGGTGGCCGGGCCGCGGCCAGCACTGCGCTGGCAGAGAGGAGGCAGACGATGACGACAGCGGGGATCGGCTTGATTCGCATGGCGTCAGAGCCTAACACGACCTTCACCAGCGCGTCGCGCCCTCGGCCAGGCCTGACGGCACCGTCATGGGCGTCTCGTCGGCGCGCTGTTGCTCGCGCTCGAGCCAGTCGGCCAGGCGCGCGAACGGATCGAAGCCGAGCACGCGCGGGGCGTCAGCGACAAAGTTCGACAGCGCGTTGATGTCGTAGTAGTAACGCTGCCCATCGCGGTCGTCGACGATGTACTCAACGCCGCCAATCTCGATGCCCGCCGCAGCCATGATCTTCTCGACGTCGACTACTACCTCGCCCGGTGGCGTGAACGCCTCGACCCGCAGGCTATTCTTCGGGGCGTCGGCCGGGCAGGCGCCGCGGGTCAGCTCCACGCCGTCGCTCGACTGGCAAATGTCCGCGGGACACAGGTTGAACGTGTCGCCGGTGGTGTGCACGTTGATCGCATAGAGGAACCGGCCCTCAAGCACCTCGACGCGCGTGATGTGACCGCCACGCGCCGGGATGCACTCCTGCACCAGCGCCGTCTGGTCGAGGCCGAGCGGCACGCGGCCCTCGACCGATGCTCGCGCCAGGTCCTCCGGCGTGTCAAAGCGGACGATGCCCGCGCCACTGCCACCGATGTTGGCTTTGACCACCACCGGAAACCGCAAGCCGTCGGCCGCGGCCGGCGCCTCACTGCCGTGATTGATGACGCGTGCTGCGGGAAACGGCAGGCCCAGGGCGCGCAGCAAGGTCAGCTGCTGCGCCTTCGAGGTCTCGAGCCGGAACGCGCGCGTCCCGTTGATGACCCGAACGCCGAGTTGCTCCAAGTGGACCAGGTAGTTCTGGGTGTAGAGGATGCTGTGGCCGGCATCGCGCAGGTAGGCCGACGGACTCATGCGGTTGAGCACGAGCGAATAACCGGCCTCGTCGCGGCCGTCGATGTCGTACGAATGCCGCCGCGCGTCAATGCGCTCGTAGTGAACGCCGCGGCGGTCGAGTTCGGCAAACAGCGGCCGGAACCAGTCCTGGTGCTCGTGATAAATGCCAATGGGTCGCGTCGCTGTCATGTCAATTCTCCTGCGCCGAAAAGGAAAGGTGCGGGAGGGATTCGCACTGTGGGCGGCGTTAGCCGCCCACTGAACCCGAGTCCCGCCCGCGCCCACGACCGAGACGCCAGTCGAGGGAGTGAGGTGCGGGAGGGATTCGAACCCTCGCATAACGGCTTTGCAGGCCGCCGCGTTAGCCACTTCGCCACCGCACCGTGTTGAAAACCGGAAGCGCCAGCCGGGCCGCGGGGAAAAAAGCAAACGGCCCGGAAAGCGGATGCCTTCCGGGCCGTTCTGAACTTTCGATCGTGAACGTGATGCTTAGGAGATCACGTGCATGCGTACAGACCGCGGCGCGGAAGCGACTGCCCCACGACAACAACACGCGCGGTTGAACATGACGATCACGATGTGCTGATGCTCACACGCGGCGCGGCCTGGTGTCAAGGACGCCTACCGCTCGATGCGAATCGTGCCGTCGCCGGTGCGGATGCGAAGGGCCCTTCCGCCCTCGCCCACCTTCGCCCGCAGGATGCGACGGCGCTCGCGCCGCTCGTCGCTGCCTTCGCCATCGCGGCGCTCGTCACGCCCGTCATCGAGCAGCGGGTGCGACGAGCGCACCGAGCCGTCGCTGGTTTCGGCGTCGAGTTCGGCGTTGAACGCCGATGGCAGGGTCAGCGTAACGCTCCCGTCACCGGTGGTGAGATCCCAGTTGTCGGTCATCACGGTGTCGGGGTCGATCTGCACGCGCACCGAACCGTCACCGGTCTTCAGCCGCAACACCGACGGCCGCCCCTCGAACCCAATGCTGCCATCGTCGGTTTCCAGATCGAGCTTGCCGGTGACCCTGTCGAGGCGGATCGAGCCGTCGCCGGACCGCACCTGGATGTCGCCCGACAGGCGCGTGGCGGTCACGCTGCCGTCCGCAGTGTTGAGCACGATCTTGCCGTCGAGGGCTTCGGCGCGAATCGACCCGTCGCCGCTGCGGGCGACAATGTTGCTTGCGCGCGGCACGGCCACGCGCAGGCGTGCGGTCGGCGAGATGTTCACGCCAACCGTGATGCCACTGAAGCCGGCGCGCGACGGCCCGGTGACCTTCAACACGATCGTGTCGCCCTGCTGGGTGGCCTCGACCTTGATCTGATCGATGAGCGACTGCTCCATGGCGCGCTTCTCGATCTCGACCTCCACCTCGGCCTTGTCCCACGAGTGGATCTCGATGGCGCCGTCCCACGTATCGAGGTCGATCTGCGGCACGCCGGTGACCGTGAACGACTTGGTTTCGCGGGCCGACAAGCCCTCGGTATTGAGGTTGACCTCGCACCCCGCCAGCAACGTTGACGCGAGTAGAAACGCGCCCGTAGCGGGCAGTGAACGAGCGGGCGTGAACCTCACGAGCACCTCAGCCACTGGGGGCCGTTCAGGTTATCGGTGTAAATCGGTGTCAATCTGTGGCCTCAGGCAGATAGACGGACTGGTGGAGGTCAGTGTTCCCATACGGCGGACCCGGCGACGTAGGTCCGGCGAACCGCCAGCCCCGGCCCCAGCACCACCAGATCGGCCAGGCTACCGGCGGCGATCACCCCGACCTCCGGCAGCCCGAGCTCGGCGGCCGGGGTCGTCGAACAAAGGCGGGCGGCATCGGTGAGGCTCACGCCGGTCTGCTGGACGAGCCGGCGAAACGCACCATCCATGGTCAGCACGCTGCCGGCCAGCGTGCCATCGGCAAGCTGGGCGCCCTGCCCGGTCACGATGATGTCCTGTTCGCCCAGTCGTGCCCGCGAGCCCGGCGGAAGACCCGAGCCGGCCGTGCCGTCGGTGATCGCCATGAGCCGCCGCGCGGTCTTCGAGCGCAGCGCCAGCGCGACGAGCGCCGGATGCACGTGAAAGCCGTCGCAGATGATCTCGGCGGCGACCGCCTCCGATGCGAGCACGGCGCCGACCACGCCCGGCGCGCGCGACGTCGGCGCCGACATGCGATTGAACAGGTGCGTGGCCTGGCGCGCGCCGGCCTCGATGGCCGCGATCGCTTCCTCGTAGCTCGCGCCGGAGTGACCGATTGACACCCGGTGCCCGGCCGCCACCAACGCGCGCACCAGTTCCAGGCCGCCTGGCAGCTCTGGCGCGAGGGTGATGATCCCGGCTTCGGCACGATGACGCGCGATCACATCAAGAATGTCGAGCGCATCGAATTCACCATCGACCGGAACAGGCGGCCCGCCTCTATGTACGCTGTCTGTTGTGGTTGGTGGCAGCCGCAGGCAGCGCCGCGGCTGGGCGCCGTTCCAGTCGGGGTTGATAAAGTTACTCTCGAGATGCGCGGGCAGCACGCGCGCCGAGCGTGGCGCGAGCGACCGCCGCGCCGCGGCGACCTCAGCCAGCAACGCGGCCAGCGTTTCCGGGCCGCACGCGACCGACGTCGGGCAGAACGCGGTCACCCCGTACTTTGGCAAACGGCTCGCCATGTCGGCGACGGCGCCGCCGCCATCAAGCGCGTCGATGCCCTCGATGCCGTGCACGTGCACGTCGATGAAGCCGGGCACAATGACCTGGCCCGAGCAATCGATGCGGGTCGCGCCGGCGGGTCCATCGACGGCGCACGATTCGATCGCCTCGATGCGGCCGTCGCGAATGACCAGCGTGCCTCGCTCGACGACGCGATCCGGCAGAACCAGGTCGGCGCCGGCGAGCACCATCATGCGGGCGGTCGCGCAGCCACGCGGGCGGCGCCGATGGCGACGGCGTCGGCGCCAAGCGTCGACAGCACGATGCGCACGCGTTCGGACTGCGCCGGCCGCAGCCGGCGGCTGCATTCCGAGCGAATCGCCTCGAGCACCATGTCGCCGGACGCGGCGATGGTGCCACCCAGCACGACGACCTCCGGATCGAGCATCGTCGCGAGGTTGGCCACGGCCATGCCGACGTACTTGGCGGTGTCGCGGACGACCGAGATGCACACGCCGTCGCCGACCCGCGCCCCCTGGAACACATCGTCCGCGGTCAGGCGGGTCAAGTCGCCGCCGACGTTGTCGGCAACGGCAGAGCGGTCACCCGACTTGATGCGCCACACCAGCCGGCGAACAATGCCGGCGGCCGCCACTTCGGCCTCAAGGCCGCCGTGGCGGCGATAGTCGTCGCGTTCCACCGGGTTGAGCGCCAGCCAGCCGATCGAGCCGGCAAGACCGTGCGCGCCGAGCCACGGTTCGCCGTTGATCAGGACGCCGGCCGTGACATGTTCACCAATGGCGCAGGTGATGACCTGCCTCAGGCCACGGGCCGCGCCGCACCATTGCTCGGCGATCGCGGCCGCGGTCCCGGCGGCCACCGGCAAGGCAGGGCGCGCACCGGGCGCCGCCTCAGCGACCATCGCGGCGATCTCCGCGGCCACCGGATCGCCGGGCTGCGGCAGCGCCACCGCACTGGCGGCGAGCTTGCCGCCGGCGCCGGCGATGGCGCGCTTCACGGTGTCGCGCAGGGCGAGGGCCGAATTGGCGGCCGCAGGCGGCAGCTGGCCGCGCGACACCACCTGGCCGGCGTCGTTGACCACGACCACGCGCGCGATCAGGTCCGAGAGATCGACGCCGAGCGTCAGTTCAGGCATGTTCGGGTTGCCAATCAGGGTGCGCGTGCAGCTTGCGGCCGTCAAGCGGCAACGGCGCACCGGTAAACAACTGTTCGTCGAGGCGCGCGAGCAACGCCGCCAGCCCGCGCTCGTCGGGGGCCGCCATCACCAGCACGCCACTACCCTGCCCGGGCGGAAACCGCCGGTCGTCCAGATAGTCGCGATCGAGCGTCACGAGCGTCCGGCGCAACTGGCGGGCCAGCCGGTAGTGCTCGGCATCGCGGGCCCGGCGCAGGTCCGGTTGATCCATCACAAACAGGACGTCCCAGCGCAGCTGCTCGCGCATGAACCTGACGAGGCCTGCCGGCACATTGGCGTCGGCGTATACCCGCGGCCGACCGGCCGCCGCGTCGGCCACCGGACCTAGCTCCGACCACAGCGTTCCCATAGTCCCGGCGTCAGGCTTTGGCCTTGCCGCGTTTCTTGATCTGTTTGCGGGCCTCGCGCTCGAGGTCGGCAACGAGCGCCGCCCGTTGTGACAGCAGCCCCTTGCGCGGGCGGCGGCCGTTCTTGTGGCCGACCGCGTACTCGCAGAACAACGGGAACGCGATGGTCGAGTCGGCGTAGACCACCGCGGTGTCGGGCAACACGCTCGGGTTGACCTTGCCCCAGCTCACCGCTTCGGCGGGCGTGGCGCCCGACAAGCCGCCCCACACCACCGAGTCGGTGGTGATCTGGATGAAGTAGTCGTTGCCGCCCTTGAGAATGCCGTAGACCTCCCACAGCGTGGGCTGGCCCTGCAGGTAGAAGTTCTTCGGCGAGCCGCCGCCGAGGATGACGCAGCCGTTCTTCTCGGCGGCGCGAATGATCGCGCACACCTCGTTGACGTCTTTGTTGGGATCGACCTGCAGCGTGCTGCGGTTGATCAGTTCGTGGTACGCCACGTTCATGCCGATCGAACTGTCGCCCGGCGACGAGGTGTAGATGGGCACGCCGTACTTGGCCGCCGAGGCGACGATCGAATACTTGGCGCATCCGGGCCGCACCTTCAGCAGGTGCCGGCCGAGGTGTTCATGCATTTCCGCCGACGACATCGGCCCCTCGAGACCGCTTGAGACCAGGAAGTCGCGGATGAAGCTGTCGGTATCGAGCAGGACCTGCGCCGGAAACAGCACGTCGTAGATGCGGATGACGCCTTCGTCGTAGAGCACGCGGTCGTCGACGAACGGCGAGCCGCGGCGCAGCGTGAAATTGAGTGCGTAGTGCAGGTCGTGGTAGAGATTGGCGCCGGTGCTGATGATGAAGTCGATCAGGCCGCGCTCCATCAGTTCGATGACGCAGCCGCCCAGGCCGGCCGGGGTCATGGCGCCGGCCATCGTCAGGGCGATGGTGGTGTTGTTCTTTTTGGCGAGCATCTTGTCGCCGTAGATCCGGCAGGCTTCGCCGAGCCGGGCCGCGTTGAAGGCCTGGAACCCCTCGTCGATCAGCGTGCGGACGGCGGCGCTCCCCTTCGGCCGGTAGTAACGGATCGGCTTGCCCTTGAGGAATGACTTGGGCCCTTTCGGTGCGCCCGGGGATCGGTATGGCATTGCTTCTAGACTATGCCAAAAACTGACGCCTCGCGGCCGGCTTTCGGACACCGCCGCCGCTTTGGAGTAGCATCTGGTCTGTGAATCAGGATGTCTGGATTCCACTGGCCGGTATCTTGGCCGCCGTCGCCGCGGCGCTCGTCCTGTTCTTCTGGTGGAAGGGTGGGCCGTTCGCCGAGGGCGACGTGTTTCGCGCCAGCCGCCTGTCGAGCGGCAACCGGTTGTTTCCGACGCAGGTCTGGATCACGCCGACGACGGTCGTGCACTACACTCCTGAACTGGTCGGCAGGAAAGAACATTCGATTCACCTGGCACATGTGGCGTCGGTCAGCATTGATACCAACCTGTTGTTTTCCAACGTGCTCATCGAAACGAGCGGCGGCACCGCACCGGTGCGCTGCCACGGCCACAGCAAGGCCGATGCGGTCCGCATGAAGCAGCTCATCGAGCAGTACCAGACCCAGTACTACCGGACCGCGGGCACGCCGGCGGCCGTCGAGGTGTCGCGTGGATGACCTGACGTTCGCGGCCCGCCGCCATAGCGCCGGCGGCAGCCAACGGGCTGAAGCGCCCGACCTCGAGGCGCGGTTCAAGACCCTCGTGCAGTCGCCGCTGCGCGCCGGCATCCTGCGGTTCCTGTCGGCACGGCCCCACGAGACGTTCGACACCGAAGCGATCATGCAGACGTTCGGGCGAATGCGCCAGGATGTCGACAACTGCATTCGCGAACTGGTTGAGTTCGGGGTCGTGCGGAAGCAGACCGGCGAGCCGGCGACGTTTGGCGGCAACCGGCCCGACGCCGAGCCGGTCGCGAAGCTGCTCGAGGTGTTCCTCGAGGGGCGCGCGAACCTCGGTATCGAGGAAGCGTCACCATCGGTGCAGCGCTTCCGCGAGATGATCGGCCGCGACGAGAAGATGGTGGCAATCTTCGAGTGGATCCGCACCGCGGCGAAGTCCGACATCTCGGTGCTGATCCTGGGCCCGACCGGCGCCGGCAAGGAAGTGGTCGCGCGCATGATCCACGAGCTGTCGCGCCGCGGCCCGGAGAACTTCCAGGCGGTGAACTGCGCGGCCCTGCCCGACAGCCTGTTCGAGTCGGAACTGTTCGGCTACGAGAAGGGGGCCTTCACGGGCGCGCACGACCGCAAGCCCGGCCGGCTGGAACAGACCAACGGCGGCACGCTGTTCCTCGACGAGGTCGGCGACATGTCCCTGATGGCGCAGGCAAAGCTCCTGCGAGTGCTCGAGGAACGCCGCTTCGAACGACTCGGCGGCAACAAATCGATCCACGTCGACTTTCGGCTGATCTCGGCCACCAACCGCCCGCTCGACATGTTCGTCCGCGAGAGCCGGTTCCGTGAAGACTTGTACTACCGCATCAACGCGTTCGCGATTCGCCTGCCATCGTTGCGGGAGCGCGCGGTCGACATTCCCGTGCTGGCCAACCGTTTTCTCGCGCGCTACTGCGCGGCCAACGGACTGCCGCTCGACGCGAAACAGTTTTCGTCGGAAGCCCAGGACCTGCTGGCTTCGTACCACTGGCCGGGCAACATCCGCGAACTAGAGAGCACGGTGGCGCGCGCGGCGCTGTCGGCGCCCGGCCGTTCAATTCGCGCCGCCGACATCGAGTTCCTGCATGGGCACGCCATGCCCCGCCCCGACGAAACCCAGAATCGCCTGCCGTCGCTGCGCGACTCGGAGCGGGCGCACATCATCCGCGTGCTCGAGGCCACCGAGTGGAACAAGCTGGAGGCGGCGAAGGTGCTCGACATCAGCCGAGGGACCCTCTACCGCAAGATCGACGAGTACGGGCTCGAACCCGCAGCAGGTTCGGGCCGGCGACGCGGCCGAAGCTGATCCTCTAGACAACGCCAGGCAGTCCACGATGTCGAAGATGTCGGAACCAAGCACTGTCTGTCGTATGATGTCTGTTCGTGTCGTCTGGATAATTGGCACTTCAGGGGAAGTTCGCACACTGAACTGTTCCTGGTAATTATAAGCCGAGCAAAGGTTTAACTGAATAGCTCTTCAAGGAATGCGCGGTCGTAGAAATTAATGTTGAGATATGACTTTATGGTCATGTATCCTCCCCAGGTCGTGAACAGCAGCCATCCCCCCAAGCGTCCCATAAACCCGTCTCGAGGCTCGATCTGGTCCGCTGCAGAGACCTCTCGAGCCAACGCGGTCTGGGGTTCTTAAGAAGAATCAGCGCACATGCGCTCCCTGCCGCTCGCTGCCCGGGTCTATATCGGTGCCATCGTTGCCGTTGGCGCCCTGCTGGTGGTGTGGCTCGGGCCGCAGTCGACGTTTGACAGTCCCTACCTCTTCACCGTCCTCCTCCTAGCGTCGGCGATCACCTCGGCGTTCAAGGTCAGCCTGCCGCTCGCTAAGAGCGGCTCGACGATGTCGGTGTCATACGCGGTGGACTTTGCCGCGCTGCTGCTGCTTGGCCCAAACGAAACGATGATCGTCGCCGTCATCAGCGCGTGGAGCCAGTGCACCTTCCGCATGAGGGTGAAGAACCCCGTCTACCGCACGCTGTTCAGCATGGCCTGCCTGGCCCTTGCCGTGCAGGCCGCCGGCATCGCGTATTGGGCGCTTGGCGGCGTACCCGGCACGCTCGCCCACGATGTGCCGGGCATCGCCAGACCGCTCGTCGGCGCCGCGACGATGTACTTCGTGTTCAACACGTGCCTGATCGCGATCGCGGTGGCGCTGGCCACCAGGCAGCAGTTCTGGCCCGTCTGGAACCAGAATTTCCTCTGGAGCGCGCCCAGCTACTTTGTCGGTGCGGGCGCGGCGGCCATCGGCACCTGGAGCGTGATGACGGCGGGCATCTGGTTGGCGATCCTGGTCGCGCCGATCCTCTACCTGACCTACCGCACCTACAAGGTCTACCTCGGGCGCATTGACGACGAACGCCGCCACGTCGACGAAATGGCGGACCTGCACCTGGCGACGATCGAGGCGCTGGCGCTGGCCATCGACGCCAAGGACCAGACCGCACAATCGCACATTCGCCGCGTGCAGGTCTACGCCACCGGCATCGCTCGCGCCCTGGGCATGTCCGACACCGAGATCCAGGGCGTGAAGACGGCCGCCCTCCTGCACGACATTGGCAAGCTCGCCGTGCCCGAGCACATCCTCTCGAAGCCCGGTCCGCTGACCCAGGAAGAATTCCAGAAGATCCGCGTGCACCCGCAGGTCGGCGCCGAGATCATCAGCGCCGTGCCCTTCCCCTACCCGGTGGCGCCGCTCATCTTGAGCCACCACGAACGCTGGGACGGCAAGGGGTATCCGCAAGGCCTCAAGGGTGAGGAAATCCCGCTCGGCGCGCGCATCCTCTCAGTGGTCGACTACTTCGACGCGCTGACCTCGGTCCGCCCGTACCACAAGGCGATGACGCACGACGCCGCGCTCGCGTTGCTGCAGCAGGAAGCCGGACGCGCGCTCGACCCGACCGTGGTCGACATGTTCTTGAAGATGGAAGCCGAAATGGCGGCCGCCGCCGGCACCATCGACACGGCGACGCCGCGGCGGCTGTCGCTCGAGCCGACCAACGAACGCGGCCGGCCGGCCGTGGGGTTCCAGCCCGAATCGCTCCAGAGCAGCACCGTGTTCGAAGACATCGCGCTGGCCCATCGCGAAATCTACGCGCTCTACGAGATCGCGCAGACCATGGGCACGAGCCTCGGCGTCTCGGACACCATGGCGCTGATCTCGTCGAAGCTGTCCAACCTGGTGCCGTTCTCGACATGCGCGCTGTTCCTGTTCGATGAGGAGTCCGACACGCTGCGCTGCCGGTTCGCCACCGGCGTCGAGGCCGAGGCGATTGGCACCATGTCGGTGCGCGCCGGCCAGGGCCTGACCGGCTGGGTGGCCCGCAACCGCCGCCCGCTGGTCAACGCGCGCCCGAGCGCCGAATTCGAGGCGGCAGGGCTGACCACCGTCGCCACCACCCTGCAGTCGGCGCTGGTGGCGCCGCTGGTGTTCAGCGAGGGCTTCATCGGTACCCTCGCGGTGTATTCGACTCAGGCGGACTTCTACACCGATGATCACCGCCGGTTGCTCGACCGCGTCAGCGAACAGGCGTCGGCCGTCATCCACAACTCGATCGTCTTCGAGCAGACGCAGGAGGATTCGCTCACCGACCCGCTTACCGGGCTGCCGAACACCCGGTTCATGTTCATGCACCTGGCGCGGGAACTCGCCCGTGCCGGACGCCTGAAGGCTGAAGTGGCGCTGTTGGTCATGGACCTCGACAGCTTCAAGGAGATCAACGACAACTACGGTCACCACATCGGCGACCGGGCGTTGCGCGAGGTCGCCACGGTGTTGCGATCCGGCATCCGGCCGTACGACATCTGCGTGCGCTACGCCGGCGACGAGTTCATCGTCGTGCTGTCGGGCTGCGGCGCCGCGGAAGCCGATCGCAAGCGGCTAGAACTGCAGCGCACCGTCGACGATGTGCTGTTCGAGGCCCGCCCCGGGCGCCGGTTGCCGCTCGCCATCAGCATCGGCGCGGCCATTTACCCGCAGGACGGCGAGACCTACGAAGCGCTGCTGGCCACGGCCGACAGCCGCATGTATCGGGATAAGGCGCGGCGCAAGCAGCGCGCTCAGGTCCAACCCGCCGCCACCGGCACCGATGGCCTGCCAGCGGTGAACGTGCCGCTGCCGGTCGTCGAGATCACCGAGGTCGACCTGCAGCGGGCAGGGTTCGGCGTGCTCTAGTTCCAGGCGGAGGGCTGGGGCGAGTCAGTATTTCTCGGTCAGGATCCGATCGCGGCCGACGCCCATTCGTAACAGCAACTCGGAACTGTCACTCACCAGTTGCGGCGGGCCGCAAACGAGGCAGCACGCGTCGAGCGACGGGATGGCCGCTCTCAGCAGGCCTTCGTCGATTCGCCCGAGACGTCCATTCCACCCCTCGCCCACCCGCGAGACGGTCAGCACGAGATTGATCCGTCCGGCTTGGGCCATGGCGTCGAGTTCGGCACGATAGGCGAACTGTTCCGGGGACCGGGCACTGTAGACGACGGAGATCACCGGTACGCCCGGCATCAACAGCCGATCCATCAAGATCGAGCGCAGCGGGGCAATGCCCGTCCCGCCGGCCACGAACAGCAATGGCCGATCGGCCAGCGCTGGTGGCAGGCCAAACGTCCCGAACGGGCCTTCCAGATCGATCAGCGTGCCGGGCGCGGCCAGTTCGAGGTGTGGGTCAAGCGCACCCGTCTCATCGACCTGCGCGAGCAGATGGAGCACACCGGTCTTGCTGAACTCCCAAGGCGCTGAAGCAATTGAATAGGGCTTGCGCAGGGGTGAGCCATGAAGACCCACCATGACCGCCTGCCCGGCAGAAAATGGAAACGCGGTGTGGCCTAGATCAAGGCCGATGATGCGCGTTCGCGGCGTGGCGTTCGCGACATGTCGGACGGCAACGGTAAGCAGGCCCACGCCCTAGGCCCGGCTCACATGCCGACGATGTGGTAGCCGGCGTCAACCATCAGCACTTCACCGGTAATGCCGCGGCCCGCGTTGCCGAGCAAGAACGCGGCGGCGTCACCCACCTCCGACGTCTCGATCGCCCGGCGCAGCGGCGCCTTCTCACGAACCACGCCGAGGATTGACGAGAAACCACCGATCCCCGCGGCCGCGAGCGTCTTGACCGGTCCGGCCGAAATGGCGTTGACGCGGATGTTCTCGGGACCGAGGTCGGCCGCAAGGTAACGCACGGACGATTCGAGCGCCGCCTTGGCGACGCCCATGACGTTGTAATTCGGGAACACCCGATCACTGCCCAGGAAGGTGAGGGTCAGCACACTGCCGCCGCCCCGCTTCGCCATGAGCGGCTGCGCGCCGCGGGTCAGGGCAATCAGCGAATACGCGCTGATGTCGAGCGCCTGCTTGAAGCCCTCGCGCGAGGTCTTCACGAACCCACCGGTGATCTCCTCACGCGCGGCGAACGCGGCACCGTGCACCAGGAAATCCAGCCCACCGTGTTCCTGCTCGATCTTTTCGTAGACTGCGGCGATCTGCTCGTCGCTCGAGACGTCGCACGGCAACACCAACGGCTTGGGATCGAGCGTGGCCGCGAGGTCGCCGACATGCTCTTCGAAGCGGCCCTGGTAAGTGAGAATGAGTTTCGCGCCCGCGCTCGCGGTGGCCTGCGCGATGGCCCAGGCCAGCGAGCGGTGGTTCGCCACGCCAACGATGAGCCCAACCTTGCCGGTGAAGTCTGCCATCAGCGATTCTTTTTCCCGCCACGGCGACGGCGTCCGCCGCCCTGCCCCTGCCCCTGCCCCTGCCCCTGGTTCTGGCCCTGCTGGCCGGGGCCGCTACCGTGTTCGCGGAAACGCATGGGGCCGAGGTTGTCCTGACTGCCGCCACCCGCGCCCCGGCGCCGGCCGCGAAACTTGCCGCCGCCACCGGCATGTCGCTGCGCGCCGCCGTTGTTGTTGCGACCTCGGTTGTTGAGCGACTGGATGGTGAATTCCGGAAGGGCGCGGGGAGCGGGGACGGCGCCTTCAAGCTTTGGAAAGGTGGCTCGAATCAGTGACCGCCTGAACCCGCCTTCGCGATCCTGATCGTTGCCCGGTGACTCTTCGCCGATCCTGTCCTCAGTGGGCGGCTCGGGCGCCGGCTTGGCGACGACTGTCGCCGCGGCGATGGGCACGACCGTCGCTTCGGGACTGGCCGGTGCCGGTGGAGGCGGTGACTGGGGACGCGGCGCCGGTGCCTGCAGGCCATCCAGCACTTGCGCAAAGAGCGCCGGGGGCTGGGTCTTGCGGCGCGGCGCCGGGACCTTGGCCTCCTTGTATTCGTGCTCGGCGTCGCAACTGCCGCAGCGCGTGCGCTGGATGGTGACGTCAACCATCGCCACGATGGCATGGTCGGTAATGCGGCGCTCGCGCGGACAATAGTCGTCCAGCACGTCGCCGGGCCGATACCGGCGGTCTTGCATGCAACTCCCCCGAAAACCCGATCGGCCTCCCGCCAAGCCGCGTCGGTACTGGTACTTCTACTGCTTCGAACCGTTGGTCCATGAGCCGCGACACGAGCGGCCGAGGGTCGTGTTGAGTGCGGGAAGCGCCTGTTGGGTCTGAAAGACCGCAGGGCGCAGGGCACCCGGAATATATCAGAGCCCCGAGCCCCGGGCAAGCCACGACCGTAGGTCGGCCAGCGCAGCCGCCACGGCGTCTGGATGGGTCGATTGCGGCGTTTTTCTGGCCCGCACCGACGCCGCCGCGGTTACCCGCTCCTTGACATCGTCGCCAAACAGGTCGCTCGACTGGCGCCATTCGGCCAGTGACAGGGCCTCGAAGTCGCGCCCTTCAGACAGGAGCTTTCGAACCATGGCGCCGACCACTTCGTGCGATTGGCGGAACGGCAGGCCGCGCGACACCAGGTAGTCGGCCACGTCGGTAGCCAGCAACAAGCCCGATGCGGCGCGGCCGGTGCGATCCCGATTGAGGCCCAACTTGCCGATCACGGCGGCGGTCGCGTCGAGCGAGACGGCGAGCGTGTCTTCGGCGTCAAACAACGGCTCCTTGTCTTCCTGCAGATCCTTGTTGTAGCCGGTCGGCAGTCCCTTCATGGTGATCAGGAAGCCGGTCAGGTGGCCGATGACCCGGCCGGCCTTGCCACGGACCAGCTCGAGCGGATCGGGGTTCTTTTTCTGCGGCATCATGCTGCTGCCGGTTGCGGACGAGTCGGCCAGCTCGAAGAAGCCGAATTCCTCGCCGGTCATGAGGATGAAGTCCTCGGCAATGCGCGATAGGTGGACCATCGACAGCGACACCGCGTGCAGGAAGCTGACGGCGAAGTCGCGGTCGGATGAGGCGTCCATGCTGTTCGGCACGACGCGCGCAAACCCCAACCGCGCGGCCAGGGCGGCGGTGTCCACGGCGTAGCCGGTGCCGGCGATCGCGCCCGAACCGAGCGGCAGGGCGTTGGCCTCTTCGCGGGCGATCTCGAGACGGTGATGATCGCGGCGCAGCGCGGCGGCATGGCTCAACAGGAAGTGCGAGACCAGCACCGGCATGGCGCGGCGCATGTGCGTGTAGGACGGCATCAACGCATCGCCGGCGCGCTCGGCCTGGTCGGCAAACGCGGTGATGGCCGCCCGCAGTTTCTGCTGCAGCAGCGGTATGCGGCGGCGCAGGTACAGGCGCAGGTCGAGCGAGACCTGCTCGTTGCGCGAGCGCCCGGTATGCAGGCGCCGGCCGGCATCGCCCACCCGGGCGACCAGCTGCCGCTCGACAAAGCTGTGCACGTCCTCATCGTCGCCCGCGACCCACGCCGGATCCGTGCGGCCTTGCGCGAGGATCGCGGTCAGCGCATCGGCAATCGCCTTGGCGTCGGCGGCGTCGAGTACGCCGGCGTGTGCCAGCGCCTCGGCCCACGCGATGCTCCCGGTGACATCGTCTTCGAACAGCCGGCGGTCGAACGGAAACGAGACGCCGAAATCAAACGCCGCGGGATCGGGAGCCGAATCGAAGCGGCCAGACCAAAGATGCTGAGACATGCGTTTCCAGAAAGGCGGGTCGTCAGACCCGCCGGTGTTTAAGCGTTCAGCGCGCGACCAACGATGTGCGTGTCGCCCTTGAATAGTTTCACACGAACGGTGCCGCTGACACCTTCCTGGGTCGACGCCACGTACGCATCAAGGCCCTGGCGCAGGCGCCCGAACCACTCGCCACTGCCGAGCACGCCGGCGTAGGCAGCCGACACCGCGGGCTGGAACCGGTTGAGGCTCTCGCAGGACGCGAGACGCTCGAGCTCGCGGCGGGCATGGTGAAGGACGGCGGCAGCCGGCGCCTCATGCAAGACGCGGGCGCGCGAGCCATTCCCGCGGGACTTGACCCGGTCGAACCGGCCCACGCCGTGCTGGCCGGCAATCGTGGACAGGCTTTCGACCAGCTCCGCCGGGGCCATCGTCACGCCGTTGATGCCGGTGGGCGTGCCGCGCTCGAAGGTCAGCGCCACGGTCGCGGGCTCGCCCGGTGTTTGCGCCAGCGGCCGTGAGAGCGTGAAGGCCGACTCGGGCGGCTCAACCGATCCGTCGTCGGCCGGCCGGCCAACCGTGCGTCCCCACACGTTGGCATCGACCCGGTCGGCACCATCGACCGGCCTGGCAATGCCGAGGCGGTCGGCGTACTCGCCGACCTGCGCCGCCGTCATGGCGTCGGCACAGGCAATCGGCGCAAGCGATGCATCGAGGGCGCCGAGCGGCCGATCGAGCCGGAGGCGATCGCGGCCCGCTGAACCATGCGCCACGATGGTGGCGCCTTCGATGCGGGCGATCTCCACCAGCTTCTGCGCAATCAGCGGCCGCGACAGCGCAGTGGCCATCGGATAGCGGCCATCGGCCATCGCATCGGCGCGCAGGGCCGGCCAGGCGAAATCGCGGACGAACTCGTCGCGCGCATCGATCACGTGCGCGCGCACGGCGCCGGCGGCCAAGGCACGGTCGCGAATCTCGGCGAGGTCGGTGGGCTGCCCCAGGTCGAGCGTCACCGCGACCACATCGGCAGCATGGCGATCCACGAGCCACGCAATCGCGACGGTTGACTGCAGCCCGCCAGAGTAGGCCAGTACGATGGGTTTGCTCACCTTCCCAGTTCCCTCAGCTTCTTCACGACGGCCAGCGCGCTCTTCGCATCGCGGGCGATGATCAGGATGGTGTCGTCACCGGCGATCGTGCCCACCACCTCGGGCAGGCGCGCGCGATCGATGGCCACGCCGAGGATCTGCGCCTGCCCCGCCCCGGTCCGCAAGACGATCAACTGCTGGACCGGCTCGATGTTGATCAAGTACTCGGTGAGCGCCCTGCCAAGCGAGCCCAGGGCCGTGGTCGGCGGCGTCTCCTCGGCGGCCGACGGCTGATACGCCCCATCAGACGACCGCTTCAACAGCCCCAGTTCCTTGATGTCGCGGGACAAGGTGGCCTGCGTCACCACGAACCCCCGGGCGGCGAGCCGCTGGCGCAGCTGTTCTTGGCTGCGCACAGCTTCATGCTCGACGACGTCCTGGATGGCGGAGAGGCGCTGGGCTTTCATAATTATGCGTCCGAGTGAATCAGTATACACAACACGGTCAGCAATTTAGGCACATTCGTGTTGACAGGGCTGGATATTATATGTATAAGTATTCCTCTTCGCGCATAACTTCTCAGCGCGCCTAGGGGACAAGGGCAGAACCGACAGATGGATACACAGGTGGTGACCGAAACGGAAGGGGACCAGCGGGGCCAACATGCCCGCATTCGAGTGGCGGTGGCCGGGGCCACCGGCTTCGCCGGCCAGGAACTGATCCGCCTGCTCGCCCGCCATCCCCATGTCACCATCGCTGCGGCCACTGGTTCGCAGGCGACCAGCACCCCGCGCAGCCTGCCGGCTCTGAAGCGCATTTGGGACGGGACGGTCGTGCCGCTGGATCCGGCGGCGTTGACGGGCCAGGCCGATGTCGTGTTCCTGGCACTGCCGGAAGCCGCGTCGGCCGACCTCGCGCCGGTGTTGCTCTCCGCCGGCCTTCGCGTGATTGACCTGTCGGGCGCGTTCCGCCTCCGCGACGAGACGTCGCGGTCGCGCTGGTATCCCGCGACCAAGTCGCTGCCCGCCGGCGTGGCCTACGGCCTGACCGAGTTCGAGGCCGACGCCATTCGCACGGCGCGGCTGCTGTCGAATCCCGGTTGCTACCCGACCGCGTCGCTGCTCGGCCTGCTGCCGTTGCAGCGCGCCGGGCTGTTGCTGCCGGGCGCCGACGTCGTGATCGACGCCAAGTCGGGCATTTCAGGCGCCGGCAAGGCGGCCTCCGACCGCACGCACTTCTCCGAGAACCACGGTAGCGTGGCCGCCTACAACCCGTTCGGCCATCGCCACACGCCGGAAATGGAGCAGGCGCTCGGCCGCGGCGTCACCTTCGTGCCTCACCTGGTGCCGCTCGACCGCGGCATCCTGGCGAGCCTTTACACGCGGCTGGTGGCGGGCACGACGGCCGCGGCGGTCGCGGCGGCTTACGAGCGCGCCTATGCGGACGCCCCGTTCGTCCGCCTCACCGGCGAGACGCTGCCGGAGATCAAGCACGTCGCGCACACCAACTTCTGCGACGTCGGCTGGAAGGTGGATGAAGCGACCGGTCGGGTGTTCGTGGTGAGCGTGATCGACAACCTGGTCAAGGGCGCCGCCGGGCAGGCCATCCAGAACTTCAACGTGATGTTCGGCCTGGACCAGAAAGCGGGCTTGCTGTGAAGCGCGCGGTGATCCTGAAGCTCGGCGGGGAATTGCTCGAAGGCGCGGATCGGCTGAAGGCCATCAGCAAGGTGATTAACCAGGCCGCGAAAACCCGGCCGTTGATCGTGGTGCACGGCGGCGGCCGCGAGATCGACGCGTCGCTGGCGCAGGTCGGCATCCCGAAGCGCCAGGTCGACGGCCTGCGCGTGACCGATCCGGAGACATTGGAGATCGTGGTCTCGGTGCTCGCCGGATCGATCAACACGCGCTTCGTGGCGGCCATCAACGCCGCCGGCGGCCGCGCCATCGGCCTGACCGGCGCCGATGCCGGCGTGGCGCCGGTGAAGAAGGCCGCGCTGCACAAGGCGACGAGCGGCGACAACGTCGACCTGGGCATGGTGGGCACGCCGGTGGCCACGGCGCCGACGCCGGCCTTGCTCGCGCTGCTCTGCAACGCCGGCTACGTGCCGGTGATTGCCTGCGTCAGCGCGTCGAAGGACGGGCAACTGTTCAACGTCAATGCCGACACGCTGGCCGGCAGCCTGGCGTCGCGGATCAAGGCCAAGCGCCTGGTGATTGCCGGCGCGACCGCCGGCGTGCTCGACAAGCGCGGACAGACCATCCCGCGCCTCAACAAGACCCACATCGCGAAGCTCGTCACGTCGGGCACCGCGAATGCGGGCATGGTCGCCAAGCTCACCGCCTGCGAGGCCGCCCTCACCGGCGCCAGCAGCGTGGTGATCATCGACGGGCGCGATGCGAAACGCATTGGCAAGGCCGTGGCGTTGCTGAAGACCGACGCCACGTCGAGGGTAGTGAAATGACCGAGACGACGACCCAGTCGGTGACCGCGCTCGAGGCGCAGCACGTGCTGCAAACTTACAAGCGGCAGCCGGTCGTGTTCGTGCGCGGCGAGGGCACCCGCCTGTTCGACGCCGATGGCCGCGCCTATCTCGATTTCATCTCGGGCATCGGCGTGGTCGTGCTCGGGCACGCGCATCCCGGCCTCGCGGCCGTGATTGCCGACCAGGCGAAGACCCTGGTGCACACCTCGAACCTCTACTACCACCCGCTGCAGGGCCAGTTGGCCGCGCGGCTCTCGGCCCTGTCGGGCCTGCAGCGCGCGTTCTTCTGCAACAGCGGCACCGAAGCGGTCGAGGCGTGCCTCAAGTTCGCGCGCCGCTTCTGGTATTCGCAGGGCGTCAAGAACCGCACAGGTTACGTCGCGCTCGAACACGGGTTCTCGGGCCGGACCATGGGCGCACTGTCGGTGACGGCCAACGCGCACTATCGCGACCCGTTCGGACCGCTGATCCCCGGCGTCACGTTCGTGGCGCCCGGCGACATCGCCGGCCTCGAAGCCGCGGTCACCGAATCGACCGCCGCCATCATTGCCGAGCCGATCCAGGGCGAGGGCGGCGTGCGGCCGTTGCCCGCCGAGTTCGCGGCGGCAATCGCGCGCGTCACGAAGAAGACCGGAACGCTGCTGATCGCCGATGAAATTCAGTGCGGGCTCGGCCGCACCGGCCGGCCGTTCCAGTACCAGGCCCTGGGCTGGACGCCCGACCTGGTGACGGTCGGCAAGGCGATCGGGTCGGGCATCCCGATTGGCGCGGCGCTGGTCGGCGAACACGTGGCCGCCCAGATCTTTGCCGGCGATCACGGCACGACCTACGGCGGCAACCTGCTGTCCACCCGCGCGGCGCTCTACGTGCTGGATCAGCTGGACGCCCTCGCTCCGAACATTCGCGCCATGGGCGCGTTCTTCGAGCAGCGGCTGCTGGACCTGCAGCGCAAGCACGCGGTGGTCACGGCCGTCCGCGGCGCCGGCCTCATGCGCGGGCTCGAGCTCGCGGTGGATGCGCAGCCAGTGGTGGAGGCCGCCCTGCAGGCGGGGCTGCTGGTAAACCGGACCGCCGAACGGGTGGTTCGGATGCTGCCGCCGCTGACGGTGTCGAAGGCGGATATTGAAGAGGCCATCGCTGTTCTCGATGGCGCGTTGGAGTCAGTCAAGGTCGAAGGATCGACGGTCGAGGTGAAGGCGTGACGATGCGAGTAGTCGTGGACAACGGACCGGGCAAGAGGCGCCGGCCATTGGCAACCCGGTCGTCAGAAGGGACGACCAAGTTGTCGCCCAAGCGGCCACGGGCCGCGCAGCCAGTGACGTCACTGCGCGCGGCGGTCGCCGCCGACGCGCCGGCGCTGCATGCCTTGATCGCGGCGCACCTTGAAGAAGGGCGCCTGCTGCCGCGCACCCTCGGTGAACTGGCCGACCACGCGCACCGCTTCGTCGTCGCCACAAGAGGCGACGTCGTCGCCACCCGAGGCGAGGCGATCGTCGGCTGCGCCGAACTCGCCCCGCTGTCGGGAGCGGTCGCCGAAGTACGGTCCCTGGTCGTCAGCCGCGACGCGCGCCAGTCAGGACTGGGTTATCGCATGGTCGACGAACTCGGTCGTCGCGCACGCCGCGAAGGCTTCGAGCGCCTGACGGCGTTCGCACACGACCCGCGATTCTTCGTGCGGCTTGGCTTCTCGATTGTTCCGCACAGCTGGGTGCCGGAGAAGATCGCGCACGACTGCCATTCGTGTCCGTTGTTCCGCAACTGCGGCCAGTACGCCATCGTCCTGGACCTGGATCGGGCCCAGGCCCGGTCCGGTGCCAACGCGCGCGCGTCGGCGGGGAACGCCCGTGGCTGACATTCACCCCATCGCCGGCGGCATCACCGCCCCGGCGGGCTTTAGCGCCAGCGGACTCCACTGCGGGATCAAGGCGAGCGGCAAGCCCGACCTTGCCCTGGTAGTCAGCGACGTGACGGCGCAGGCCGCCGGCGTCTTCACGCTCAACCTCGCCAAGGCCGCGCCGCTGATCGTGTGCGAAGAGCACCTCGCGCTCACTGGCGGGCGGGCCCGTGCCATGGTCACCAACAGCGGCTGCGCCAACGCGTGCACCGGACCGCAAGGCCTGGCCGATGCGCGCGAAATGGCGGCGCTGACGGCCGCCGCGGTCGGCTGCCAGGCGAATGAAGTGCTGGTCGGCTCGACCGGCGTGATCGGCGTCAACCTGAAGATGGACAAGCTGCGCGCCGGCATTCCGCAGGCCGGCGCCGCGCTCAGTGACGACGGCGGCGCCGCGGCCGCGCGCGCCATCATGACCACCGATCCGTTCCCGAAGGAGTACGCCGTCGAGGTGCGCACCGACATCGGCTCGTTCCGCGTCGGTGGCATGGCCAAGGGCTCGGGCATGATCGAGCCGCGGATGGCGACGATGCTCGGGTACCTGACGACCGATGCGACCGTTGATCCGGTGATGCTATCGCGGGCGCTGTCCGACGCCTGCCGGTTCACGTTCAACGCGATCACCGTCGACGGGGAGCCCTCGACCAACGACTGCGTGCTGGCGCTCGCCAACGGCCGCAGCGGCGTGGAGATTACCGAGGACCTCTACCCCATGCTGTTCGAGGCGTTCCGGACCGTGGCCCACGAGCTGGCGCTCGGCGTCGTTCGCGGCGGCGAAGGCGCCACCAAGCTCATCGCGATCACCACGACCGGCGCCGCCACTGATGCCGACGCCTGGATGGCCGCGCGCGCGATTGCCAACTCACCGCTCGTCAAGACGGCGATTCACGGCGGCGACCCCAACTGGGGCCGCCTGGTCGCGGCCGCCGGACGGTCGGGCGCCGCCTTTGTGCTGGACGGCGCGCGCGTGCAGATCGGATCGCTGGTGTTGTTCGAGAACGGCCGGCCGTTCGATGAGCTGGCGCCGCAGGCGGCCGACTACCTGACCGGCAAGGACCTGGCGATCGAAGTGAACCTCGGCACGGGAGGCGCGCACACTGCGACGGTGTGGACCTGCGACCTGTCGGCCGAGTACGTGAAGATCAACGCCGAGTACCGCACCTAAGTTTTCACAGGAGTCAGAAGGTAAGGAGATAGGGTTTCTCCTGATCTCCTGAGCTCCTGTCTCGTAAGGACGCCGTGCAGAATTTTCTCTCGATCCTCGACCTCGATCCCGATCGGCTCGCCGAAGTGCTGGCGCTTGCGGCCAAGCTAAAGCGCGAGCGCGTCAAGGGCATGAAGGCGCCAACCTGGAACGCCCTCAACGGCAAGCACGTCGGCCTGTTGTTCGAGAAGCCGTCGCTGCGGACCCGCGTGACCATGACCATCGGCGTCCGTGAACTGGGCGGCGACATTGTCGAGATCCCGGCCGACGTCATGCATGCCGACCGCGAGCCGATCCAGGACGTGGCGCGAAACCTCGAGCGCTGGGTCGACGCCGTCGTCATTCGCACCTTCGCGCAGGAGTGGCTGTCGCAGATTGCTGAGATCACGCCAAAGCTCCACGTCATCAATGCACTCAGCAACGAGGAACACCCCTGCCAGGCGCTGGCCGACATGCAGACGTTGGCTGAGAAGTGGAGTTCGTTCGACGGCCGGCGGATTGCTTTTGTCGGCGACGGCAACAACGTGTGCACGTCGCTCGTCCACGTGGCGATGATGCTGGGCATGGCCGTGCACGTCGCCACGCCGAAAGGCTACGAGCTACCGGACGAAGTCGTGGATCAGGCAGCGGCGGTGTCGCAGAAGGGCGCCGGCCTGACTGAGTTCACCGACCCCAAGGCGGCGGTGCGGGAGGTCGATGCAGTCTACACCGACGTCTGGACCTCGATGGGCCAGGAAGTCGAGTACGCCGACCGCAAGAAGACCTTTCAGCGCTACCAGGTGAACGAGAACCTGATGGCGCTGGCAAAACCGGGAGCGCTGTTCATGCACTGCCTCCCGGCCCATCGCGGCGACGAGGTGACCGACGAAGTGATCGAGTCGCCGATCTCGGTGGTGTTCGACCAGGCCGAAAACCGCCTGCACGCACAGAAAGCCCTGCTGCTACAGATGCTGGCGTAGCGTCCGCCGGCCTGATCCGCGCTAGGGCTGCGTAGTGGCCGCTGTTGGTGAGGCCTTCAGGTGCTTGTCATACCAGGCCACGATCCGCTGCTCGAAGTCGATGCTCTCGGCCACGCTGTTGGGCGGTCGGTGGCCGCCGTTGACGTAGCGCACCCACTCGGCTTCTTTCCCGAGGCGCCGCAACGCGTAGTACAGCTCACGTGACTGATTGGCAGGCACATTCGGATCCTGATCGCCACTGATCGTCAGCAGCGGGGTCTTGACGCGATCGAGGCGGAAGATCGCCGAATGCTCGATGTAGCGTTCGGGATATTCCCACAACGTGCCGCCGATGCGGTCCTGGCTCTTCTCGGGAGCATGGGTGTTGCGGACGCCGAGGCGTTCGCTATCGGTGTAGAAGCTCACCATGTTGACCTTGCCCGAGATGTTGATGGCCGCCTTGAAGCGATCCGTCTCGGTTAACAACAACACCGTGGCATAGCCGCCGTAGCTGGTGCCATGCACCCCGAGGCGATCGGGATCCGCGACGCCGAGGTCGATTAGCTTATTGGCGGCCGCCGTCACGCCCTTCGCCCACGACTCACCGGGCCGGCCGACGACGAGGTTGACCGAGGGGTGGAACACCGCGTAACCCTGCCCCGCCAGCATCGCCGCGCGGCCGTTGAAACCATTGTCGAAGAACGTCTCGTAGATTTCGAACACGGTCGGGTAGCGCTTGCCTTTCTCATAGCCAACCGGATACCGCAAGACGCCGTACAGCACCTTGCCGTCGGCGTCACGGTACGACACCAGTTCGGACGCCGGCAGCGCCTTCGACGCGATCCACGGATTGAGGTCGGTCAGCTGGCGCACGTTGGTGAACGACGCGTCCGCGGCAAAGACCTCGGCCGGGCGGGTGCCGTCGGACTTCTGGAACACGATGGTGCTGCCGTCGCGCGACATGCGGAAGCCCTGGTAAACACCACTGTCGCGCACCAGGGGCGTGAGCGCCTTGGTCTTGAGGTCCAGGCGCGATAAGCCTCGATCCCAGCGGTCGGGTTCGCCGTACTGCACGAGCAGGGCGTCACCGGCCGGCGTCCAATCGACGACCGTGAGCCTGGGGTTTCGCTCCTCGTTCTTGTCGTCCAGCGTGAGGACCCGGTCGCGGGCACCGTCGGCGACCGACGCGACGTACCAGCCTTTCTTACTGGTGATCAGAATGCGCGAGCCGTCGCGGGAGAATGACGTCACCGAGAACGACTCGACCTCGTCGTCGGATGGCTTCGCGGCGGGATCGGCCTTCGGCTTCGGCGTCAGCGATCGCGGCTTGTCTTCATCGAGGCGCTGCACGAACACCTCGCCCTTGTCGGCGTAGGCCAACACGCGACGGTCATCCGACCAGCGCGGCTGCGTGGTCTTCAAGTTCTTCGCGTCCAGCACGGTGCGCACGGCGCCACCCCGCGCCATTGTGCGGACGGCATTGTCGGTGCCGAAGATCACGTCGTAACTGGTCTTCTCGGTGCTGTCTTCGAGCCAGGTCACGAACGAGCCGTCACGCGAGAACTGGTAACTGGTGATCGCGGTGGGCGCGAGCACGGCGACCGTCGCGCCGGTCGCAGGATCGATCTGGGCCAGGGCGCGCCGGCGGTTGGCGCGGTTCATCGCATCCCAGTCCAGGAACGGCGCCGACGTCTGGACCACCACCGGTCCAGAGACCAGCGTCTCGAACGACGCCTGGGCTGCCCGGTCATCCGCGGGATCGCGAAGCGCCACCAGCAGCTTGGCGCCGTCCGGCGTCCACGCCAAGTCCGAGTTCGCGGCGACCTCGGCGCCGGTGCTCGGCGGCACCGCAACCAGGCGCTTCGCGCCGACCTCATAAACCCACAAAGTGGTCACGGGCAGACCGGCCGCGTCCTCGGCCGCGGTCAGCAGCGCAAGCTTCGCACCGCCGGGCGCGAATGCTGCCGTCCGAATGTTCATCAAGCCGTTGCCAACACGATCCGTGGCACCGGTCATCGTATCGACCACGCGAACCTCGACCATCGAGGGCGCGAAGTACGTCGGGTCGCCATAACGGCGGTGATTGGTCTCAGCGTTGTCAAACAACCGGCGTGCCGCCAGCGCGACCCGCCGGCCATCGTCACTCAGGTCGAGCACCGAGGCCGTCGTGACCTTCAGCGTCTCTTCAGCGGAGATCGGCACCCCGGTCTGCGCCGAGGGCGACGCCAGCGCGAGGCTCACGAGGACGAGCGCGGCAAATCTCTTCATGACTACTCCTTCACCTGGCGGGCGCGAATCAGCACCTGGATCTCGTCGTTGCGCGGGTTCTCGTAATAGAGCCGCTGGCGGCCGTCGGCTTCTTGCGTGATGACGGCTGGAGTCGAGTTGGCCACCACCGTCCAGCCGGCCGGCAGGACGACGGCGTTGCGCGGACGGCCGAAAGCGCGATCCCACACCAGCTCGTCACCCTCCAACAAGTAACGATTGGGATCGGTGTAAGTCTCGGTGATTCGCAACCGCGCAGATTGGCCCTGCTTCACGTCCGGGAACGAGATCACTACGACCTGCGCTGTGTCGGCCAGCGGCTCGCCGGCATCGAGACCCCGCTGCTTAAGGTCGGCGCCGCTGAGGGTCTCAACTTTCAGGGCCTCGCCGGTGTCGAGCAGCACGGCCGAGGGATTCGACACGGAACTGCCGGCACGCACGACGTTGAAGTAGTGCCCGACGCCCGGCCGCGACTCGGTGTAGTCGTGGAACAGGTTGAACGAGTGCGTGGCTGGATCGTTCGGGAAGTACACGATCTCGCGATCCTGGTGCGCGCGGTCCGAGAGGCGCGCTGCCTGTGACGCGAGAGTCACGGTCGCGGCGGCGCCGCGCGCCGTGGGCAGCTTCTGCGTAAACGGCGCCAGCCCCGGCCTGGCGCGAATCACCAACGGTGCCGCCGCGGCGCTGGTGTTCGTGAACGTGATCATCACGCGGCCATCGGCGGTCGCCATGACCTGCGACGGCACGTTGCAGCTGATCAGGCGATACCCCAACGGCAGGACCACGGCATTGCGGCGAATGCCGAGCGAGCGGTCGAAGACAATCGTGTCGCCGTCGCGGAAGTAGCTCTTGGCGTCCTTGTAGGTCTTGTCGATCAGGACGCGCGCTTCCCCACCCTTCGGGACCGGCCGGGCCAGGTGCACCTTCAACCACTCGGTTTCGAGGTCGGCGGTGGGATGTCCCTCGGCGCGCGCCTGCTGGCCGGTGACGACCTCCCACTTGAGCGGCAGTCCCGTCGCCATGTCAGTGACGCGCTCGTCGGTGGCGATGCTGCCGCGGCGAATGGCATTGAAGAAAAAGGGCGCGCCGGCCCTCGTCGCGGTGACTTCGTAGAGGATCCGGAACTGCGCGGTGTCGGGGCCGAGCAGTTCATAGCGCGTGTAGTCGTCTTCCTGGGTTTGACGCTGAGGGGCCTGCGCCAACACCGACGACGCAGACCAGGCGATCACCAGGGCCGCTGATGACACAGATAACGCAGACTTCAATACCAAGGCCGCCACGGCCGACTTCAATCTCATGCGCCGGATCATAGCGCCGAACGGTCGGTCAGTCGCCACCAACGCCGCCGCCGTCCCCGCCGCAACCGCCGTCGGCTGAGGATCCACTGTCGCAGTCGGATCCGCGGCTGCTCCAGACTACGCCGCCGTCACCACCATTGGCCGTCGTCCGCCGCTAAGGCGCCGACGACCTCCCCAGCATGCTCGCCACAATCACCGTTGCGACCACGGCCAGTCCGACAATCCACGCTGCCGCCATGCGGCCTCCTCATCGTTGGTTATGATCAGAAGGTATCACCGCCATGTTGCGGACAGGTTAACGCGTAACCCACAGCGCAGAAGGCACTTTGGGCCGCTATTGGACCTGCGCCAGCACCCACTGCGCGATCCGCTCGTCGGGCATCAGCGCTTGCGCCGTCATCACATAGGACAGGCCCTCGAGGCGTTTGCGAATGCCCTGCTCGATGCCGCCGAATGACATCAGGTGCGGCACGAGCAGCACGGTGCGGCCGGCCGCGATCTGCTGCTCGACGCGACCGCGCAGTTCCCTCGTCGCCGCCTCACGTATCGCCGGTCCGGCATCGTCACGCACAGTCATGTAGTCGACCGACGCAAACGGGGCGGCCACCTGGACCTGCTCCGCGAGCCCCCTCATGTCATCGAGCCACCGCCGATTGTCGTCGTCCGGCACCGGCCCGTGTGCGACGAGAATCACGGCTTCGCCCGCCGGCGACCTGCTGATCGAACGCGCGCGGTCGGCGACGATGTGGGCAATCAGGGGATGCCGGTTGAAGGCCGCCGTCATGCGCACGGGTACGGTCTTCGTGACCGGCGAGGCCGGATCCACGGCCGGCAAATGGGCGGCATGCTCACCGGCCGCTGCGGCCGGCGCGCCGTGCGACGCGTGGTTCATCTTCGCGAAGATCTGCAGGTCGGCCGGCGCCTCGGCTCGCAAGCCGAGCAGATACTCGGTGGAGGTAATCACCGAACTGTGAGACGACACGAACAGAGGCACCGCCACGATCGAGGTCACGCCGCGGGCCGTAAGCTTGTCGACGGCCGCCTGGATCGACGCGCGCGACGCCATGCCGAAGGCGACCTCCGTCGAGTGTGTGGCATCGACTGCCTTGGCCACCGCAACGACGCGTTCGTTCCACTGCGGCTGCCCGCCGTGAGCCAGCAGCAGCACGCCGGACCGCTCCGGTGCCTGCGCGCCCGCCGTGGCCGCGACCGAGAACACGAAACCCAGGGCCGACGACAGCACTCTCAATCGTGTTCCCCTGCGAACGCTCATGCCGCGCGCGCGTGTTCCACCGGGGCCCGTTGGCCGCGGCGCCGAATCCACGACATGAACCGGCGGCACGCGAGCGCCAAGCCGGTGTAAACCAACACGACGCCGCCTGCCGAGACGATGCCGGCCAGCGTTTGCCCGGCGAGTCCGTAGAACTCCCCGGTGTGCGAAAACCGCAACCATGACCGCGCGCGGCGGCCGGCGCTCAAGTCGGCGAACGTCTCGGCCTTGGCAATGTCGCCGGTGCCGCGATCAATGGTGAGGGTTGCGCGTTTCTGCGGCTGCCCGCCGTAGCCTTGGTCAACGGTCAGCGTGAGCGGCCTGCTGTCGGCGGACAGCCGGACGGTCATGGTGCGCCACGCGGGCACCTGCGCCTGGGCACGCGACCACGCGGCGTTCAGGCCACTTGCAGACACCGGCTCGGGTGTTGCGGCGGCCGGGCGCGCTGCCGGCGCCGCGGCAACCGGGGGACGATCGCCCACCAGCCGGTAGACGAGGTTGCTCGCCCACGGGTACGAGATGGGGACGGCGCCGGCCACCACCACGGCGAGGGGAACCGCCGACCAGAAACCAATCACGTTGTGCCAGTTGAAGTCGCGGGCCTTGGCGGGCAGGCCGCCGCGAAACCAGAGGACGGCCTTGAACTGAATCCACGTCCATGCCCGTGGCAACCAGAGGTACAAGCCGCTCAGGACAATGAACAGGAACGCGAGGTTGGCAGCGCCGGTCACTGCCTTGCCGGTGGCCCGGCTCGCGTCCTGGAGGGACAGGTAGCGGTGCCATACCGTCATGGTGCGGAAGAAGCTGCGCAAGCCGGTCGGTGGCGTGCCGATGATGGCGCCCGAGTACGGATCGACGAGCAGGGCCGTGTTTCCTTCGAGGGTCACGGTGGCCGGCGCGGCCGGATTGGCGCGCAGCGTAACGCCGGTCGGTGCCGTCCCCGGCCGGGCCTCGGCGACTTTCGCCAGCAGCGTCTCTGGCGGAAGATGCCGGACGTCGAGCGTGGAGGGCGCCGTCCAGGCGTTGCGGTCGGCCCACTCGAGCATCTGCTTCTCGTAGGTGAGGGCCACGCCGGTGACTGACATGATGAGGACAACCACGCCGGCGGCGACGCCGGCGATCAGGTGCATCCAGAAAATGGCCGCACGAAACGTCTTCATGGATTCAAGGTGAGACTCAGTCTCAAGTTCGGAATCCAGCATATGGCCGACTAAAATGGTCGGTCAAGCATAAAATGAGAATTGATCTCAATTCCGATCTTGGCGAGTCGTTCGGGTCCTGGCCCATGGGGGACGATGCCGCATTGATGGCGAGCATCTCGTCGGCCAACGTGGCGTGCGGTTTCCACGCTGGCGACCCAGGCGTGATGCGCGCGGCGGTCGCGTTGGCCAAGGCCAACGGCGTCGCGGTCGGCGCCCATCCGGGCTTTCCGGACCTCGTCGGCTTCGGCCGAAGGGACATGCAGGCGACGCCGCAGGAGGTGGAAGACTTCGTCGTTTACCAGGTTGCCGCGCTGGCCGGCATCGCTGCGGTCCAGGGCGTCCGCCTGCAGCACGTGAAGGCTCATGGCGCGCTCTACAACATGGCCTGCCGCGACCGCGCCCTGGCGGGCGCCATTGCCAGGGCCGTGGCCGCCATCGACAAGAACCTGATTCTGTTCGGGTTGCCGAACTCGGAACTGCTCAAGGCCGGCCAACAGGCCGGCCTACCGGTGGCCGCCGAAGTGTTTGCCGATCGCGCCTACGAAGCCGATGGTTCGTTGGCCTCCCGCCAGAAAGCCGGAAGCGTGATTCACGCTCAGGCGGCCGTTGTCGCCCGCGCGATCACGATGGTGCGGGACCAACGGGTCGTCGCCCTGGACGGATCAGAGATCGCGCTCGAGGCCGACACGATCTGCCTGCACGGCGATACCCCGGGGGCCGTCGAGTTGGCGCGGGCGGTCCGCACCGGCCTCGAAGGGGCCGGGATCCGGGTCGTGAATCTGGATGGTGGGCGTACGGCGGAACGACCGCGCAAATGACTAAGGGCGGCGATCCCATTGCTGGAACCGCCGCCCAAAAGTTGCCGCCAACCTGGCTCCCCCCAGCTACTACAGCACTAACGCCGTAGTAAACAGACTGGCGACAGCCACCACTAATCCAAAGTTCGTGCCGCTATTTTTCTGGCCTTTTTCGCACGTTTCGCGAGCCAGCCTTTGCACCGCGCCGACAAGTCTGTCGGCGGGATCACAGTATTTTCCGTCTAGCCGGCCGCCCCTTCGGGATACTGCAACGCCAGCCGCAGTTCCTTGGTCAAGTTGTCGACAGTCGTCCCCTGGCGCTTCCACGCGCCGTCGGTCTCGAAGCGCAGCGCGCCAATGCGGCGGCCCCACGGCGAGATGACGCGGCCGATAGCCCGGAAGTCGGTGCGGTCGGCGTGCTGCTGGTCGATCTTCTGCAGCACGTCGGGCGCCACGCGGATGAATGCGCGCAGGGCGGTCGCCGACTTGATGCTGTACTTGCGGCCGTTCCATGCCGATTCGAAGATGCTGGCGATCTGCTTGAGGTAGTTGACGAAGAACTTCTTCGACTCTTCGCGGAACTCGGCGCTCTTGCGGGCGCCGCCGAGCGCGGCCTCGTCCGAGAAGAGTTTCTTGAGCTCCTGCGCCAGCGGGGCCTGGCCTACGCGGCCCTTGCCGACGCCCAGCAGCTTGATCTCGCCAACCAAGGGCGACTCTTCGCGATCATTCAGCGCCCGCACCACGTCGTGGGCGGCCGCCAGGGATTCATCGCGGTACAGCTGGCGGCCCGACAGCGACACCAGGTGCGAGGCGTTCAGCCGGGTGTGCTTGGCGTTAATCGTCACGAACATCTGGACGATGTGGTCTTCCGGCACGCGGTCAAAGATGATCGCGGGCACGGTGAAGGGTTCGTCGCCGAACCGATCGATGTCGGCGTGCAGGGCGAGCAACCGGTGCTGGCCGTCGATCGCCCGCAGAATGCCTTCGCGTTCCGGAACTTTCAGGCGACCGACCGACGACCCGCTCTCGACCGCCTCGAAGCTCAGCTTTTCATCGCAGGAAATGATGACGGCGCCTGGGATCGAGGGCAGGTCACGGGCCTGCCGGCACTGCTCGTAATACTGCACGAGCTCATCAATCTTCTTTCGGATGATCTGGCGTTGGTACGCCTTCTCATTCGACGCGATGCGGCGCTCTAGCAAGTCCCAGTTGATCTTGGATTGGGCGGCTTTTTTCTTGCCCCTGACCCCGGCCTGTCCCTGGTCCTGATAGCTCAACACCTCGAAACGCACGAGCTTGTCGATATCACTGGCGGTCAGGGAGGCCTGATAGAATTGCACGCCAAACTGCTGCATCCGGATAGCGGCTACGCTGATCATAAAGAGGCAGATTCTATAATCGCCTCCGCGCCCGCTCAATGGCTTTTGCCCAATTTTGAGGGCGATCGGGGCCTGTAACGGCCTCGATATTCCACGCAAGTCACTGAATTAGAAGGGTTTATAAAAATGATCGCGCTCCGCGACAGAAATGCGTTATTTAGCTTTCTCGTCCTCTTCGTGGGGGCCCTTGGGACCGCTCCGATGTCCCAATCGGCGCTCTCCGCTCAGGGCAGGCAGGCGAAGCCGGCGGCGGAGGCCGAAAACGACGCGGATTTTGCCGAGTTCGTGAAGAAGGCCACTACCAGGCCGGATTTCCTGTCGCCGTTGGTAGATCACCTGCCCAAGAAGCCGGGAGTGCCGACGCCAAAGGACATCCTGGGCTACCACATCGGCACCGACAAGAAGCTCACCTACGTCGCCGATCAGCAGCGATTCTTCCGGACGCTCGAGAAGGCACTGCCGGGCCGAATCAAGACCGAGGTCGTCGCCAAGACCGAAGAAGGCCGCGACATCCTCGTTGCGTACATCTCGTCTGAAGCGAACATCAAGAACCTCGAGCTCAACCGCCAGAACACGCGAAGGCTCGCTGACCCGCGCGGTCTGACGGACACGCAGGTGCAGCAGTTGGTCGCCACTACCAAGCCGCACTACCACGTCAGCGCCGGCCTTCACAGCGGTGAAACCAGTCCGCCGGAAGCGGTCATGGAACTGGCGTACCGTCTCGCCGTCAGCGAGGAGCCCTACCTCAGGCAGATTCGCGACAACGTGGTCGTCAGCATCACCGGCGCCACCGACGTTGATGGCCGCGATCGTTATGTCGACTGGTATTACGCCTACAAGATCGACGAGCAGTACGACGGCGGCGAAAACTTCGGCGGGCCGCCCTACTGGGGCAAGTACGTCTTCCACGACAACAATCGCGACATCAACTACGGCGTCGACTCGCTGCGGGCGCACCTGAACTGGTACCTCAACTGGGTGCCACCCATCTGGCACGACCTCCACGAAGCGCAGACGCTGCTCTACACGTTCAGCGGCCAGCCGCCGCAGAACGCCAATCTCGATCCGATCCTCTACACGGAACTGCCGTTCTTCGCGAACTACGAGGTGAACAAGCTGACCGGCTACGGCATGCCCGGCGTGTGGCACTTCGGCTTCGTCGACATGTGGTCGCCCGGCTACCTTGGCTTCGCTGCCGCCAACCACAACGGCATGCTGCGGATGTACGAGATCTTCAACCAGGGCGGCGCCAACACGAAGAAGGCGCGGTTGTCGGGCAACCAGACCACGCGGCAGTGGTACCGGCCCAATCCCATGCCGGCCGGCGAGGTGGACTGGTCAATTCGCAACTCGATCAATTACGCGCAAACGGGCGTCCTCGCCGCGCTCGAATTGACTTCGACGTTCCCGGCGATGGTGGTGGAGAACTTCTACAAGAAGTCAGCGAACGCCGTGAAGAAGGGCGCCGACAAGCCGCCGCATGCCTTCGTGATTCCCGCCGGCCAGCGCGACCAGACGCAAGTTGATCGCGTGGCCAACCTGATCCGCCGGCAGGCGATCGAGGTGCATCGCGCCACCGCCGAAATCAAGGTCAAGGACGGCTCCTTCCCCCCCGGCTCCTACATCGTCAAGCTGAACCAGCCGTACGGGCCGCTGGCCAAGACGTTGCTCGAGAAGCAGACGTATCCGGATCCGGCGCTCACCACCTACGACGACAGCGCGTGGACGATGGGCATGGCCAACAACATCGACGTCAAGACGATCGAGGACAAGTCGATCCTGGATGCCGCGGCGACGCTGCTGGCGGCGGACGTGACCACGGCCGGCACGCTCGCCGGCGCCGGCGGGGTGACCGTCGTGAAGCACAACGGATCGCTCAACCTGATCACGTTGCGATACCGGCTGAAGGACGTGGCGTTCAAGGGCGCCAAGGCGGCGTTCAAGATCGGCGACGCCGAGTATCCGGCGGGATCGTTCATCATCGAGTCAGCGGGCGATCGCGTGCGCAAGGAAGTGGAATCGCTGGGTCTGGTCGGCACGGCGGTCGCGTCGGCGCCAACCGTCGACACTGTCAACGTCGACCTGCCGCGCCTGGCGATGTACACCACCTGGGCGAACACCGAGAAGGTGGGCTGGGTCCGCCTGGCCCTCGACCGCTGGGAGATTCCGTACGACCTGATCCACAAGGACCACGTCCAGGCCGGCGCCAACCTGCGCGGCAAATACGACGTGATCGTGATGCCGCACCAGACCAACAACGGCAAGTCGATTGTGTACGAGCAGCCGAAGTTGTCGAAGCCGCTGCCGTACAAGAAGAGCGAGCAGTTCAAGTCGCTGGGCTTCTACGCCGAGACCGACGATGTGCGCGGCGGCATGGGACTGGCCGGCGCGGCCGAGTTCCAGAAGTTCGTAACCGAAGGCGGCGTGCTGATGACGATGGGCGTTGCCAGCTACTTCCCGGCCGATTTCGGCCTGGCCCCCGGGGTCGATGCCCAGAGCCCGGCGGCTGGGTTCTACGCGCCAGGACCGTATGTCACCAGCGAGATCCTGCTGCCGAACCATCCGGTGATGTTCGGGTATCCCCAGAAAACGCTGCCGGTTCGTTACGCTGGGGGTCCGCTGCTGCAGGCCGGTCCGCCGGCAGGGTTCGAGCAGTTTGCCGGTTCGTCACCCAATCGCCCGCAGGTGATCGCGCGCTTCACGGGCGGCGAGGCCGGGGTCGTGAGCGGCCTGATGCGCAACCCCGATCAGACGCGGAACCGGCCCATGGTAGTGGACGCAGCGTCGGGCAAGGGCCGCGTGCTCATGTTCGCGAACAATCCGATTTACCGCTGGCAGACATTTGGTGAACACGGCATGGTGTTCAACGGGCTGTTGTTCTGGAACGACATGCCGTCAGCGGCAGCTGGCGAGAAGCCGGCGCCGGGACAGCACTAGTTTCCGCTGGAGGAGTTTCCGCTGGGCCGCGTCATCGCGGCCCGGTTCTTATCGCAGCACGGCCACGATTCCGGCGATGGCCGCCGTCTGGGTAACACCGAACACTCGGCCCCACTTCCTCATGACGACGACGGTCTCATCGTCTGGCAAAGCCGTCGACCCAAGACGACCACGCAGACCCAGATTTAACAGGTCGCAGTCTTGCCACTCGGCTTCAGGCTCGTCGCGAGAGGTACTCGCGCATCAGCTCCGCATTGCGGTCGTTGGCCTTGAACCAGATGTCGGCGAAGAACCCAACCACGGGAATCGAGCCAAGCACGAGATCGACCATGACGTTCGCCAGCATCTTCGACACGAGGACAGACGGTGGGCCGTAGCGAAGGGTGCGCGCGACCAAGGTCAACGACACCGCGGTGCCGGCCAGGTCGCCGACGACCGGCACGAGTCCGATCACGGCATCGAGGCCCACCTTGCCGATGACCGGAAGCGTGATCGCGCTGTCCATGAGCCGGGCCAACCGATCGATGTGCGCGCCGAAGAATCGGTCGGCCTCATCCAGGGGAATGCCGGTGGCTTCGGCGTAGTTGGCCAGGTGGGTAAACGTGCGGGCGGCCGCCGCCCCAACCCGCCGATCGACCTCCCGGGCCATGCGCTCCGCGGTGCGGACGAACAACCAGCGGGACACGAGATAGGCGATGACGCCGGCGACCAGCACGAAGACGAACGCCGCCAGCACCCACCACAAGAAGGTTTCGAACATGACGCTCGATTATGCTCCGGCGGAACGAGTATCGTTGGCCAGGATCCCGATCCTTTCCGGCTGAGCCGGCTAGCCGCTACTTGATCACCAGCAGCCGGTAGTTCGCCGGATGCAGGAACTGGATGCCGGCCTCGGTAAGGATGGCATCGTCCTCGATCGGAATCCGCAGCTTGGCACCGCCCCACTCCGCAATCGGCGTATACGCGAAGTACTCGAACGAGAACATGTGCTGCGCGTGCATCACGAAGGTGCTCTGCAGCGGCTGCCAGGTGGTGAGTGACGGGCCAATGTCGTGACCGGTGTTGCCGACCGGGTGGAAGCCGTAGGCCACGTCGGTCTTGTCGTCCTGGTTGGGCCGATTGAACTCGATCACGCCGAACCCGGCCGCGCGCAGCGCGGCGTCCATGTTCTTCATGGTGTCGGCGGCGCGCACGCCGATCTTGATCGCTTTTTTCAGGACGTCGCGCACCGAGATCGCCTTGTCGAACGCCGCCTGGATGCTGGCGGGAGGCACGGTCTCGCCCGGCTTCAGCACGTAGGCGACGCGCTTGACGTCGGTGCCGAAGTTCATCAACTGGACGCCCCAGTCAATCATCATCACGTCGCCGGGCTGGATGATGCGATTCGACGAGGTGGCGACAATGCCGTTGGGGCCGGTGACGTAGACCGAAGGCATGTCGAACTCGGAGCCGAGGGCGCGATCGAGCAGCCGATCCTGCATCCACCACGCCACGTCTTCCAGGGTGGTTTTGCCCGGGGTGATGACCTCGTTCGACAGCGCCCGTTCGGTCAACTGGATGGCAATGCCCGCGGCCTCGCCAAAGGCGACGATCTCGGCGGCGACGCGCGGCGACCGAAAGTCGACCACCAGCTTCTCGGCGCTCGTGAAGCGCGAGGCATACGGTTCGCCGAGGGTCTTGGTCAGGTGCGCGAGCATGGTCACCGACAGCCCGTCGGCCGGGCCGATCTCGTCTGACATGTTGAGGCCAATGCGCTTGGGGTCGCGAGCCTTGACGTGGGCCGCCAGCGTGGCGGCCGGGGCGATGATGTCGTACGCGCCAGACTGCGAAATCATGTAGCCCCCCGGACCGAGGGCGGCTCGTTCAATCCGGTCGCTGCCGCGATCGGTGAAGACGTAGTAGCCGATGCCGGTGACGTAGCCGCGACCCAGGTCCTTCCACAGCGGGTCGTAGTGGTTCTCCTTGACCGCCACGATCCACATGTCGATGCCGTTGGCGCGCATCGCGCGCGGCAGCACCTGCTCGAACTTGTCGAGACGGATCTGGCGCTCCATTTCCCATCGCCGGCGGGCTTCCTGTGCGAAGGCTGGCAGGGACAGCAACATCACGACTGCGGTGGTGATCACAATTTTCATCACGAGACCCTTGATTGGTACCTGGCGCGTTTACAACTCGTTACACTCGTCGAGCGCGTTCCGGGCGACGATACGCGGTTCCCGTTACCCGTTATTGCCTCCACAGACTACATGACTTCGATGACGCTACCCGTTCGCCTGCTCGCGTGCCTCCTGTTGCTCCTGTCCGCCGTCACCGCAGCGGCGCAAACGCCGGCGGCCGCCGTCACCGATTACGAGGCCACGCGTCGCGATCGGAAGCTGGCGGCGACCCGGGCCCAGGGGCCGATCGCGCTCGATGGCCGGCTCGACGAGGCGTCGTGGGCCACCGCGCCGATCGCGAACGGCTTCGTCCAGAACGATCCGCGCGAAGGCACCCCGGCGACCTTCGACACCGAGGTGCGGCTTCTGTACGACGATCGCGCGCTATACATCGGCGTCTTCGCGAAGGATCCCGAGCCTGGAAAGATTATCGTCAACGAGCTGCGCAAGGACTTCAATACCGGCTCGGCCGACGGCTTCCAGGTGGTCATCGACACCTTCCACGACGAGCGCAACGGCTACCAGTTCGCGGTCAACCCGATGGGCGCCAAGTGGGATTCGCAGATGTCGAACGAGGGCCGCGACAACAACTCCAACTGGGACGGCATCTGGGATGTCGGCACGCGCATTGGCGACGATGGCTGGTACGCCGAGATTGAGATTCCGTTCAAGACCCTGAAGTTCGGCCCCGACGCGATGCAGACCTGGGGCATCAATTTTCAACGGCGCCTCCGGCGCCTGAACGAGAACAGCTATTGGTCGCCGCTGCGCCGCATCCACCAACTGTCGCGCGTGTCGATGGCGGGAACGGTCGACGGCCTGTCGGGACTGAAGCCGGGCGCCAACATCCGGGTGAAACCCTATGTCCTTGGTAATTTCAACAAGGTGGCCGGACTCGACGTCGACCAGGACTACGACGCCGGCTTCGACGTGAAGTACGGGGTGACCTCGGGACTCACCTGGGACTTCACCGTCAACACCGACTTCTCGCAGGTGGAAGCCGACGAACAACAGGTGAACCTCACCCGCTTCAGCCTGTTCTTCCCAGAGAAGCGCGACTTCTTCCTCGAGAACTCGGGTGTGTTCCAGTTCGGATCGGGCAACACCGGCGGCGGGGGCGGCGGGGGCGGCGGGCGCCAGAACGCGTCGCAGGACATGATCTTTTTCTTCAGCCGGCAGATCGGCCTGTCGCCGGCCGGTGATGCCATTCCGCTGCTGGCCGGCACGCGCCTGACCGGGCGCGTGGGCAGCTGGTCGGTGGGCGCGCTGAACATCCAGCAGCGCGAGCAGAACCTCAGCCCGTCGACCAACTTCACGGCGCTGCGGCTGCGCAAGGACATTCTGGCCAACTCCGACATCGGCGTGATGTTCCTGAACAAGGAGCCGCAGGGCGACCACTACAACCGCGCGCTCGGCGGCGACGCCAACTTTCGCTTCTTCCGGGACCTTACGCTGAACTTCGCGGCCGCCAAGAGCGAAACGCCGGTGGCGCGGATTCCGGGCGAGGGCCAGGACTGGTACTCGAAGAGCAGCTTCGGCTATCGCGGCGCCGTGCTCGAGACCAGAGGGATGTATCAGACCATCGGCGCGCGGTTCAACGACGAAATGGGTTTCGTGCCGCGGGTCGGCGTTGACAACGCCGAAGGCTACTTCGGGCTGCACCTGCGGCCGAAGCGCTTCCAGGGCTGGATGCGCGAGACCTTCCCGCACTTCCAGATCGAGAACTTCACCAAGCGCGACGGCGGCGGCCTCGAGTCACGTTACATGGACTGGCACTGGCCAGTCACGTTCCAGAACAGCTCGTTCATCGAGGTCGGCACCAACCCCAACGTCGAGGTGATCGACGATCGGTTCTTCATCAATGCCCGCCGCGGCATCTACGTCGATCCGGGACGCTACGAGTTCAAGGAGCACTTCCTCCTGGCCAACTCGAACAGTGCCGCGAAGTTCGCCATGAACCTGCGCTACGGCACCGGCGACTTCTACGACGGCTACCGCCGCAACTACACCATCGGCGGCACCTACCGCATGAACCAGCACCTGAACGTGCAGCTGAGCGACCAGATCAACGACATCGACCTGTCCTCGGGCTCGTACCTGACGCACCTGGTGACCGGCCGCGTCAACGTCTACTTCAGCACCAAGGTGTTCGTGAACGCGCTGGTGCAGTACAACACCGACACCAACCAGTGGAGTTCGAACGTCCGCCTCGACATCATCCACCGGCCGCTCAGCGACATCTACCTGGTCTACAACGAACGCCACGATTCGCGCAGCGGCGCGCTGATCAGCCGCGCGGTGATCGCGAAGATGACGTACCTGCTTGCCTTCTGAGATCAGGCAACCCTAAAGGGTTGCCTCCACCGGTTATTTCAGGATCGGCGCGAAGATGCGCAACGGGCCGGCAAGCTTCACGCCGGTCATCAAGCGATCCTTCCAGCGAACGATCAAGAACAGCAGGACGCAAAGCACGGCGGTGGCTACCAGGGACCAGCCAATCGGCAATTCGCGGCGCAGGGGCCGGCCGAGCACGCCGTAAACCATCTCCACGTGAACCCAGTATACGAACAGTGACGATCGCCCCAGCGTCGCGGTCAAAAGCCCCGGCGGCACCGAAGCGTATCCGCCGAGCCAGCGCGGCAGGCCGTGATGGAACCAGTCGATCCCTCGGGCGATCGGAACCATGGCGGCGCAAATACCCAGTCGAATGAAGAAGAACGTCGGCGAGCTGGTCCAGAAGTTGGCGACCGGATAGATCGATGGCTGGAACGACGCGGCATAGCCGAGGCCAATGCCGGCCGCGCCGGCGGCCAGCAGGGACCACTGCAATCGGATCTCCTGCGACCGCGTGCGGGCGGCGTGGATCACCTCCCCGGTGATCGCTCCTGCCAGCAGGAATGCCGCCCACGGAAACAGCGCGAAGCTGGTCAGGCCCGGCATCGGCCTGATGTACGCCTCGATCGGGTCAGGCAGGACCGCCAGCACTCCCGCCTCGCGAATCAAGGGCGTCGTCATCGCCACCGCTGTCGCCGCCACCGCGAACAGCACCACGCGGATGAGGCGCGCGTCGGAGACCCGCCAGAGCAGGGCCGCCGCCATCATCACCAGGCCCATGATGTTCAGAATGTCGACCTTCAGGAAATTGGTGAGCGGCCCCCAGCCGAGCAGCTGCGATTGCAGGCGGAACAGGAACGCCAGGAGCAGGACCTGGGCGCCCCGTGTCAACGCCAGCCGCGCCGCCGCGGCGTGGCCGATCGACGCCGAGCGCATGGAGGCAGCCAGCGACAGCGACAGCCCGGCCAGGAACAGGAACAGCGGGGCGGCCAGGCCGTTGACGAAGACCATCTGCCGATAGAAGCCGCCCTGGCGGTCGCCGTCGCGCGTCCACGCGTCGGTGACATGAGCCATGACCATCACGATCACGGCGACGCCGCGCAGCCAATCCAGGTAGACCTTGCGCTCTGGTGCGCTCAGGATCGGACCTCGAACGAGGTCTCGAACGGTAGGTCCTGGCGCAACGAATGCCACACCGAACAGTACTTGTCGTGTGACAGCTGGATGGCCCGCTCCATCACGTGGCCGGGCACGGCGCCGGTGATGATGAAGTGGAGCGTGAAACCGGTGAAGCGGCGCGGTGGCTCCTCTCGGCGCTCGCCGACGATGGTGGCTTCGAGTGCGGTGAAGGTGTGGCGGCCCTTCCTTACGATATCGGCGACGTCGATCGCCATGCAGCTGGCCAGGGCTATGGCGAAAGCCTGGACCGGCGACGGCCCGGCCGTGCTGTCGCTGTCGATGACGATCTCCGTGGTGCCGCTGCTGGCCGCAAAGCGGAGGTCGCCCTTCCAGGCGAGCGTGGCCGTGATCGGAGGCTTCACGACAAGGAGTATAGGGCGGGGGCTTGCGCCATCCGGCCCTTCATGCTAAATAATCAGCAGGTGCGGTATTTTTAGCATGACAACCACCAACGACCCCCTTTCACGACGCGAACGCCAGATCCTCGACATTCTGTACGCGAAGCGCACGGCCACAGCGGCCGAGGTCCTGGACGCGCTGCCTGACCCGCCCAGCTACTCGGCGGTTCGCGCGCTGTTGCGGATCCTCGAAGACAAGGGCCACGCCCGTCATGAGGCGCAGGGGACGCGCTACGTCTACCTGCCGATGGTGCCGCGCGAACGTGCCCGCAACTCTGCGCTCAGCCGCATCGTCAAAACGTTTTTCGATGGTTCGGCGGCGCAGGCCGCCGCTGCGCTGGTGGATTCCGGATCGCTCTCGGACGACGAGTTGGCGAAGTTGTCGTCGCTGATTGAACGCGCGCGAAAGGAAGGGCGCTGATGGATCTCGACTTGATTCTACGGACCTCGGCGTTGCTGCTCCTGGCCGCGGCCCTGGTCCGCGTTCTTCGCACGGCGGCACCGGCAACACGACATTTGGTCTGGCATCTGGCCATTGTGTTCGTACTCCTCGCGCCGCTCGTCGCGCCGCTTGCACCGACATTTAGGGTGCCTATGGTGCCTAGGGTGCCTGAGGTGCGGTTCGAGAACCGCGTGACAGTGGCGCCACCGGTGCAACAGAGCACCTTGGGCACCGTAGGCCCCCTAGGCACCCTAGGCACCCTAGGCACCTTAGGCCCCCTAGGCACCCTAGCCGTAGGCTCCTGGTTCCTGTTCTGTTGGCTCTTGAGCGGCCTGTCGGTGGTCCGAGGATCGCGACCGGCGCCGGCCCAGTGGATTTCGGAAGCGCGGCACCTGGCCGCGCGCCTCGGGTTTGCCGGGACGGTCGATGTGCGCGAAACGCGGCACGACGGCAGTCCGCACGTCGCCGGGTTGTTTCGTTCGATCGTGATGATGCCGCCTTCGGCCCGGCAGTGGACCGTTCACGAACGCCAGGCGGCCTTCGTCCACGAGCTGACGCACATCAGGCGCCACGATCGGCGCACGCAGGCGATCGCGCAACTGGCCTGCGCGATCTACTGGTTCAACCCACTCGTGTGGCACGCCGCCGCCGGGTTGGCGCGCGAGCGCGAGCGCGCGTGCGATGACGAGGTCTTGCGGCTCGGCGTGAAGCCCTCGGCCTATGCCGCCCTGCTCCTCGACCTGGCGCGGCGCCCGGCGGCCTGGACGCCGGCCACTGCCCTCAGCATGGCGCGCCCATCGGCGATCGAGGGACGGTTGCTGATGATCCTGGACGATGTCGCGCGCACGCCCTGGCGCTCCACGCGGTGGCTGGTGGGCCTTGCCGTCGTGGCGTTCACGACTGCCGTCCTTGGCGCGGAGCGCGCCGGCGCGCAGCCGCACACTGTGCCCATGTCGGCGGGGAAACCGGCGCCGCTCGTGAAACCGCAGGCGGTCATGCAGCTGGACGACCAAGAGAACGCCGGCATCACCGAGATTCTGGTCCGCTCGCTCAACGACAGCAGCAGCCAGGTCCGCGAGCAGGCCGCGCTCGGTCTCGCCCTGACGCCGGGAAACGCGGTCATCGATCCGCTGCTGGCGGCGCTGAAGGACCGCGACTCGCAGGTGCGCGAGAAGGCGGCCATTGGCCTGGCCTTCCGCCGCGACCCCCGCATCATCGAGCCCCTGCTGACGGCGATGGACGACGCCAACAGCCAGGTTCGCGAAAAGGCGGCGATCGCACTCGGCGCCAGCGGCGATGCGCGCGCGCTCGAATCGCTGAAGAAGGCGACCAGTGATCCTGACGCGCAGGTCCGAGAGAAAGCCGTCGCCGGATTGGTCCTGCTGGGACTGCGCCGATGATCTCCGCCCTGGCCCTGGCGGCGCAGGTGGTGCTGGCGCCCTGTGCCATCGACGGCGTGCCTGGCGAGGCGCGCTGCGGCAGCTATCGCGTGTGGGAGAACCGCGACACCAAGCAAGGCCGGCAGATCGACCTCTCGATCATCGTCCTGGCGGCAACGACGGCGAATCGGCGTCCCGATCCGCTGTTTGCGCTATCGGGCGGACCGGGTGACGCGCCGTCGTTCAACGCGCGCTTCTTCAGCCGCGCCTTCAGCGAGATCCGCAAAAATCGCGACCTGGTGCTGATCGATCTGCGCGGCACCGGCAAGTCGGCGCCGCTCACCTGCCCTGAACTGGCGAAGCCCGACGCCTCGGGCACGTTCGACGCGGACCTGTTGAGTGTTGCGGCGGTGCGTGCCTGCCGCTGGCGTCTGTCGGCCACTGCCGACCTCACCCGCTACACGACCGAGATCGCGGTGGACGACCTGGACGAAGTGCGGCAGGCGCTCGGCTATCAGCAGATCAATCTCTACGGGACCTCCTACGGCAGCCGGGTCGCGCAGGTCTATATGCGGCGTCATCCCGCCAGCCTGCGGGCCGTCACCATGAAGGGCATCGTGCCCTCGTCGATGGCAATGCCCGAAACGCATGCGCGGGCGGGCGACGATGCGTGGCAGGCGTTGGTGGCCCGGTGCAACGGGGACGCCAACTGCCGGCGCAACTTCCCGACCCTCGACGCAGACTTCCGCGCGTTGCTCGGCCGGCTGGAGAAAACGTCGCCGGTGCTGACGCTTCCTGCCGGGTCGAACCGGCCTGCTGCCTCGGTCAAAGTCACGCGCGGGTTGTTCGCCGAGGCGTTCCGCAGCGTTCTCTACACGCCCGACGGCCTGGCCCAGGCGCCGAAGCTGGTCGCGCAGTTGGTCGCGGGCGACGAACGCGGCCTGACGGAAACCGCGCTATCAGGGCGCACGGTGCTTGGCGGCAATCGCCTGGCCGCCGGCTTCTTCCTGTCGGTCACCTGCAGTGAAGACATTCCGTTCCTCGCCAAGGACGCGCGGGCGCAAGCTGACGGGACGTTCGGCGGCGACTACCGGCTACAGCAGCAAACGGCGGCCTGCGCCGAGTGGCCCCGCGGCACGGTGTCGAGCGCGCACGGCCAGCCGACGCGGTCGGCCGTTCCCGCGCTGATGGTCTCTGGAGAGTTCGACCCGGTAACGCCGCCGGCGGGCGGTGACGAAGTACTTCGCGGATTGTCTAACGGCGTGCACGTGGTGATGCGCAACAACGGCCATCCCATTGGCAATGCGGAAGCGTGCATCAACGGCATGTTCGCCGCGTTTCTCGAGACCGGATCCGTCGACGGGCTCGACCGTTCATGCGCCGCGGCCATTCCGGCACGGCCCTTCCAAATGCCGGAACCCCGCAAATGACCAGCCTGATGTCGGACTTCCGGCACGGCCTGCGCGTGCTGCTGCGTACCCCACTCTTCACGATCTGCACGATCGCAGCGCTGGCGATCGGCATCGGCTCGACCACCGCGCTCTTCAGCGTGGTGCATGCGCTGCTCGTCAAGCCGCTGCCGTACGCGGACGCCGAGCAACTGGTGGTGGTCTGGGAACACAACCTGCCGCGTAACCGTCCGCGCAACGTCGTCAGTCCTGCCAATTACCTCGAGTGGAAGGAGCGTAACGAGTCGTTCGCCGGCATGGCGGCCTTCACGCAGAACCGCGTGACGCTGACCGGCAACGGCGATCCGCAGGAGCTGTCCACGCTAATCGTCACCGCCGACCTTCTCGATCTGTTAGGTGTAGCGCCGATGCTCGGCCGCGGCTTCGCCGCCGGCGAAGACCAGGAAGGCGCCGCGCGCACGCTGATCCTGTCGCACGCCGCCTGGCAGCGCCAGTTCGGCGGCGATGCCGCCGCGGTCGGCCGCGCGATCACGATCAACGGCGAACCGATCACGGTGGTCGGCGTCATGCCGCGTGGCTTCGAGGTGTTTGGCCTGCCGGCCGACGTCTATACCCCCTTCCGGCTCGGTCCTGCGGCACGCAAGCCCTTGGGGCGCAGCATCATCACCATGGCGCGCCTCAAGGCCGGCGTCACGCGCGAGCAGGCGCAGGCCGAGATGGAAAGCGTGATGGACGGCCTGCGTCGCGAGTGGCCCGACTTCAACACCGGCTGGACGGCGAACGTGGTGCCACTGCGTGAGCAGCTGGTCGGCGACGTCCGCCTGGCGGTGCTGGTGCTGTTTGGCGCGGTCGGCGCGGTCCTGCTGATCGCCTGCGCCAATATCGGCAGCCTGATGCTGACCCGCGCGGCGGGACGCCGCCGCGAGCTGGCGATTCGTTCGGCCCTCGGGGCCGGCACCGGCCGGCTGCTGACGCAGCTGGTCTGCGAATCGCTGGTGCTGTCGGCCGCCGGCGGGCTGCTCGGCGTGTTGCTGGCCGGCTGGTTGCTGAGCGGGCTGGCGGCGTGGGTCACGACGCGGCTCCCGATTCCGCTGCTCTCGCAGGTGGCAATCGATCCGAGCGTGCTCGCGTTTGCCGCGTTGGTCACCATCATCACGACCGTGTTCTGTGGCCTGGCACCGGCGCTCGGTGCCACCGGCGGCTCACTCGTGACCGCGCTTCGCGACGGCGCGCCAAGCCTGTCGGGCACGGCGCGCGGCCGGCTGGTTCGCCAGGCATTCGTGATTGGCGAAGTGGCGCTGGCGCTCACCGTGCTGTGCGGCGCCGGGTTGCTCGGCCGCAGCCTGCTGGAACTCCAGAACGTGGACCCGGGCTTCCGGGCCGATGCGGCGCTGTCGTTCCGCGTCTCGTTGCCGCAACGCTCGTACGCCAACTCCGACGCCCAGCATGCGTTTCATACCCGCGTGATCGACGGGTTACGGGCGCTGCCGCAAACGACCGCGGCCGGCGGCACCTCGTTTCTGCCACTCGCCGGCGTCGGACCAGCCACCTCGTTCTGGCGCGCCGACGCGGCGCAGCCGCCGCCGGAAGAGCGGCCGGTGGTCGA